>JBDIWC010000040.1:0-37839 GCA_039794085.1 Gemmatimonadales bacterium
AAACCCTGAAGAGCCCCAAGTGGGATGCCGTCACAGACGCCGTCACACGCACGGCCGGAGCGGGTGTCCGGGGGGCGCCCCAAATATTGTTGCCGTTTTGTGTTCAATCTTGTCCGTAAGGGACTACCGCCTACCGCCCTGTACGGGGCGGTTGTGGAGGGCTCCTTCCGTCCCGGAGGGCGCCGAGAGGAGGAGTGCGTGCCCCTCATTCCCCAGGCGGGCGTCGGCGATGGGGATGCGCTCCCATTGGGCATAGTGAGAGAGGTACCCCTCCGGCGCGGTGCCCTGCTTGCCCGGAATGATCAGGTGCAGTCCGCCCGGCAGGGTGACCTCCTGCAGGGCATGGAGGAGACGGCGGCGCTGTCCCGCCTGCAACTCACCCAGGGTGGTGGCGTCCACCACGATGAGGCAGGCGGGTTCGAGCAGGGGCAGCCACTCGCCCAGTTGAGCCACGAAGGCCTGGAACTGGGCGCCGAGGGATTCCCCGGCGATGCGGGTCTCGACCTGCTCGACGGCGGAGAGAGTGCCGGCCAGGAAGGTCACCGGCACCTCCCAGGCCGCCAGGAGGCAGGCGCTCGCCTCGGTGCCACTCCCCACGGTGATCACGTGATCCCCGGCCTCGAGGCGGGGAACCAGCTGAGCCACGGGGTGCCGCGAGGGGAGGCTCCAGTGAGTCGGCTCCCGCTGGGCGGCACGCAGTGTGATCAGGCGGCCCTTCCACCGCCGATAGGAGCCGAGCCCCAGCCGCTGAATGATGAGTTGGTCCACCGTCTCCAGCATGAGCACTTCGGTCAGCGGGAACTGGCCCTCTGTGGCGGCCTGCAGTTCGGTCGCTGCCTCGTCCCCCAGACGCAGCAACTCCTCCCGGGGGAGGGAGTTCTTGTAGGCCTCGATGCGCTGCATGAGGTATTCCTGGTACTGCTGGCGGAGCGAGGGCTGGGGGCGGACGGCACGGCGACCGGTCATCAGGTCGGTCTGGGTCAGCACGCGGAGCGTCCCCTTACCAGGCGCCGAGGGGAGAGCACCGCGGCACGATGACCCAGGGGGGTGCCGGCAGACAGCATGGACACAAAGTAAGACATTCCCCCGTTCCGGAGTAGACTTTGTTGCGCAGATCCCGCGAATGGCCTCCGCGATTCCCTCAGTCCACCCGAAGGATGAGGCCCTTCAGGTATCCCGTCTCGGGGATGGTGAGGCACTCGGGATGGTCCACCCCCTGACCGAGATGTTCCAGCACGGTGACCCGTCGGCCACTGTCGGACGCGGCGGCCGCGACAACATCCCAGAACGCGGGGCGGTGCACGTGATAGCTGCAGGACGCGGTGACCAGCACCCCGCCCGGCGCGAGGAGCCGCAGGGCCCGCAGGTTGACCTCCCGATACCCCCGGATGGCGGCGCCCACGGCTCCCCGGTGTTTGGCGAAGGCGGGAGGATCGACCACGATCGCCTCGAACCGGGCACCGGTGTGCTCGAAGGCCCGGAGTTTTTCGAACACGTCTCCCAGCTCCCACCGGATGGTGGAGATGCCATTGAGGCGCGCGTTCCTCTCCGCGCGGTCCAGCGCGTCGGCGCTCGAGTCGATGGCGGTGACCTCCCCGGCCACCGAGGCCAGGTGGAGGGCGAAGGAACCGTGATAGGTGAAGCAGTCGAGCGCCCGCCCGCCCGGCGGGCACCACGCCGCCGCCCGAATCCGGTTGGGCCGCTGATCGAGAAAGGCGCCGGTCTTCTGTCCGGTCCAGGGCGCGGCCAGGTACCGAACGGTTCCCTCCCGCACGTCGATCTGCTCCGGAACGGTTCCCCGCGCCAGGATCACCTCCTCGGCGAGTCCCTCCCGCCGCCGAACCGCGGCATCGTTCCGGAGCAGGATCCCCTCCGGAGCCACCACCTCTTCGAGGACATCGAGAACAACGGGGGACACGGTGTCGAGCCCGGCCGAGAGGATCTGGACCACCAGCCACCGGTCGTACCGGTCGACCACCAGGGAGGGGAGTCCGTCCCCCTCGCCATGCACAACCCGGAAGGCCGTGGCGTCGATACCGCGGCGCCGGTGGAAAGCGGTGGTGATCCGGTCCTGCCACCAGGTGCGGTCGATCGTGACCCCTGGTCCATCGAGGCGGCGCAGCCGGATCTCGGAGCGGGGGGAGTGCAGCGCGGTTCCGAGGAGGCGGTCGCGCGGGTCACGTACGTCGGCCAGACCGGCGGGGCCGGCATCCTCGGTGACATCGGATCGGAAGATCCAGGGGTGACCCCGGGCCCACCGCGCCGCCCCGCGATCGGACACGCGAATCATCGCCAGGGTCATCGCGTTCTCCTCGGGGGGACCGCTATCATTGGGATCATGACGGGAAATCTAGCGGAGTCGCTCCGCCTCCTTCTGGTGACCGATCTCCAGCGGGCCGGTGATCTGCCCGATCTGGTGGCACGATGTGTAGCCGGAGTGGCCGGTGGTGTGACGGCGGTGCAGCTCCGGTGGAAGGGTGCCGGAGGCCAGGACCTGCTCGCGGCGCTGGCGGTCCTGCGGGAGGCGGTGCCGGTCCCGGTGTTCGTGAATGACCGGGCCGACGTGGCCCTGGCGGGCGGCGCGGCCGGAGTGCACCTGGGAGAGGACGACGCCCCGGTGGAGGTGATCCGCCGGGTGGCGCCGGCGGGTTTCGTGATCGGTGCCTCGGTCGGGAATGCGGCGGAGGCCGCAGCGTCCGCAGCTGCCGACTACTGGGGGATCGGCCCGGTGCGGCACACCACCACCAAGCCCGACGCCGGCGATGCGTTGGGGCTGGCCGGCATTCAGGCTCTCGCCGCCCGGGCCGGTGACCGTCCGGTGGTGCTCATCGGAGGCGTGCGGCCCGAGGAGGCCCGGTGGGCCCGGGAAAAGCTCGGGGCCGGAGTGGCGGTCAGTGCGGGGATTCTCCGAACGGACGATCCCGAAGCGGCGGCTCGGCGCTATCGGGAATAGAAGACAGGGGAGAGGAGAGAGGAGAGAGAGGAAGAAGAACTCACCTCTCACTCCTCACTTCTCACTCCTCACTCCTCACTTTCCTCACTTCTCTCCCCTCAAGCTCGGTTCGATTCCCTCCTGCACCGACTCCCAGGTGTGTCCCTCCAGGATCTCCGCCACCACCAGACCGGACGGCGTCACATCGAGGACACACCGTTCGGTGATGATCCGGTGCACCACGCGCGCTCCGGTGAGGGGCAGGGTACACTCCCGGAGGATCTTGGGGGACCCGTCCCGGGCCACATGCTCCATGATGACCACGATGCGCGGGGTTCCCGCGACAAGATCCATCGCCCCGCCCATCCCCTTCACCATGCGGCCCGGAATCATCCAGTTGGCCAGGTCTCCCGTCTCGGACACCTGCAATGCCCCGAGGATGGTCATCGCCACATGTCCGCCGCGGATCATGGCAAAGCTCTGGGCGCTGTCGAAGTAGGCCGTTCCCGGAAGTTCCCCGACTGTTTCCTTGCCGGCGTTGATCAGATCCGCATCCTCCTCGCCCTCGAGGGGCCAGGGGCCCACGCCGAGCATGCCGTTCTCCGAGTGGAGGACGACGGGCACGCCGTCGGGGACATGGTTGGCCACCAGGGTCGGCAGGCCGATGCCGAGGTTCACGGTGTACCCGGTTTCCGGGGTCAGGGTGAGCAACTCCGCCGCCGCCCGGCGGACGATCCGGTCGCGGATATCGGATGTCATCGGGGGCGGACCGTGCGCCGCTCGATGTAGCGGGGCGGGTTCGGCACGTGGACGATTCGCTGGACGTAGATCGCCGGGGTGTGGATCAGGTCGGGATCGATCGTGCCGGGGGGCACGAGTTCTTCGACTTCGGCCACGGTGATCCGGCCCGCGGTGGCCATGACCGGGTTGAAGTTCCGGGCGGTCTTGCGATAGACCAGGTTTCCCAGGGTGTCCCCCTTCCAGGCATGGACCAGGGCGAAGTCACCGGTGATGCCTCGCTCCAGGATGCAGGTGCGGCCCTCGAACTCCGCATGGGGCTTTCCCTCGGCCACCAGGGTGCCGACCCCGGTGGCGGTGTAGAAAGCGGGGATACCCGCTCCTCCCGCCCGGATCCGCTCGGCGAGAGTGCCCTGGGGCACGAGCTCGACCTCGAGTTCGCCGGAGAGCATGAGCCGTTCGAAGACCGCATTCTCTCCCACGTAACTGCTCACCATCTTCCGAATCTGCCCCGACGAGAGGAGGTGGACCAGGCCATGGGTGGTGGTGCCCGCATTGTTGCTGACCACCGTGAGGCCACCGGGTCCCAGCTCCCGGAGCGCCAGGATGCACGCCTCGGGAATGCCGCAGAGCCCGAACCCGCCCACCAGCAGAGTCGCGTGATCGGGGACGTCGGCGAGTGCCTCGCGGGCGGAGGAGAAGACCTTGTTCATCGGGTCACCTCCCGGTGTCGCCGGCCCGCCGGATCTGCCGGATCGACCGGATGTGCTCCGCGTAGGTCCGGCTGAAGGCATGGGTTCCATCGGCCCGGGCGACGAAGTAGAGCCAGGGGACATCGGCGGGGGCGAGGACCGCGGCGAGACTGGCGCGACCCGGAGAATTGACGGGGCCCGGAGGGAGCCCTGTCGTCAGATAGGTGTTGTAGGGAGAGGCGAACCCGTAGTCCTTTTCGTAGAGACGCGTCTTCCGCTCGCCGGTCGCCCGTTCAATGGCATACTGGATGGTGGGGTCCGCCTGCAGGGGCATGCCGAGACGGAGCCGGTTGAGGTACACGGCCGCGATCACGGGACGTTCCTCCTCCACGCGGGCTTCGCCCTCGACGATGGAGGCGAGCGTCACGACCTCATGCCGGGTCAGGTTCAGGGAGTCGAGCACCGGGTCCCAGGCGGGGTCCCAGTCCTCGGCAAAACCGGTGAGCATGAGGCGCACGAGGTCCCGGGGCGTTTCGGTGCTGTCCAGGGTGTAGGTCTCGGGCCAGAGGTAGCCTTCTGCGCTGGTCGCGGGGATGCCAAAGGTGGCGAGGATCGAGGAGTCACGGGCGGCAACCAGGATGGAATCCACGGTGATGCCGAGCCGGTTCTCGGCGAGGCGGGCGATCTGGGTGAGGGTGGCGCCCTCCGGGACCGTGAAGCGGATCCGGAGTCGTCTCCCCCGGCGAAGGGCATCGAGCACGGTCCGGGTGGGGGAGGGTGCGCTGAACTCGTATCGGCCGGCCTGCAGGCTCCGGTCGATCCGGCGGAGCCGGGCGAGGAGGCGGAACCAGCCGGGACGGGTGATGACGCCGCGGGAATGGAGAGTGTCGGTGATGGCGGCAAGGGTGGCTCCCTCGGGAATGGTGACCCGCACCGGGGGGCCACCGGAGGACGGCGCGGGTGCGCACCCGCCGAGCAGGACAACCAGGGCGCCGGTGATTCCGAGGCGGGTGCGGGTCACTGGCCGGTTCCCCCCGATCCACACCGCCGTGCCTCGAGCCAGTGCTGCAGGAGGAGAGAGGCGGCGAGGCTGTCCACGTCCTCCTTGCGGCCGCGGGGCGATCCCCCCTGGTCGCGGATGGACCGGAGGGCACGGGTGGTGGAGAATCGCTCGTCCCAGAGTTCCATCGGCAGGCCGGTGCGCCGGGTGAGGGTCTCGGCCAGGGCGCGGGCCGCGAGGGCGGACTCCCCCTCGGTGCCCTCCGGCGTGAGGGGCCATCCGATCACGACGCCGACCGGGCCATGGCGGTCGACCAGCTCCTGGAAGGCCGGCATCGGGAACCGCTTGCCCGGGCGTCGGGTGAGGGTGGTCACCGGGGAGGCGATGGTCTGGGTCTCGTCGGTCATCGCGATCCCGAACCGGATGGTGCCCCAGTCCACTCCCAGGATCCGTCCGGTGGCGGGAAGGGTCATGGCCTACTGTGCCATGGTGGAGAAGAACTCCTTGTTGGTCTTCGTCCGCTTCATCCGTTCGAGCAGGAACTCCAGCGCCTCCACCGGGGGCATGTCGGCCAGGAAGTTGCGCAGCAGGTAGACGCGGTTGAGCTCGTCCTTGTCCATGAGGAGCTCCTCCTTCCGGGTGCTGGTTTTCTGGATGTCGATGGCGGGGTAGATCCGGCGGTCCGCCAGGCGGCGGTCGAGCACGAGTTCCATGTTGCCGGTGCCCTTGAACTCCTCGAAGATCACCTCGTCCATGCGGCTCCCGGTGTCGATGAGCGCGGTGGCGATGATCGTGAGGCTCCCGCCCCCGTCGATGTTCCGGGCCGCGCCGAAGAACCGCTTCGGCTTCTGGAGCGCGTTGGCATCGACACCCCCGCTCAGGATCTTGCCGGAATGCGGCACCACCACGTTGTGGGCCCGGGCCAGCCGGGTGATGGAGTCGAGCAGGATCACCACGTCCCGGCCATGCTCCACCAGGCGCTTGGATTTTTCGATCACCATGTCCGCCACCTGCACGTGACGGTCCGCCGGCTCGTCGAAGGTGGAGGCGATCACCTCGGCCCGCACGTTCTCCTGCATGTCGGTGACTTCCTCCGGCCGCTCGTCGATGAGGAGCACGATGAGGACGACGTCCGGGTTGTTCTCCGTGATCGCGTTGGCCAGCTTCTGCAGGAGGATCGTCTTGCCCGCCTTGGGTGGGGCCACGATGAGCCCCCGCTGGCCCCGGCCGATCGGGGAGAGGAGATCCACCACCCGCATCGAGAGGTCCCCATCGCTCCGTTCCAGCCGAAGACGACTGTCGGGATACCGGGGCTTCAGGTTGTCGAAGGCGATCCGTTGCTTGGTCTTTTCCGGGGCCTCGTAGTTGATGCTCTCCACCTTGAGGAGGGCCAGATACCGCTCCCCCTCCTTGGGCGGGCGCACCTGCCCCAGGATGGTGTCCCCGGTGCGCAGATCAAATCGCTTGATCTGGCTCGGACTCACGTAGATGTCGTCCGGACCGTAGAGGTAGTTCCAGTCCTGGCTCCGGAGGAAACCGTATCCCTCGGGCAGGATTTCCAGGACACCCTCCCCCCGGATCGGGGTGTCGGTGTCGAGCAGCGATTGCTCGATCTTGAAGATCAGATCCTGCTTGCGAAGGCCGGAATAGTTGGTGATGTTCAATTCCTGGGCAATCGTATTGAGCTCGGCGACGGATTTCTGCTTCAGTTCAGCGATGTCCACGGATGCCTCGTTGTCGACCGGATGCGGAAGGCGTCCGGTGGTCCCTGTGTGGGGGGTGGGGGATGGTGACGATCCTGGTGAATTGGCGGCACCCCGGCGGGGTGCGAACACTCGAGTTTCAGGGGGAGATGGTGGTGCTCACAGAAGTACTCAATTCTATCGCCGGGCCCCGGTCTCGTCAAGAGGATTCATGAACCCGCCTCTTCCCCATCTCCTGGCCTGGCGGACTCTCCGCCTCGGACCCTCCCGGGAAGTCATCGATGCCCTGGTCCAGCCCGGCGCATCCGGGACCGATCTCGACGCGGCGCTGGCCGACTTTCCCGGTGTCCATTACTGGGTAGACGACGCGCGCACCCGTCTGGTTCTCGTCCGGGTGATCGGACGGGACACCCGGGCCGCCTGGGGGTTGGCCGTCGCCCTGATGTCGGCCACGCTGTTGTGCACTCTCGGTGCCGGTGCTGCGCTCGCCGGATCGTGGGCGCCCGCGAGTGGAGGGGTGTTTGCCGGTGCCATCGGCTTTTTCGTCGACGTGGTTCGGCGCGATTGGGCCGTCTTCCTGCAGGGATGGCCGTTTGCGCTCTCCCTGCTGGGCATCCTCCTCATCCATGAGCTGGGTCACTTCACCGCTGCTCGGCGCTACGCCATCGACGCGTCCCTCCCCTACTTCCTGCCGATCCCCCCCACCGTGAGTCCGATCGGGAGTCTCGGGGCTTTCATCCGGCTCCGCACGCCGGTCCTGGACCGCCGCCAGCTTCTCGATGTCGGTGCCTCCGGCCCGATCGCCGGCTTTGTCATCACCTTCGGAGTTCTCGTCTGGGGGTACCTCACCTCGGAACGCATGCCCATATTGGGCAGCGCCGATCCCAGCTACGTCCTCTTCGCCAGCCAGCCGATCTACCTGGGAGAGTCTCTTCTCACCTGGATGATGCGAGAGTGGCTCATTCCCGGAACCGGAGCGGTTCACCTCAGTCTCCCCGCCTTCGCCGGCTGGGTCGGTGCCCTGATCACCGGGTTGAACCTCCTCCCGCTCAGCCAGCTCGATGGAGGACATGTGCTTTACGGCCTGCTCGGACCCCGCCAGGCCACGATCGGCATCCTGACCGTCGTCGGACTGCTGGCGTTGGCCCAATTCTCGCCCATGTGGTACCTCTGGGTGGTCCTCACCCTCTTTTTGGGGGGGGGGAGGTGGAGTCACCCGTCTGTCGTCATGCCCGATCGCCCCCTTCCGGCCAGCCGCCGGTGGATAGGATGGATCTGCATCGTGGTCTTCGTCTTGACGTTCATGCCGATCCCCTTCGTGCCGGGGCAATGATACCCCTGCGGCACTCCCCGCAGGACCGGTCAGGCTCGCCCGGCGATCCCGGAGAGTACCTGATGGACGTGCAGGTGTTGGACGGGCGCAACATCGAGGTCATTGTGTGGATGCGTCAGAAGGGGGACGGGAGGTGGCACGGCGGGATCACCTTCAGCGATCCCGCCAGCGGAGAGACGCGCCGCACGGCGGAGATCCTCCGCGGAGCGTCGGAAGGGGACATCTGGCTGGCGGTGCGGGGTCTCCGGACTCACCATTTCCGCGACCTCTATCGGTCGCTTGCCTGATGATGACCGAGACCGAACGCACCATCCGGCAACTCCGCCACGACCTCGCCAACCCTCTCGGTGCCATCCTGGCCGAGGCTCAGGTGCTCCTGGGCCAGGAGCATCTGGCGCCCGAGGTGAGGGAAGCGGTGACCGCCATCGAAGCGCAGGCGCTTCGCGCCAGGGACATCCTGCTTCGGTTGGGCTGACACTGTCCTTCCCCACGGAGAGGAGCTACTCCGCCTCCTTCTCCTTCCGCTGGGGTCCGGCCACCAATTCATCCAGCCCCGATTCGTCCACGGACTGGTTGTGGGGACCCTCCCGGTTGGCGACCCACCCGAGCCAGGGGGGGGCCATCAGGGTGGTGCCGATCACCATCAGCATCACGGCGCTGAAGAGGTCCGGCGAGAGTGCTCCGGAGGTGATCCCCAGTTGGGCCACGATGAGTCCCACCTCACCCCGGGGAACCATCGCCACCCCGATCAGGAGCTTGTTGCCCCGGAACCAGAAGGGGGCATACCCCGCCAGGACCTTGCCGAAGACGCCGACGCCAATCAGGATCGAGCCGACCAGGAGCGCCTCGGGATGGAGCAGGCTCCTCACATCCACAGCCGCTCCGATCATGGCAAAGAAAATGGGGACGAGGAGGTGCCCGAGATAGGTCGTGGCGTATTCGACCTTCTTCCGCTCGGGAGTGGAATGGAGAACCAGGCCCGCGGTGAACGCTCCGATGATCATGGCGGACCCCGCGGCCGCCGCGGCCGCCGCCATGGCGAGCGCGAAGCCGAAAGCCAGGGCGCCCAGGGGGCCCGACTCCTTCCGCTGCGCGGCCGCGAGGCGCACCAGGGTGGGCGCAACCCGTCCTCCCACCACGATGGCCACCAGCAGGAAGCCGATCGCCACGGCCGCAGTGATCACGACCCCGCGCGGCGTGACCTCCCCCCCCAGGGCGAGATCGGCCACGACGGACAGGATGATGAGACCGATGACGTCATCGAGGACGGCGGCACCGATCACCACCCGTCCCTCGGGCCGGTCGAGCACGCCCAGGTCGGAGAGGATCCGCGCGGAGATGCCGAGGGAGGTCGCCGTCAGGGCCGCCCCGGCCACGATGGCCGAGAGACCGGTGAATCCCATCGCGTTGAGCACCACGATGCCCAGGACGAAGGGTACCGTGAGGCCCACGAGGCCCACTGCGGCCGCGGGCGCCCCGACCCGGAGAATGGATTTGAGATCGGTGTGCAGCCCGATCTGGAAGAGGAGCAGCAGGACGCCGAGTTCCCCCAATACCAGCATCACCGGCTCCGTCGGGTCCAGAAGACCAAGCAGGGAAGGGCCGAGCAGAATTCCGGCGATGAGCTCTCCGAGCACCGCCGGCTGGCCGATCCGGCAGGCCAGGTCCCCGCCGATCCGGGTGGCCACCAGGACGGCGGCGAGTGCGATGAGCACGGCGGTGATGTGCGCGTCGCCGGCCTCGGCGGGCGCGGGAAGGTTCAGGGCCAACATCCACAGGGGCACGGGAGCGGAACTCCTTCAATCATGGGTCACAGGTCGCCGCGGCGGGCGTCGAAGCGTGCAAGGTAGCCACTTCATGACGCTTCGGACCAGCGTGCGGTTTCGGGAAAGGGGCGTTCGGGTTGCTGAACGTCAGCCACGTGACCACTTTCTCCTCTCCTTTGCTCACTCTTCCCTGAGGCCTCGCAATGCCCGAACTCGGCCCTCTGCATCCCCAGGTGGTGCATTTCGTCGTGGCCCTTCTCCTCCTCGGCGTCTTTCTCCGCTGGATTTCTCTCACCGGCCACCTCCGGTGGACCGATTCCGCCGCCGCCTTCCTTCTGATTCTCGGAACGGTGGCCTCGGTGGTGGCCGTCAAGTCGGGCGACGATGCGCACGGTCCCGCGGAGCGCGTTCCCGGGGCACGGCAAGCCGTGGTGGAGCACGAGGAGTGGGGTGAGCGTACCCGCAATGTCTTTCTCGGGATAGCCCTCCTGGAGGTCGTGATCCTCGCCGCCGGTGTCTCCCGCGCGGGGCGGGTCCTGCGGGTGGTCTCGGCGGTGGCGGGTGCCGCGGGGGCCGTGGTGCTCTACGAGGCCGCCGAGCACGGGGGACAGCTCGTCTACGAGTACGCGGGCGGGGTGGGAACGAGAAAGGGGAATCCGGAGGACGTGGGGCGGCTCCTCGTGGCGGGGCTCTATCACCAAGCCCAGGCCGACCGGGCCGCGGGACGGTCGGATGAGGCCGCGCGGCTCTTCGAGGAGTTGGTGCGACGGATGCCGGGCGATCCGGGAGTGCGGCTTCTGGGGATCGAGTCCCTCCTGCGGGACCGGGATGATGCCGCCGCCGCCCGCGCCAGTCTCGCCTCTCTGAGTGTCCCGGAGGACAATGCCCGGGCCCGGATCCAGGCCGGTCTCCTGCTGGTCGATGCGTTCACCGCGCTGGGGCACGCTGATTCCGCACAGGGCACCATCGCGGAGTTGCAGCGGGAGTTCCCCACCAACGGCAGGGTACGGGCCCGGGCCACGGAGCTCGGGGTGGGGGGTGGGGAGGAGGAGTAGGGAGTGGGGAGTAGGGTGTTGAGTGTTAGGGATTGGGTGTTGGGGATTGGGTATTGGGAACTGGGTATTGGGAACTGGGTATTGGGAACTGGGGGACCCCAACCCCCAACCCCCAACCCCCAACACCTGTTTCCTTCCATGGGCCCGGCGCGATTCGAACGCGCGACCTCTTGCTCCGGAGGCAAGCGCTCTATCCAGCTGAGCTACGGGCCCGGCTTGCTGAGGACCTAGAACAGCTGAGGACCTAGAACATAGGACCCAGGACCTAGAATCCTAATCCCATACCCACGTCCTACGTCCTATGTCCCACGTCTGTCCTATGTCCTATGTCCTACGTCCTATGTCCTATCCTCCCAACTCCCGCTTCCTCCCCATCGGGGCGCCGGGATTTGAACCCGGGACCTCCTGCTCCCGAAGCAGGCGCGCTAACCGGGCTGCGCTACGCCCCGTCTTTCCAGGACCTGGGACCTGGGACTTAGGACCTAGGACCTAGAGGGACCAGGAACCCTTCGCCTTATTGTCCTACGTCCTATTGTCCCTATGTCCTATCTCCTATGTCCTATCTCCTATGTCCTATGTCCTATGTCCTATGTCCTCCGTCCCATGTCCTATGTCCTCCGTCCTATGTCCCATGTCCTATGTCCTCCGTCCTCTGTCCTCCGTCCCATGCGCCCTGAGGGAGTCGAACCCCCAACCTTCTGATCCGTAGTCAGATACTCTATCCAATTGAGCTAAGGGCGCTCGTCTGTTCGACACCCCCTGATGCCGATGGGCGGTACAAGATTCGAACTTGTGACCTCTACGATGTCAACGTAGCGCTCTAACCAACTGAGCTAACCGCCCCCTGAAAGAACACAGGACCCAGGACCCGGGGACTCGGGCCGTCCGGAACTTGAGTCCTGCGCAAGTCCCGGTGACGAAGTCCCAGGTGCTGAGTCCTTGGGTCCTGGCAATAGCGGGGGTGGGATTTGAACCCACGACCTCCGGGTTATGAGCCCGGCGAGCTACCAGACTGCTCCACCCCGCGCCGATGCTGCTGTCCTGTGGGCCGCCGAGCGGCTCCCGAGAGCGGGAAACGGGACTCGAACCCGCGACCCCAACCTTGGCAAGGTTGTGCTCTACCAACTGAGCTATTCCCGCATTCCTCGAACGGGCTCCCATCTTAGCGCCCTTTGCCGTCCTTCGCAACGGGCTCCCGCGGGCCGGCTTGCCCCCGGATCCTTCCCTTCATGGAGGCGAGGGGAATCGAACCCCTGACCTCGTGAATGCCATTCACGCGCTCTCCCAACTGAGCTACGCCCCCATTACTTTGGCCTGCTTCCTGCCAAGCCAAGCAGTCCAAGCTAGCGGCCGGGGCCTGCGATTGTCAAGCACGGCTCGCAATAAAAGGGACCGGCGCACAGCCGAGAAAGAGGGTACCTTCCACCCATGGGTACGACGCTCCCTTCCGACGACGGTGTCGGGGTCACCCCGGCTCCCCGGTCACCCCGTTTCTCCCGGGCCAAGCGGATCACCGCCGCCTCCCTCGGCGTGTACGATGCCGATCGGGACATTCTCGATCGCTACCTCCACGAGGTGAGTCGCTCCCCCCTTCTGACCCCGGAGCAGGAAATCGCTCTGGCCCGGCGGGTGCAGGCGGGCGATGAGGAGGCGATGCAGGAACTCGTCACCCGCAACCTTCGGTTCGTCATCTCCGTGGCCAAGAAGTATCAGAACCGGGGGCTCGTTCTTCTCGACCTGATCGGCGAGGGAAACCTCGGGCTCATGATCGCGGCCAAGAAGTTCGACCCCGACCACGGGGTCAAGTTCATTTCCTACGCCGTCTGGTGGATCCGGCAGTCCATTCTCGCCTCCATCGCGCGCCAGGGGCGCACCGTGCGCATTCCCCTCAACCGGACCGCCGATCTTTCCCGGATCCTCAAGGCCTCGGAGGCGCTCCGGCAGGAGTTGCAACGGGAACCGACCCCCGAGGAGATCAGTACCCGGGTGAACCTCGCGGTCGATGTGGTCCGGGCGCTCGCGGCCCTCAACACCGCCGAGGTGCGGCTCGATGCACCCTTGGACCTCGAGGGCGATCAGGCTCTGGTGGATCGCTTCGCCGCCGGGGAGTTTGGCGCCTCGGAGGACGAGGCCTACGAGCGGTTCCTGGCCGATGAAATCGCCGCGGCTCTCGCCACGCTTCCCCCGCGGGATGCCAAGGTGCTCCGCCTTTATTTTGGTCTGGATGGCGGCAGGGAGCACACCCTGGAGGAGATCGGAGCGCTGTTCGGAGTGACCCGCGAACGAGTGCGGCAGCTCCGGGACCGGGCCCTCAAGCGATTGCGCGAGGGGGAGGCGGGCCAGGCCTTGGCCACCTTCGCCGCCTGAGTCGATCGTCCGCCGCGCTTTACACGGTGGGTCGGCATTCCTAGCTTCCTCCCTGTGACTGACACACTGGTACATCGGGGGTCACCTCCGGTGGTGTTCGTCACCCGGTTCGGCCGGGTGGCGATGGACGCGAGCCGGGCCCTGGCGGACGTGGGGACCTGGGCTCCGCTCCTGCTCTCGCACATGCGGCGGCTGGGAGTCGATTCCATCCCCATCGGGATCTTCCTCGCGGTGTTCACCGGCATCGTGCTGGCCCTCCTTTCCTCCTACATCTTCACCGGCGCGGTCCCCCTCTATTTCGTCGGCGCCCTCGTGGCGAAGACGGTGATGATGGAGCTGGGACCGGTGCTCACCGGCATGGCCCTGGCCGGCCGGGTCGGAGCCAACATCGCCGCGGAACTTGGCACCATGCGGGTCACGGAACAGGTGGATGCCCTGGAAACGTTGGCCTACGACCCCTATGCCTACCTGGTGGTTCCGCGGGTGCTGGCCGCCACGCTGATGTTCCCGGTCGTCACCGCCATGGCCATGGCGGTGGGGGTCACGGCGGGATGGATCACGGCGGTGAACCTGCTCGAGCTGTCCACCCCCGAGTTCTTCAAGGGGGCCAAACTGTTCTATCAGTTCAAGGACATCTGGTTCGGCTTGGTGAAGAGCGCCAGTTTCGGCGCGGCCGTCGCCATCATGGGCGCGATGATGGGGCTCCGGACCGCCGGGGGGGCCCAGGGAGTGGGCCGGTCCGCCACCCGTGCCGTGGTGCTCGGCTGCGAGGCGATTCTCGTGCTGGATGCCTTCTGGGCCCTGGTGCTCCTGTGATTGTGTTCGAGGATGTGCACAAGGCGTTTGGGGACCACGAGGTGCTGCGCGGGTTCACCCTCGAGGTTCCCGAAGGGGAGACGACCGTCATCATCGGCGGGAGTGGATCGGGGAAGAGCGTGGCGCTGAAACACATCGTGGGGCTCCTGACGCCGGACCGGGGACGGGTGCTGGTGGACGGACACGACGTGGCGACCCTGGACCGGGAGGAACTCGCGGCGCTGCGCTCCGGAATCGGGTATGTCTTCCAGTTCGCCGCTCTTTTCGACTCGATGACCGTGGCCGACAACATCCGGCTGGGGCTGGCGCGGAGGGGTCTCTCCCCGGAGGAGAGGGAGGCCCGGGTGGGACAGAGTCTCGCTCTGGTCGAGCTCGCGGGGCTCGAGGAGAAGTTCCCGTCGGAGCTGAGTGGCGGGATGCGGAAGCGAGTCGGGATTGCCCGGGCGATTGCCCTCCGGCCCCGCTACATTCTGTACGATGAACCGACCACCGGACTCGATCCGGTCACCAGCGCCATGATGGATGAACTCATGATCCGGGCCCGTCAGGATGCCGGAGTCACGAGCGTGGTCGTGACCCACGACATGCGCAGTGCCTATGCGGTGGGGGACCGGATCGCCATGTTGCATGAGGGTCGGGTGCGATTGGCTGGCTCCGTGGCGGAGGTGAGGGAGACCTCCGACCCCGTGGCGCGGAACTTCATCGAGGGACGGGTACCGGGGCGCACGCCTCTTTCGCCGGTGGAGGGCCTGTGAAACGTCAAAACGAATTCGCGGTCGGACTGTCGGTGCTGGCGGCGGTCGTGCTGGTCGTGGCCGGGGCGATCTGGCTCAGCGAGACGCGGATGGGCGCGAATGAACTAGTGCATGTGGCCCGGTTCCGGACCGTCGGGGGCCTCGGCGTGGGAGCCCCCGTGGCCCTCCGGGGGGTCAAGGTCGGGAGGGTGGAAGCCATTCGCCTCGCCGATGGCGACTGGGTGGAGGCGGATCTGCGGGTGGACCTGGGAGTCGAGCTGCCGGTCCAGCCGGCGGTGATCGCCGCCTCGGCCAGCCTCTTCGGGGAGTGGCGCGCCCTGATCGTCCCCCTTGAAACGGCGTCCGACGACCCTGGCGTCCGGGCCGCGCTGGCGGCGGCGGCCGCGGCCGGCGATGACCGCTGGCCCGGGGTGACCCTCCCCGACGTGGGGCAGCTGACGGCCGAGGCGAGCCGGATCGCCAGTGACGTCGGACTCATCACGGCCCGGGTCGGCGGCGCCTTCGATTCCACCGCGGTGGCCAATGTGCGGGGAAGCCTGGAGGCCCTGCGCACCGCCGCCGACCGGCTGGCGGAGTTCGCCACCCGGCAGAATGCGAACCTGAACCGGATCACCGACAACGTCGCGGGATCCTCGGATGTCCTGGCCGGGGCCGCGACCCATCTCGACGCCACCCTGGGGCGCGCCGACTCGGCCACCGCCGACGGCCAGTTGACGGACATCATGAACAGCGCCCGGACCACGGGTCGCAATGTCAGTGTGGCGACCGAGGACCTGAAGGAGCTCACCGGCACGATGCGCCGCAACCAGGAGAGCATCGTGCGCATACTCCAGGGACTTGATTCGCTGATGAGTCGGATGGAACGCGGCGAGGGCACTCTCAACCTGCTGGCCACCGATTCCACGCTCTATCGGGAAACCACCCGCACCATCGTGCAACTTCGGGGGCTGATGTCGGACATTCAGGCCAATCCGAGGAAATATTTCAAGTTTTCGGTGTTCTGATGAGCGGGTCTTCCAAGCAACGCCCCGAACAGGAGGTCAGCGCCGGAGGTGTGGTCTTCCGGAAATGCGCAGAACGGGGACTGCGCTACCTTCTCATTCGCGACTCCTATGGCCACTGGGGATTTCCCAAGGGGCATCTGGAGGACGGGGAGACCCCGAGCGAAGCGGCCCTCCGGGAAACGGGGGAGGAGACCGGGTTGGAGTGTCTGACCCTCCACGGTCCCATCCGGGTGATCGACTGGCATTTCCGGTTCCGGGGCCGGTTCATCCACAAATACTGCCATTTCTTTCTGTTCGAGTCCCCCGAGGGGGAGGCCTGCCCCCAGCGGGCCGAGGGCATCACCGTCTGTCGCTGGTCCTCCCTGGAGGAGGCGATGGGCGACGTGAGCTACGAAAATGCGCGGGGAGTCCTCACCCGGGCCGGGGAGATGGTGCAGACGTTGTATGCGGTCGGCGAGGGGCGTCCCCGGCGGCGGCCCCAGCCGCCGGTCGTTCCCCCCGCCTGACCGTGGCTGTGGTCGCCGCTCTGCTCGACGGGCCCTCCGCCCTCCAGGCGTTGCGACGCGGACGCACGCGAGGGTCGCACGGGGGTGGGGGGAGTGTGGTGTCATGCCGGAGCGTGCGGGGCCTCATCCGGGTGATCGAGGACCGGGTGACGGATGCGGTGGTGGTGGGCCTGCGGGCCACCCAGCTCCTCGATCTCGACCCGCTCCTGTCACGATTCCCCGCCATTCCCCTCCTCCTGTATGGTGCCGTGCGCCCCGACCACGCCTCCGCGCTTCTCGCCCTGTGCCAAGTGGGAGTGGCTGGTGTCCTGGTCGAGGGAGTGGATGACACCGCGGTGGGGGCTCTGGTTCACCGACACTCCCTGGCCGGGGAGCGGGAACGGGCCCTGGCCGATGCCCCCCGGCGGCTCGGATTCACCGAGCCCCTCCAGCACGAGGTCTGGACCCGCCTGGTGCGGGACGCCCACCAGCCGGTCCGCACCGCCGATCTGGCGGTGACGATGGCCCTGAGCCGAGAATACCTCTCGCGTCAGTTTGCCGCAGGTGGAGCTCCCACCCTCAAGCGCACGATGGATCTCGTCCGGGTCGCCACAGCCGCACAGCTGCTGCGCAACCCCGGCTACACGGTGGCCCGCGTGGCTCGCCTGCTCCAGTGCGCCTCGCCGAGCCACCTCGGCGCCATGGCGCGGCGGATCACGGGGGGAGGGAGCACCGACCTCGGAGCGCTCGGGCCGGCGGGGGTTCTCGATCGGTTTGTGGGGAGGCGGTAAGGCGACGGTAGGCGGTAGGCGGTAGGCGGTAGGGAGTAGGGTTCATTGTTCATTGTTCATTGTTCATTGTTCTTACCGCCGCAGGACGATGATCCCCTGGAGGATGACGGTCGCCGATCCCGCGGCCATGAGCACGGCGCCGACGCGCGCCATATCCTGATCTCCCCGGAGCACTCCCAGCGCCAGCACGAGAACCCCGGGACCCGACAGGGCGAGGGAGAGCCACGCCACGCCGGCATGGGGTGTGAAAGCGGCGCGGGACACGGCGACGCCCGTCGCGGCCCGGCGGGCCCGGCGCAGGGTCAGGAGGCGGGGCCCCACATGATGCATCACGCCGAGGATCAGCAGGCCGATCCACCCGGCGAGTCCGAGTATCACCTGAGCGATCCAGAGGGTGGGCTCCCGGGTGGGTAGGAGCAGGAGTCGTGCTCCGAGGGCGAGGGTCAGGGTCAGGCAGATCAGCGCCGCGAGCACGAAACCGAGGCCTCCGGTGAGGGGGCGGGCACGGGAGAGGAACACTCGTGACAGGAGGACCACGAAGAGAGCGACCGATCCGAGGAGGACAGCGCCGCCCGCCCGGGTGAGGAGAGGAGTACCGGTGAGGGCACCCGCCGTGAGCAGGAGAAGGCCGAGAGTGGCACCCCAGGCGATCCCGGAGGGAAAGGGTCCGCGAACTCTCGATTCCAGGAAGGCGGGGAGCATCGCACCGGTGACCCCGATGGCGGTCACCGTTCCGAACCCGGCGATGCCGAGATGCAGGTGAGCCATCAGCACCGCGTCCCGCGACGTGTGCCACCATCCCAGTCCGTCTCCGATACGGACCAGGCCCAGGATCAGGGCGACCCCGAGCGCCGCATGCCCCAACAGCACCGCCGTGGCGATCGGGTGATTCCGGACGGCCCGGGCCCGGGCGGGAAGCGTGTTCCACGACGCGGCCACGATGCCGGGGAAGAGGAGCATCCAGCCCGCCGCCTGCAGGACCGGCCTCCGGACGACGAACCCCGCAACCAGCAGGATCGTGCCCAGCTGGACCAGCGCGAATCCAGCGAGGGCGGCCGTCACGCTCCGGGGAGGCACCCCCGTGACGGCCGGAATGAACTGGTGGGCTGCACCGAACACAGCCGACCCGAGCACGCCGAGCGACAGGGCGTGCACCACGGCCACCGTGGCCGGGAGGACGCTCAGTCCGAGGGCCAGGTCGGGGGCGAGCCGGACGAGACCCACCGTGGCGAGGAGGTGCCAGATCAGCGCCGCGGCGAAGTACCCGAGCACGAGCCCGGGCACCGGCTCACGCTCGACGCCATGCTGGGGGAGTTCGGGGCGTCGCGGGGGAGGAAGGGGGTGTTGGGTGTTGGGTGTTGGGTGTTGGGTGTTGGGTGTTGGGGATTGGGTGTTGGGTATTGGGTGCTGGGTGTTGGGTGTTGGAGGTTGGACGTCGGGTCTTGAGTGCTGGGGACGGGGGGGCTGGTCGTTGCTCATTGATCATTGCTCATTGTTCAGGTGGTTTCCCGCTCATACGCGGCAAAGATCTCGGTTCGCCCGATGACGCCGAGAAGCCGGTCATCCAGCGGATCGAGCACCGGGAGGATCTGGGACCCGCGGAGCCCGAGTTGGTGCAGCGCCGTGAGGAGGGAATCCGCCGGAACGACCTTCTCGCTGAGTGGCTGCGCAAGATCCATGATCGGGGTGGAATGGGGCACCTCCGGATCGGCCAGAGCACCCTTGAGTGCATCCCACGTCAGAATACCGAGCACGCGCTGCCCCTCGTCGACCACGGGGAACTCGAGTTGGCTCGACCGCCGGACCAGAGGGAGGACCATTTCCAGGGTGGCCTCGGGGCGCACCACGGCGGGATCTCCCCGGAACGCCTCCGCGACGGTGAGGCTCGCGAGCACCGATTCATCGGTCCCATGGGAGATCTTCTCGCCGCGCCGGGCCAACCATTCGGTGTAGATCGACTCGGGGGCCAGCTTCCGCGCGACCACATAGCTGAGGCTCCCGCCCAGCATGAGCGGGAGGATCAGGGCGTAGTCGTTGGTCATCTCCAGCACCATGAAGAGGGCGGTCAGGGGGGCATGCATGGAGCCGCTGACCACGGCTGTCATCCCGACCAGGGCGGCGGGAACGGGATCGAGCCCCGCCTGGGGAAACACCAGGGCCAGACCGGATCCGGCGGCGGCCCCAAAGGTCCCGCCAATGACCAGGGCGGGGGTGAAGACGCCGCCCACACCACCGGCGCTGAGCGTGAGGGCCGTGGCGATGAGCTTGCCCACGCTCAGGAGGGCAAGGATGAGAGGACCCTGCGTGCGCACCAGGCCGAGGTCGAGTCCCTGGTGTCCGCGTCCCCAGAGGGCGGGATCGAACAGAGCGCTCACCAGACCGATGAGCACCGCGGCCAGCGTGATCCGGACCCAGACCGGAAACCGACTGAAGAGGTCCTGCAGTCGCCAGACGCCGCGGTTGTAGATCGTGGCCACGACCCCGCCCAGAAGCCCGAGTCCGGCGTAGAGAAAGAGCTCCGTCGTGGAGCGGGGGGCATATTCCGCCGGAATCCGAATGACCTGATCCTCCCCGAGCCCGATCCGGGTCACCGCCGCGGCGGACACGCTCGCCAGCACCAGGGGGGCCAGGGCCACGCTGCGAAACCCGCCAATCAGTTTCTCCAGGGCGAAGAACAGCCCCGCGATCGGGGCGCCGAAGGCCCCGGATATTCCCGCGGCCGCACCACACCCGACCAGGAGGCGAAGACGCTCCGGGCGGAACCGGAAGTAGCGACCCGCCCGGCTGCCCAGGGTGGCTCCCAGCACCGCCACCGGTCCCTCCGCCCCCACCGACCCGCCGCTACCGAGCGTGAGGGCGGCGGCGAGCATCTTCCACGCCACGGGAGTGGCACGGATCACTCCCCCTCGGCGGGCGACGGCATGCATGACGTCGGGGATGTTTTCCCCGGGGGAGTTGTCGGTCATGACCCGGACCAGAGTGCGCACGAGAGTCAGCCCGATGGCGAGAACGGCGATGGCGGTGAGGGCCCGCGGAATGCTGAGCCACACCACCAGATTCCCGACCAGCTGGGCGGCGAGATCGATGGTCCGGTAGAAGACCAGGATGCTGAAGCCGGTGAGCACCCCGACGAGCACCGCGAAGGCCAGGAGAAGGGGGACCTCTCCGATTCCTCGCCGAAGCAGGAACTGCATGCACCAGTCGCCGAGGCGACTCGTGCGGATGGCGAGATAGCGGGGAAGGGCGGGTGCGGGGGTAGCGAATCCGAACCGTTCCCCCCAGTTTTTGGGGCTGTCCTGCTGTCCTTGTCCCGACTCTGTCATTGTGATAAATTTCACAAGCTCAAGAATGTCCCGAAACCCCTGTCCCTCCGAGCCCCATGGCCACTGATACCATCCTGCGTCCCGGCGAGTTGAAAGATATCCTCCTTCGGGAGATCGAGTCGGCTCATCTCTCCGCGAGTGACGCGACGGACGTCGGGACCGTGCTCGAAGTGCGGGACGGTGTGGCCCGGGTGTATGGACTCTCCCAGGCGATGGCGGGAGAAATGGTGGAGATCACCGCCCAGGACACCGGGGACACCGTCGCGGCCCTGGTGCTCAACCTCGAGGCCGACAACGTCGGGGTCGCGGTAATGGGGGACTACCTGAAATTGAAGGAGGGGGACGAGGTCCGGTGCACGGGGCGGCTGCTGGAAGTCCCGACTGGAACGGCGATGCTGGGCCGGGTGGTGGATGCGCTCGGCCGACCGGTGGACGGCTTGGGGCCGATCGAGACCACGCACCGCCGGCCGGTGGAGATGATCGCTCCGGGCATCATCGTGCGGCAGCCTGTCAAGGAACCACTCCAGACCGGGATCAAGGCCATCGACGCGATGATTCCCATCGGCCGGGGGCAGCGGGAGTTGATCATCGGAGACCGCGGGACCGGCAAGACCGCCATCGCGATCGACACGATCATCAATCAGAAAGGAACCGGGGTCCTCTGCGTGTACGTGGCGATCGGACAGAAGCGCTCCACGGTGGCCTCGGTGGTCGAAAAGCTCCGGGAGGCCGGCGCCCTGGAGTACTCGATCGTGGTCAGTGCCACCGCGTCCGACCCCGCTCCGCTGCAGTTCATCGCCCCCTACTCGGGATGTGCCCTCGCCGAGCACTTCATGTACGAGTCCGGGGCGGCCACCCTCTGTGTGTACGACGACCTCTCCAAGCAGGCCGCGGCCTACCGGCAGATGTCGCTCATCCTCCGGCGCCCGCCGGGGCGCGAGGCCTATCCCGGGGACGTGTTCTATCTCCACAGCCGGCTCCTCGAGCGGGCTGCCAAGATCTCGGAGGCGCCCGACGTGGTCGAGGCCGACCCCCGGATCAAGGTGGCGGGGGGATCCCTCACGGCGCTCCCGATCATCGAGACCCAGGCGGGGGACGTGTCGGCCTACATCCCCACCAACGTGATCTCGATCACCGACGGGCAGATCTTCCTCACCACCGATCTCTTCTACTCGAATGTCCGCCCCGCGGTGGACGCCGGCATCAGTGTGAGCCGGGTCGGGGGGAACGCCCAGATCAAGGCCATGAAGAAGGTGGCGGGACCCCTCCGCCTCTCCCTCGCCCAGTTCCGTGAGCTCGAGGCCTTCGCCCAATTCGGTTCCGACCTCGACGCGGCCACCCAGCGGCAACTGGCTCGCGGCAGCCGCATCGTCGAAGTGCTCAAACAGCCCCAGTACCAGCCGGTGCCGGTGGAGCGACAGGTCGCCATCCTCTTCGCGGTGACCAATGGCCATCTCGACGATGTGGACCTGGGGCATATCCGCCAGTGGGAGCGGGACTTCCTCTCCTGGCTCGATGCCCGGCCCGACAACGTGCTCGAGAAGCTCCGGACCCGCCAGGCCCTGGATGATGAGCTCACGGCCGCCCTGACGGCGGGCATCGAGGCGTTCCGGCCCCTCTTCCGGCCCGAGTAGCATGGCCAAGTCGAAGGCGCTGAAGGGCCGGATTCGCTCGGTCCAGAACACCCGCAAGATCACCCGGACGATGGAACTCGTCTCCACGTCCAAGCTGAAGCGCTCCCAGGACCGGGTTGTGGCATCCCGTCCCTACGCGGAGGCGCTCCGCGAGGTCATCGCCGGTTTGGTGACTCCAGAGCTGTCTGAACGGTTCCCTCTCCTGCGACAGCCGGTGGCCCCGAAGGACGGCGGCCCCACCCGGGCCGCGGTGATTCTCATCACGTCTAATCGGGGTCTCTGCGGCGCCTTTAACAGCAATCTCATCAAGGAAGCCAATCGCCTCGCCGGGTCTCTTGAGGCGCACGGCCACACGGTGGAGTTGCATTGCATCGGCCGGAAGGGGGCGGGGTTCTTCCGCTACCACGGCCGACCCGTCACCTCGGAGCGGCAGGACATCGGGGATCGCCCCACCCCGGAGCATGCCGAATCGATCGTGGCCCCACTCCTCCAGGATTTCATCGCCGGCACGCTGGGGCGAGTGGACCTGGTGTTCGCGAGCTTCCGGAGTGCCCTGGTCACTCCGCCCACGACCCAGCAGGTGCTCCCCGTGACGCCGCCCTCCCGGGGGGGGCGGCTGCCCGATTACCTGCTCCGCCCCGATGCCGACACCATTCTCCAGCAGCTCCTGCCGCTCTACGTCCGCAACGCGGTGTACCGCGGACTCATCGAGACGGTGGCGGGAGAACATGGAGCACGGCGCACCGCGATGAAGAACGCCACCGACAATGCGGGAGACCTGATCGAGCGTCTCCAGCGCACCTACAACCGCCAGCGGCAGGCCCAGATCACGCAGGAGATCGCGGAGATCGTGGGTGGGGCCGCGGCGCTCCAAGGCTGACCGCCGAACCCGAAGCCCGAGGACTGAGACCGTTGATGACTACTGCTGCTCCCGCGACCAACGTTGGCACCATCATCCAGGTGATCGGGCCGGTGCTCGACATCGAGTTTGCCCCGGAACATCTCCCCGAGATCTACAACGCCGTCCTGGTCGATGACCCGAGCGGCCAGCTGCCGGTGCATCTCGTGGCCGAGGTCCAGCAGCACATCGGCCAGAACCAGGTGCGCGCCGTGGCCATGAGCAGCACGGACGGCGTGGTGCGCGGCATGAAGGCCACCGACACCGGAGCCGCGATTCAGGTGCCGGTGGGCACCGCCCCCCTGGGCCGGATCCTGAACGTGCTGGGGGAACCGGTGGATGGCGGTCCCGCCATTCCCGCCGAGAATGAGCGGTGGCCGATTCACCGGGCCGCGCCCAAGTTCACCGACCTCGAACCGAAGACGGAAGTCTTCGAAACCGGGATCAAGGTCATCGACCTGGTGGCGCCGTTCGTGAAGGGGGGCAAGATCGGACTCTTCGGGGGAGCGGGCGTCGGCAAGACGGTCGTGATCATGGAGCTGATCAACAACGTGGCCAAGGGACACGGCGGGAAGTCCGTGTTCTGCGGCGTGGGAGAGCGCACCCGCGAGGGGAACGACCTCTACCATGAGATGACCGAGAGTGGGGTCATCAAGTCGGCGGCACTCATCTACGGCCAGATGAACGAGCCCCCCGGCGCGCGGCTTCGCGTGGGACTGACCGGACTCACGGTGGCGGAGTACTTCCGTGACATCGAGGGACAGGACGTCCTCCTCTTCATCGACAACATTTTCCGGTTCACCCAGGCGGGGTCGGAAGTGTCGGCCCTTCTGGGGCGGATGCCGAGTGCGGTGGGATACCAGCCCACCCTCGCCACCGAAATGGGCGACCTGCAGGAGCGGATCACCTCGACCCGGAAGGGCTCGATCACCTCGGTGCAGGCGATCTATGTCCCGGCCGACGACCTGACCGACCCGGCTCCCGCCACGGCGTTCTCCCACCTCGACGCGACCGTGGTGCTGTCCCGGTCGATCGCGGAGCTCGGCATCTACCCCGCCGTCGACCCGCTCGACAGCTCCAGCCGCATTCTGGACCCGCAGTTCCTGGGCGAGCGGCACTACAACGTGGCGGTCGGGATTCAGCGGACCCTGCAGCGGTACAAGGCGCTTCAGGACATCATCGCCATTCTCGGCATGGATGAGCTCTCCGAGGAGGACAAGCTGGTGGTGGCCCGCGCCCGGCGGCTCCAGCGCTTCCTCTCCCAGCCGTTCTTCGTCGCCGAGCAGTTCACCGGATTCCCCGGCAAGTATGTCAAGCTCGAGGACACCATCGAGAGCTTCGAACGGGTGCTGGCCGGCGAGTTCGATCACCTCCCGGAGCAGGCCTTTTACATGCAGGGAGGTATCGAGGATGTGATCGCCCGGGCCCAGCAGATGGCGGCGTCCTCCTGATGCGTGTAACTATTATCGCGCCTCAAGCGTCCTTGTATGAAGGTGACGCGGATGCGCTGGTGGTGCCGGCCTACGATGGACAGGTCGGGATCCTGGCCAACCACGCCCCGTTCATGACGCTCCTCGGTCACGGAACCCTGACGCTCCGCCACGGGGAGTCGGTCCGGACCTTCACGGTGGACGGCGGGTTCCTGCAGGTCAACGCGAACACGGTTCGCGTGGTTGCCGAACATGTACAAGGAGATGGTTGATGCACCGGAAAGCTGGTTGGACCCTCGCTGCCGCCGTCGTTCTCCTGTCCGCACCCGTGGAGGCCCAGACCACGGGCCTCCCGATCTTCCTGGCCCCGTACCGGGCCTTCGAGACCACCGAGATCGGTGCGTCCGTGGTCGATCCGGGGCGGGGGTGGGCGGCGGAGGGGATGTACCGGCGGGGGGCCCGGTTCTTCGACTTCGGCTTTCGGGCCGGCCTCCGGACCTTCACCGCCAACGTGCCCGGTCCGAACGGGGGGAAGGACCGGCAGACCTTCTTCCTCACCGGCGTGGATGCCCGCGCCCGGGTCTTCGATCACACCCGGGATGTTCCGTTCGACGGGGCCTTTACTTTTGGTGTGGGCGGCCAGATCGGGGAGGGCTTTGCCCGGGGGTTCGTACCGATCGGGCTGAGCCTGGGCCGCCGGTTCGAGGTCGAGGGGTCCGAAACGAGCTTTGTTCCCTACATTCACCCCGTGTTCACATCGGTTTTCGGGGATGACCCCGATGTCGCCCTCTCCCTCGGGCTGGGAGTTGACGTCCGGGTGAACCGGACGCTCGACATCCGTCTGTCCGCCGGGCTCGGTGATCTGGACGGTGTCGCCATCGGGTTTGCCATTCTTCGATAGTCACCTCACGACGAAGGCTGTCTCATGCAACGCAGGTTGACGGCGGGTGCCGTACTCCTCTTGCTCGTGCTGGCGGGGCCGGTCGCCGCTCAAGTGCCGGGACTTCCGGTGTACGGAGGAGGGTTTTCCAGTGGGATCACCTTCGCGGGAACGGCGGGGTTCGCACCCTCCGACAGCCCGAGCGGAAAGGGCGTGGCCTACGCCGGATCCGCGACTCTCGGCGTGGGACCGATCGGTCTGACCGGAATCGTGTCCCGCTTCGATCCCTCGGCGTCGGGGCGTGACGCCTTCACCCAGGCGGGAGGGTTGCTGACCTGGAAGGCTTTCGGGGGGCCCCTGATCCCCCTCGCCCTCTATCTCCAGGGCGGGTTCAGTCGCCGCGAGGAGGACGGCTCCGGTCCCGGATCCCCGGAGGTCACCCGGACATCGATTCCGGTGGGCGCCGGCATCTCACTGGTGATTCCGAGCGTGATCGTGGCCATCAAGCCCTGGATTGCTCCGCGTCTCCAGATTTCCCGTGCGTCCGTCTCGGGCGATGCCTCGACCGACACCGACTTCGCCTTCAGTGCCGGGGTCGATCTCACGACGCTCAGCGGATTCGGATTCCGCGCCATGGGCGACATCATCAACGGATCGGATCCCATCGTCGGGGTCGGACTCACGTGGGCCATCCGGGTTCGAGGCTTGTGACGCAGCGGGGACGGCGGGCGGTCCTCATCCTGACTCTGCTGCTGGCCGGCAGTGGGTGCGCGACCACGTTCGACAGTACCCGGCTCGGGGTTCCCGTGACGATGGCGGCGCCGGCGGGACAGATTCCCGAGGGTGCCGAGTTCCGGATCACCAAACGGAGCCTCCACGGTCTCTTCGGACTGATCTCGATTTCACAGCCCTCGCTGAAGGACGCGCTGGCGGCCCAGCTCATCGGGGGACAGGGGATCGCCAACATGCGCATCCGGGTGCGGCACCGCTGGTCCGACCTGCTGATCACCCTGCTCACGGTGGGGTTGCTCACCCCCCGGAGCGTGACCTTCGAGGGCGTTGTCGTCAGTCCCTGACCAGACCTTCCAGCAGGGTCGCGGTACGCTCCGCGGCCCCCCCATGCTCCCGCACCACCCTCTCTGCCGCCGCACCCGCCGCCCCGCGTGCGGCCTCATCCGTCAGGAAACGGGTCCACCACGCCGACAGAACTTCCGGGCCGGTTTCCGGATCCGTCAGGGCGACCCCCCCTCCCGCATCGATCAGGCGGCGCGCATCGCGGGAGATGTCGCGGCGCGATCCGAACAACACTGGTACCCCCCATCCAGCGGGTTCGAGAACGGAATGGAGCCCGGCGGGGCGGAACCCTCCCCCGACCCAGGCCAGAGAACCATGGCGGTACAACTGGGCCAGCATTCCGACCTGGTCCCAGACGAGGAGCGCCCCGGGCCGCGAGTCCTCGGCCCGGAGCGGCGAGAGTCGCGACAGTTCCCGGGTTCGTTCCGGGACCGGGAGCTGCAGCGACCGGGCCTGATCCCGGATCTGGCCGAACATGCGGTCCGAGGGCTCATGAGGAACCAGCAACAATCGCGCGTCCGGAACGACTCGGAGGACCAGCGCAAAGGCTCCGAGCACGAGGCGGTGATCCTGGTCCCAGGTGGAACCAGCTACGAGGAGCAGGGGATCCCGGGGTTGTTCTCCGGGAGGGAGCGAGGCCCTGGCTCCGGCGATCCGCGTCAGGACGCTGTCGTGACGCGGGTCTCCGGCCAGAGCGATCACTTCGCGTCGTACTCCCAGGTGCTCGAGCCGGGGGATGTCCTCCTCATCCACCGCCACCGCCAGGGAGAGGGTGCGATACCCCGGGGCGAGGAGGGATCGGCCCGGCCATCGGAGCCGCGAACTGCCACGCCGGACCGCCGCCGCAATCAGGGCCACCGGAATTCCCCGGTGGGCGGCCTGAAGTACGTGCTCCAGCCAGAGATCCGCCGCGGTGAAAATGAGCGCTCCCGGTCGCAGAGTGTCCAGGACTCTTCCGGCCACCGCGGGGAGGTCGTAGGGGAGGTAGTCGGCGTATTCCCGAGGGTGAGGCGTGGCCAGCCGAGCCGCGGACGAACTCGTCCAGGTGGAGAGGAAGTGCCAGGCCGGGTGCCGGCGCCTGAGCACCTCCCGCACCGCACCCGCCTGCAGACTCTCCCCGGCGGATGCGGCATGGAACCAGATCACCGGCCCATTCCGGTCGTGCGACGAGGCCCAGCGGACGATCCGGTCGGCGGCCTCGCTCCGGGAGCGATGACCATTCCTCCACGCCGGAACCAGGCGCTCGGCCCACGGGGCCAGGGCGACCGCCGAGCGGGCCAGAATGCGATAGGGTAGCGCGGTGGATGTCATTCCGGAAAGGAATGTCTCCGGAAGGGGAGGGTGGGGTCAACCTTGTTTCCGAGGCAGTGCTGATGTTACCATCTGAAACATGACAGTGCATCCCACGATCCGGCCGGGTGAGGCGCGATACCTCGTGGCCACCCGCGCTCCACGGTACAGCCTCCTCTTTGCCCTGCCCCTGCTCCTCGCATACGAGGGGCTGGCTCGATTGCTCACGGGCGACGCTGTGGCCGGAGTGCGCAACGGGGCCGATGTCCTGCTCAAGAGTCTCTTCCTCGCGGTGGGGGGACGCGACGGTCTCACCGTCTTTGCGGTCCTTCTCCTCGGCGTGGGGGCATGGCTCGTGGGACGGGATCTGATGCGGCACGGCCGACCTCGCGTCCCTTGGTTCGGGGCGATGCTTTTGGAGTCGGTCGCCTATGCCCTCACTCTGGGTGCGGTGGTGAGCAGCCTGACCCGTCTGGTTCTCCACCCCGCGCTCTCCGTCGTCGGAGGGCAGGGCGGGGGGGAGATGGCCCAATCGGGGCTCGAGACCCAGATCATGATCTCCCTGGGGGCGGGGTTGTACGAGGAGCTGCTCTTCCGGGTCATCCTGGTCGGTGCGCTGGCCTGGGCGGGCCAGCGCTTGCTCGGGTGGGGGCGTGGCACAGCCGGAGTGGTGGCCGTGGTGCTGGGAGCCCTGGTGTTCAGCGGGTTCCACTATGTCGGAGCGTACGGGGATCCCTTTGCCCTTGAGTCGTTCACCTTCCGCGCGATCGCGGGGGCGGTGTTCAGCGGCATGTACCTGGTTCGCGGCTTCGGAGTCACCGCCTGGACCCACGCCCTCTACGACGTGTTCCTGGCGGTGGCCTGACGGGTCCTGGTCAGCGCGAGGAGGACCGGACCGCGTGAATCGAGTCGAGGATCTGTCGGAAGACGGCGATGGGCTGTGCTCCACTCATGAGCCCCCCTTCGATGTAGAAGGTCGGGGTGCTGCGCGCCCCGGACCGAGTGGCTCCGGCGGCATCGTCGCCGATGAGCTGTCGGGTTTCCCCATTCTGAAGACAGGTCGCGATCGGGGCACGCTGCAGTCGGAGGCTGTCGACCAGGGTCATGAGAAAAGGCCCGGGATTCCGGAGGGGTGCCCACGTCCGCTGGGTTCGGAACAGGATGTCGTGGGCGTCCCAGAAGCGGTTCTGGCGCGCGGCGCACATCGCAAACTCCGCGGCGGGCACGGCGTTGGGATGGATCGAGGAGAGCGGGAAGTTGATGAAGATCCACCGCACCTTGCCGGTCTCGATATATTCCCGCTCGATCAGGGGAAAGGTCTGATCGTTGTGTTGTTTGCAGAAGGGGCATTGGAAATCCGACATCTCGTACACCGTGACGGGAGCGTTGGGTGACCCCTTGGTGCGCGGGCCGAGAGGGTCCGCCTGGGCCTGCGCCGAGGCCGCGGTCCCGAGGGCGAGAAAGAGGGAGAGTCCCAGCAGGCGAACCGTCATCAGTGTGCTCCTCATCAGTAGCGGGGTCGCAGTCGACCGGTGTGATCGTTCAGGTGGATGGTGTCGTGGGTGGCGGCCAGGTTCCAATACCACTCGGCGTTGGGGTCCTGGGCGCTGATGGCTCGGGCCACGACCCAGTAGCGCCCGGGGGGGACGGAGAGCCGGACCCAGCCGCCGGCCCCCGTCGAATCGATGATGGCGCTCCAGGGCTGGCTGATGGCGGCGAGCGCGGTATCGAACCGGGCGGCGGCCAGCGCGGACCACGGCCGCACCCGTGCTCGCTCCGCGTCGATGGCGGGCTGAACCTGTCGCCGGGTGAGGTCGAGCCGGGTGGCGGCCGCGCGGCGGGCGCTGTCGGCCCGGGCGAGCGAGTCCGCCGGTGTGCCGGCTCGCGCGGCGAGGGCCTGCCAGGTCGCGCTGGCGGCCAGGAACTCGCGGTAGGGGGTTCGGAAGATCTGAAACAGCCGGTCGAGGGAATCCGTATGGGGTCGCGGAAGGACCATGCTGGCTTCCACCTCTCCCATGATGCTGTCCCGGTCCCAGGGGACGAGGGTAATCCGCATCCCCTCGATGGGCACCGGCACACCGGAGGCATCGGGGATGACCACCTGAACGTCGAGGCGGGAGTCACACGCCGCGAGCAGGGAAAGGAACAGAACGGTCCACCGTGAGATCACGTGTGAAAGGTATCGGGCTGGTGGCGGCCCTACAACTGATGCTGGTGTCCGCGGGCATGGCTCAGCAACCCGAGGTGGATGCTCTGTTTCCGGCAGCGCCCACCGGCCATGTGACCGATGTGCCCGGGGTGCTCTCTCCCGGTGACCGTTCGGCCCTCGAGAATCTGGCGGAGCGGATCCGGACGGTCACCGGCGCCGAGATCGCCATCGCGATCCTGCCGACCATCGGGGAGCGCGCCGCGGTGGACGTGGCCGTCGCCATCGGTCGCCGGTGGGGAGTCGGGGCCGAGGCGGAGATCGGCGATGCCCGGCGGAATGCCGGGTTGGTGATCCTCCTCGTGCCCCGCCGGGCGGGCGACCCCCAGTCGGGGCAGATCTTCCTCGCCACCGGGAGGGGACTGGAGGGAATCGTCACCGATGCCGCGGCGGGCCGGGTGCGGGATCTGATGCGCCCTGCCCTGGGTCGGGAGGCCTATGGGGAGGGGCTCCGGACCGGTCTCGAGGCGCTCGCTGCGATCATTGTGCGGGGCATGGGTGTCTCGGATTCGGCCCTGGCCTCGGGAGACTCCCTCCTGCGGGAGAGGAGCGCACCCGGGCGCATGAAGGTGGTGGGTGTTGTTGTCCTGGTGATGCTGATCCTCCTGATCGCCGGAAGCAGCAGCGGACGGCATGGTGGCCCCCGGGGTCCGGGGATCCGGAGGCGACGCTCCCGGATGCCCCCGATCTGGATGGGGGGGCTCGGAGGAGGTGGGTTCGGCGGGGGACTGGGTGGTGGTGGCTTCGGGGGAGGCGGATTCGGAGGATTCGGAGGCGGAGGTGGCTTCAGCGGCGGTGGCGCCGGAGGGAGATTCTGACGATGATCAATGCGCATGCGCGGAAGCGACTCGACCCGATGCTGGCAGCGCTCGACCGGGAGGTGCCGGCCGGGTATTCGGCGCTGGTCTACGGATCAGCGGTCCGGGGGGACTACGTTCCGGATCGGTCCGACGTCAATGTCCTGTTGGTGACGGATGTTCTGTCCCCCGCGGTGGTTCGGGCGATCGGACGGGGAGTGACGCCCCTCGGGACCGGGTCGCCTCCCCTTCTCCTGACTCGACGGGAATGGGCCCGCGCGACGGACACCTTCCCGATCGAGATCACCGACATGCGCCTGGCGTACGAGACGGTGCGCGGGACGGACCTGCTGGAAGGTGTCGTGGTGGATCCGGCCGATCTGCGTCGGGCGCTGGAGCGGGAAGTGCGCGGAAAGGTGATCCGCTTGCGGCAGGGGTATGCGGGATTGGCGGGAGATCCCGAAGGCCTCGGCGATCTCGTGCGCGCCGGTGCCCCGACCCTTGAACTCATCGCCCGGTGCAGCCTGGTGCTCTTCGATCGCCCGCAGGCCCCGAGCCCCGAGGCCATGCTGCGTGGCGCCGCCGAGGCGCTCGGCGTGGAGGCGGAACCCTTTCTGAGGGTGCGTGCGGTGCGTCTCGACTCCGCGATGACGGTGGACGGGTCCCATGTCGAGAAGCTTCTCGATGTCCTGGAGCGCGTGGCGGAGATCGTCGATTCTCATATTCCTGGAGGTGCCTGATGCGTTCGATTGTTCGAGGGCTCCTGTTGCTCACCCTGGTGACGGGAGGAACCGGGTGTGGGTACAACGCCCTGCAGTCCAAGGATGAGACGGTCAACCAGGCCGAGAGCCAGATCAAGGTTCAGCTCCAGCGCCGGGCCGATCTGATCCCCAACCTGGTCGAGACCGTGCGGGGGGTGGCGGCCCAGGAAAGCACGGTGTTCACCGCGCTGGCCGAGGCGCGCAGTCGGCTGAACGGAGCCATTCAGGGGGGCAACCTCGGGGAGATGGCCGAGGCGTATCAAGCCTCGGCGGCGCCCCTCGGGCGGCTGCTGGCCATCGTGGAGGCCTACCCGGAGCTCAAGTCGAGCGCCAACTTCTCCCAGTTGCAGGATCAGCTGGAGGGGACGGAGAATCGCATCGCCGTGGCCCGGCAGGACTACAACGGTGCGGTGGCCGACTTCAACACCTTCTCCCGCAAGTTTCCCTACAACCTCACAGCCCGGATCTTCGGGCTCGCCAAGCCCCGGGAGTATTTCGAACTGACCAGGCCCGAGAGCGCCGAGGTGCCCGCCGTCAAGTTCTGACGGGGCCCCTCCGGTTTCTTCCCGTGATCGTGTATTCTTGCACGATCACGGGGAGAACGCATGCGGACACCATCCTACAGACCAACCTGGCGCGTGCTCACGGTGGCGTTGCTCCTGCTGGCCGTGGCATGGGCCGCGGGAGATGCCTGGTTCCGGGCGCGCCAGTCCGATCTCCTCCGGACGCGGTCCCTGGCCGAGCTCGCCCCGTACGGATCCGCCCTGGCCGCCGTGGTGAACACCCGGGTGGCCCTCCTGGCCAGTGTCCGGGCCTTCGCGGAATCCGAGCTCGCGTCCGGCGATGAGGAGTCACTCCTCCGCGACTTTCCCGCCTTTTCGGCGGCACTGACCCGCGACACCCCCGGCATCCGAGCGGTGCAACTGGTTCGGGACGGACGGATCCTCATCACCACCACTGGGGGCGGCGGCGCCGGGATTCAGGGGTACAACCTCCTGGAGGATCCGCGGCCGGTGATCGGAGACGATGTGAGGCGCGGACTGAGGACCGACAGCCCCACGATCACCGGACCTATCGAATTGATCCAGGGTGGGATCGGAATCATCGCCCGGCAGCGGATCACCGATCCCATCGGAACGCCCTGGGGGCTTGCCGCCCTCGTCCTGGATCTCCCTCCCATTCTTCAGGAGGCCGGTCTCGACCGGCTCGACAGCACCGGCGCCGCGGTGGCGCTTCGATCGGGGACGGTCGGCGTGTTCTTCGGGGACAGCTCCCTCTTCACCGTCGGCAGTCCTACCCTCGCGGTTCCTGTGCCCGATGGCGGATGGGTCATGGCCATAAGGTCTGCGGAGGCCCTCGTCAGCGGCCAGGAACGCACTCGGCTGCTTCTTGGCGCCGGATGGGCCGCCATCCTCCTGCTGGGGGGAGGGGTGATTCTGATGGCGGTCGGCCGACAGCGGGCCCTCGCCCTCTCGGTGGATGACCGAACCCGCGCCCTCACCGTGACGCTCGATTCCCTGCGGGAACAGGGGGAACAGCTCCGCATGGCCCTGCGTGCCGCAAAGATGGGGACCTGGGAGTGGCGGGCGGAGACGGACACCCTGCACTGGTCGGAGGAAGCCTCGGACATCTTCGGGTTGCCCCGGGATTCCTGCCTGGGCCGGGAGGACTTCTATCGCCTGCTCTCCCCCGCCGACCGGGACACCATCCGGGACGTGGGCCGGGATCTGATCGCGGGCGATGCGCACGAGGGACGGGAGTACAGGATCCGCCGGCCCGACGGAGAATACCGCTGGCTCTACACCACGGGGGACCTGCACCGGAAGGAGGACGGATCGCCGGAGAGACTGATCGGCATCGTCGCCGACGTCACGGCCCGGCACGATTTGGAGCTGCAGTTTCAGCATGCCCAGCGCATGGAGGGGTTGGGCCGGTTGGCCGGCGGGATCGCGCACGACTTCAACAACCTTCTCACGGCGATCATCGGGTACGCCAATCTCGCCGCCTCCGATCTCCCCGAGGGGAGCGCGGCGCGCACCGATCTCGCCAGCATTCTCGAGGCGGCGGGCCGGGCCGCGGACCTGACCCGCCAGTTGCTCGCCTTTGCCCGGCGCCAGCCTGTCGAACCGAAACTGGTGGACCTGACCGAGAAACTCTCCACGATGGATCGGCTGCTTCGGAGGGTCCTCGAGGCGGGTGTGGATCTCGTCATCGACACCCCGGGTGGTCCCCTCCCGGTGATGATCGACCCGGCCCAGCTGGAGCAGGTCATCATGAACCTTTCGGTCAATGCCCGCGATGCCATGCCCGGGGGGGGACGCCTCACCCTCCGGGCATTCCAGGATCCAGTGCGGGACATTGTCGTGCTCGAGGTGGAGGACACCGGGTCCGGGATGGATGAAGCGACCCAAGCGCTCATCTTCGAACCGTTCTTCACCACGAAGGGACCGGGGGAGGGGACGGGACTCGGGCTCCCGATGTGTTACGGAGTCATTCGCCAGGCGGGGGGAACGATCACCGTGCAGAGCCAGCCCGGTGTGGGGACGACATTCCACATCGAGCTCCCCGTGGCGGTGGCGGACCCGTGCAATCCCCAGACCACCGTCTCGGCGACCGAGGGACCAAAGGGACGGAGCCGGGGCGAGCAGATCCTCGTGATCGAGGATGAGGATGCGGTCCGTGCGCTGGTCCAGCGCGCTCTCGTCAAGGAAGGCTATGCGGTGGTGAACAGTACCGGCGGTGACGATTCGGTGGCCACCTTCGAGCGCCTGCGGGATCGTGTGGATCTGCTCATCAGTGACGTGGTGCTCCCCGGGCCCTCCGGACCGGATCTGGTAGCCCGGTTTCGTTTGGCGCGCCCCGACCTTCGGGTGCTCTTCATCACCGGATATTCCCGCGTCGCGACGTTGCCGCCGGAGGACGTCACCACCCGGATCCTGCGGAAGCCGTTCACACCGTCCGCTCTCGTGGATGCGGTGCAGGAGATGCTCGCGACCGCAGGATGGCCGGCCGCGGAATCGGGAGCGTGATCAGGGATCGGCGTTTTTGGCGGTCCCGCGAAATTGTTCCTCCCGCGGGGATCAGTCCGTGATGACGGGGGGAAGGATGTAGCGGAGGGGGTTGACCGGACGACCGTTGACGTGGACTTCGTAGTGCAGGTGGGGCGCCACCGCGAGGCCGGTGCTGCCCACGAGAGCAATGCGCTGGCCGCGCGTGACCCGTTCCCCCTTGCGGACGAGCAGCTTCGAGGCGTGGGCAAATTTGGTCACGATCCCATGTCCATGATCGATCGTCACCACGTTGCCGTAGCCCGTGGCCCACCCGGATCCCGTGACCACGCCTGTTGCAGGGGCCTCGATGACGGTCCCCCGGGGCGCGGTGATGTCAATTCCCTCGTGCGGGCGGGCCACGTTCAGGATCGGGTGGAGCCGGACGGAGGAGAAGTTGCTCGAGAGCCATCCCTGGGTGGGCATGATCGAAGGGAGGGAGGCCATGCGGTCGGCGTGGGCCTCCAGGCTGTCGGTGGTGACCCGGAAGGAGCGCGCCAGCAAGTTGGCCCGCCGGACCAGGGCATTCAAATCGACGCGAATTTCACCCGTGCGCCGGGTGAGCACGCTCTCGTCGGTTCGCGAACCCGCCGGAGGAGCCGTGACCGGGCCCCCGATGCCCGCTCCGCGCACGTCCGCCGGGATCGGATCGAGGTTGGCCAGCACCCGGATCTGGTTGTCCCGGTCCTCCAGCGTGCGCAGGGTGTCCTGCAGTGTGCTCAACCGTCCGCTGAGGGCCCCGATCTGGGCCGCGAGCTGGGCGTTCTCCCGTTCAACGGCCTCGGCACGGACGAGATCCGCAGTCCGGGAGACCGTGGCATAACCGAGAAGGACCAGCACGATGGCCGTGGCCACGATCGCGGTGACCGCGAGCTTGATGGCCGTTTGGGAGATCTCCAGCACGCGCGACGCGCTGGAGCCCTCCGGGACGACCACAATAGTCCAACGGCGTCTGGACACAGTCACCTTCCTGCGTGATTGGCGGGGACCCGGTGACCTCCGGGATTGCCCACTTTTCGGCAGGGACCATGCCCGAACCGGGAAAGAGGACGGAGCAACCTATTGCACTGTCCAGGGAGTGTCAAGGATCGCCGGATTATTCGCGTAATCTGTTGAAAAACAACGAGTTAATTCGCTAACTCCTCATGGGGTCCGGCTTCGGGAAGAGTCCCTCTCCCCGCTGTGTTCGAATCCCCGACAGGGAGGGCGCCTCCAGGGTGGCGAATTGCGAGGCGTCGAGGGGTGTCTGGAGTCCCAGTTGTCTCCAGAGATCGATCGCCTTGGCGGGGAGAAACGGCGCCACCAGGAGGGCCAGACGGAAGAGACACCGGGCCAGGGCGGCGAGGACCTGATCGAGGGTTTCCTCCTCTCCGGTCCGGGCCAGCACCCAGGGCGCCTCCTGCACGATGTACTGGTTGGCCCGGGTGACCAGGCCCCAGGCCGCGTCGGCCCCACCCTGGAGGTCGAGGGCGTCCATGGCGCGGGTGTAGCGAGACACCGCCTCCATCCCGGCCTCGTCAAGCACCGTGGAGGACCCCGCGTCCGGGATCACCCCCTCGCGATACTTCTCGATCATGGCGAGGGAGCGGGAGACGAGGTTGCCGAGGCCGTCGGCGAGGTCGGCCACGTAGCGGTCCTCGAACCGTTCCCAGCTGAAGCTCCCGTCACTGTCCCAGGAGATTTCCCGGAGGAGGAAGTAGCGGAAGACGTCGGGTCCGAAACGGTCCACCGCCTCGCCCAGATCGAGGCGCACCCCCGCGCTCTTGCTGAAGCGTTCGCCCCCCAGGTACACGAATCCGTGGGCCCAGACCGACTCCGGGAGGGGGAGACCGGCCGCGAGGAGCATGGCGGGCCAGATGACGCAGTGGAATCGGGAAATGTCCTTCCCGATCACGTGCAGCTGCGCGGGCCAGACGGCTCCCGACCCTGGCGCCTTCGTGGCAGTCCAGTAGTTGGGCAGGGCGTCGAACCACACATAGGTCGTCTGGCTCTCGCCGGTGCTGGTGGGACGCGGGAAGGGAACGCCCCAGGAAAACCGGGATCGGCTGGCGGACACATCCTCCAGGCCCGATCGCAGCAGGGCGAGGATCTCGTTGCGGCGACTCTCAGGTTGGACGAAACCGGGGTGATCGTGAAGATGGGCCAGCAGGGCGTCCCGATAGCGGGACAGCCGGAAGAACCAGTTGTATTCCCGAACGATGTCGAGGGTGCGGGTCGGGTGAAGGGGGCACTTCCCCTCCACGATTTCCGCGTCGGGCTTGTAGGCTTCGCAGCCCACGCAGTAGGGTCCCTCGTACTCCCGCTCGTAGAAATCCTCCGGGTTCCGTTCGAAGATCCGGGTGATCAACTCCTGGACCCCCGCCTGGTGTTGGGGAGACGTGGTCCGGATGAATTGGTCGTGCGTGATGCCGAGACGCGCCCACATGGCCTCGAACCGGCCGGCGATCCGGTCGACGAACTCCTGGGGGTCGACCCCCAGGGCGGCGGCGGACTGGGCCACCTTGTGGCCGTGCTCGTCCATGCCGATGAGAAACCAGACGTCGTCCCCCCGCAGGCGGCGGTACCGGGCGATGGCGTCCGCGCCCAGCTTCTCGTAGGCATGTCCCAGGTGCGGGTCGCCATTGGCGTAGTCGATCGCTGTCGTGAGGTAGAAGCGCGGCACTCAGGTCTCGCTCGTGGAGGAGGGAGCATTGCCCGGACCCCGTCCCCGGCGGCTCCGGCGTCGCTTGCGCTTCCGGGACGGTTGCTCGGCTTCCGGGGCCCTCGGGGAGGGAGCCGCGCCTCCGGTGGCCTCCGGAGAGTCGGGCCGGCGATTCCGGGAGCGGCGGCGGCCCCGGCGTCGCCGGGTGTCGGTGTCGGACTCGGTGGCACCGGGCGACGCCGAGGGACTCGCCGAGCGGGAAGGGGTCGATGGAGACGGGGGAGGGGGGGGGGGGGGGGGGGGGGCCCCCCCCCCCCCCCCCCCGCGTCCCGCGGCGCGGGGGGGGTCTGCCCGCCCCCCTTCGCCCCCGCGACGCCCCGGACGGGCCGCCCGCACCTCCCCTCTCCGCTGTCCTCATACC
>JBDIWC010000041.1:0-36930 GCA_039794085.1 Gemmatimonadales bacterium
ACCACGAAGGCCAGGTGTCGGGCCGCATCTGGTCTTGGGAGTAGGAACCCCGCAGACCGCGAGCATACCCGGGCAGTATCTGTGGCTCCGAGTGTGTAAGCCTCTTTGGTTCCGGCTCTGCCGGCTTGGGGAATAGGGAATCGGGAGTAGGGAGTAGGGGGGCGCCTTCCCTCACGCCCTGTTCCCCACTCCCTACTCCCCACTCCCCGGGTGGGGGTTGGGGGGGGGGCGTGGGGCGGCGGTCGCGGAGGGCGGCCCGCCAGCATACTTTGCAGCGTGGCCCGACCCTCCCTCCCCCGCGGCGCGCTCCGGCACCCCGACTTCCGGCGGTTCATCGCGGGCCAGTTCGCCTCGCTGGTCGGCACCTGGATCCAGCAGGTGGCCCTTGGGTGGCTCGTCTTCGAGCTGACCGACTCGGCGTTCAAAGTCGGCATTGCGGCGGCGGCGGGAACCCTGCCCGTTCTGCTCCTCACCCTCTACGGCGGCGGAGTGGCGGACCGGGTGAACAAGCGACGGGCCCTCATCCTGCTCCAGTCGCTCATGGCGGTGGAAGCGCTCATTCTCGGGGTGCTCGCCCTGACCGGCCACGTGACCTTCGTCTGGATCGTGGTACTGGCCCTGGCCAATGGTGTCCTCGGCGCCTTCGAGATCCCGATCCGGCAGAGTTTCCTGCTCGACCTGGTGGGCCGGGACGACCTCATGAGCGCCATCGCCTTCAACTCGATGGCCTTCAGCGTTTCCCGCGTCCTCGGACCGGCCATCGCGGGAACCCTGGTGGCGATGTTTGGCGCGGGTGTCGGATTCCTGGTCAACGCGGTGAGCTACGGTGCCGTGATTGCGGGTCTGGCCCGGATCCGGTCCCAAGGCGATGCACGTCCTCCCGACCGTCACCCGCCGACCCTGGTCGAAGTTCACCACTATGTCCGGGCCCGGGGTTGGCCCCGCACCCTGCTGATACAGGCCCTCGTCACCACCATCTTTGCCTATTCGGTCACCGCGATGCTGCCGGTGCTGGCCCGCGATGGTCTGGGAACCGGCGCCAGCGGATACGGGGGTCTGATGTCCGCCTTCGGGGTGGGGGCCGCGATCGGCGCGACGCTGTTGGCGGCGGTGGGGCACCGGGTGCGCCGGGGGGAATTGGCGGTGGGGGGAGGAATGGTGATCGGCGTGGTCCATCTCTTGATCGGGGCGTCGGGGAGCTACCCCCTTACCTTCGGGCTCCTCCTGCTGTCGGGCACCGTGGGGGCGGCCGCGGGGATCACCAGCAACACCCTGCTCCAGGTCGATGCGCCCGAGCATCTCCGGGGCCGGGTGATCGGGGTCTACGCGACGATCGTGGTGGGAATGGCGCCGGTCGGATCACTGTTGATGGGATGGGTCGCCGACCGCGCGTCGGTCGGACTGGCCATCGCGGGAGGCGGAGCGGTCACGCTCCTGGCCGCGGCGACGCTCTGGCGAGGCCGGCCCCGGAAGGCGGTCGCCCTGTCTGCCCTGCCGGTGGAGCGTGAGGAAGCTGTCGGTGTACCTGTCACCTCGGAGGAACGATGATCATCACGGTGTCGCGCGAATTCGGAGCCGGGGGGGCCCAGGTGGCGGCGGAAGTGGCCCGGGCTCTGGGCTGGACCCTGGTGGACGATCAGTATGTGGACGAGGTGGCGCGCCGGGCGGGGATGAGCCGGGAGGAGGTGGCCCAGCAGGAGGAGCGGGCGCCGGGGTTCCTGGAGCGCCTGGCGCGCACTCTGGCCAATGCCACGAGCGAATATGTGACGCCCGATGGGAGCGTCATGCCGGAAATGGAGGAGGCGCGGCTGGTGAAGATCACCGAGACGGTGGTGGCCGAGTACGCCGCCCAGGGGCGCGTGGTGATGGTGGGACGGGCATCTCCCGCGGTGCTGGAACAGGTGGAGGACGCGATCCACGTGCGAATCGTGGCCCCCTGGGCGCACCGCGTGGCCGCGGTGGTAGCGCGGCAGGGGGTATCGGAGGACGACGCGGAGAAAATGATCCGCGACCGCGACGGAGCCCGGGCTCGCTATCACAAGATGTACTACGACCGCGAATGGGCCGACCCGGTGAACTATCACATGGTGCTCAACTCCGCCGTGCTCGGCGTGGAGGGGGCCGCGGAGGTGGTGGTGGGGAGGGCGAGGAGGATGTGGCAGGGAGTAGGGAATGTAGGGAATAGGGAGTAGGGAGTAGTCCCTTACGGACAAGATTGAACACAAAACGGCGACAATCTTTTGGGCGACGTCTGGAAACCCGCGTCGGCGGCCCGTGGGCCGCCGCGGGTTGGCAGGGAAGGCAGCGTACGGGCCGTTCGCGAACGGCCCGTACACGTGTCGGCAGATCGGCCCAGGGGCCGTTCACGAACGGGGATAGTCCCAGCGGAACAGTGACACAGGTTCGTGAATCTCTTTGGTTCCGGCTCTGCCGGCTTAGGAGTAGTCCCTTACGGACAGGATTGAACGCAAAACGGCAACAATATTTCGGGCGACGCCCGGGAACCAGCGCCGGTACTGCGTTTGACGGCGGTTCGGAATATATCCAACTTGTGTGCCTTCGGGTCGCGGAGCGAGCCGTGACCAGGCGATTGGTTTTTCCCGGGGCTGACGCCCCTTGCTCGGCCAGGGGAGGTGGCTCACGCCACCGGCAGCCCAGACGAACACCCGGCCGTGTGAACGGCCTCGCGCCGCCGAGCCCGGGGCGAAAGCCCCGGGAAAACCACGCGACCCCGAGGCCCCTCTTTGGTTCCGGCTCTGCCGGCTTATGGGAGTCCGGCACTGTCTGAATCCAAGTTGTCCCCCGCTCCCTCCCGCACCCAAAAGCCGCCGCAGTCCACTTCCGCGACGGTCCTCCTCCGACGCCGGGCAGCGTCCGGGGACTGCTCGACCGAGTGCATTGCCAATACCCCCCCCCCGCCCCGGCCCCGCGCGATGGAACCGGGTCGCCGGGAGCATTCTCCATCCTGTCTCCTGTATTCCTGCCGCGAGCTACCGGGGGGGCGGGCGGTGAGATACCGGGATCTCCACACCCCACGATCGGAGACGGTTGCGCGCCTGACCGGGGACCCCACCTTCACTGGCATTCCCGTCAATCTCGTGGCGTGGACCTCAGCGGAGTGGCGCACGCCGCTGGCTCGGAGTCTACCCGATGGATGGCGGCTGATTCCGGCGGAAACGGTGTTCGCAGCGGTGCGTGCCCTCCGGGAATCGGTCGCGGCAACCGTGCTCGTCGTTGACGACCTTCGCGGCGTGAAAGCGATGGAGGCAAGCATTCCACGCCGTTTTCCGTTGTTTCAGATCGGGCTACTCCCCGACCGTTCTGGTCGAAACCCCGTGCACCAGGCGAACCTTGCGGCCGCCCTGGGGGCGCTTCTTCTCCCCAATCCCCGGGCAGAGGGGGCCGCGTCCTTCCGGGAGGCCGGAATATCGGCGCGACTGATGAGTCCGGCGGGGGCTCGTGCTGGGCCGATTGGCGGACCGCCTCGTCAATATTTCCCCGCTGGCCCGACGTTACCTGGTCCTGTGCTTGACAGTGAACTCCGGCGTGACCCGGCCGTGCCAACTGAGCAGGAGCCTCGGCGTTTCCCTGCGCACGCTGGAGCGGGAGATGCAGGAAGAGCAGGTGCCAAGTCCCCTTCGGATGGCCGTGCTGGCGCGTCTTCTCCGGGTTGCGTGGCTGATGCAGAGCGAGGATCATTGCCTTGCTACGGTGGCCACCGCGTTGGGCTTCTCCTACCCCTCCGTGGTCAGTCGCCTCCTTCGACGTGCGGGGTTCACCGCGGAATCAATTCGTGGGCCACTTGGGCTGGAGGGGGTTGTCGCTGTGCTCATGGGGAACCTGGCCATGGATAAGTGAGGGATCTGCGGCCGGCGGGACTGCTTGCATATCGGGGACGGGACATGTTGACGCCCTTTGTCGGTTATTGGCGGGTTCGGTCCTGTTCCATCCAAGGAAAGTGACCGAGATTGGCTGGTGTCGTAGGAGCGTGTCTTACTCGATCCGAAGCCATACCCACCAGGAGGATGATTGATGAAACGCATGATGTGGATCGCCGCGATGCTGGTCCTGTCTCTCGTTTCCCTCGCCATGCGTCCTGCCAAGGAGATCGCCACCCTGCAAAGTCCCCCGTTCGAATGTGGCGCGAGCTGTTCCAGGGATATGCAGTGTACGATCCAGTGCTCGACATGTGGGGACGACCCCTTTGATCTTGAACCCGGTAACGTCTGCTTTTGGGACCCCTAGAGGGGATTGGGCGCCATGAGGTTTCTGTTGCGGCGTATGAAGACGGCACGAAACTGGATCCTGAATCGGGACATGGTCTTCAACCTCGTGGCTGTTTTGGCGACCGTGGCAGCAGTCGGGGTCATCACCTCCGGTCGGTACTCGGCTGGGGGTGACGACCAACAGCCCGAGACGAAGCAGCCCGAGATGGTGTTCGTCTCCGACTGGACCGAACTCGGGAGCGCTGGTTTCCGGACCGGGCCCGACAGCGCCGCGGTAACGATTGTGGTATTCATCGATCTCACCTGTGGAGCTTGTAGGGTGGTGGATTCTTTGCTCGTGGCAATTCAGGAATCACACCCGGGGCGCTTGGCAACGGTGGCTCGGCACTTCCCCTTGAACCAAAGAGGGTATCAGGCTGCCCTTGCGGCGGAGTGCGATCCGCGAGATGGCAATGAACCGTTGCGATCTCTCATCTTCCGGAGCCAGGACTCGCTTGGCACGTTGAATTGGAATGAGATTGCGACACGGGCCGGAGTTCGGGACATCACGTCGTTCGAGGCATGCATGAGCAACCCCGATACACACGCCACATTATGGCGCGATATTCATGCTGGGGATGTGCTGTACGTTCGAAGCACGCCCACTATGGTGATCAACGACAGCATGATTGTCCGGGGAATACCATCCTTGAGCTGGTTGTCATCGCACATCCGTGACTTGCTCTGACCCTCAAGACCATACAGAATTGTGACCAGTGCCCTGAGAGGGGTCCAGAGTGGTGAACTGTGCTCAGTAGGGGATGTGCCCCGAAAGGACGCTGTGTCAGGGGATTATTGATGATCCCCTGAGTTTCTACCTGGAGGCAGGGGATGTCTTTGAATCTTAAGCAGATAGGCGTTTTCGTGATGACGATGACGGGTTCTGCCATCGCGGTAGTTGGTGATGCGGAAGCGCGCCAGGTTCCCGTCGTCAGGAGTTACGGGGAACGGGACGCTCCGAGGGAGCGGTGGAGGGTGCAGGCCCGGCCCCGGACGGTGATCGGTAGCGAGGACGCAGTGGGCCCCGCGCTGTTCCAGTTGATTCACACGATTCAACCAATCGGAGATGGCGTTTTCGCTGTTGCGGATCTGGAGGCCGCCGAAATCCGGATATTCGACCGGGAGGGACGGCACCTGCGCACCATGGGGAGGCATGGCCGCGGACCGGGGGAGTTCGGAGCGATCTACGGTCTCTGGCGGATCGGCGACTCCCTCGCCGCCATGGACGAAGTGGGTGTGCTTCAGATCTTCACCTTGGAGGGCCGGCATGTGCGGGCCGTACAGCGTCCCACCGCCCTCGGCCTCCGGGTTGTCCGGAGCGGATTCCTGCGGAACGGGAGCGCGATCGGGTACGTGGCGGACCCGCCGGATAGTGTGCCGATAGGGAGGCATGAAACGTTCGTCACCTTTCTCCGAATCGATCCGGACGGCACTCAGCGCCAGTTGGGGCGTTACCATGGGAGGCAGGTGATCCGCGAGGGGAGCGCGCCACGGTTCAAGGCGGTTATCTACGGGCCCCGTCTGGTCACGGCGGTTCTCTCGGACCGGGTGTGTCTCGGCTTCCCGTCAGAGGGATACCAATTCCGGTGTCTGGATGCCGAGGGGAGAACCATCGTGACCGTGTCGAGGAGGACGGCGACCGAGCGGGTTACGGAGGCCCACCGCCAGGGGTACTTTCACCTTATGGACAGCGCGAATTCCCTGCCGAGGAGCGCCGAGTACCGGAGACGCCTCCGCCTCACCACGGTGTTCGCGGACCGGTTCCCCCCCTATGGCCGTTTTGTGGGTTCCACCGCGGATGAACTCTGGGTGGGCCCGATGGACCCGGGTGACTGGGGAACGTTTCCCAACCCGGTCCCGCCGGAACCCACCGTCTGGTCGGTCTACTCGAAGGAGGGGGAATGGCTCTCCGACGTGACACTTCCGGCCTGGTTCCGGCTCCTCGCGGTGGATCAGGAGAGTGTGATCGGCCTGCTGCGGCACCCCGATGATGGAATCGAAAAGATCGCGGTCTATCCCCTGGTGCGCCGGTAGCGCTCCCGTCCGCCCCGTCGTGAACGCCCTGGAGGGTTGGCTCACGGCCGCCCTCGTGGGAGCGCTGGCGGGTTCGCTGTTTCCGGTGCCCTCCCGCGCTCAGGAGGCATCGCCGTCCACGGTCGTGATCGTGGTCACCGATTCCCTCGACGGGCCGCTCGACCTTGCCTCCGCACTGTTGAGTCGGGCCGGCCGCCAGGGGGTGAGTGGCCGCGATGGCCGGATCGTCCTGCGCAACATTCCGCCAGGGCGCGACACCCTCACCATCCGGCGGATCGGGTACAGTCCTCTGATCGTGTCCCTCGATCTCTCCCCGGGGGACACCCTCCGGCTCGATGCCGTACTCGACCCGCTGGCCCTGGCGCTCAACGATATTCAGGTCACCGCCCGGCGCGGGCTCCGCACCTTCGACCGCCGGATGCGGAACGCGATCTTTTCCCCGCCCAATTCGTTTCTGACCCCGGAGTGGCTCGACACCTTCCCGCCCCGGATGCCGGTGAGCGAGATCCTCCAGAAGGCGGGGATTGTCTATCGCCGGTTTGGAATCCAGCGGCGCCTGGCCTGCCCTCCGGGCCGGACCGGTCGCACCGCCCCCGTCGTGATCCTGCTCAACGGGGGCTACTACCCGGACCGTGAAGGGAGCTTTCTCGAATACATGGCCCGGATGGAAGTGAAGGCCATCGAGGTCTATCGGTCGAAGCTCGAAATGCCGTTGGATCTCCCCGTGGCCGCGGGCTCGTGCGCCGTGGTGGTGTGGACGAGGTAGGGAGTGGCCACGATCGTGATCAACGTGGACGATTTTTCTGGACTGGACGACCAGATGCATGTGACCCTTCCCAACCCAGGGCAGGTGGTGCATGATATGACAAGTGTTACGATAGAGGGCCCCCTTCGAGCAGGGCATGGCATGTTCCCCTCACCCGCACTCCAGCTCCTTGTGTCATTGGCGATCGCGTCCCTGGTGATGGCATGCACAGGCACCACGAGCGGCAATCGTGAACGTTTCCGGGTCGATACGACGGAGAGTGGGCGCGTCGACGTCACGAACACGGGGGTTTCCCTCTGGGAGGAAGGCTCAGGTTGGCACCTCGAGGAGGATCTCCGGCTCGGCAAGGCGGCGGAGACCGGACCTGAATTGTTCGGTCAGATCGGAGCGCTCCTGTCGGATTCGAAGGGGCGGATCTATGTCCTCGACATCATGTCCCAGGAAATACGCGTTTTCGATTCCGATGGGTCCTGGTCCCACACGATCGGTCGGAAAGGCGCGGGGCCGGGTGAATTCAGGGGTGCCACCGGCATGGCGCTCGGTCAGGGTGACACGCTCTGGGTGGTGGATCCCACGATGGACCGCTATTCGGCGTTTACCGCCGAGGGGAGGCTGGTCGGAACGTATCCACGACGCATCCAGGGATATCTCGATTCATGGCACGGGGCCTTTCTCTCCGACGGACGCTACATGGATTGGGGCCTCTTGTTCCCGGAAGAAGGAGCGGGGGTCGCAGGCCCGCGGATTCTTCTTCAGCCCGTTACGCTCTCCGAGGGATTCCAGGTCAGGGACTCCTTCCCGCCCCTCGAATTCACCCAGGAAATGGCGGTCATCGCGGGCCAGCCCCGTCCGATGCCTTTCTACAACGATGGACTCGTTTTCAACGTTGATGCCGCTGGCAATATCTGGTTCGCCCGCTCCCGCGAGTACCGGATCTACCGCCGGAACCTCGCCGGCGACACGACCCTCTCCTTCACCCTCCCCGCGCAAGCCGTCAGCCTGACCGATGCCGATCGGGCGTACGTGCGCCGACGGCTGTCGGGACGGCCGGGGCTGCTCGACGATTATCTGAGCGCGCTGCCGAAAGCCAAGCCGATCCTCCATGCCATCCTGGTAGACGGCGTGGGCCACCTGTTCGTCATTGTCAACGTGGAAGGGGAGGATGAGGGCTCGATTCTGGATGTGTTTCGCGATACCGGCGAATACCTCGGACGCCTCCACCTTCCTCGACCTGTGACCCTGGTTCCAGCAAATAGGTTGGTGGCTCATGTCACGAAGGACCACCTGTTGCTGGTGGTCACGGACGAAACGGAGGTCCCCTACGTCTCCCGACTCCGCCTGGTGAAGCCCCGGTAAGGCCCGCAATCTACCGTCCCCTCCCGACCCCCCACTCCCTACTCCCCACTTCCTACTCCCTACTCCCCACTTCCTACTCCCCACTCCCTACTCCCTACTCCCTACTCCCTGGAGGGTGGCGCGGTGGGCGGCCGGCATACCCCAACTCCTCGTTCCGGGTGATTCGCCGGTGGGCCACCAGGGCCTCCAGCACCAGTTCGCAGGCGGCGACCGCTACGTTGGGCTCTTTGGCGCTCGCGAGACCCACCGTCGTCACCAGCGACAGCAACCCGGGAACCGTCCCGAAGATGTCGAGACACGCCGACGCCCGCTCCTCGCCGGTGAAGCGCAGGGCTCGGCCCTCGTCGAACCATTCCACGATCGGGTCGGTGTCGGCCCCTCCGGCCCGGGCGTCGAAGGTGGCGCCAGCCGCGTCCCGGATCAGCTCCCGCGCGATCGTCTCGCTCCCCTGCAGCTCCCCCTCGTACTCCAACTCGATCTTGCCGGTGACCGACGGGAGGGCGGCGTAGACGTCGCTCATGCGGGGCACGATCGCCTCCTCGCCAAGCCGCCGGGCGCGCCGCTCGGCGTTGGAGACGGCGTTCTCCAGCACCGTGATCGGGAGCCGCTGGGACACGCCGCTCCGCCGGTCCACCCGCTTGTCCTCCCGGGCCTCGAACGCGATCCGCTCGATGACCTCGGCGATGAAATCGGGGATCACCACCGGCAGATCCTCTCCCCGGTCGATCCACGCCTCCTGGGCCGTGATCGCCATGCCAAGCTCTACGGTGCGGGGATAGTGGGTCTGAACCTCGGAGCCGATCCGGTCCTTGAGCGGGGTGATGATCTTGCCGCGCGCGGTGTAGTCCTCCGGATTGGCGGTGAACACCAGGAGGACGTCGAGCGGGAGACGGACCGGGTATCCCTTGATCTGGATATCCCCCTCCTGCATCACGTTGAAAAGCCCGACCTGCACCTTCCCGCTCAGGTCCGGGAGCTCGTTGATGGCGAAGATGCCCCGGTTGGCCCGCGGCAGGAGCCCGAAGTGCATGGTCAGTTCGTCGCTCAGCAGATGCCCGCCGCGCGCGGCGCGGATCGGGTCCACATCGCCGATGAGATCGGCCACCGTCACGTCGGGGGTGGCGAGCTTCTCCACGAACCGCTGGTCGCGGTTCACCCACGCGATCGGGGTTTCCTCTCCCCGCTCGGCCAGGAGTTCCCGTGCGAATCGAGACACCGGGGCGAAGGGATCGTCGTTCACTTCGCTCCCGGCCACCACCGGAATGGCCGGATCGAGGAGAGCGGTGAGCGCCCGGAGGATCCGGGACTTGGCCTGTCCCCGGAGACCGAGGAGAATGAAATGGTGACGGGCCAGGAGGGCGTTCACGATCTGAGGGAGTACCGAGTCGTCGTATCCGACGATGCCGGGAAAGAGCTCCTCGCCCCGTCCCAGGCGATCCTGCAGGTTGTGCCGGATCTCGTCCCGGACCGACCTTCCCCGCAGAGGCGGCTGCCCCCAGGGAGAGCGGATCAGGGCACCAAGTGTCTCAGGAAGTGCATTGGGTCTGGGCATCGCGACTCCGGCTGGTGCGGGGTAACGGGATCAATAGTCCACTTTCGCTCTCCTCGGGTGGCTACCCACCCACCCACCACGCCGACAATCGCGATCCCATCCTGCGTGAAAACAGCTCGTCACACGAAGACACGAAGGGGTGTGCGTTGCCGGGATCATCGCGAACTCCGACCCGTGACAAGAGCGTGCCCCCACCCCACCACCACTGGTGATCGCGCCACCACATTGATCTGCCGGACCACTCTCTCCTCTCTCCTCTCTCCTCTCCCTCCTCCTTGACAGCACTGCTCGGAATGGTAACTTCTGTCCACTCCATGACATGAAAAAGCGCCGCGCCGTACTGTCCCTTCGTCCGCACGAACAACCACTTTCACCCCTGAGGGCCGTTTCATGTCGAAAATCGTGACACTCGTTGCCGTTCTTGCTCTGACTGCCTGTGGCGGGGGTGCCGCCAACGAGGCTCCGCCCGCCGCTGCGGAGCCGGCCGCCGTTGCGCCCGCACCGGTCGATTCGGCTCCGGCCGATTCGATGGCGATGTCGCACGACAGCATGGCGGGGGACACCACGTCGCACTGATCCCCTGGAACGTACGATCTGCCCCTCCCCTAGGATCCACCCGGGGAGGGGTTCTGTTTTTCACCCCCCCGGCTCTCCGGTCACCTCAGGGGGAGCGAAGGGGAGGTCCACGACCCGGGCCGGAGCGTCCCCCACCCGAACTGCGGCCCCCGCCTCGACCTCTCTCCGGAGCAGCGCCAGCCCCAGGTGTCGCCCCGGAGGGTGCAGCATCGAGGTGACCTTCCCCACCTCCTTCCCGTCATTGGTCCGGATGGTGAGGGCTCCCTCGGTTGTGGAGGCGGTCCAGACCAAACCTCGCAGGTGACGGTTCGGATGACCCCGGAAGTGGATACGGGCCACCGTCTCCTGTCCCACATAACACCCCTTGGCGTAGCTCACCCCGCCGTGCTCATCGAACCGGACTTCCTGGGGCAGGGTCTTCTCCCCGATCTCGGCGCCGAGCGCCGGCCAGCCGGACAGGATGCGAGAGGCGGTGAGGTCGGCATGTGTTCCGGGGATTGCACCGGCCTCCATCAAGCGCGTCCGGGCCTGTTCCATCACCGCCTCCGGCCCGAGCAGCACGGCGACCCAGGGGGCACCGTCGGGAGCCATGGCCAGAACGGCGTCGCCGACGGGGAGGGTGACCGGGAGGGCGTTTCCCGGCTCCGGGGCGGGGCTCTCCAGGGCGCGGGAGACGGTGTCGCGGGCTCCGGGGCCGAGGAGCCAGAGGCCGGTCCATGCCGGTTCCGGGGTGCTGACGCGGGCGAGGCGCGGGGGAAACTGCTTCGTGAATCCCGCCCGGGCGGCTTCGAGTCCCTCGGTGGGGAAGAGCAGCGTGGCGCCGTCGGATTCCCGGAGGGTCCAAAGGTCGGTGATGATCATTCCCTTGGGGGTCAGCAGCGCTCCGTAGATGACGCTCCCCGGGCCGGGACGTTCCACGTCGTTGGTCAGCACCCCCTGGAGGCAGGTTACCGCGCCGGGACCGCGCACGTGGAGCACGGCCGCGGGAGCGGCGACGATCACCGTGCCCGCGCGAAGGTGGGTGAGGGTGGGTTCGGAAATCGAGACGGATGCCGGTTCCATCCCCAAACATATCACCCTCCATACAGCCCCGCCGCCCGGTACGACTGATCGAGGAGTTCCATCGGATGCACCACCGTCACCATTGACCCCCGTGTCACGAGCCCGCCCCCGATCTGCATCAGACACCCCGGGTTCCCGGTCACGATCGCCGTGATCTCGGGATGATCCCGCAGGGGAGCCAGCTTGGCCTCGAGAATCGCGTCGGCCGCCTCCGGATGCAGGAGGCCATGGAGACCGGCGCTCCCGCAACAGTGGGATGCTCCCGGGAGGGTATGAACGGTGAGACCAGGAATGGCCCCCAGCACCGCCAGGACCTCGGCGTGTACCCCCTGCGCATGCTGGAGGTGGCAGGGCGGATCGTAGGCCACGTGGATCGGCAGAGGCCCCCCCGGACGCGGGCCACCGTCCCGGGCCAGCAACTCCGTGACGTCCCGCACCAGGCCGGCCAGGCGCCGAGTGTCTGGTGCATCGACGAGGTGCGGGAGCTCCCGCAGGTGGGCACCGCAACCCGCACTGTTGAGGACCACGGCCTCAATGGCGCCCGCGGCCCCGAGCGCCTGGGCATTGCCCCGGGCCAGGCGATCCGCCCCCGCACGATCACCGGCATGGGCATGGAGCGCCCCGCAGCATCCGAAGCCGGGAATCTCCACTGTCTCCCATCCATTGACCGCGAGCACCCGGATCGTGGCCTCGTGGACATGACGGAAGAGTCCGTCCATCACGCATCCGCGAAAGAGAGCCACCCGGCCCTTCGTCGGCGTTCCCGCCGCTGTCGTCGACAAGGGGACAGGGTGGATCGGCCGAGTGGCATGGAGTTGGGCCAGGAGACGCGACACCCGGTTCCGCCTGCGCTCGATGCCAACCAGAGGCACCCGGCGGGCGGCCCGCGCCATCGCCATGAGGGGGTGCCGCATGGTCGATCCCATCGCCGCCAGAACCATCCGGGCCAGGGCCGGGATCCCGTTGGCCTCCGCGAGCCGCCGCTGTGCCTCCGCGAGACCTTCTCCGTACCCCACCCCGGAGGGGCAGGCCGGTTCACAGCCCCGGCATCCGAGGCAGGCGCCGAGGTGGGTGCGCAGGTCGGGGTCGGTCGCCGGGATGTCCCCCCGTTCGAGGGCCCGCATCAGCACGATCCGGCCGCGCGGGCTGTCGTTCTCGTCCCCGGTGGCGAGGTAGGTGGGGCAGGCCGGGAGGCAGAACCCGCAGTGGACGCAGGGGTCGAGCGCTGCAAACCCCCGTGAGGAATCAGTCGGGGGAGACACGGGGGACCACGAGAGTGCCGGCGGGATCGAAGGTGGCCTGGAGTCCCGTGACGAGCGCGCCCACGCCCTCCCGGTAGGCGCCGAAGTGACCGGTTGTCGATCGCAGCGCCCAGGGGGCCCGTTCCACCGTGAGGGGGATCTCCCGTTCGGCCAGGGTGCGTCGCAGGAGATGAATCGTCTCGGCGTCGGTGTCGGCGCCGATCCGGATGCCGCCACTTGCGGGTTCCGCGGTGAGAGGACCCTCGCCCAGGTGGTTGATGAGCAGGTCGAGTGTGTCATCGATGCCGTCGGGGAGGACACCGAGCCGGATCGCGCAGGGCATCCCCAGGAAGGAGAGAGAGATCGTCTGACGGCGCTGGTGGGCCTCCTCCGGGGTCAGGACCGTGACCGGTGTGTCCGCGACCTCCGTGATCCGGGCCGCTTCCGCCTCGGTGCCCGCCGCCGATCCGAGGAGGCGAATGACGAGTACCCAGGACTGCGTGCCCGTGGCCGCCGGTGAGGCGAGTTCGATGGCGGCGGCATCGAGATTGATCTCTGTCAGGTGACGGGCACACCGGGTGAGCTGGTCCCGAGGTCCGGCAAGCAGGAGGGTCCGGTCGTTCCCGGGGAGGGCCCGGAGCCGGAGGTGAACCTCGGTGAGAATGCCGAAGGCGCCGAATCCACCGACCTGGAGACGGGTGAGATCGTATCCCGCCACGTTCTTGACCACGGCGCCCCCGGCGGTGACCACGCGTCCGTCCCCCGTGACGACGGTGCAGCCAAGCGTGAGTTCCCGCGGAGTTCCGCGGCTGTGCTGAAGGGCGCCGGCCGTGGCGGTGGCGAGCACCGATCCGAGAGTCCGCCCCGGGTGGCCGGGGGGATCGAGCGGGAGCCAGGCTCCGTCCGCGGCGAGCCGCTGCTGGAGGGCGTCGAGGGGAACGCCGGTCTCGACCGTGGCGGTGAGGTCCGCGGGGGAGACGCGCGGTATCGCGGTCAGGCCCGCGGTGCTGAGCACGAGATCGCAGGGAGCGTCGCCCGGGATCCAGGTGCCCGCTCCCCGCACGGCGACCCGCCATCCCGCCTCGTGGGCCTGCGTCATGACCTCGGCCACCTGGCCGGTGGTGGAGGGGGACACCAGGAGAATCCCCTCCGCCGTGGAGGAGAGGAGCCCGGCGGGCAATCGATCCCGGAGCTGGTCTCGCGGTGTCGGGCTCACAGGGTCTCCGCCCCCCTTCCCCATTCCCGGCAATACCGGACGGGAATCACCTTGCCGGGGTTGGCCCGCTCCTCGGGGTCGAACACATGTCGCACGGCGCACATCTGGCGAAGCGACGGCTCGGAGTAGAGCTCGGGCATCTGATCCGCCTTGTCGAGGCCGACACCATGCTCTCCGGTGATCGTGCCTCCCACGGCCAGACACGCGGTCATGATCTCCCGGCTCGCGGCCAGCACCCTTTCCCGGGCCCCCGGTTCCCGGTGATCGTAGCAGATGTTGGGGTGCAGGTTCCCGTCTCCCGCATGAAAAACATTGACGATGGTGAGACCATGGAAGCGCCCCACCGCCTCGACCCGATCGAGAATGTCGGGAAGGGCGGACCGGGGAACCACGGCATCCTGCACCACCATGTCCCGGGCGATTCGTCCCATCGCTCCGAACACCTTCTTCCGTCCCTGCCAGAGCCGGGCGCGTTCCTCCGCGGTGCGGGCTGTGCGGAGCGTCGTGGCCCCACCCTGCCGGAGGAGGGTGCCCACACGGTCCGACTCCGCGGCCACCGCCTCGGGACGGCCATCGAGTTCCACCAGGAGAACGGCGGCGGCATCGGTGGGATAGCCGGCGGCGTAGATCGACGCCTCCACCGCGCGGACACTCGCCTGGTCGAGCATCTCGAGGGCGGCGGGCACGATTCCCGTGGCGATGATCTCACGCACCGCCTCACTGGCCGCCCGCACGGTGGGGAACCCCGCGAGGAAGGTGCGGACCTCGGCGGGGAGGGGCACGAGACGCACCGTGACGGAGAGGGCGATTCCGAACATCCCCTCGCTCCCCACGAAGAGCCCCACCAGATCGGGGCCCCACGGCTCTCCCGACGGGCTGCCGAGGCGAACCACGGTCCCGTCAGGGCGGAGGACGTCGAGGGCCACGATGTGGTTGGTGGTGACGCCATACTTGAGGCAGTGCGGGCCCCCGGCGTTCTCCGCCACGTTGCCGCCGATGGTGCAGGCGCTCTGGCTCGAGGGATCGGGGGCGTATTGCAGGCCGAGATGACGGATCGCCTCGGAGAGGGTGGCGTTGACCACACCCGGTTCCACGGTGGCCCGCCGGCCCGCGGGGTCGATGTGGAGGATCCGGTTGAGCCGGGTGAGGATGACGAGAACGGCCTCCCGATCAGCGAGAGCACCCCCGGAAAGACCGGTGCCAGCACCCCGGGCCACCCAGGGCGCGTGGTGGTGATGAAGAACGCGGATCACCCCGATGACCTCCTCCCGGGTTCCGGGGAGGACGGCAAGGCGGGGAACGGCGTGATGCGTTGGCAGGCCATCGGAGGTAAGGGCGAGAAGCTCGGCGGGTCGCACCCGGAGCCCACCGGGACCGACGACCCCACGGAGGTCACGGAGGAGGGCGTGGTCGAGGGGGGAGGGCATGAAGGAACATAAGCAGTTACGCCGCGACCCAGGTGGTGCGGAGGCTCTGGACTTCCGGAGCGTTGCGGAGTTTCTCGAAGGCGCGTTCGCGGATCTGGCGGACCCGCTCGCGGGTGACGCCGAGGAGGTGCCCGATGTGTTCCAGGGTCAAGGGTTCGGCACAATCATCGAGGCCGTAGTAGAGGGTCAGGATCCGTCGTTCCCTCGGGGTCAGGTGTCGCCGGAAGAGCTGCGCCAGGAACTCGCGCTGGAGAGTGTCATCGGTGGCGTCCTCGATATCGAGGCTCCCGGATCCCGCCACCCGGTCCCCGAAGGTGGCCGCGGCGCTGTCGGAGCGATCCACCGGGGCGTCGAGGGACACTTCAAAGCGGGACATCCGGTGGGCGGCGCGCACATTGTCGACGGTGTCCCCCAGAGCTACGGCGGTTTCGCCATCGGTGGGCGTCCGTCCGAGTTCTCGCGCCAGGGTGGTTTCGAGCCGGGCGAGGCGGAGCAACGCGGAGTTCTGGTTCAGGGGTACCCGGACCGTTCGAGTCTGCTCCGCCAGGGCCTTGAGCACACACTGCCGGATCCACCAGACCGCATAGCTGATGAACTTGACCCCGTGAGAGGGATCGAACTTCGCGACCGCCTTGAGGAGTCCCTCATTTCCGATCGCCACCAGCTCCGCCAGGTCGAGGCCATGCCCCTGGAACCGCTTCACGTAGCTGATCACGAACCGGAGGTTCCCGGTGACGAGACGCTCCGCCGCCTCCCGATCGCCCCGTTGGGCCAACTCCGCCAACCGTCGTTCCTCCTCGACGCTGGGGATCATGGGCAGCTTGCGGACGTCCCCCAGGTACTGGTCAAATGCGGTGCCGGAGGGGGAATGGGCGAGGGTGTTCACCGGGTGGGTCTGGACGGAACTGCGCGTCATACTACCTCGGAGCGGCAGAGAGAGATTCCCTCCGGGGGGAGGGTGATCCGCGATCAGGACGTCATGTTCATGAATGTCTCATAATATGGGAAGCGGGAGAGTGGCGGTCAAGGAAAACTTTTCGTCCACATCACAAATTGTTGCCACTGCTGTCAATAGATTGTTCGTCAACTTTCTGCACAATTCACGGCACGTTAAACATTGTTGAAAATGCTCATAACATGCTTCTATACATGTCGTTAAGCGTGCTGCGTGACGTGTTGCGTTTGTGGGAAAGTAGATGGCCGGATGTTCCTGATTCCTCTTGTCCCATGTCCTATGTCGTAGGCCCGCAGAGCCGGAACCACCGAGGCACCTCGGGGTTTCGCGTGGGTTTTCTTCGGCATGGGTTCCGGTCCTGCCCGAGTACCTCTCCCCACAGGCCCAGAGCCAACCACAAGAAGCACAAAAGGCACAGAAACCTCTCTCGCCCTTGGTGGGACCCTGCGCACCGAGGTGTGCCTCTTGTGTTTTTGTGGCCATCCCCCTCGCACGGCGTAGCCGTGGCGATCTACGTGTCTGTGGGGGGCCGGAGTTGCCCAAAGGATTGTTGCCGGCTTGTGTCCAATCTTGTCCGTAAAGGGACTATGTCCTATGTCCTAAGCCGGCACAGCCGGAACCAAACAGGCGCCTCGGGGTCGCGCATGGGTTTTCTTCGGCATGGGTTCCGGTCCTGCCCGAGTACCTCTCCCCACCCCCAGAGCCAACCACAAGAAGCACAAAAGGCACAGAAACCTCTTCGCCCCTGGTGGCCCCCATGCGCCCCGTGGTGTGCCTCTTGTGACTTCTGTGCTTTTTGTGGCCATTCCCCTTGCACGGCGCGGCCGAGGCGATCGACGTGTCTGACGGGGGGGGCGGGAGATGCCCAAAAGATTGTCGCCGTTTTGTGTTCAATCTTGTCCGTAAGGGACTATGTCCTATGTCCTATGTCCTATGTCCTGACTTCCAACGGGTCCTCCAGGAACTCCCGCAACACCGATGCTGCCACCGGCATGGTCCCGTGCTGGTCGCCGGGGTGGGCCCGGCCGATTGCCTCGATGAAGCTGAAGCGAATCTCCTGATCGCGGTTCTTCTTGTCGCGGGTCATGGCGGTGACGAGATCCTCCGGGGCGAGCGAGGCGGGGAGGGAGACGGGGAGACCCGCGGCCGTGAGCAGAGCGGCGAGGCGAGGGGCGACGGTGGAGTCGGCGAGTCCCAGGCGGGTGGCGAGCCGAGCCTCGAGCACGAGGCCGATGGCCACCGCTTCGCCGTGAAGGAGGGACCACTCCGACAGGAGTTCGACCGCGTGGCCGATGGTGTGACCGGCGTTCAGGGCGGCCCGGAGTCCGGCCTCATGCTCGTCGGCCTCGACGATTTCCGCCTTGATGCGCACGCTTCCCGCCACCACGTGCTGCAGGACATCGCTGTCCCGGGCCAGGACCCCGGGGATCATCCTCTCCACCCGAGCGAAATACTCGCCGCTCGAGATGGCGCCATGCTTGACCGCCTCGGCGAGGCCGGCGCGCAGGTGGCGATCCGGGAGGGTCCGGAGCACCTCGACATCGGCCACGACAGCCACCGGGGGGTGGAATGCACCGACCAGGTTCTTCCCGGCCGGGGTGTCGACTCCGGTTTTTCCGCCGATCGAGGCGTCGATCATGGCGAGGAGGGTGGTGGGCACCTGGAGCACGGGGATGCCTCGCTGCCAGGTCGCGGCGACGAAACCCGCCAGGTCCCCCACCATGCCGCCGCCGATCGCGATGACCGCGCCGTCGCGGCCCACCCCTCGCTCGGCCAAAGCATCGCTCAGGCGGGCCCACTCCTCCCGGGTCTTGGATCCCTCGCCCGGGGGCACCAGAAGGGGTGGGGGGGAAGACCAGGCGGGGGGGACGTACCGCTCCACCGCGGCATCGGCGATGACGGCGAGGGACCGGCCGGGCAGGTGCCGAGCCGCGAGGGCGGGGAGGTCGGCCAGGAGACCCGCGCCGACGTGGACCGGGTAGCGTCCTGCCGCATGCCGAACCGTGAGGAGGGGGACCGGGGGAGCGTCCTCCGCTCTACCAGGTGACGTCACCAGCGCCCTCACGATGGTTTGACACCCGGGCCAGGACAAACAGCAGGTCGGAGAGCCGGTTCAGGTAGACCAGAAAGAGCTCGGGGACCTCCTGGTCCGCCGCGAGCGCCACGACGCTCCGTTCGGCGCGCCGGCAGACGGTACGGGCCAGATGGAGCGCCGCCGCCTTCGGGGTTCCGGCCGGAAGCACAAAGGCCCGGAGGGCGGGGAGCTCCTCGTCGGCCGCGTCCATGGCAGCCTCGAACTCGAGGATGCGGTCGCCGGAGAGGGTGGCCTTTTCCAGGGCCTCCCGCACCCGCTCCGGCTCAGGAGTGGCCAGATGCCCGCCGATGGAAAAGAGATCCCGCTGGATCGTTTCGAGGAGGGTGTCGTAGAACTCGATCGGCTCGGTGGCCCGGACCAGTCCGAGGACGGCGTTGAGTTCGTCCACGTCCCCGTAGGCCGCGACGCGGGGGTGATGCTTGGGCACTCGGCCCCCGCCAAAGAGGGCGGTGTCGCCGGTGTCGCCGGTGCGGGTGTAGATGCGCATGGGACCAAGATACTCGGGAGGTGGTGGGGGGAGGGAGGGAGGAGGACATAGGACATAGGACATAGGACCTAGGACCTAGGACGGTAGGACAGAGGACAGTAGGACAGTAGGACAGAGGACAGAGGACAGAGGACAGAGGACAGTAGTCCCTTACGGACAAGATGGAACACAAAACGGCGGCAATCCTCTGGGCAACTCCCGACCTCCCCCAGGCACGTCGATCGCAACTGCCGCGCCGTGCGAGGGGGGATGGCCACAAAAAGCACAGAAGTCACAAGAGGCACATCTCGGGGGCGCGTGGGGGCCCACCAAAGGCGAGAGAGGTTTCTGTGCCTTTTGTGCTTCTTGTGGTTGGCTTTGGGCACCCACTCCCCAACACCCAGTACCCACTCCCCAACACCCAATCTCCGACGCGGGTCACTCCCAGAGGACGGGAACGCCACCCCAGGCGTGCAGGCGCTGGTCGGCCGTGATCAGGGTGGCGCCCAGGCCGAGCGCCGTGGCCGCGATGATCCGATCGGCGGGATCGCGGTGGGGAAAATCGGAGAGCTGCACCGCCCGCAGGGCCACGGCGTTGTCGACGGGGACGAAGCGGAGGACCTGGAGAGCCGCGTTCCGGTCGAGCCAGGTGCTGACATCGAGTGTGAGGGTGAGTCGCTCGCGCTGCACGAGCATGGCCACTTCCCAGACACTGATGGCGGAGATGGCGAGGGTTCCCTCCTCGGCCACCGTGTCGTCAATCCGCCTGCGGGCCGCGGCAGGGAGACGATCCGGCGCCCCCACCCACCAGACCCACGCGTGGGTGTCGAGGAGGATCACTCCGCCACTTCCCATTCGGCGTCCGCCACAGGCTCCGTAGGGTCGTCGTAACGGACCACAGTGTCGCGGAGGAGGCTCAGGCCGGCCAGGGGATCTTCCCGGAAGGGGACGAGCTTCAGGACAGGCGTACCGCGGTCGGTGATGATGAGGGGAACACCGGTTTGCTCCACCTGACGGAAGAGCTCCAGGGCGTGCGCCTTGAACCGGGATTTGGAGACGGCGTTGGACATTGAGATGACTGTGGACATATGACCATGGTCAATATCAACCATTCCACCGATCCTCGCCAGGGGGGACTGGGTGTTGGGTTTTGGGTGCTGGGTACTGGGCATTGGCCCCAACACCCGCTCCCCAACACCCAACGCCCAGAACCCCAGCGACCATCGCCACCCAGACGACGGGAAGTGCTCCCGTGAGGTTCTCAGATCCCTCGCTCTGCTCGGGATGACGCTCCGATGGAGACCTGGGACCCCGACTCCCGACTCCCGACTCCCATTCCCTTTCGATTGCCTACCGCCTACCGCCTATCGCCTACCGCCTATCGCCTACCGCCTATCGCCTACCGCCTACCGCATATCGCCTACCGCCTATCGCCTACGATTGCCGCCACCACGCTGTCGATCCGGGCGATCATCGCCGATCCCCCCTGCAGGTGGTGATTGGCCAGGATCGAGATCACGAGGGGGCGACCGTCCTCCCGTTCGATGTACCCGCTCAGCGTGTTCACCGTCGAGATGCTCCCCGTCTTGGCCACGACCCGGCCTTCCAGCGGGGTGCCGACGAAGCGGGTGCGGAGCGAGCCGGGCCGTCCGCTTCGGGGCAGGCCCGCCGAGAAGACGGGCCAGCGCGGATGATCCCGGATCCAGGAGAGGAGCCGGGTCATGGCCGCGGGCGTCATGAAGTTGGTGGCCGAGAGTCCGGAGGCGTCGCGCAGGGCGAACGAAGTCGAATCGAGTCCGACCGAATCGATGAGCCAGCGGCGTTCGAGGGCGAGTCCTCCGGTCCAGGTTCCCGCGCCCCCCGTCTGCCGGTCGAGCTGGCGCAGGAGCATCTCCGCGAACCAGTTCTGGCTGGTGTTGAGCACGGGGAAGATCCAGTCGGAAAGGGGCCGCGACCAGGTTTCCGCCAGCGGAGGGTGTGATCGGGCCGTGCGGGTGGCGAGGGAGTCCCCTGTCGCGGTGGTGCTGCCGCGGACCACAATGCCGCGTTCGGCGAGCGCGGTGCGGAAGGCCAGCGCGGTGAAGCGGTCGGGGTCGGCGATGGCGGCGTAGACGCGACGGGTGCGGCCCGGCGGGAGGACGCCGGTCGCCACGAGTCGCCACGGGTGCTCCCCCGTGGGGGCCCAGTGGAGATCGAAGGTGAGGGATTCGCCGGGTGCTCCCGTGCGGGTCTGGTTGTCGAGCACGATCTCGGGCAGGGCCGGGTAGAGGGTGATGGCGGCGGGCGCGCCCGGCGAGGTGGGTGTGGCGGTCACATCGACGCTGTTGTCGTTGAAGCCGAGCCCCGTCACCGGCGCCGCGTACCACCAGGTGAGATCGGCGGTCTCCCAGGTGGGGTGGACCCGGGGGCCCTGGAACCAGCTCCCGTCTCCCACCAGATCCCCCTCCACCGCCGTGATGCCCCGCTCCGCGAGTCGATCCGCGAGATCCCGGAGGCGGTCGAGCGGGTCCCGGTCGCAGGCCCCGGTGCGGGTGGTGTCGGTGTCGTAGCAGCGGCGGCTCAGGGTCGGGTCGCCCCGGCCGTAGAGGATCAGGTCGCCCTGGACCACCCCGTTCCGGACCGGACCGGAGGCGTACACGCTGGTGGCCACGCGCAGGGCGGGATCGAGGAGGGTGCTGGCGGCGCCGGCCACCACCAGCTTGGTGTTGCTCGCCAGGATGAAGAGGCGATCCGCGTTGCGAGCATACTCCAGGGTGCCGCGATCGCCGGTGAGGGCGATGCCCCAGAGGTGCCGGTCGAAGGGGGGAGCGTCGAGGAGCCGGTCGAGGGTGCTGACGGTGACCGGGGGCGGGAGCGCGACGGAGGAAGTCTGGGCGACGAGCGCGCTGCCCGGTCCGAGCAGGGCAAGGAGACCCAGGACCGACCTCGACGACCGGAGGAGGCGGCGATCACGAATGACGGATGCGGGGATCGATGCGGGCATAGAGAAGATCCGTGGCGAGGTTGACGAAGGCGAAGACCACGCTCAGAAAGAGGATGCTCCCCTGGATGGCGGGGAGATCCCGCTTGTCGATGGCGGTGAGAACATAGCGGCCGACGCCGGGCCAGGAGAAGATGGTCTCGGTGAGGATGCTGCCGGTGAGGTAACTCCCGAAGTCGAGCCCGATGAGGGTGACGATGACCAGCATCCCGTTCCGGAGACCGTGCCGCCCGACGACGGTCCATTCCGAGAGGCCCTTGGCCCGGGCGGTCCGGATGTAATCGCTGGCGAGGATCTCCCGCATCGAGGCGCGGGTCATGCGGGCCAGGAAGGCCACCGAGCGCATGCCGAGGGTGACGGCGGGGAGAACGAGCCAGGCGAATCCTCCCGATCCGGAGGGAGGAAACCACCGGAGGGACACCGCGAAGACCAGGATCAGGACCAGTCCCACCCAGTAGACCGGAAAGGAGACGCCGGCGTAGGCCCCGAGGGTGACCATCCGGTCCACCAGGGTGCCGGGACGCCAGGCGCCCCACAGTCCGATGCCGACGCCGACGGTCGTGGCCAGCAGCATCGCCGCGGTCGCGAGTTGGAGGGTGGCGGGGAACCGCTCCAGGAGGTCGGTCAGGATCGGGCGGTTGGTGATGTAGGAGCGGCCGAGGTCGCCCTGGAGCACGCCGGCGGCATAGTGACCGAAGCGGGTGGTGACGGGATCGTCGAGTCGCAGTTCGGCGCGGAGCCGCGCCACGGTGACGGAATCGGATCGCTCGCCCACCATGGCCTGCACCGGATCCCCGGGGGCAAGGAAGAGGAGGACAAAGGTCACCACCAGGACGCCGGCCAGGGTCGGCACCAGGAGGGCGAGGCGGAGCAGCAGGTAGCGGGTCACGGACGGATCTGCGCCTCCTGCCAGCGCTGACCGGTGAAGAGGGCCGGGATCCGCCACCCCGTGACCTCGGGTCGCATGGCCCAGACATCCACCGGAAACCAGGCGAAGATCCAGGGGGCGAGGGCGTGAATCCGCGCGTCGATGCGGCGGAACCGCGCCGCCGTCTCGGCGGGGTCGCCGAGGGTGCGGGCCGAATCGAGGGCGGCGTCCAGGACCGGGTCGGCGAGGAAGGCGAGGTTGCCCCCGGTGCCCGCGTTACGGGAGTGGAAGAGGGGCCAGGTGAAGTTCTCGGCGTCGGGGTAGTCGCCGTACCAGTCGGTGAGGAAGAGGTCGGCCTCGCCATTTCGTGCCGCGGCACGGGCGCTCGACGCGTCGCGCTCCACGATCTCCACCCGGATGCCCACGTCTCCCAATTGCTGTTGCAGCGCCTGGGCGATGCGGCTGTAGACCGGACGCGGGGTGCGCCAGAGTTGCAGGGAGAGACCGTCAGGGTGACCCGCCTCCGCCAGCAGGGCGCGGGCCCGTGCCGGGTCGTGGCCCCAGGGTGTCCGGGTGCTGTCATGACCGGCCAGGCCGGGCGGGATGGCCCCGGCCGAGAGAACGCCTCGGCCCGCCGCCACCGTCTCCAGAATCACCGGCATGTTGACGGCGTGGTTGAGGGCCTGACGGACTCGGACATCGGCCAGGGGACCGCGCCGGGTGTTGATGGCGACATAGAGCACCCGAAGCGCGGTGCGTCGCTGCAGTTCGCCGGCGTGGGTGGATTCCCAGCGACGGGTTTCGCCGAAGGGAACCTCCACCACGCTCAGGCCACCGGCCTCGTACTCGGCGGCCTGGGTCAACGGTTCGGGGATGATCCGGATGCGGAGCGAGTCGGCGGCGGGGACGGTGCCCCAGTACGCCTCGTTCCGGGCCAGGAGGAGGGCGTCGTCGTGGGCCCAGTCGACAAAACGCCAGGGGCCGCTCCCGATGGGGTGCTCCTGGAAGTCGGCGGGGAGCGGGATCGGGACGATGGCGGCGACCGGCATGGCCAGGAACTGGAGGAAGATGTTGAGCGGCTCGGCGAGGGTGATGGTCACGGTGGAATCGTCGGGCGCCGAGAGGCCCTCGATGCGGGAGGCGGATCCCGCCGTGAAAGCCGGAGCCCCGGCGATGGGATCGAGAGGCCAGCTCCGCCCGCCACTGCTTCCGGCGGCGAGGACCCGCTCGAAGGATCCGATCACGTCGGAGGCCCGGACCGGGCGGCCGTCGTGGAAGGTGGCGTCGGTGCGGAGATGGAAGGTGTAGTGAAGGCCGCTCGGGTCGATGTCCCACCGCCGAGCGAGGCCCGGGACGATCTCTCCCTCGGGATTGGTCTGCACGAGGTTGTCGAAGAGGAGGACGATCGATTCTCCGGTCGGGACATCGGTGGAGAGAGCCGGATCAAGCGAGCGGGGATCGGAGCTGAAGAAATAGGTGAGGGTCCCGGGGGAGCCTCCCGAGCCGCAGGCACTGAGGGTGAGGAGCAGGAGCGCAAGCAGGGAAGTGTCAAAACGCATGACAGTCCATTTCCGATTCGGCCATGGTGGGACTCCGGGCGCGCGGGGCTCTGGTGACTGGAAACCTGCCAGTCGTCACGCCCGGCGAGTCCGCCGGTCCGGGTGGCGTAAGCCGAACAGACTACTAGATTTAGAGTGTGGCGTCAATTGGCCTCTCATCGACTGATCCGTCATGGATCGATCCGCTGGCGAAATTTTTGTCGCCAGGGGCCTGGTGGGCATGCCTGGTGGTGCTGGGATTGGGAGTGCCGGGAGGGTCGCTTCCCGCGCAGGACCGGGAGGAGGAGTCGGGGCTGATCGTGCGCGGACTCCGCTTCGAGGGGAACGAGGCCATCGATGACCTGAGCCTGGCGGCGGCGATCGCCACCACGCGGTCGGGCTGGTTCGCCACCTCGGCGCTGCGTTTCCTCGGGCTCGGGGCCAAGCGCCGGTTCAGCGAGGTGGAGTTTCGCCGGGACGTGGAGCGGCTGCGGCTCTATTACCGTCGCAGTGGTTTTCTCGAGGTGACGGTGGACACCCTCGTCCGGCGCACACCGGAGGATGTGTACATCACGTTCCGGATCCACGAGGGGCGACCGGTTCTGGTCCGCCGGTTGGATTTTCTTGGCGTGGACACGCTTCCCTTTCGGGACCGGTTGCTCCGGGATCTCCCGCTTCGGCGGGGGCGACCCTTCAACCGGGATTCGTTGCGGGCGACCGCGGATACGATTGCGACCCGGCTCCAGAACCGGGGCTACCCCACGGCCGCGGTGTATCTCGCCCCGGCGGGAGATCCGAATGGGGTGGCCTGGGATGTCGATCCGGTGGCGCGCACGGCCGATGTGGTGCTGCGGGTCGATCCGGGGGCGCGAGCCGTGGTGGGGGATATCCGGGTGATCGGCAACAACCGGGTCGATTCGGGCTTCGTGGTGAATCTCCTGGCCACCCAGCCGGGGCGCCTCTATCGACAGCAGGATCTGTTTCAGAGTCAGAGGAATCTGTACCGGTCGGACCTGTTCCGGTTTGCGAGTGCCACGATCGACACGTCGCGATTCCGTCCCGGGGAGCCGGTGGTCCCGATCCTGGTACAGGTGGTCGAGGGCCGGTTGCACCGGGCGCGGGCGTCGGCCGGGTTCGGATCCAACGACTGTTTCCGCACCAGCGCGGGGTGGACCGAGCGGGATTTTCTCGGGCAGGGTCGCATCCTCGACGTCTCGGGACAGCTCTCCAAGATCGGCGTGGGCGATCCGTTCAATTTCGGAATGGACAACAATTTCGTGTGCTCCCGGTTGCGGGAGGACTCGGTGGGGTCGTCGAAGGCCAACTTTGCGGTGAACGTGTCCTGGCGGCAACCGACCTTCCTGTCGCCGTCCAACACGCTCACCTTCTCGGCGTTCACGGAGCGGCGGTCGGAGTTCCTCGTCTACCTCCGCAACGAGGTCGGGGCCAGTGTCACCCTGGCGCATGAGGGGGCGAGCCGGGTGCCCCTCTCGCTCACCTACCGGGCGTCCTACGGGCGGACCGAGGCGAACTCGGCCAACTTCTGCGCCTTCTTCAACGCCTGCACCCTCCGCGACATCGACGAGCTCCGCAAGCGCCGGGTGCTCGCACTCCTCACCGGAACCGCGATTCGGGAGCGCACGGACAATCCCCTGGACCCGACCCGGGGGCAGGTCTACTCCGGCGAGGTCACGATCAGCTCCCGGCTGATCGGCTCCTCGTCGCTGCAGACCTTCACCCGGGCCGTGGGCGAGGTGACGTTCTATCGTCCGGTCATCGGGGACGTCGTTCTGGCCGTGCGGGGCCGGGGGGGAGTGATCTTCGCGCCCCAGGTGTCGCTCGACTCGGGGGCCACCAACTTCATTCCCCCGGATCAGCGGTTCTACGCCGGAGGGCCCAACGACGTGCGGGGATTCGACCGGAACGAGCTGGGGCCGGTGGCGTATGTGATCGCGTCGAGTGCCCTCTCCCCCGACCCCGAGGCGCCGATCGCACGGGATTCGGTGCAGGTGTCGCCGGTGGGGGGAAACACGCTGGTGGTGGGGAACGTGGAACTCCGTTTCCCCTCACCGATCGCGGGGCATCGGATCCGGCTGGCGGCGTTCGTCGATGCGGGCGGGGTGTGGGAACGCGGGGGAAGGGTCCGCGCCCCGGCCCGGATCCGCGCCACGCCGGGACTCGGGATGCGGGTCACCACGCCGCTCGGGCCGGCGCGCGTGGACGTGGCCTGGAATCCGTACGACCTGGAGTCGGGGCCCCTCTTCGCGGTGGACGAGAACGGGGAACTCTCCCTGGTGCGCACCGGATTCCGGCCCGATGACCGGAGCCGGTCCCGGTTCACGCTGCATTTTTCCGTGGGGCAGGCGTTCTGATGCGCGTCGCCGTGGCGCGGTTCGTGTTCGTGACACTCTGCAGCCTGCTGGCGACGGTGCTGGGGGCACTCACCGCATTGACCCTCACCGCCACCGGGCGGGACGTGGTGGCCCAGGCGGTGGTTCACGTGGCGGCGCGGGTGCTGCTGGGATCAATCCGCCTCGGATCGCTGGAGGGCAACTTTCTGCGGACCCTGACGTTTGACGACCTCCAGATCCTCGACACGGCGGGCACGGCGGTGGTGTCGTTCGACCGCCTGAGTGTGGCCTACGATCCCGCCGATTTCCTCCTGGGCCGCGTGGTCTTCACCTCGGTGACGGCAGAGACGCCGGTCATGTGGATCTCCCAACGGCCGTCGGGCGTCATGAACTGGAAGGAAGTGCTCCGGCTCGGTGAGAATCCGGGAGGGCCGCCCTCACCGCTGATCGAGATCCGGAATCTGGTCGTGACCGACGGGAACATCGAGATCCGGTCCCCCTGGTCGCTGCCCGGCCATCTTCGGGGGGCGGCCCGGGATTCGGCCTGGGCGGACGAGCAGCAGAAGCCGGGACGCGAGTTCGACACGGTCTCGACCGACGGGGTGATCCGGGTGCGGAGGTTTGAACGGGTCCGGGCCGAGATCCCCCTGCTCCGCATCGCCACGCCGGAGCGGGATCCTCTCTTTGTCCGCATCACGTCCCTGGCCGCCTGGATCTCGGATCCGGGGATCGATCTCCGCGACCTGGAAGCCGAGGTGATGACCGCGGGAGACAGTCTGGTCTTCACGCTGGATCGCGCCCAGCTTCCCGCCACGCGGGTCTCGGGCGAGGGGCGGGTCACCTGGCCCGCGGACACCGTGCTTTTCGATTTTCGGATGGAGGCGCCCCAGGTGGCGCTCCGCGACCTGCGATGGATCACCCCCCACTTTCCGAACCTGACGGGGCGGGGGAGGATGGAGGCGCTTTCGCGGAGCGGGATGCAGGTGGAGTACGACGTTCGGGATCTCCACCTGTCCGACGACGTGAGCGCCGTCGACGGCCAGGTGATCGCCATCAAGCACCAGATCCGAGGGCTCGGGGTGCGCAACCTCGATGTGCAGCTTCGGCAGTTCGACCTCGACCTGGCTCGCCGGTTCCTGGACACCCTCCCCTTCGCTGGGACCCTGACCGGTTCGCTCCGGGCCTCCGGCTTCCTCACCGCCCTGCGCCTGCGCACGGACTGGGTCTTCCAGGACCATACCGTGCCGGGTCACCCTTCCAACCTGGCCCGGATCGATGGCCGGATCCGGTTCGGGGGCCCGAACGGCATCGTGTTCGACAGCACCAACGTGATCGCCGCCGATCTCGATCTGGAGACGGTGCGCCGCATGGCCCCCGCCGTGCGCCTGGCGGGACGCTTCGCCCTGGGGGGAATGATCGATGGACCGTGGAGGAACGCGACCTTCACCGGCGTGGTGGAACATCGCCTCGAATCGATTCCCCCCAGCCTGGCCCAGGGGACCTTTCGCTTCGACGGGCGGGACACGACGGAGGTGGTGATCGACGTGGACGCCGACCTGGCTCCGCTTCGCTTCGACCTGCTTCGGCCCACCTTCCCGAATTTCACCCTGCGGGGCACGGCCGTGGGGCATGTGCGCATCCAGGGGACGATGGATTCCCTGTCGGTCGAGGGAGACGTGAACGGCGAGATGGGACGGGTTCGAGGGGATGGCGTGATCAGCCTCGGCGACACCACAGGAGCCTGGGCGGCGGAGAGACTGGACCTGGAGTTCACCGCGCTCGATCTGGAGGCGCTGCGGAGCACGGGCCTGCCGACCCACCTCACGGGTGTGCTGATGGCGCGAGGGGTCGTGGCGAGCGACACGCTCTGGACCGGATCGGGCTTCCTGTCACTCCACGAGAGCCGCGTCGGAGGGATCCCGCTCGACTCCGCGGTGTTCCGCGGGTCGCTGATCGATGATCTGCTGACGGTGGACACCATCGGTGTCTCCTGGGGGGGAGGATTCCTGGCCGGCGGGGGCGCGCTCGGCTGGACCGGCGCCCACGAGGGGCAGCTGACCCTGCGCAGCGCCAGCCGGGGTCTGGCGCTCTTCGACAGCACCCTCGACGCCCTCACCGGGTTCCGCGCCGAGGACGAGGAGGAGCACCGCGGCCTCGATGGCCGCTTTGCCGCGGTCGGGGTGGTGCGGGGGTCCCTGGATGACTGGACCGGGGCCATCCAGGTCAACGCGCTCGAGGCCCGCTGGCACGAGACGTCGAGCACTGCGATGCGCGGCCTGGCCACACTCTCCGGAGGGCGGACCCGACCCACCGGGTTCGATCTCTTTCTCGAGGCCGACTCCCTCCGAACGGCCCGCCTGGCCTATCCCACCGTGACCGTCACGGCGACCGGAACCACCGATTCGCTCGCGTGGTCCGTGGCCCCGGTCGATCCGGCCGGCCGCACCGGGTGGCTCGGGGGTTACCTCGCCCTGGGGCCCGAGACGGGAACGGCTCGGGTGTGGCTCGACTCCCTCCGGCTGGACCTTCCGGCCCACACCTGGACCCTGGGGGACCGGGGCATGATCACCATCACGGACGACGGGGTGACGCTGGCCCGCCACCGTCTGACCACCCGGGATGGGGGAGGACAGATCTCCCTGGAGGGATCTCTCCCCGCGGACGGTACCGGCACGCTCGACCTGTCGGCTGTCGGCGTGGCGCTCGGGGACGTGTATGCCGTGCTCCAGCGAGACCCCTCGACCGTGGCCGGGATGGCCTCGATGGATGTGAGTCTCACCGGGACTACCCGGCAACCGGTGATCCGAGGCACCGGGTCGATCACCGGCGGAGTCTTCGGCGATTTCCGCGCCCCGTTCGGTCGCACCGCCTTCTACTACACCGACGAGGTGCTGAGCGCCAACCTCAGCTTCTTCCGAACCGGCCGGACGGTTCTCGAAGTCGACGCCCGGATTCCCGTCAACCTTGCGCTGGCCCCCACCCCGAGCCGGGAACGCCCCGGCCCGCTCGCCATCCGGGCCCGGACCGACAGCCTCGATCTCGGCGTGCTGGAGGCCTTTACGCCCAACCTCCGCCAGGTCGGCGGGCAGATGGCGGTGGATGTGACGGTGGATGGGACCTGGGAGAGACCTCGGCTGGGAGGGTCCATCTCCATCGACCAGGGCCGAGTCCGCGTGCCTCCGCTGGGGGTGTCCTACGGGCCGATCGTGGGGGCGATCCATCTCGCGGGTGACTCCGTCCTCGTGGACAGCCTGCGGATCGGGAATCGGTCGTCCGGATTTCTGGATGTCGTGGGGGGAATCCGGTTGGAACGACTCACCCAGCCGGTGCTCGGGTTGACCCTGCACGCCGAGCGGTTCGAGGTGCTCGATGTCCCGGATTTTCTCCGTCTCCGGGCCACCGCTGACATGGACCTCCGGGGTACCCTGCTCAATCCCGTCCTGACGGGGCGTGGCACGGTCCGGAACAGTGTGCTCTATTTTTCGGATCTTCTCACCAAGGACATCGTGAACCTGGACGACCCTCTGAACGCCGACCTGATCGACACGGCGGCGATCCGGCGGGCCCGGCTCAGCGCCCCGTTTCAGAGCCGGTTCCTCGATTCGCTCCTGATCCAGCGCCTGGAACTGCGGGTGGCCGAGGATGTGTGGCTCCGGTCCGCGGAAGCGAACGTGCAGCTGGAGGGCACGGTGATCGTGGACAAGGGCCGCCAGCGGAACTATCTGATCAGCGGGGCCCTCGATGCCCCGCGCGGGAGCTATACGCTCAAGCTCGGTCCGGTGACGCGGGACTTCACCGTGACCCGCGGAACCGTGCGCTACTTCGGCACCCCGGACCTGAACGCGGAGCTCGACATCGAGGCCCGGCACCTGATCCGGTCCAACACCGCCCAGGCCGAGGATCTCCCGATCGTGGCGCACATCGAGGGCACCCTGCTCGTGCCCCGGCTCCGGCTCGAGAGCGCCTCCCAGACCACCCTCTCCCAGAGTGACCTGATGACCGTGCTTCTCTTCGGAGGCGAAGTGAACCAGCAGAGTGCCCTGACCACCGCGGCGTCCGTGCTCTCCGCGGAGATCCAGCGTTCGCTCGTGGCCAACCAGAGCCCGGGGGCTCCCGATCTCCTGGAGATTCGCCCCGGGGCGGTTGGCCGGGGGGAAATCCGGGGCATCAACCAGATCCAGGCGGGGTGGCAGCTGGGAGAGCGGTGGTTCGTGTCGCTCAATGCGGGGTTCTGTTTCAACCAGCAGAACTTCGACTATCGGAGCTTTGGCGCCAGCCTCGAATACCGTCTCAGCCGCGATTGGCGCCTCCAGGTGAGCGCCGAGCCGGTTCAATTCTGTGGAACCTCCCGCGCCGTCAACTTTCTGGACCGCAACCGCTACCAGTTCGGTGGGGACCTGCGGTGGGATCGGGAGTTCTGATGCCGTCACTGCTGTTGATCACCAATCTGGTGGCCGCCCGCACCAGTGAACGGGTCCTGCGGCGGGTCCGGGACCGGCTGGAGGCGGGGGGCCTCACCGTGGAGACGGCCCTCACGAGTGCCCCCGGGGACGCCCGCCGCTTCGCCGAGGAGGCGGTGGCCCGGGGAGTGGATGGGGTCGCCGTGTTCGGGGGAGACGGGACCACGATGCGGGTCGCGGCGGCCCTCGTCGGAACCGGCGTCCCCCTGGGTCTCATTCCGGGGGGAACCGGCAACCTGCTCGCCGGCAATCTCCGGATTCCCCGGTCCCCGGTCGCGGCTGCCGAGGTGATCCTGGCGGGACATCATCGCCCGGTGGACCTGGGACGGGTGGAGCGTCCGGATGGGGTGCACTACTTCGCCGTGGCCGGCGGGGCCGGACTGGACGCCCTCGTCATGGGGGGGACCTCCGCCGAGGCCAAGCGCCGGTTTGGAAGTGCCGCCTACTGGGCCACGACCTTCCGGATGCTGCCCGCCTTTCGGACCTCGCCCTTCCGGCTGGTGCTGGATGGTACGCCGGTTGAAACGGACGCCACGCTCGTGCTGGTGATCAACTGTTCCGAGGCCTTTCCGCCCCACCTGCCCATGGGACCCTCCATCGCCCTGGACGACGGGTGGCTCAACGTCACCATCGTCCGGGTGAATGGCCTGGGCCAGGCCGTCCGGGTGCTCTGGCACCTGGCCCGCAGGCACCGCGGGACGGGGCCGGGCCGGCTCCTCGAGTTTCACCGGGTCCGCGCAGTGACCATCAGCACCGTGCCGGAACAGGGAGTCCAGTTGGACGGAGACCCGTGCGGCATGACGCCACTGACGGCCACAGTCGTTCCCGCGGCCATCGACATCTTTGCCCCTCCTTCCGCTTCCTCCACGAGACGGTCATGACAGACACGATTCTCCTGATCCATCACGAGGCCGATCACCTGCGCCAGACCGGGGCCCGGTTCGAGCGATTGGGGTACGACGTGGCCCGTGAACTCGATCCCGCCTCCGGTCTGGCCGCGTTCGACCGGCTTCGTCCCGATGTGGTGGTGGTCGATCTTCCGTTGGAGGCGCCGCCGACCGGCGAGGCGATCACCCACCTGCTCGCCCGTCGCGCGGTGGTGGTCCTCGTGGTCCACGCCCTCGACGCCGAGCCCGTGGCCTCCTGGCTCGAGGCCGGCGTGGACCAGGTGGTGCCCCGGGGCGCCTCCCCCTCGGAGGATGAGGTCGATCCCTGGCTCGCGGCGGCCGTGGCCCGGGCGGCGGACCATGCGCGGACCCGCCGTCTCCAGCAATTGCTCCACCTCCGGGACAGCGTCGCGGAACAGGGAGGACGCGAAGCTCTCGGGACATCCGCCCGCATGCGCGATCTGGCACGCCAGGTGGGGGCGCTGGCCCAGAGCGAACGGGCCACCGTCTTCCTCACGGGCCCTCGCGGCGTGGGCAAGGGGTGGATGGCCCGGCTGCTGCACGACCTGGGCCCCCGGGCCGGGGCCCCCTTCTTCGAGGTGACGACCGCGGGCCGGACCGTGCAGGAACTGGAGTCGCTCCTGTTCGGTCACGAACGAGGGGCCTTCGAGGGCGCGCGGTCCCGGCGGCTCGGTCTCTATGAGCTCGCCGAGGGCGGGACGCTGTATCTGGGCGATGTGGATCGCCTCCCGGTGGAATTGCAGCCCGGCATCCTGCGGCTCCTCGAATCCCGGACCTTTCGGCGAGCGGGGGGCCAGCGGGAACTGACCGCCGACACCCGCCTCCTGGCGGGGAGCGACGCCGACCTGGCCCGGGCCGTGGAAGAGGATCGCTTTCGCGGGGACCTGTATTATCGGCTGAGCGTGGTCCGGTTGCCGATTCCTTCCCTGGCCGAGCGGGAGGAGGTGGACCGGCTCGCGCTGGTGAACCGTCTCTACGGCTCGATCCAGCACTCGATCCCCGGGGCCCCACCCGCCATCGCGGTGGAAACCTACGAGCGGTTGCTCTCCTATCCCTGGCCCGGCAACATCCGCGAGATGCGGCTGGTGCTGGAGCGAGGGGCGATCCTGGCCCACGGCCAGCCGTCCATCAACGTCGAGCATCTGCCCGGGGAGTTTCGGGCCCGGGCGGGGCTGGGTGATCGCCGCCACACCCCGATGACCCTGGAGGAGCTTGAACGGGGGCACATCGAACGGACCCTGCGATATTACGGGGGGAACCGGACCAAGGCGTCGAAGGAACTGGACATCTCTCGCGCGACCCTGATCAACAAGGTGAAGCGCTACAACCTGACGGAGTGACCTTCGGATGACCGACAAGCCTCCCGCACCCGATGCCATGATCTGCCGTTCCTGCCAGCAGGAGGAACGGGCGAGCGAGGGCTACCCCTGCGCCGGATGCGGCACCTTCATCTGCGTGATCTGCACCGTGCGCGGTGTCACCCGGTGCCGGACCTGCGCGGCGTCCGCCGGGGGAGCGGGATCATGATCACGGAGGGGACGGTGGTGGCCCGGGTGCCGCTGGTCCCGGTGCAGGCCGAGCCGTCCCTGCGGGCGGAGATGGTGACGGAACTGGTGGCCGGCGAGCTGGCGGACGTCACCGGCCGGGAGGGCGAGTGGCTCGCGGTGCGCACGCGGGTGGACCGGTACGACGGATTTGTCCACGAGGGGTATGTGACGCCGGTGGAGGGGGAGGACGTGGCGCTCTGGGAACGCGCCGCCTGGTGCGGTGGCGGAAGTGGCGACGTGGTGTTCGCGGTGGCGGGGGACCGGATGACGTACCCGCTCCGCGCCCGTGTTCTGCTCCTGGAGGACGGGTGGGTAAATCTTCCCGATGGGCGGTCGGCGGAGCTGGTCCGGGGCCAGGTGTTTCCGCTGGAGCAGGCGATGGCCCGGACGGCGCGCCAACCGGTTCATCGCTGGGTGACGGCCGCCTTTGCCGGCACACCGTACCGCTGGGGGGGAGTAACCCCGTGGGGGGCCGATTGCTCGGGTCTGGTGCAGACGGCGTGGCGTGCCCGGGGGGTTTACCTCCCCCGCGACGCCGGCGACCAGGCCCTGGTGGGAGACGTCGTGTCTCCCGATGCCATCGCCCCCGACGACCTGCTCTGCTTCCGGGGCGACGTCACCGACCGGATCACCCACGTGGCCATCGCCGCTCCGGAGGGGCACCTCATCCACTCCACCGTGTCCTGTGGTGGCCTGACGGTGGAATCACTGCATGACTCCCCCCGCGGCGCCGCGCTGCGCGAACGGCTGGTGTCGGTGCGCCGGATCACCCGGCGGCGGCCCGCATGAAACGACGCCTGGTGCTCTTCGACATCGACGGTACTCTCCTCCACACCCATGGTCTGGGGCGACGGGCCCTGGGCCGGGCCCTGGCCGAGCACCTGCATGACCCCGGCGTGGTGGACCAGGTGCGGTTCGACGGCAAGACCGATCCCGGCATCGTGGCGGAGGTTCTCCACGCGGCGGGAGTTCCGCATCCCGATGAACCGGTTCGGATCGGCCGGATCCTGGAGATCTATGTGGAGCATCTGGAGGAGGAGATCGCGGGTCCCCCCTCGGGGCCGGAACCCCGGCTGCTCCCGGGGGTCCTGGCCCTGCTGGACCGGCTGGCGGCCGAGCCACGGGTCCTCACCGGCCTCCTCACCGGAAATGTGGCCGCGGGAGCGGACCGGAAACTCCGAGCGGTGGGACTTGCCCCCTCCCGTTTTGCGGTGGGGGCCTATGGATCGGACCATGCCCGGCGTGACGCCCTTCCGGCGATCGCCGCGTCCCGCGCCGAGCCGATGCTGGGTCACCGTCCGCGGGGTACCGACCTGGTGATCATCGGCGACACTCCCGCCGATGTCACCTGCGGGGCGAGTCTCGGTGCCCGTGCCCTCGGGGTCGCCACGGGAAGCTACCCGGCCTCGGCGCTCGAGGCCGCGGGAGCGTACCGGGTCTTTTCCAGTCTCGAGGACTGCGACACGGTCTGCGAGGCTATCCTGTGCTAGAAACCGAGGTCAAGGCGGTGGTGCCCGATGCGGAGGCACTGCGTCGCCGGCTTCGGGAATCCGGTGCGCGCGCCGGGACCACGGGGCGCATGTCCGATATCCGCGTGGACCGGAATGAGGAACTGGCCCGCCGGGACGAGGTGGTCCGGATCCGGGTCCTTCCGGGAGCGGACGGCACCCCGACTGCGGAACTGACCTGGAAGGGACCGGTCCGGGTGTCGCCGGAGGGGTTCAAGGAGAGAGAGGAACGCACCCTCCCCGTGTCCGCCGCGGGAGACGAGATTCTCACGTTCCTGGCGCGTCTGGGATATGCACCGGTCCTCCGGATCGATCGCCACGTGGAGTACTTCGACCTGGCCGGCGTGTCGGTGCGTCTCGAGCGGTATCCTCGGATGGACGTTCTCGTGGAGGTGGAGGGCGACCCGGCCCGGCTGGAGGAGACCCTCGCCGAAACCGGGATCCCGAGGCACGAGTTCAGCGCCGCGGCTCTGGATGATTTTGTGACCCGGTGGGAACGGCGTACCCGAGAGCGAGCCGTGCTGTCGCTCGCCGAGCTCCCCTCCGGTGTCCTCCCCGACTGGCCGGACGTCCCGTGACGCGCGAGTTCCCGGACGGTGGGGAGATCGGTCCCTGGCTCGGGAGTGTGGCGGATCCGCCCGTTCCGCCCGGGGACGAGTTGGATGCCATCCGCCTGGAACTGCTCGATGGGTTGCTCCGGCTTGGATCCCGCGCGGGGGATGGGGATGGGTCCGCCTGGTTCGCGGTGTGGCAGCGCGCGGTCGAGGGGTCCACCGAGCGGCTGGGTCTCCGGGTGGAGGAGGCGCTGGCCCGGGCGTCGGCGGTGTCGCGGATGCCGCCCGACCGGATCGCGACGCACCATCCGACCGATGCCGAGCGGGAGCGGTGGCGGGCGCGTCTGGACAGCACCGGCATCCCCCTGGAGCGGGTGCTCGCGGTTCCCGCGGAGAATGCCGAGGCGCGGGTCCGGCAGCGCGGCGTGGCGACCGACGAGGCGTGGCGCGCGCTGCACGATGTCTTTGCCGAGGAGCGAGCGCTCTGGGAGGCCCGGGCCCGGATGATTCACCGCTGGTTGCCGCCCACGCGGCCGGTGTGGATCGTGGGGGGGATCGCGATGGGGATTCTCTTTCTTTTCGGTCTCGCCGTGGGGGGCTATCTCCCGGTACCCGCCGCCCTGACACCCGTGATCGACTGGTGGTGGAGTCTCCCGTGGCCGTGATCGGAGTCGGCTTCGATCTGGTGGACATCGTCCGGGCCGAACGGTTGCTGGCTCGTCACGGCGAGAGGGCGCTGGCTCGGCTGCTGACACCGGAGGAGCGGGAGTACGTGAGGCGGCGGTCGGCCCGGGCGGCTCACCATGTGGCGGCGCGGGTGGCGGCGAAGGAGGCGGTGTACAAGGCGCTGCAAGGGCTGGAGGGAGCGCGGGCCATCGGATGGCAGGAGATCGAGGTGGTGCGGGAGGATCGCCAGCGGCCGGTCATCGCCCTGCATGGTCTGGCTCGGCGGCTCACGGCGGAGCTGCCGGGTTTCCGGATCCACCTCTCGTTGAGCCACACCGAGGCGACGGCGGGGGCGGCGGCGGTGGCGGAGCGAGAGTAGGGAGGGAAGTTCGAAGTTTGAAGTTTGAAGTTTGGGTTCTTCTCCAATTTAGGTGCAGGATCGGCCCGGGAACGCCTGCTTGACCCTGGGGGCGAAGTAGTCCGGATGGTGGAATCCGTCCGCTTTGCGCGTGATCGCCTGGATGCGGGTGTTCACTCTT
>JBDIWC010000042.1:0-34444 GCA_039794085.1 Gemmatimonadales bacterium
TCTGGGGGCGGGGAGAGGGCTCCGGAGGGACAGGAACCCATGCCGAAGCCGGAAGAGCCCAACCCTGAAGTGGATGGACCCGTCTGGTGAACCCGAGTCAACTTGCTCCGTGGCCAAGCGGTTGGCGCCGCTTCGGCCATGCCGTTTGCACGGGAATTGGAGAAGAACCGAAGTTTGAAGTTCGAAGGAGGAGGGAGACCCAGCGCCCAACACCCAACACCCAACACCCCGGGGGGCTGGGTCTTGGGTGTCGGGTATTGGGGCCCCCTACCCCCTACCGCCTACCTGGCAACTCCCGCCTCCCACTTCTGTCCCGCAAACGCCTCGTCGAGCGGCGTGGCGGCGATGTGGTTGGTGTAGTTGCTCAGGGTCTTGAGGGCCACGCCGGTGATGACGCCGAGAACGTGGGCCGGGGTGAATCCCGCCGCCAGGAACGCGGAGACGGCCTCGTCACCCGCGAATCCCCGCTCCCGCACCACCGTCGTTGTGAAGGCACGCAACGCCTCAAGCCGGGCATCGGGCAGCGCCTGGCCCTCGCGCAGCGCCGCCAGCGTGGCGTCATCGAACAGCTTGCCTCCCTTGGCCACCGTGGAATGGGCCGCCACGCAGTAGGTGCAGCCATTCTCCACACTCACGGCCAGCAGGACGACCTGCTGCTCGGCGGGGCTCAGTCCCGTGTTGCCGAGAGCCTGCGACAGGGCCACGTAGGCCTCCAGTGCCCCGGGGGACCCGGCCAGGACACCGTGGAGATTGGGGACCATCCCATAGTTCGACCGCACCTTCTGGAGGATCGGACGGGAGGCCTCGGGGGCGTTTGCTTCAGTGTGAACTGTGAACATCGTGTACTCCTTGAAGTGAAAGGACCTGCTACTCCAACACACGCGAATGCATCAGGAGGAAACTTCCCTCGCGCGGTCATGAACCCAGAGTGCGAGGGAATCGAACCGACGCCGAACCACCTGCGGGTCGTGAAAGCAGTGGGCCAGCACGATCGCCCCATGCATGCCCGCCTGCAGCTCGAGCCCGAGGGCACCAGCCTCCACCGCGGAGTATCCCATCCCCTCGAACTGCTGGCAGAGCCAGGAGAGCTGCCTCTCGAGCAGACCCGCGCTCATCCGGGACAACGGCCCCTCCACCCGTTCCAAGTCCTGGGCCAGACATCCAAAAGGACACCCGTGCCCCGCCAGCTCATCCTTCCGGAATTGCGTCATGGTCAGCAACGCCACGATCCTCGCCTCCGAAGTCGGAGCTTGGCCCGCCTCCTCCAGCATCTTCTCCAACTCCTCCAGCCGGGCCGTGACCACCGCATCGGCCAGCGATTCCTTGGTCCGGTAGTAGTAGTACATGTTGCCCAACGGGACTCCCGCCTCCTGGGCCACATCAGCGAGGGTCGTCGCGGTAAACCCCTTGCGGTGCAGAAGGGATTTGGCGCCCTCCAGAATCCTGGTGCGCTTGTCCGTAGTCAGATTCATATAAGCAAGCTAACTAACTTACATGTCATTGTCAAGCCACCCGGATCCCTCAAGCTTGCATGTTGCCTCGCCAGCCCCCTGCGCCAGATCTCACAGCAGAGCCGCAAGATACTGTAAAACAACAACTTGAACTGCTGGGCATCTTCTTTGCCATCGTGGAGATACACCACTGAATCAAACCACATCCCTTCTGCGAGTCACCAGCGACGGGGGCGAGTCATGGAGTGGGGAGGACACGACAAGTCGGAGCGCCCGAAAGGGCGGCGGACGATCGGCCGCAAGGTCCTGGGGACCCGTGTGGGCAGGAACCTCATTCTGGTTCTGGCCGCCTCGTCCCTCCTCCCCATCCTCGTTCTCGCTCTCCTCTCCGATCGGGAAGTCTCCGGGCAACTCAAGGACCAGAGTCGCATCCGGCTGGAACAGCTGAACCACAGCCTCGGCGAAGGAATCACCAACCGACTCGCGCTGACGGCCAACCTTCTTCAATTGCACGCCGCCCGCATCGCGGGCCGACCGGATCCGAGGGGAACGGAGGCCCCGGATTGGCGGAGCGACCAGGTTCCTCCTGGTCTCCTGGAACTCGAGGTCTCCAGTTCCATACCCCCGGGAGAGCGGAAGGAACTCTCCGAGGCCGATTGGGGACATCTGGCACGGGGAAAGCCCCTCCTCTGGCGCGGGCCGGCATCGGGCGCACTTTGGCTGGGAATCCTTCTTCCCGGATCGGGGCGACGCACCATTGTCTGGGGCATGCTCGACCCCGATCTCATCTTTGCCTCGCGTGCCCCGAGTGGATTCGCACGGGACTATGGGGCCTGCGTTCTCGATGGGAGCCGGTCACCTGTGGTGTGTGACCGGAACACCCCCCAGCCACCGGTCGTGGCCAACTCGGCCGGGGCTGCGTTTCTGGAATGGCAGGAGGGCGGGGAGACATGGTACTCCAGCACCAACACGATCGACCTCCTGCCCGAGTACAGGATGGAACCCTGGCGTCTGGTCGTGAGTGAGGCGAGGGCATCCATCTTCGCGCCTCTTCTCACCTTCCGGAAGCGGTTCCTCTGGATCAGCATCTTTGCCGGGGTCATCCTCCTCTACTTGGGCACCGGCCTCGTTCGGCGGAACATGGAACCCCTCGCGCGCCTCCGTGAGGCCACCAGCCACATCGCCCGCCAGGATTTTTCCCACCGGGTGGAAATCCACGCCCTCGGGCGGGACGAGTTCCACGACCTTGCTGAGTCCTTCAACGGGATGGCCCACCATCTCGAACAACACACCCGGCTGCTCACCGCCGGCCATGCCATCGACCGGGCGGTCCTCTCGGCCCTCGATCGCGACCAGATCGTCGAGGTCCTCCTCCACCGCTGCGGGGAGCTCCTCCCCAGTGACGCGCTTGCCATCGCCCTGGCCCGCCCCGACCGGCCCGGTACCTGGACCCTCTCGGCGCTGGAACCGGACAGCGGACGGAGACAGGAAGTGGATCTCTGCCTCCTCGACGTCGAGCAGCGGGAACTCGCCACTGAGGCCGACCTGGTCGTGGTGGACCCGGAGGGCGGAACCCGCAGCTACCTTCGGTTCGGACCTCTGCGGGACGGGATGGCCTCCTATCACATCGTGCCCATCATCCTTGCGGGACGCGTCCAGGGACTCATCGTGCTGGGATTCCGCGCCACCATCGCCATCGACGAAGGGCGCCGTCTCCGCGCCCGTCAACTGGCCGACCGGGTGGCCGTGGCGCTCACCAACGCGAATCTCGTCCTGGAGCTGGGCCAGCTCCATGTGGGCACCCTCACGGCACTCGCCCGGGCGATCGACGCCAAGTCGCCCTGGACGGCGGGACACTCCGAGCGGGTCACCGAACACGCCCAGTCCCTTGGCGCCTGGCTTGGCCTCGACGCCGAGGAACTCGAGCGGCTGCGACGGGGAGGACTCCTCCACGACGTCGGAAAGATCGGCACCCCCGCCGAGATTCTCGACAAGGCCGGTCCCCTGACCGCGGAGGAGCGCACGATCATCCAGGCTCACACCGTCACCGGCGCCCGCATCCTGGCACCGATCCGTGCCTATGCCGACGTACTGGACATTGTCCGACACCACCACGAACGCTGGGACGGCACCGGCTACCCCGACCACCTCGCCGGCGAGGAGATTCCGAAGCTCGCCCGGGTACTCGCCCTGGCCGACGTGTACGACGCCCTCACCTCCGCCCGTCCCTACCGTCCGGCGATGACCAAAGCCACCGCAATGGAGATCATCGCGCGAGGGTCGGGCACCATGTTCGATCCCGTCTTTGCCCGCGCCTTCGCCGAGATGATGGGGTGCGCCCCCACGTCCCCCATGTCCTCGCTCCGCCTCGCCCGGGAGCCGTCCGGGGTACCGGCCGGTACGCTGACCTCGGCGTGGCTCGCTCCGGAATCCTAGCCCCCCCCTGTACAGACCGACATTCGGGCGGTACTCTCGTGGGGCTTGGGGCAGTCGACCCCGGGCTCACCCACCGTTCACCAGGAGGTTTCCTATGATGCCGCTGGTGCTGCCCACCTTCGTCTCCGCCGTACTCGTCTTCATCGTCAGTTCGGTGATTCATGTCGTGCTCCACTACCACGACAACGACTTCTCCCGGCTGCCCGACGAGGACGGGGTGAGAAACGCCCTCCGTCCCTTCAACATTCCTCCCGGCGATTACCACGCGCCGCGTCCCGACAGCCCCCAGGGGATGAAGGACCCGGCCTTCCTGGACAAGCTCGCCACCGGGCCCGTCTTCATGATGACCGTCTTTCCCTCCGGTCCCATCAACATGACCCGGAGTCTCCTCCTCTGGTTCGTCTACTGCCTCGTGGTAGGAGTGTTCGCCGCCTACGTCGCGATGCACGCGGCCGCCCCTGGCGCGAACTACCTGGAAGTGTTCCGGTTTGTGGGCACGGTGGCCTTTGCCGGCTACGGCCTGGCCCTGGCCCAGGGTTCGATCTGGTATCAGCGCAAGTGGAGCGCCACCTTCCGGTCGATGTTCGATGCCCTCATCTACGCCCTCCTCACCGCGGGTACCTTCGGCTGGATGTGGCCCGACTGAAGGGGGAAGTTTGAAGTTTGAAGTGTGACTTGGATCCACGTGTTCGCGGGATGGATCAGAGATCCTGGATGCTTTTCCCTTCAAACTTCAAACTTCACACTTCGAACTTCTTCACGGTGCCGCCCGGAGGTGAGCCAGCGGTGCCGCGGTGGAACATTGCGACCAGGGATCCTCGTCCTCGGGGAGTACCGGGAGCTTCCGCCGGTACTCCTGCTCCAGGAGAGCGGAGGAGACGATGAAGTCCGCCGTGGCGCGGTTGCAGGCGATCGGAATGTTGTAGACCACCGCGATGCGCAGGAGGGCCTTGACGTCCACGTCATGGGGCAGCGGCTCCAGCGGATCCCAGAAGAAGATCACGAAATCGATCCGGTCCTCCGCGATGCCGGCTCCGACCTGGAGGTCCCCGCCCATCGGGCCACTCTTGAACAGGGTGATCGGGAGACCGAGGTCGGTCGAGAGAAGGGCGCCCGTGGTCCCCGTGGCGTGGAGATCGTGGCGGGAGAGCGTGCCCCGGTTGTAGCGCGACCAGTCGAGGAGGTCGAGCTTGCGGTTGTCGTGGGCGATGAGCGCGATGCGCTTGCGGACGCACATCGGGGAGGCGATACGAACCATCGTAACCGTTCCGGCTGAGGGAGTGCGAAAGATTCTCAAGCCGTGTGCCCCCGGGGTGACGCGCCGGTAACAAGTCTGAAGGTCGAAGTTCGAAGTCTTCCACCTCAAGCATCACACGCCTCCCCTCCGAAGAGCGCCGTGCCTGACGGGGCGTGGTGGTCCGGTTGATTCCCCGAAAACTGTGTCTGCGATGGAATGCGCGTGATGCGATGGATCGGACCGCAGGAGATCCCGGCCTTCCCCATATTGGGCCATGACTTGCGCCCCCACCGCCGAGGAAGGCACTATATGGGTATGGTTGCCCCACGTTTCTGGACGGTCGACCAGGTCCGGTCCCTCCCCGAGGACGGAACCCGGCGGGAAGTGGTGCACGGGACGCTCCTCGTGACCCCTGCACCGAGCGCCTGGCACGAGGAGATATCCCTCCGCCTGTTGGAGGAGATTCGCGCCTGGCTCCGACGCACCTCCGTGGGTCATGCTTTCGGATCGCGCTCCGATCTTACCTGGGGCCGGGAGGACACCCTCGTTTCACCCGACCTGATCGTCGTTCCCCTGGAGGAGGCCCGGTGTTTGGAATGGAGTGCCCTGCGTACCGTGCTCCTCGTGGTCGAAGTTTTGAGCCCATCGTCACTTCGCATGGACAGAACGATCAAGCGTCGTCTTTACCAGGAGCGAGGGGTGGCCCACTACTGGATCGTGGACCCGGAGGCGCAGCTTGTCGAGGTCTGGCGCCCCGGGGATGCGTCCCCGTGCGTCGAACGCGACCAAATAACGTGGCAGCCCACCGGAGCCCCCTCCCCTTTCTCCCTCCGCTTGGCTGAACTCTTCCGGCCGCTCTGAGGCGGATCCTGACCTCCACAGACCCTTCGCGCTCCCTCCCTTGAACGTCCTCCTTCACACTTCAAACTTCACACTTCGAACTTCCTAGAACCTCCACGACGCCCGAAAATCCTGCGGCACCAAGGTGCCGAGCAGCCGGGCTCGCACCAGTTCCACCGGCATCGTCCCTCCCTGAAGGATCGCGTCGTGGAAGGCGCGGTCGGTCATCCGCCCCGAGTCCACCAGCTCCGCATGCAGGGCCCGGAACTGGAGCCCCCCGATCATGTACGCGATCTGGTAGAGGGGCGGATAGGAGCCGTTGAAGGAACGGCGCACTTCCGCCGTGGCGTTGGCGCGCTCATGCCCCACCCGATCCACCAGGAAGTCGATCGACTCCTGTGGCGTCATCGTGCCGAGATGAAACCGGAGTGAAAAGATGATCCGGGCCGACCGGTGCATCCTCCAGAACAGCATCCCCACCCGGTCCTGGGCGTTCCGGGGGAAGCCCTGGTCCCAGAGCAGCATCTCCCAGTAGAGAGCCCACCCCTCGGTCCAGAACGGGGTTCGGAACTCGCGACGGTGGGTCTGGTACCGGGCGTTCATGAACCCCTGGAGATGATGCCCCGGAATCAGCTCGTGATGCACCGTGGCCCGGGAAAAGTGCGGGTTGTTCCCCCGCATGCTCATCAGCTTGTCCTCCTCGGCCATCGCGTCGGTCGGGTAGGAGACGCGAATCACCTCCCCCCCCAGAAAGAAGGGACTCACCTTTTGTTGCTCCGGAGAGAGCATCTCCATCCGCCAGATCTCACGGGCCAGGGGCGGCACCGTCACCAGCCCGCGGGACTCCACGAACTCCACCGCCTCATGAGCCAGGTCGCGGACCAGATCGGTCTGACGCCCCGGCTCCACGAAGGTGTTCTTCACCATCTCGAGCGCGGCCTTCCAGTCGTCCCCGAAGCCGAGCTCCCGCGAGGCCTTCTTCATTTCCGCCTCGCTCCAGGCAAACTCCCGCTCGGCGATCGCCACCAGCTCCTCGGGGCCGTAGGGGATCATCTCGAAGCCCAGCTCCCGGCGGAGGGCGTCGGCCCCGATCGGATCCCCGATGATCGGCTCGTCGTCGCCGGGACGTTGCCCCACCACCTGGGTCCGCAGGGTCCTGATGTATCCGGCCAGGGCGGAATCGGCCCGCTGGTGTGGTGCCCGGTTCCACCAGGTGAACACCGGGTCGTACCCGGCGTAGTACTCGTACCAGCTCTTGAGGGTCCGCCGGAGGGTTTCCAGCGTGGAGACGCTGCGGAGCGCCACGATCCGGGTGGCACGGGCGGTGTCCCGGGTCGCACCCGGTTCAGTCACGGCGTGGCGGAGGGAATCGATCGTGGCCGAGAGGGCGGCGAGTGTCGTGGCGGTCCGCCGGGGCTGAATCGTCTCCCTCGCCTGACGCGACTCCATGAGCCCTGCGATCGTCTCCACGAAGGGGACGAAGCGCGCCATCTCCCGCACCCGTCTCTCCTCCAGGTCGAGCGCCGCCTGCTCTCGCCGGATCGCATTCGAGAGGAGAACCCAGTCGAGTCGCCCCTCGACGCCAAGGGTGCCGAACGAGACTCGCTGGAGCCGATCACTCCACTCGGCAAGGAACCCGCGCATCCGCTCCCGGCGGACGCTCGACCAGGGAGTGGAATACCGGCGGGAAAGCACGTCGCGATCGGTGCTGAACCGCTGCACCGAATCGCGCAGTTCACTGACCTGTGCCGCGGCGGGGGAGGAAAGAGCACCGAGTCCGAGGAGCAGGAACACACCGATCCGGAGAACGAGGGTCACGAGACGGGTCCTGTGTGTGAAGTGTGAAGTGTGAAGTTTGAAGTTTGAAACAATGAGGTTTGAAGTGCGAAGGAGGAAGGGTGAGCGGAGTTACGCGTGCTCACCCTTCGAACTTCGAACTTCGAACTTCGAACATCAAACTTCCGTCAGGTCGTGATCTTCGGCTCCACCCGCTCGGGCACCGTGATCGGCTCGAGCCCCAGCGCCCGCAACCGGTCGTTCAACTTGCCCAGCTCCTCGTTGAAGATCACCCGCAACCGGGTGAGCTGTCCCTCCAGCGCCTCCGAGAGAAACTCGAACGCTTCCCGGGCCTGATCGGTGGGCCGGAAATCGGCGCTCTCCACCACGCCGCGCAGCGCCGCGATCTGGTTGTTCAACTTGATCGGGAAGTTGAGCGGATCCTGGCGAGCCTCCAGCCGCACCTGGTACACCTCTCCCTCCACGCCGGCGATTCCCTCCTTGAGGGAGGCCGCCTGGCGCGCCAGGGTGGCGTCGTCGCTCCGGGTGAGGCGGTCGTCCACCTGCTTCCGCACGTCGCGGATCTGGATCACCGCGGCGTGGGCGTCATCCACCCGGGATGAAATCTGGTTGCTCAGACGGAACTGCTCCTCGAAATCGGCCTGGGTGATGTTGGTGAGCCGGGGATCCTTGACGATCTCGAACGGCTCGGTGAAGGTCTGGCCATGGGCCGTGAGACGCGCCTGGTACCGTCCTGGAGGGGCGAGCGGACCCTGGGTGTTGGCCGCCCAGAAAATGAGTCCCGGGAAGTCGCGGGGACCGGGGTACCGCATGTCCCAGGTGAACCGGTGGTGCCCCGCCGTGACGCTCACCCGGCTCCGGCCGCCTCCGAATCCGCCAAACCCGCCGCCCCCGCCCCCGCCTCCCTGGCCCCGGCGGGCCGTGGAGTCGGATTTGCTGCCCGCAAAGGTGCGGATCACCGTGCCCTGCGCGTCGAGGATCTCCAGGGTGACGGTGTCGGCCGCCTCACCGAGGTAGTAATCGATCTCGGGAAGGAAGGAGCGGCGACGGCTGTACGGCTCGGAGGGCCGGGAGAGGGTCCGAACCGCGGTGGCGGGCCGGTAGAGATGCGCCTTTGCCGAGGCGAGGGTCGAGGCCGCCTGCCGGATCGGGGTGATGTTGTCGAGGATCCAGTAGGAGCGCCCATGGGAGGCGATCACGATGTCGTCGCCCTTGAGCACGAGCCCGGGGACCTGGACCGTCGGCAGGTTGAACTGAAGCGACTGCCAGTTGGCGCCATCGTCGAACGACACCATCACGCCCATTTCCGTGCCGGCATAGAGCAGCCCGGGCCGCACCAGATCCTCGCGCACGGTGCGCACGTAGTGACCCTCGGGAATGCCCCGGGTGATCCGGGTCCAGGTACGCCCGTAGTCGGTGGTGCGGAACAGGTAGGGCGCCACGTCCTGGCTCCGGTACCGGACCGCCGCGACGTACGCCTTCCCCGGCATGTGGGGCGAGACGTCGATTTCGTGCACCCGGCTGAACTTGGGCAGCGCGGGCGGGGTGATGTCGGTCCAGGTGACGCCGTCATCCCGCGTCAGATGCACCTTGCCGTCGTCCGAACCGACCCAGAGCTCCCCCTTCGCATGACGAGACTCCGCGATCCGCCACACGGTCCCGTAGTACTCGACGCTGGTCTGGTCCCGCGTGATGTCACCACCCGAAGGGCCCAGCGTCTCCGGTTCGGCGTACGTCAGATCACCGCTGATCCGGGTCCAACTCTGGCCTCCATTGTTGGAGCGCCACACGTGCTGTGACCCCACGTACACCACCCGCGTGTCGTGCTGCGACGCCGTGATCGGACTGTTCCACTGGAACCGTTCCCGGAGGTCCCGGGGCGAGTTGCCCATCGGATTCACCGGCCAGACGTTGATGGCCCGGTTCTGCCCGGTGATCCGGTTCATGTAGCTCAGAGATCCGCCGTAGCAGGCGGCATAGAAGAGATCGACGTCGGAGGGATGGGGCGTCACCGGCCCGGTTTCACAGCCGCCCGGCGCGTACATGTAGCTCCCGTCTCCATCCATCGGCACGCAGGAGGTGCTGTTGTCCTGCTGCCCGCCGCACACATGATAGGGGAAGTGATTGGTGGTGCGGACATCGTACATCTGCGCCGTGGGGAAGTCCTGCTCGGTCCAGGTCTCCCCCCCGTTCCACGACACGTTGGCGCCGCCGTCGTTGGAGCTGATCATCCGCTGGTTGTTGGTCGGATCGATCCAGAGGTCGTGATTGTCGCCATGGGGGACACTGATGCTGGTCCACGTCTTCCCGCCGTCCTTCGAACGCCAGAACTGCACGTTCACCACGTACACCGTCTCCTTGTCGACCGGGTCGGCGTAGATCCGGGTGTAGTAGAAGGCGCGCTGCCGCACGTTCCGGTCGGTGCTCACCCGGGTCCAGGTGGCGCCGCCGTCGTCCGAGCTGAACACCCCACCCTGGTCCGACTCAATGATCGCATAGACCCGGTTCGGGTCGGCGCCCGACACGCTCACTCCCACCTTGCCCCAGAGCGTGGTCGGGAGACCGGGATTCCCGGTCAGTTCGGTCCAGGTGGTGCCGCCGTCGGTGCTCTTGAAGAGGCCGCTCCCGGGTCCGCCGCTCTCCAGCTTCCACTCCTTGCGGTAGGCCTGCCAGAACCCGGCGTAGAGCGTCCGCGGGTTGGTGGGATCGATGGTGAGGTCAACCGCTCCCGCCTGATTGCTCCGGAAGAGCACCTTTTCCCAGGTGTCCCCGCCGTCGGTGGTCCGGTAGACGCCCCGTTCCTCGTTGGGGCCGAAGGGATCGCCGAACACCGCGACATACACCCGGTTGCAGTCGGAGGGATCGATTCGAACCCGGCCCACCATCTGCTGTCCGGTGCGCGAGCCGAGCCCCTTGTGGGCCCAGGTCTTCCCGCCGTCGGTGGAGCGGTAGACGCCGTCGCCGGGGATCACGTTGCCGCGGAACTGCACCTCGCCGAAGCCGGCCCAGACCACGTCGGGATTGGCGTAGCACTGGGCCAGGGCGCCCGCCGAGGCGGTGCCGAACTGGCCGTCGCCCACCGGGGTCCAGGTGTTGCCGGCGTCGACCGTTTTCCAGACCCCGCCGCCGGTGGCGCCGAAGTAGTACTCCAGGGGACGGGAGGGCGTCCCGGCCACGGCGATCGACCGGCCGCCGCGGTTCGGGCCGACGTTGCGCCAGGAGAGGTCGCCGAAGAGGCCCGGGCTCACCGACGCGCTCGCGGCCGCGGGCTGCTGGGCCGAAAGGGGCACCGTCGAGATGAGCAGTGCCGGGAGTAGCGTGGCGGCGCTCCAGCCCAGGGTGGAAAGGTGTCGAGGGAGACGGGTCATGGTGCGCATTGGTGTTTCCCGCATCGTGGAGGTGGTGCAGACGGACCGCTCCCCGGATTGGTGTCTTCCGGGGGAAGCGGTGGGGAGCACTGGAGATCGAACCGGATCAGGGAATGGTAGGTGACGGCGGCGCGGGCGTCAATCGCCCTCACCCCTGACCCCTCTCCCGCAGGGCGGGAGAGGGGGAACATCCACTCGACCTTACATGCCCGTCCTCTCCTCACAGGCACTCACCCCCAATCCTCGGCGCAGCACGCTGCGCCCCTGCAAGCCCCGGAGACTGCTGTTCGCCTGGGCTGAAGCCGAGGGCGATGCACACTGCGCGCGTGGCGTCCTGAAGGACCCTGGCGAAGTCAGAGCAGCCGCCGGAATCATGCCCCGAAGGGGCATTGTCTTCCCAGTCCAGGGTTGCGGTGTGCGTGCGCCACTTGCGGCGCACCGAGGTTGCCAATGCGAGGGCTCCGCTCCCCTCTCCCGCCCTGAGGGAGAGGGGCCGGGGGGGGGCCGGGGGTGGGGCCGGGGGTGAGGGCTCCCGTCACCGAAGGCGCCGAGTGCGGGCTTCAGCCCGTGGATCGCGCGGCGCACACCTGGGAAACCGCACCGTGGGTTCTCTCCCCATGGTAGGGGTTCGGCGGCGCCGTGCCCCTACTGAAGTGCTTTGCCGGCCTGGGCGGTCGGACAGAACTCGCACATGTAGCATTTGTCACACTGAGGATTCGTGGGACGGCACCAGGTTCGCCCGATTTCCCACGCAGGCAGGTCCATCAGCCCCGGAAAGGGGGGATGCAATGCCCGGGCCTGATACACCACCTGCTCCACGGTGTCGCCGTCCTGGACCAGGCCGAGCCGCTCGAACACCCGCCTCAGGTGCACATCAACCGACACATCTATCGAGTAATAATCGGACATTTGGACCTTGAAATCCCGGGCCAGGATGTTCGTGGCCATCGTGGCAATCTTGGGACCAACACCGTCGAATCGAAGGAACCGGAGCACCACCGCGGCACTCGGCGGTTCGCCGGACCAGATGCGCGATGCGTCGCCATCGCACTCGACGGCAATGCGCTGAATTCCCTTGTACACCACCTCGGCGACACGATCGGGAAAGCGATGCAGCTTGCTGGGCTGGTGGAACGCATCGCGCAGGTCGTCCCTGGAAACCGCCCGGAGGAGATCGAAGGAGAATCCGCCGATCCGCTGCGACAGTTCGTATGGTATGATCCAGGCGACCTCGGCCTTCACCTGCCGGTCAGCGAGGCAGGCCAGCACGAAGGCGTGGGGATGTCCTTCCAGATCGTTGAGCAGCGCATCCGCGACGTCATTACCGGTGAACTTGCAGCGGACACGCTCGGCGTGGAACAGCTGGTCGCCTCGGCTCACCAACTTGGCCGCAATCTGATCCATGACGGTGCTCCTTATGACTCCCGATTCTCCAGCGTTGCTTACTTGAGCCCACCATGCCAGACAAGCCACAGACTGTCCACCCGTGCCGGGAGAACGGACCTCGGCTTCCGCCGGGGTGACAATCCTGCTTGAGTTGAGATCCGGCGTCCTTCAGGACCTTTCGCCGCAGTCGCCGGTCCCCTACTCCGCCTCGAAGCCGTGGGACCGGAACTTCAGGGTCCTCGCGTTCTCGCCCACGGTCCGCACCACCTGCTCCGGCACCCCCTCGGGAACCTGGGCACTGATCTCCAGCGTCACCTCGACTTCCGCGCCGAGGAGCCCCACGAGATGGGCGATCACCTCGTCCGCGATCCGGCCCGCATCCCGGCCCACGCGCGCGGGATCCAACTCGACACTCCCGTGGAACCGGCGAGGCCGGGGACTCCCTCGTTGTTGTCCCTCTCCTCCCGGGGCCGGAACTCCTCCCGGGAGGTCGCCGTCGGGACCACTCGCCGAGGACGGATCCCCGCTCGATACGCCAGCGGCCTCTCGTTCGGCGGCGGCCACCTCCGCCATCTGCCGCCGGGCCAGTTCCGGCTTGACGAGAAGTCCGGCCCCTTCGGACGAGATCGAGACCGCCTGCCCCCCCCTCAGGCCCCGGTACCGTCCCGCCACCTCATCGTAACCCTCCGCGTGGGCAAAGGTCTCCGACTGCCACGTGAGGAGTTCAAGACCGTCCCGGATCGTCTGGATCAGCACCTCCGGCCCGGCAAGGCGCGGCAGGTAGAGATAGCGTCCAAAATCCTCGATGAGCTGCCTCACCTGCACATGGTCACCGCGCCAGAGCGGCACCCCATCCAGGTGCTTGCGAAGGATCGTTGAGCCCAGGGAGGTGATCAGGAACTCGTCACTCCGGAGGCGCTTGCTCGCTCGTGGGGCCAGCGCTCCACCGCCGGACACTCGGACGGCCTGCCACACGATCGGTGCCCCCGGAGATTTCTGTTCCGGCACCAGGACCCACTGATAGGTTTCCGGAAGCCGAGCCGTGACCGTGGCATCCGCCGCCTTCTGCTGGGTCTCGGCCTGCTTCACCTGGTGGGGATCGAGATTCAGCGTCGTCTGGTCCGCCAGGATCGACTGCCATGCCAGGTACTTGCGCAGCGCCTCGTCCAGGTCCTGCAGGCGCACCTTGTCGGCGGCGAGAAACACGAGCGTGTTCTGGTAGAGCCGCGGCGTGTTTCCCCGCGACTCGAGTATCGCCCGCGCAGCAACCTCGGCGGCGCACCCGGATTCCTTGGTCCAGTGGTGCTCGGAGGGCAACACCACCAGACGGGTGTCGAGATCGTCGGGCACATCGGCACCGGAGCGCGGCGACCGGTGAATCCGCGAGAAATCTCCGGTGTTTCCGAGGTCGGTCCGGAGCCGGCTATCCAACTCCTCCGCCACCTCATCAGGATTCCGCTTGAGTTGCTCGGCGCGGTCCTCCGCGAGCTTGGTGACCGTGGGCTGGGTGCCGTACCAAAAGCGTGGCCCGTCCTGATAGAGGTAGGTGGCGGTGGCCGCGAGCCGGCGCAGCGCGTCGCCGAACACGGCAGGTGCCTCCCCCGGCATGACGCAACCGAGCTTCACCCGCCGGTCCTCCAGCCCCCGGTGGGCCGCGGCCGCCGTCGGGGCGGAACCGAGGTAGATGGTGCGCGCCACCCGCCGAGTCGCGTGCAGCTTGCCGAGGTTAGGTTGTTCGTTGTCGATCCTGAGGGGCAGTGAGTGGGGGCCGTCCACGTCCTTCTCGATGATCGGTGCCCAGTTGTCCGACAGATAGCGGGTCAGTTCGGACTGCACCCGCCCGTCATCGATCGGAATGGTCGAGGGGAGGATCAGCGGATTCCTGTCACCCTTTTCCCAGAGGCTGTGGATCACCGCCGCCATGAGGCGCAGCACACCTCGGGTGCGCTGGAACTTCACCAGCGTGGACCAGTCGGAATAGAGCCGGTCGAAGATTTCCGGATGGATCGGGTACGCGGCCTGGATCCGCTTCTCGTAGTCGGCGTTGCGGCACTCCGGCGGGAACTCCGCGCTCTGGGCGCGGTAGAGATCGGCAAACGCGCTCGCGGTCACATCCCGGTGTTTGAAGGCCTCGGGCCCGTGGAGCGGTTCGAACAGCCGCCGCCGCACGATCTCGAACCCTTCTTCCGCGGTGGCGGGGCGCCACGAGGACTCGACCCGCCCGACCACGTTGCGGAGCCGGTCCAGCGCTTCGCGTCCCCGGATGCCACCCACCTCGACATCATCGGTCTGGGTGTGCGGCGAGCCCGAGGTATCCGAGGCGGGCAGCGAGATCACCAGAAGGCAGTTGCCCGCCAGCTTGGCCGACTCGGTCAGGGCCTGGGCAAAGGTGAACTGGGTTTCGAACCCACCGCCGGGGAGGTCGCTCTGGTCGTGGAGCTGGCGGGCGTAGGCCACCCATTCATCGATCAGGATGAGGCAGGGGCCGTACTCCTTGAACAGCTCCCGCAGGGTGTCTCCCGGATTGGTGGCCCTCTCGTCATCGGCCTGAACCCGGGCGTAGGCCTCCTTGCCGCCGAGCTGCCATGCCAGCTCGCCCCAGAGCGTGGCGACCCGGGTGCCGTCGGGTTTGGTGAGGGGGTTCCCGGGCGAGAGCTTGTTCCCCACCAGCACCACGCGGCGGACCCCTGGGATCGCGGGCGTCCCGCCCGCTCCGGAAGTGGGAAACGCCTCCTGTATCACCGTGTCGACACCAGCAAGTTCGCTTGGGTTGACCCCCGAGAAGAGGTGGTAGAGCGCCAGCATCGAGTGGGTCTTCCCGCCCCCGAAGTTGGTCTGGAGCTGCACCACCGGATCGCCGCCTCGACCCAGGATGCGCTGCACCCCGCCCACGAGCAGTTGTTTCAGGCTGTCGGTGAGGTAGGTGCGGCGGAAAAACTCCCGGGGCAGCCGGTACTCGTCGGAGCCTTCCCCGAGGTGCACCTGCCAGAGGTCGGCGGCGAATTCGGCGTGCTGGTAGCGCCCGCTCGCCACATCGGCGTGGGGGGTCACGATTTCGCGCCACGGCTTGAGGGTGCCCTGGGTGTTGACCTCGATCAGGGACCCGCCCGCCTTCCGCTTTTCTCCGCGCACCTGTTCATCGTACGTGAGCCGGCGCAGCTCCAGCTTCATCTTGCCGACGGCATCCGCCTGCGGAGCCGACACCGCGGTCAGCAGCCGGCCCATCGAATCGAGGGTCCGGTCGGTGTCGTCGCTGGAGAAGGGCTCCTGGTGGGCCCATCGGTTCCGGGCGTCCATCAGTTCCACCACGAAGTTCCGCTCCGCCCGCCCCAGCACGGCGCCGAACACCCCACCCCACATCTTGTCCATCACGAGCAGCAGGATCGCCACGTCCCCGAGGGCATCCCCCGGGGACTTTCCCAGCTTCCGGTCGGAGAGGGTGCTTCGCAGTTCCGCGGGCCAGCGGTCTCCATGCTTTGATTGGAGCTCGCGTTCCACGAAGGGGCGGAGCCCGTCCCGCAGGAGGTCCATCGCCTTGCCGATGCGTTCCTGGTTGGTGATGGCCATCAGCCAGCTCCAATCTTTTCGAGGAGCCTTCGCAGCGCCGGAAGCAGGGCCGGCACTTCCTCCGCGGCCGCCTTCCAGACGACCCCCGTGTCAATGTCCCAGTAGGCATGAACAATGCGATTCCGCATGCCAACCATCGAGGGCCATGGAATTTCCGGGGCCTTCGCCCGGGTCGCGTCGGAGAGCTGCGACGCGGCTTCTCCGATGATCTCGATTGCCCGCACGACGGCAAAGAGCAGCATGCGGTCGGCGTCCAAATCTGATCGCTCGCGGCCAGAGAGGAAGCGCTCGATCTCCGCGGCGGCCTCGATCATGTGGTGTACTCTGACCCGATCAGCGCCGTTCATACTGTGCCTCGGCGGTTCGGACGACCTGGTCTCTGAAGTGATGCGACAGATCCTGCGGGGTCCGGAGATCCACCTTGCGGCCCCCGAACAGGCTGGCAAGCTCGATCTCCATCCCCGCCAGCGCAATGAGCCCAGGCTCCCGCCCCGGCTCGAATTCCACCAGAAGATCGATATCGCTGTCGGGACCCGCCGTACCCGCCAGAACGGAGCCAAAGAGCGACAGCTTCCGGATACCGCGGATGCGGCAGAATTCGCCCAGTACTCCGGGTCCGACAGGCAGACGGGAGTTCATCCAGTTCCTCTGCGGCATGAGGTTAGCCGGAGGGCGGAAGTCAGCCCCGTCCGGAAATCGGGAATCGGAACTGCCTCCTCCGGCGGCTCGGTGAGGAAGAAGAACCCCAGTGTGAGCGGACCGGAGCGCCAATCCCCCAGCTTCGGAAAGCGGGCACCGGCATCCTCGGGGTCCATCCGGGCGCGCTCCAGCGCCCAGTCGAACAGTTCGGACTTCACCTCGACGCGGATCATGAACGGATTCTAACCGGCACCGGCAAACGGCGGGAGCGAGGCGTTCTACCCGGTCGTGGCAGCCCGGAAGTCATAGATTACCCGCCTCCCGGGGATTCGGGGGAACGGGGATGTCCTCCGGCTGGACCCATTCCACCCGATCGTTCCGCCACACCGCCACGGGATGGCCGTCGCGCTTGTGGCGCTGGAGCGCCTCCTGGATGGCCCGCCGCAGGGCGTCCAGCATGCGGGGGATGTCATCCACGCGCTCGGAGGGGGTGAGGTCCGTTCGAGGAATGTCGCTCATCGCTGTTGCTCCTTCAGTTTCCGCCACCTGTGCGGATCGGCTACGACGGGGGTCATCCCGGCGGCGCGTGAAGCGATCAACCGGGGGCCGGTGAGTTCCGCGTTGTCGTATACCTGCCAGGTATCCATGACATCCGAATAGATAGTCAACAGATTCCCCAAGCCGGCGGCAAAACGCCGCCGCACCACATCCTCGGGAACATCATGTCCACCCTGCAGGACACGTTCAGCCACGCGGGCCACGGCAAGATCGGGACTCGGCAACGACAGGAAGATCAAGTGGGTGCGGTAGCCCGATGCACGAAGTTCCCGCAGCCACCGGGCGTGCCCGCGCCCGGCAAGGGTCGTCTCGAACGCGAAATCGCGGCGCTGGTGTGCCAGAAAGCGCAACCGCTCCAGCATCACACGTCCCGCGGCAACGGCCGCCGCCGCGGGTCGGTAGGCCGACAACCCCAGGGCGATGGTGTCGGCGTTGACGAACTCGTCAACCGCAAGTGCTCCCCGCAGCAGGAGGGCAGCGCTCGTGCTCTTCCCGGCACCGTTGGGGCCGGCCAGCACCACGACCAGGGGCGTGCGCGAGGCCATCGGCTAGGCACCCTCCTCAAACAGTGCGGCCTGCTCGTCCCTGGGTTTGCTGCCTTCGCTGGCGAGGCGGGCGATCTCGGGCCAGCTCTGCACCAGGCCATTGTAAGATAGCGCCTCTGCTGCCCGCTTCTTCCGCTCACACAAGGTATAGAGGCGGTAGGCCAGCTCTCGCGCGATCTCGGCCTTGGCGCCGAGCTTGGGCAGAAGTGCTGCCGCGGCGCTCTCGCCCCCGGATTCAAGCGCGTGGATGAGCTGGTGACTGAACAGCCAGACGGCGCGCCGCGAAGAGGCGGGCGAGACGCCCGCGTTCCCAGGCAGCTCTTTGGGAGCGAGCAGCCGCACCCTGCCGCGTTTCGATTCGACGATGCCGGCCTCGACCATCCCGCCGACGCTGGTGTTCTTGGACTTGCTGAGCTGCTCCGCCACCCCGTACTCCCCCTCGGCGAAGCCGTGCTGCTCGAACCAGGTCAGCGCCCAGCGGGTGTCCGCATCGAAGTCCCCCTCCTGTTCCGCCAGCGCCTCGTCGAGGGTCTGGTTGATGAGCGCCAGCGCCTCCCGGACGCTGAGTGGCTTCCCCTCGGCGTCGAGCACTTGTGAATAACGAGTGTAGACCGCCATTCCTGGGCCGATGGCGGCCTGCGCCAGGTCCACCGGCGCGATGCCTGGGAGCGCGGGCGCCCCGCCCGCACCGAATCCCTGCAGTTGCCGTAGCGCCGCCGGCAGCTCGGCCTTGAGTGCGGTGACGAACTCGCGGCGCGTGGCGGTGGGCGCGGAGGCGGACCGCGGGCGGCAGACGAGGATGATGCTGGAGGCGAGGGCGCCGATGCCTTTCTTGAGGTTGCCGGTGTACTCAGTCCGCATCGGCCAAGTACCACTGATCGCGAAGCCGGCTTCGATGACGGCGGCGAGGAAGGTGTCCCAGCCGGTACTGGCGGTGCCTGGGATCGCGGGCGTCTCGCCCGCCCCGATCTGCGGGCTGGAAGCCCGCGTTCCCAGGCTCTCCGACTGCTTGAAGGCGTAGTAGATGGTGACCGGGAAGGCCGGGTGGGACTGCTCAGCGAGCCGATGCATCGCCTGCGTCATGCCACCGAGGAAGAAGTTCTCCGCCTTCTCCTTGCTCCCGTGGCGGTACGGCGTGGCGACCAGTTCTTCGGCCTTGGGCACCGCGAGCGTGGAGAAGAGGTCGGGGAAGACCGATCGCAGTGAGCGACGCAGCCAAACATAGAAGAAGTCCGACAGGTCGGCGTAGCCGATGTTGTCGTAGTAGGGCGGGTCGGTCGATACGAGCTTGCCCGCGCTAGTGGACTGCGAGGCTGCGTCTGCCTGGAGTGCTGAGCCATTGCTTCCGAATCCGAGGGCATCCAGCATTCTTGACGCCTGCTCGACACCCAGATCCCAGTTGCCAGACGAAGTAGAGAGCGGGTTTGCCTCGCAGTAATCCCAAACCATCGGAAGCGCCTGACGTCCGAAGGTCGAGATCATCTTCTCCGTGCTCAGACTCCACGCGCAAATCGACGACCAGTAGTTCGCACCTTTGTCCAGCGCGAACGCCAAATACACCCCCACCGCCTCCGCATAGGCGGTGGCGCCGGTGCCGCCGTCGCGGAGGGGCTTCGGGTCGGCGGGGAGGCCGGCGGCGAGGGCGTCGCGCTGCACCCGCTCGCGCGCTTCCTGCACCAGATCAGAGAAGGTCGTGAGCGCCACGAGCTGGCGGGGGGTGAAGAGGTCGCCGTACGTTGTCAGGCCGTAATGCACTGTCCAGAAGTTGCGCGGGTCATCGGGTAGTGCGCCCTCCGGCTTCCACTCCGGCTTCGCCCGGAGCGCGGATTCCTCGTGCTCGGCCGTCGGCGCAAGGTACACCCGCCCCCGATCGCCCTCGGCCACGATAGCCATCAGCCGCGCGCCCATGCGCCCGGCCTTCCCCTCGGCCTTGATGTAGTCGCCCGCGATCGGCGTCCCCGACATCAGGCACTGGAAGTTCGCGCCGCGGGAGAGTTTGGTGCCGTTCTTCGTCGCTGCGGCGTCCTTTGGTTTGCCCACTTTCACCGTGAACCGGTAGCCTGGGATCGCGGGCGTCCCGCCCGCTTTCTCACCTGGCGTCTCGCCCGCTTCCTCACCTTCCTGCGGGCAAGATGCCCGCGTTCCCAGGACCGGCTCCACATACGCCTCTTTGCCCGCCTTGGTGGAGAGCATGAAGGTCGAGGCGAGCGGCACGTCTACATCGGCAAAGGCCGGGTTTGGACTTTTCACTGTGCGCGCCCAGAGCCATGCGATCACGGTGAGCTTGCGGCCGACGTAGGGTTTGAGGTCAGGACGTGCGGGCGAGACGCCCGCGCTCCCAGCCGCCATCTCGGCGGTGACCTCGACCTTCGGATAGAGGTGTCCAATCCGTTTCTCGGCCTCGTCCCGCATCCACTTTCCGTAATACCGGACATCCTCGGCCAGGCCTTGGGCGCCGCGCCAAAACCCCGGGAACGCGGGCGTCCCGCCCGCATCCTCTCTTCCTGCGCTGCTCCATTTCCAATCCGTTGGGTGCTGGCACAGGCCGGCGGTCACCGGGTTGGCCAGGATATACTCCGTGGCCTTCCGCAGGTGAACGGCGTCCCGGATGTAGCGGTCGAAGTAGTCGGGCATCCAGAACGTGCCGGTGCGCTGCAACAACTCGTTGCATTTCTTGGCCGTGAAAGACTTCCAGGAGTGAACGATGTCCCCCAACCGGACACCGGACACCGTCTCCAACAACACATGAACGTGGTTCGGCATGATGCACCACGCCATGAGCCGATACCGTTCGCCGTCGAAGTGAAGCAGGGCGTTCTCGACGATCTCTGCACACCCGGGGTTCCGAAGCCAGCACTCGCCCTTCCCCGCGTCCGCGTACTTCTCGATCCGTTCGCGCAACTCCGCACAACGCGGGTCGTCGGCTGCTTCCCCCTGGGACAGGCCGAGCTCCTCATGCCACTGCTGAACGACACCGGTGGGCACGGAGTCGGCCAGCCGGAAGGTGATGGACTGAACAAGGCCTGGCCGGTCGAAATGGGGCAGGTATCCGCGGGAGTGCCAGGCCTTGTGCGGGCGGGACGCCCGCGTTCCCAGGTATTTCTCGCGCGCCTCCGCGTTGACCGGGGGACAGCCCGCGAACTTGAACGGGATCTCGATCATCGCCTTGTTGATCAGCACCGCCACCGGGTTCAGGTCGCTGGCGTACGCTTCGAGCCCGAGCCGCTGCGCCTCCAGCGGCAGGGCCCCGCCACCGGCAAATGGGTCATGGAACGCGGGGAGCTTGTGCCGGTCGAACAGTTCCTTGGCCCGCGGATGGTCGGCGTTCTCAGCACAGGCACGCCGCCAGCTCGCCCAGATCTCGTCGCGCGCCGCCTGGAGGACCGTCTCGTTGGTGGTGTTCTCCCAGAGAACCAGGTCCTCGATGATCTTGAACAGTCGCAGCCGCTCCTTTTCCTGGGCCTTCTCGGTCGGGAAGAGGTCGGGATGCGCCGAGGGGTCGTCGACCATCTGGGCAAAGATGACGGCGCGGGCCGCGGCCAGGGGTCGCCGGGCCCACCAGAGGTGGAGGGTGCTGGGGTGGCCGTGGCGGATGGACTTTTCGCGGCCCGAGGCCTTGTTGATGGCGTCGAGCGGGAGGGCGACCTCGATGAGCTTCTTGCCGACCTTCGTCATTTGCCTTCTTTCCGCGGGTAAATGCCCACTGCGCATGCTCCTTGCCCCAGCCCGCGAGTCATCTGCCAAAAATACTCGAACCCATCCCAAGACTTGGCCAACACTCCAATTCCTTCCAGGCCCGGCCAACCGCTCTGCCGCATGCTCAGGGCGTTCAGGGTTTCGTGCCGTCCACTTGGACGGCCGGTGGCGGCGCCTGCCCCTCCGAAGAGTTCCGATCCGGGTAGGGAAGGCACTTCGATCGGTTTCGAATGGAAAGTGGCAGTTCCCGGCACTAAATCGACGTAATGAACCCCGGTCCTTCGAAGATTCCCGTCGTGGCGTGTCGGCGTTGCGAGGCCAGAGGGCAGCGTGGATACGTCAACATATTGCGTATTGTCCAGCCAATTGCCATTCATCATGCTGAGTTCCTGGGTATTCCCTATCGTTGGGAAGACGTAGAACACCCCCCGCCCAGGCCCTACGCATCGCTGCGCAAGAGCCTTGAGCCGCTCAAGTTGGTCATGCTTCACCTTGAACTGTCTCGCCCCCGTACTCACTTTCACCTTGTTTGATGCCTTGAATTGCAGGACCACAAGCTTTGCTCCAAGCCTGGTACAGGCGTCGAACCCCGCGCGCGCCTCCTGCTTTTGGGTCAAACCGAACCACACGATCCTCCGGTACGGTGATAGCAGAACGGCGATGTCGGCGCAGACATTGATTTCTACGGTCTTCTCGGAGATTCTCATTCAACGACCCACGAGGTCCCACCATATGCGCATGCACTGACGGCTTTGTCAGGCAACGAGACGTCTGTCGTCCTCATCATCATAATACTTCCCCACACTCGCTTCACAGGAACCCCTCAGGCGAGCCAGGATTGACACCCGCAAGGGCTTTTCGGGTCTTCACGAATACCTCCCTGGCGTCGACCACAGAAGTCGGCACGAAGGTACGAGCGATCCAATTCAGATTCAGTTGTTGCCAATTGCAGATAGCGAACACAAGAAATTCCAGTCCTTCCGCCAGGTGAGGATGAAGAACGTCAACCTGCAGTTTTCCGAATGAAGGTCGGGAAATGGTGACATCATGACGAACTCCAGCAGGATGCGCCACACCCGAGAAGGCGGAATAGAGGAGCTCATACTGGGGTCGCATTGCCATTCTTTCTGCAAGCCGCTGCAGGGAGTTGATTCTACCTGGCTTGAACCCGAAAGAATACCATTTCAGTCTGTCGTGGTAGTGTCGTTTGGACCTCGGGCGGGCCAAGCACTGATACTTGCCGAACCGCGCGGACTGGAGTGGGTAAAGCCGATCCAGGCGTTTGATCTCACTTTGGATCTCATAGGCCATCCTGCGTCGTTCGTTTCGTGAGAGGGCCGCACCTCCCCAGTGTCCGTCAAGAATGGCCTGACGGTTGTAAATCAGCTGCCTTTCCCCGGCTACGTAGTAATAACGTGCTCTCGCCTCGCTTTTCACAGGGTTGGATCGAGTCTGCGCATCGACACTACGCCTCCCACCGAAAAGGAGGTATCGGAGCGCTACGTGGAACTCGAACAGGGCCCTCGCAGGTAATTTGGCTGGCTCTACCAACGAGCCTTCCAGAAGGTGGCGGACACCCGTGAACAGCATAGTGGTGCGACGAGTCAATGCGATCACAACGAGATCACTGTCTTGCCGAATCGGAAGGTCCTCGCACACCCTGAAGAGAGTCCGGTGTCCCAAGGCATCGATTTCTGCCATTGCTTCAAAAAGGTCCCGGTGTTGGACCTGCAGCTCCACGGCATTCTGGATCGCATCAGGTGATCGCCACATCGCTCGCTCGAGTAGACCTTCCGCTGAATTTCCTGAGGCAAATATCTGCCCAGGAGTGCCACAGGTCTCGACGTAACAATTCTCCTGCAACGCCCTGCCTTTGAGGACCCTTTCATACACGGTGCCCCATCAACCACCGCGCGCCAGCCGACTGCTGTATCGTGTAAGTGCCGACCATCGCCGCACATGCATATACTATCCAGGTCACCCAGGGGCGCGCGCCTCACCGATCAACGTTTCCATGCTGTAGTTGACGCTGGTCACGCCGAAGTCGGGTTCTCGCGTAAACGGACGCCGGACATAGTGCACCCGATGCTCGTCCTCCGACAGGAACTCGACGATGGCCAGGATGAAGTCATCCGGCTTGTTGAGCGAGTAGAGGATCTCGTTCTTCGTCACGGTGATCGTGTCCGCTCCCGTCACCCGCCCCTTCACCTCGATGAACCGCAGTTTTCCGCCCGGACTCCGGCTCTCGATGTCGTACCCCAGCTTGTCGAACTCACGATCGGTCGGCTCGAATCCGAGACCCCGTTCAACCTCCATGACAATTGCCCGCGCCCGGGCCGCCGACGCCTGGGTATCCGCGGGCGCATGGATCCCGCCCACGTCCTGCCCGGTCATCGCCCGGATCAACCCGATCGGCACGACGACCAGCCCACCCAGGACCACGGGCGGCAGCGCCGACACCTGCGCCTCCCGGTCCAGCTCCGCGAGCCGCTTCTGGAGTCGGCCCTGCAGGTCGTCCGCCCGGCGGCGAGCTTCCTGCGAATTGAGCCGTGCCCCGGGCTTCCCCGCCTGCTCCTGAGCCTTCAGTCGCTCGGCGTTGTTGTCCCAATGGGCGATCTCCTTGGTCAGCCGGTCCTTCACCGCCACTCGGGTCTTGGTGACCCACTCCATGCGCCGTGTGCGCACCTCGCCGAGGTGCCCAGGCACCACCTCGGCGATGGCGTGCTGCCGCGCCTTCTGTTCCAGGTCGCGGGAGATCCACTCGCACTCGGGCCGGGCCAGCACCTCCGCGACAACCGGCTCGTCCGCCGACAGAGGACGGTAGTCCAGGTAAGGGGCATAGTGCAGGTGACGCGCCGCCCCCTCGCGGTCCATCTCCACGTAGAGCATTTGTCTGGAGATGGTCCGTTTGTCCCCGGATGGGAGCTGGCTCGCATCCTGGACTGCATGCTCAAGGGTGAAGAGCACCCGGGGGTTCATCCCGAGGTCGCGCTCATCCACCAGGACGGTGCCCCGCTTCAGCAGGTCGCGGTGGCGTTCCAGGATGAGATCGAGCGCGGCGTCGAGAAGGGGGTGGCCCGGGCAGACAAACGCCGCCAGCGGTTGCCCTTGCGGTGCGATCAAGTCCTTCTCGAAGGTGACCCGCTCATAGCGCGGTGACACAGGATCCCCGGTGCCGATCTGCCGGTCCCGGTGTCGCAGGGGCGCCGGGACGTTGGTGACCTCATACCGGCGCGGCTCGCGCTGGCGGATACTTCCGCCCAGGCGCTTGAACGCCTCGAGAAAGAACGACTCGATGTAGTGCGGCTGCAGACGACGCGCCTCGGCCCGCTCCATCTCCTCCCGGACCCGCGCCACCCGGCTTGAATCCATGGTATCGTGCGCCAGAGCCTGTTCCTCGATCAGCTCCTGCAGGTGGGGGCGGTCCACCCCATCCTCGATGGCATGGGTCAGCCGTGCCCGCACCTCGGGCTGGTCGCCGTAGCGAATCGCCTTGAGGAGCAGTTCCCGCAGGGTCCTGGGCTCTCCCTCATCCACGAACTGCAGCTTGCCGAGCACGTCGAAGACCTGCCCACCGAGCGCCTGACGGGCCTCCTCGAGCTTTTCCAGGAGCCGCCGGTAGACATCCCCCTCCCGGGTCTCCTCGGCCACCAGGTTCCAGAGGTGACACACCTCGGTCTGACCGATGCGGTGGATTCGGCCGAAGCGCTGCTCCAGCCGGTTCGGGTTCCAGGGCAGGTCATAGTTCACCATCAGGTGCGCCCGCTGCAGGTTGATCCCCTCCCCCGCTGCGTCGGTGGCCAGCAGGACCTGCACCGTCGGGTCGTAGAGAAAGGCGGTTTGGGCCTTCGAGCGCTCCTCGCGCCCCATGCCGCCATGGATCAGCACCACCGCTTCCGACCGGCCGAGAAGAGATTCGATCTGGCGCTGCAGATAGGTGAGGGTGTCGCGGTGCTCGGTGAAGATGACGAGCTTCTGGTGCGGTGACGGGGCATGCTTCGGAATTGCACCTGCTCCGAAGGGAACCGTGGATTCGGCCACCCGGCTTCCCAGACCCTGCGGGGTGAAGATCTCACCCAGCAGATGTGCCAGCTCGCGCCACTTGGTGTCCTGGCCGCTGCGGCGGACGTCCGCCGCGAGGGTCTCGAGGCGAGCAAGTGTCGCAATCTCCGCCCTCAACTCGGTGACCGTGGCAGCCGCGGTGGCCTGATCGAGAATCTCCTCTTCCGCAGCCTCCACCTCATTTTCGGGTGCCTCCTCCAGATCCTCCAGATCATCGGCATCGAGCGTTCTCCCGTCGAGGATGTCCCCGGAGAGGGCCTCGCCACGCTGGAGGAGCTCCACCTCGCGGATCCGCTTCTCCAGCCGCTCCCGGCGCCGGCGCAATGACTGGTAGATCGCCTCGGGTGAAGAAGCCAGGCGCCGCTGCAGAATGGTCAGTGCGAAGCCCACAGTGCCGGTCCGTTTGCCGTTCTGAAGCCGGTCGGCCCGGTTGAACTCCTCCTTCACATATTCGGTGACCTCGCGGTACAGGCGCGCCTCGGCATCGGAGAGCCGGTAGGGGACGGTGTAGGCGATGCGCTCGGGGAAGAGGGGCCGGCCATCGAACTTGAGGAGATTCTCCTTGACCATCCGGCGCATGAGGTCGGAGGTGTCGACCTGGTGGACTCCGTCCCGGAACTTGCCCTCGAAGCGGTCTCCATCGAGCAGGGCCAGAAAGAGCTGGAAATCCGTCTCCTTGCCGTTGTGGGGGGTGGCGGTCATCAGGAGGAAGTGACGGGTGAGTCCGGAGAGGAGCTGGCCGAGCCGGTAGCGCTTGGTGTACTTCACCTCGCCGCCGAAGAAGGTGGCGGAGAGCTTGTGGGCCTCGTCACAGACGATGAGATCGTAGCGGCAATCGGGGACGGCGAGCTTGTCCTGCACGTCCTCATTGCGGGAAAGTTTGTCGAGACGCGCGATGGCGAGGTTGTTCTCCAGGAACCAGTTGCCGGTCCGGGCGGCTTCGAGCTTGTCGTTGGTCAGGATCTCGAAAGGGAGGTGGAAGCGACGGCTGAGTTCGTCCTGCCACTGCTCGACCAGGCTCCCGGGGCAGACGATGAGGCATCGCCTCAGGTCCCCGCGGGCCATCAGTTCCTTGATCAGGAGCCCCGCCATGATCGTCTTGCCCGCCCCGGGGTCGTCGGCGAGGAGGAAGCGCAGTGGTTGGCGCGGGAGCATCGCCTCGTAGACGGCGGTGATCTGGTGCGGAAGCGGATCCACCAGGGAGGTGTGAACCGCCAGCACAGGGTCGAAGAGGTGGGCAAGGCGGATCCGGTGGGCCTCGGCGACGAGCCGGAAGAGAGCACCGTCGCCGTCGAAGCTCCAGGGACGTCCGGCCTCCACCATCTCGAACCGCGGCTCATCGTGGCGGTACAGGATCTCGTCGGCCAACCTGCCTTCGGGACCCCGATAGACCAGGGTCAGAGCTTCGGCCCCGTGCCACTCCACGCTGACCACGGTGACGAGGGCGTCGGGAAGGATACCCCGGACGGTCGCGTCGGGTCGCAGGTCCTCGAGTGTCACGCGGACGAGCCTTCCATCTGTGGGCCGAGCGGAGGAATACTCATTGCCACGGGCCTTCCGGAGTGGTCAAGATGCATGCGCGGGGCGACACTGGCAGCGGGCAGATGGGGAACCTCCCCCAGCCATGCCCATTCCAACGTTACCACATCGGGCCTGGTACTGGTAGTGATGAGAGGTGTTCCCCAGACTGCCCCTCACCGATCCCGCGGGATGCGGCACAAGCGGGCCACGACCTACGGCATCCGAAGCAGTGGCGGGGGACCATCGCATGAGGAAGGCCAGACAATGGCACCAGCAGGGGCCATCAGGTGGCGCCCATCTCCCGCAGGGTGTCCTCATGCCGCCGGAACCATCCCAGCAGGCGCTGAGCGGCACTGATCGCCTCCTCCAAGGTAGCTTGAGGGTGTGACAACCCTTGCCGGGGTCTCGCGGGGGTCAGGTCTTGTCATGTGCGCTTGTGAAATATTTCACAAGTGCACGGACCAAGACCTGCCCCCGTTATGACCCTGTTACATCCAGCCCACGGAGGCGCAGGCGTGGGCCACGAAATAGGTGACGAATCCCAGCAGGAACAACCGGGCCAGACAAGTGTCTGTCCTGGTCGGCTCCTTGCTCACCGAACAACCACTGGACCACCTTGAGGTGGTGAGATTCGCGCTGGCGGCATGAGATGTCCCGGGTGGAGGATGCCGGCACGGTTCGTGTGCCCGATCCAAGGTAGAGTGGGGGTGTGACAATGACACGCCAACGGTCACCTCTCTGACAGTCGCGGGATTGCCTTCTTGCAATGCGGATCAGATGACTGGTGGTGGTGGTGAAAGCCCCGCGAAGCGGCTGGCAAACTCCCCCACCCCCCTGTGGGTGCGCCGCTTGCGGCGCACCGCTCGAGTTTGGCCATTGACTAGATAATCCTCCATGCCTTCTTGAAAACCCTTCGATTTGCTGGCCTCCCTTTCGATTGTGTATCTAGTTATATTACTAGTTACACCCTTACCTGGAGCGGCCACATGGGATGCCCCACGAAGGTTCAACTCATCGCCCGGAAGAATTCGCAGCAATGGTACATCAATTTTCCCGCCGCTGTCGCCCAAGCAATGCAGTTCGAGCGCGGTGAACTCGTCGAGTGGTTCGTCGAGGATAAGGCTCACCTCGTCTTGAGACGGCATCAGGTGCCCGAGTCCGTCCTTCCCTCAAAAAAAAACCTCAAACGCTCGTGAGCTGCATCGACGACATCCTGGGGGACAGTGCCAACGCCTGGGGACAGGATCGTTGCGGGCAGCGGCTCCGCCGGCATCTGCTCGCCTACCTCGTCGGCCTCGGCCGTCACACCGTCACCGGTCTCCTCAACACCTGTGGACGCTCGTTCGATGACTGGACCGCCGATTACCGTCTCTACTCACAAGAGCGAGTCGATCCGTCGAACATCTTCTCGGCGGTGCGGCGCGGCGTGGAACAAGCTTTGCCTGACGGGGAGCCGCTGGTGGTCGGAATGGATGACTCGATCGTGCGCAAAGGGGGGACCCATATCCCCGGCGTGGCCTGGCGGCGAGATCCCTTGGGACCGCCGTTCTCCACCAACTTCGTGCGCGGCCAGCGTTTCGTTCAGGTCTCTGTGGCTCTCCCCCTGACTCGGGAAGGCGCGGCTCGAATGCTTCCGGTTCAATTCCGACACGCGCCGACCGCGAGGCGGCTCCGCAGGAACGCACCAGAGGATGAATGGGAAACCTACCGGATCGAGCAGAAGCAACGCAGCATCAATAATGTCGGCTCACAATGTCTCGCCGGCCTGCGCGCCGAGACCACCCGCCCCGTCTGGGCCGCGGTCGACGGCCGCTTCACCAATGGCAAGATCTTGAAAGGGCTTCCGGCCAACCTGACAGTGATCGGCCGAATCCGTGGCGACGCCAAACTCTACGGCCTGCCATCCCAGGGTCCTGCTTCGGCCGGACGGCGTCGCAGCTACGGAGAGCGGATCCCCACGCCGGAAGAAGTCAGAGCCGATGACAAGATCCCCTGGCACGAGGTGGCAGCTTACGCCGCCGGAGAGATTCACAACTTCCGCATCAAGACCCTCGCGCCGATCCGGTGGAGAACGGCCGGCGGAAAAGTCGACCTCCGCCTGATCGTTATTGCGCCCTTGGGATATCGCCTTCGCAAAGGCGGCAGGCTGCTTTACCGGAGGCCGGCCTATCTCATCTGCACCGATCCGGACATTCCCGTCGACAAAGCTCTCCAGGCCTATCTCTGGCGGTGGGATGTCGAGGTGAATTTCCGCGACGAAAAAACGTTGCTCGGAGTCGGACAGGCCCAGGTCCGCCATCCGGCGTCCGTCGAAAAGGTGCCCGCGCTCGGCGTGGCGGCCTATGCCGTCCTGCTGCTGGCCGCCGCGCGCGCCTACGGGCCGGAGGGCCGACCCGACACCTTGCCGCCGCCGGCGTGGCGCCAGAAGGACACCCCGCCCCGCGCCACCACCATGAACCTGATCCAGCAGCTCCGGTACGAGTTATGGGCTCACACACTGCAGCCAACGAATTTCTCCGGCTTCACGTCCAGGGGTCCCGCTGACCAGAAGCCGGAGAAATCTCTGCGGCCTCTGGAAATGGCGGTCTTCTACGCCCAGACGGGCTGAAAAAAGAGCCAAAGTCCAGGGGTGCTCCGCTTGCGGCGCACCGGGCGTAGATCCAACTTCCCTGCTCCGGGTGCGCCGCACGCGGCGCGCCCGCAACATGCCGCAGCTCCACCCGCGAACGACGAAGGCCAGGCGAGATGGCCGCCGTGACCAGACCCCGCCGGGTTCCGCTCACGGGATCGCCACGGACTCCTGCGGAGTCCTCGCGATGACAAGTCCCGTGTCCTTCAGGACTCGTCGCCGAAGGCGCCGAGGCCGGGCTTCAGCCCGGCGATCGTGGGGGCAACGGAAGAATGGACCCCGGTCTTCGCCAGGGTGACGATCACCTCCGCCTCCAGTCGCGCATAGCTCGTCTCCATTCCGCCCACCATGCCGGTGCCGAGCACCATGTCGCGCACCGCGGCGCTGGGATAGGTGATCACGAAGGTGAGCAGGGTCCCGGCCTCCACCGGGGTCAGGGTCATCACATTGATGGTTCCAGGGCCCTCCATGCCGATCATCCGTTCGGTCGTCTCGACCCGATGCGGCGGATCTGACGCGAGCAGTTCCCCTTCAAAACCGAACCGGCTGGTCCCGTCCAGCTTCTCCCACTCGTACCGATAGGTGTCGCCGACGCGCCGGGCCACCTCACAGACCGGCATCCTCCAGCCATCGGGGCCGAGCAGCCAGCGCTGCAGCAATTCGGGCTCATGATGGGCCCGCCACACCTGCTCGACCGTCCCGCGGATGACGCGGCAGATACGCACCTGGGTGTCGTTGAGAATCAGCGCCTCGGTGGGACGACTCGCCGCAAAGGCTGCCAGGTCGGCCAGGAGACCGTCCATCTGCCCGAGTGCCTCGCTCATCCCCTCGACCATCCCCATCGCCACCAGCTTCTCCATATCCTGAATGCTGCGGAAACGGGTGACACCCGTGAACCGCGATCCGGTCCGAGTCTCCTCGAAGGTGAAGACCATCGTCATGGCGGGCATGGCAGGATCGGGGCTCCCGTCCTCCAGGGCAAAGCCGTTGATCACCTCCAGCCGGTGCGGGGCCTCCACCGCGACACACTCCCAGAAGCAGTTGGGTGACTTCTCACCGTCCGGCCCGGTCATGTAGTAGTGCGACCGCCCCCCGACCGTCATGTCATGCCGGAGGAAGGTGGCGGGCCAGGTGGGCGGGCCCCAGAACTTCTCGATCTGACGCGGGTCAACCCACGCCTCCCAGAGGCGCGAGAGGGGGACGGGGTATTCGCCCACGAGGGTGAGGGTCAGCTCCTTCGGGTCGGAGGTGACGGATGTGATCGGTATGGGCTACTCCCTGGTGGTGGGCTCGGCGAGCACCGCATCAAGCTGGTTGAATCGGGCCTTCCAGAGGGCTTCGAGCCGGGTGAGCAGCTCGCGCGCCCGGGCGATGCGCTCCGGATTGCCACGGACAATCCGCTCGCGGCCCTGCGGATGCTTGGTCACCAGTCCCGCTCGTTCCAGGACGGCGATGTGCTTCTGCACAGCCGCGAAGGACATGTCATAGCGAGCGGCGAGTGCCGAGACCGACGCCTCCTCTCCAGAGAGGAGGCGGGTAACGATGGCACGCCGCGTCCGGTCAGCGAGGGCGCGGAAGAGGCGGTCCACCTCGGCGTCGTTCAATCGTCTAGATACAACCATATGGTTGTATCTTATCACCCGATTATCCGCGGCGCAAGTCCCCCGCCTGAACGCAGGTCCCCGGTAGGCGGTAGGCGGCAGTGCGGTAGACGGCAGTGCGGCAGGCGGCAGGCGGCAGGCGGAAGCTGACTGCAAGGCGGCAGGGGATAGGGCTGTAGCGGTGGAAAAGTGGCACCGGCCTTGGGCCTGTAGGCCCCGCCGAGCGGCTGGCAACCCACCGACCCCCTGTGGGTGCGCCGCACGCGGCGCACCCGCAACATGCCGCAGCTCCACCCGCGAACGACGAAGGCCAGGCGAGATGGCCGCCGTGACCAGACCCCGCCGGGTTCCGCTCACGGGATCGCCACGGACTCCTGCGGAGTCCTCGCGATGACAAGTCCCGTGTCCTTCAGGACTCGTCGCCGAAGGCGCCGAGCGCGGGCTTCAGCCCGGGGACCGGATCGTGCGAGTAAGGCATTGAATCGCAATGTTTTAGGGGCCAGCCGTCCCCAGGGGGCACCAAAGATCGTCGGTTGACGCCGACCGGGGGTGCTGCTTACCTTTGTCAGCCCGTTTCGGGGCTGTAGCTCAGCTGGGAGAGCGCTGCGTTCGCAATGCAGAGGTCAGGGGTTCGATCCCCCTCAGCTCCACCTGCAGTTCACATAGTCCAGTGCCCCTTGGTGTAACTGGCAACACGCCTGACTCTGGATCAGGAGAGTCCTGGTTCGATCCCAGGAGGGGCAATCGTCAAAAGTTTGAAGGTGGAAGTTCGAAGTGTGAAGGTGAAAGTTTGAAGGCGGGAGGCCCTATGCCGCCACCGCCGCCAGCTGTTCCCGCATCGACGCCGCCACCTGACGCCGAGCCCGGTTGAGTCGGCTCTTCACCGTCCCCAGATCACACCGCAGCCGCTCGGCGATCTCCCCGTAGCTCATCCCCTCCATCTCCCGCAGCACGAACACCTCGCGCTGACCCGCCGGCAGATCCGCCGCCGTCTCCCGAACCAGCTCCACCAGATCCTCCGACTCGACCCGCAGGTCCGCTCCCACCGCGTCATCCGCATCCACCATCACCTGATCCACCCGCCCCGGCGGCAACGACTCCAGAGCCACCGTTCGCCGCCGCTTCCGCCGCCGCAACTCGTCCCGCGCCAGGTTGCCCGCGATGGTGAAGATCCAGGTCGAAAAATCCCGCGAGGGGTCAAACCGATGACCATGCCGGAACACCCGGAAAAAGGTCTCCTGCACGATCTCCTCCGCCCGGTCGGTGTCCTGCACCATCCGCGACGCAAATGCCATCAACCGCCGCCGGTAGAGGCGGTCCAGGTGCCCGAATGCTTCATCATCCCCAGCCAGATGAGCCCGCACCAGCGCGGCGGGATCAGTCAGTTCATGGGTCTTGAGGGAAGACATGGATCATCCTTGTTCATATTATGTCCATATAATAACTGGACAATACATGGAACACAAGGGCCACCACCGAACCGGAGCTGGACCGGTTGAGGAACCTCCCCTCCGGTCGCCGCGTAATCCGGTGACCAGACTCCGGAGGACAGGATCATCACCCCATCGGTGGACCCACTGCGCCTGCATCTCCCCTCGAACACGCGCCGGCTCGATCCGCGCCAGGGAGGGGAGTTCGTCCTCTACTGGCTGCAGGCCACGATGCGCTCGCATGAAAACTTTGCGCTCACCGCCGCGGTGGAATGGGCCAACCGGCTCCGTCTCCCGGTTCTCGTCTACCAGGGTCTCCGACCCGACTACCCCTGGGCAAGCGACCGTCTCCATACCTTCATCCTGGAGAGTGTGATCGATCTTGCGGACCGATTCGCCGCACGAGGAATCCAGTATGGCTTCCACCTCGACCGGGGGGTGGACTCGCGGCCCGTTCGATCTCCGCTGATCGAGCTGGCCGAGCGCGCCGCCCTGGTGGTCACCGACTGGACCCCGACCTTCATCGCTCCCCGGCAGATCCGTTCCCTGCGCCGCCGCACCGTGACTCCCGTGATCGCAGTGGACTCCACCACCGTCGTACCCGTGGCCCATCACGATCGCGATTGGCCCACCGCGCGCGGAATCCGCCCCCGGCTCCTCGCCGCCCTGCCCCACCACCTGCACCCGGTCCCCGATGCCGACCCGCTGATCCGTCTCCCGATCGATCTTCCCTTCACACCCGACTGCCCGACCACCGCCACGATTCCCACCCTCGTGGCCCAATGTCCCATCGATCACACGGTCCCCCCCTCTCCGACCATCCGCGGTGGCATGGCGGCTGCCGAGGCGCGTCTCGACTGGTTCGTGAACCACGGGCTTCCCTGCTATGAGGAGAAACGGAACGACCCGATGGTCGACGCCACCAGCCGGCTCAGTGCCCACCTCCACTTCGGCACCATCGCGATACAGCGCGTTCTGCTCACCGCGCGCGACGGGGGACCGGAACCGCAATACGCCAAGTTCCTCGACGAGGCCTTGGTCTGGAGGGAACTCGCCCACAATTTCGTGGACCGCGACCCCCGGCATCGCACCCTGGACGCCCTCCCCTCCTGGGCTCGGCAGGAACTCCTCGATCACTCCGCCGACCCGAGGCCCGCCCTGTACGATGAGGAGACCCTCGACCGGGGCGCGACCGGTGACTCGCTCTGGAATGCCTGCCAGCGATCACTCCGGCGGGATGGCGAACTCCACAACTGGCTGCGGATGCTCTGGGGAAAGTCGGTGCTGCAGTGGACCGATCACCCCGCCGAGGCGCTCCGAATCCTGGAACAGCTGAACAACCGGTACGCGCTCGATGGACGGGATGCCAATTCGTACGGTGGGATCCTCTGGTGCTTCGGCAAGTTCGACCGGCCGTTCTATCGCCGGCCGGTGTACGGGACGGTGCGTTACATGAGCCTCACGGCGGCGCGAAAGAAGTTCGATGCGAAGGGGTTTGAAGCTCGAAGTTCTGACAATGAACCCCGGCGTTGACCGGGGGTGAGGGCCCCTACACCCTATTCCCTAAGCCGGCAGAGCCGGAACCAAAGAGGCTTACACACTCGGAGCCACAGATACTGCCCGGGTATGCTCGCGGTCTGCGGGGTTCCTACTCCCAAGACCAGATGCGGCCCGACACCTG
>JBDIWC010000043.1:0-33325 GCA_039794085.1 Gemmatimonadales bacterium
GCGAGAGAGGTTTCTGTGCCTTTTGTGCTTCTTGTGGTTGGCTCTGGGGGCGGGGAGAGGGCTCCGGAGGGACAGGAACCCATGCCGAAGCCGGAAGAGCCCAACCCTGAAGTGGATGGACCCGTCTTGTGAACCCGAGCCAACTTGCTCCATGGCCAAGCGGTTGGCGTTCCCCTGGGCGAAGGCCCCGGGGAACCCACGCGACCCCGACGCACCTCTGTGGTTCCGGCTCGGCCGGCTTGGGGAGCAGGGAATAGGGAGTAGGGGGGGGACTGCATGCCGTCATCGCGAGGAGGCGGAGCCGACGAAGCAATCCCGTGAGCGAAGGCCCGCTTTACGAGACGGACGGGCGGCCTTCATGCCGGAGCCAGGGCCCCCCTATCGCCTACTCCCTATTCCCTATTCCCTACCATCCCGCCCTTGACTTACCGTCTCCTCGGGTGATTCTCCGACAAGGAGGATTGCCTGTGTCTCGTCGAAAACTCGTTGTTCCGCTGCTGGTGGCACTCTTTGTCGTCGCCCTGCTGCTGTTGCCCGCCCTCTCCCGACTGATCACCGAATGGTGGTGGTTCAGGGAGGTGGGATACCAAGTCGTCTTCACCAATGAACTGGTGACGCGGTTCGGGCTCTTCCTCGGGGGTGGGTTGATCACCACGGGGGTTCTCTACCTGAATCTGCGGGCGGCCCAGAGGGGAATGGTGACCCATCCGGCCCTTCGCCGCGTGGGCGAGGCCCTCCCCAACGTCAATGTCCCCGTGCTGCTGCGCAGTCTCTCCCTTCCCGTGGCCATTGGATTCGGCCTGCTGGGGGGGCTGGCAGGCTCCTCCGCCTGGGACACGGTGCTGCAGGCCGCCAACACCACCTCGTTCGGTGTCACCGACCCGATCTTCGGGCGGGATGTCGGCTGGTACGTGTTCACACTTCCCGCCATCGAGGCGGGCCTGGGGCTGTTGTTCGCCCTGACGATGCTGAGTCTTCTCTTCATCGTGCCGCTCTACTTTCTCCGCGGCGACATTCTTTCGCGTCCTCCGACCCTCCGGCTGCATCGGCCGGCGGGGATGCACATCGCAATTCTCCTCGCGGTGATGTTCCTGCTCACCGCCATCCGGCTCTGGGTGGTGGATGTGGCCGGGCTCCTGTACTCCACGACCGGCCCGTTGGTGGGGGCCAGCTACGCCGACATCCACGCCAGTCTCCCCACGATCCGCTTCACCGCCGTCCTCGCCCTGCTGGCGGGTGTCATCGTGGTCGTGGGAGGTCTCAAGGGGAAGCTGCCCCGTTACGGTCTCGTGGCCCTGGGGGGGTATTTCGCGGTGGCCCTGCTCGGGCGCGGGCTCTACCCCGCCGCCATCCAGAAGTTCGTGGTGGCGCCCACCGAGCTGACCCGGGAAACGCCGTACCTGACGCACCACATTGCCGCCACACGGCAGGCCTGGGGAATCGACAGCGTGGACACGCGGGAACTCGATGGGGAGGCGACGCTGACCCTCTCCGACATCCGGGACAACGCGCCCACGATCGAGAACGTGCGCCTCTGGGACCGTGGCCCCCTGCTCGAGACCTTCGGACAGCTGCAGGAAATTCGGACCTACTACGATTTCGTCTCGGTCGATGACGACCGCTACATGATCGATGGAAAGTACCGTCAGGTGTTGCTCTCCCCCCGGGAGCTCAACGTCGCCTCCCTCCCCACCCGCACCTTCATCAACGAGCACCTCACCTTCACCCATGGCATGGGTCTGACGCTGAGTCCGGTGAACCAGGTGACGGTCGAGGGGCTTCCGGTCCTCTTCATCCGTGACCTCCCGCCGGTGTCCGACGTGTCGCTCCAGGTCACCCGTCCCCAGATCTACTTCGGGGAGCTGGCCAACGAGTATGTGTTCGTGGGGACGCGCCAGCGGGAGTTCGATCATCCCTCGGGCGACGCCAACGTCTACGCGGCCTACGAAGGCACGGGCGGGGTACCGGTGACGAGCCTTCTGCGCCGGCTGGTGCTCGCCGTGCGGTTCGGCTCCACCAAGATTCTCCTGTCGGGAGACATCACCAACGAGAGCCGCGTCCTCTACTACCGGAACATCCGGGCGCGGGCGTCCCGGGCCTTCCCCTTCCTGCACTTCGACCGGGATCCCTACATGGTGGTGGCGGATGACGGAAGTCTGCAGTGGATCCTCGACGCCTACACCTCCACTACCCGTTACCCCTACTCCTCACGACTCACCGACGGCACCAGTTACATGCGGAACTCCGTGAAGGTGGTACTGGATGCCTATCACGGCTCGATGCGGGCCTTCGTCAGTGATCCGGGTGATCCCCTGGTGCGGACCTGGGGCAAAGTCTTCCCCGGGATCTTTGAGCCGCTGGACGCCATGCCCGACGACCTGCGGCGGCACATCCGCTATCCCGACGAGCTCTATCGCGTCCAGGCCACCCTTTACACCACCTATCACATGGAGGCGCCGGAGGACTTCTATCACCGGGAGGATCAGTGGCAGATCCCGGCCGTCACCCGGGCGGACGGCTCCACACCGTTCATGCGACACCTCGTGATGCGCCTCCCCGACGAGGATGAGGCAGAGTTCATCTACATGGTGCCGTTCACGCCAAGGGGCAAGGACAACCTGGCGGCCTGGATGGTGGCGCGGAACGATGGTGACGTCTACGGAACCCTCCGGGTCTATCGCCTGAGCCGGCAGAGCCTGGTGTTCGGTCCCACCCAGATCACCAATCGCATCAACCAGGACACCGAGGTCTCCCGGCAGGTCACCCTCTGGGATCAATCGGGCAGCAGGGTCATCCGGGGCGACTTGCTGGTCATCCCGATCGAGCAGAGCCTCCTCTATGTCCAGCCCCTCTATCTGCAGGCGGAAGGCGGCAAGATCCCCGAACTCAAACGGGTCGTCGTCGCCTATCAGAATCAGGTGGTGATGCGGGAGACGCTCGACGGCGCCCTGAGCGAACTGTTCGGGGGAGCTTCGGCGGCCCCGACGGATCGTCCCCGCGATGTCACCCTTCCCGTGGCCGCCGGAACCGAGCCGCCGAGCACCGCGATCGGTGCGGAGATCCGGGCCCTGGTGGAGGAGGCCCGCCAGCGCTACGAAGCGGCCATGGAGGCGCAGCGGGCGGGAGACTGGGCCCGCTACGGCGACGAGATCAAGCGGCTCGGCGAACTCCTGGAGCGCCTGGCCCGCAACCGGTAACCTGGGAGCGGTCGGCGGTAACCCCTGGGACCGCCCCGCTCCAGCGTGGCGTGCCGGGAAGTTGGGTGCGCGCCGGGCTGGAGCCCGGCGATCCCAGGGGTGGCGCGATCCCAGGGGTGCCGCGCCTCATGGGGTACCTCCGCCTCCCGATGACGCAACCGTCACACTCACCCGGGTCGGCTGGGGCGCGGGCGTGAACACCCGATCGTGGGCATCCTTCACCGGAACCACCGTCAGAGCATAGTTGCCGGGATTCGGCCAGACCAGGCTGATGACGAATTCCTGCGCAGGACTAGAAGTGCAGGTGCCATTCCCCTGCGCGGCATTCCATGAGCACGCCGACGGGCGTCCTGCCGGAGCGGGCGCGGGCGTGGCGCCGCCGGTCCAATTCACCTGGTAGGTCACCCGGTTGGTGTAGGGGTAGCAGGTCGGCATTCTCACCTTGTGGTTGGTGGGCTGTCCCGCCACCGGCGGCCCCGTGCTCTCGACCATTGCCACCAAGGCATTGGAGCCGCCGGGCGCCACATCGCGGAACCAGAGATGCTTCTTGGCCATCAACTCTTGCCGATACGAATTGCCGACGATCTTGCCGAGCACCAGTGCCTCGGCCCGCAGCTCCACGCCCCAATCGAGGTCGGCGCTGAGGACGTGATTCTCCTGGCTGGTGGAGGCCCCACCCGCCGTCTGAGAGCCGGCGGCGGCCGCGCAACCGGAGGCCATGCCCAGCAGATACGGCTGGGGACCGACTCGGGCACTCAGCGCCTCGTAGTTGAAATCGAGCTGGAGGGCGGTATAGATAGCCGGCTTTACGGTGACGGTGCCCTCGATCTGGGCGCTCTCGTTCGTGGTGGTGGCGGCGGGCTGTCTCAGGGAGCGAGCGGTGCACCCCCTCCCGCTGCAGCCGAAGCTGAACTCCGTCGGATTGGAATTCTTGACTTGGAACTGGCCCTCGGCCTTGCCCTCCGCGCTGACCTGGATCTCGCCCTCGATGTAGGCGCTCACGTCCATTTCGGCGACGGGGACGCCGCCAATGACAATGGGAAACACCTGAATCGGAATGACCGGACCGCCGGTCGGCGGGATGGTGAAGGTCTTGTTGAAGCTTCCGGTCGCTGACACGATGGTCTTGAGTTCCTGCCCCACGGTCAGGACCCCGGATCCCCTGAGAGCCTTGGGACGAATCGCAAAGGGGAGGCAGGGGATATAGAACAGGTCGAGCCGGGCGGCAACGTTGGACCGCATGGGGATCCCTATGGTGGCACTCCCGGAGACCGTCCCTTGGGCCGAACCCTTCGAGCCGCTCTGGGAGAGATTCACGGTCATCGAGGGCGTGATGTCGAACTCCACCGGGATGTTGCCCGAAATGGTCCGCTCGGTGAAGCACTCCAGCGATGTCTCCCAGACATCGGCGAGGGTCTCTTTGGCGGTTTCCCACTCATTGGAGGCGTGGTCGAACGTCCTTTTCCACTCGTCGCTCACAGCCTGCCCGGCACAATCCCAGGAATCGTACCAGTTGCCGCACTTCTTCTCCTTGGGCTCGGTCGGCTTGACGTCGTCGGGGACCGGGTGGGCGGCAATCCACTCCCGGGCCAACTGCGTGTTGACCATGTAATGATCGGACTGGTCCAACGGCGTCCTTCGCACCAGCATCTCGATCAGCCGCTTCGCACCTGGTGGGAGACCGGGAGCTTCCCCGACCGCCTTGAGTCCGCGCAGGTAGAGCACCGGGGCACTCACGCTTCGGCCGGCGACCTGCGTGGTCACGCTGGCGGTCTGAAAGCGGCTGGCCGCCCGGGTCCGCTGAGCGGTTCGGGCCACCGGCGGACCAAAGGTCACCGCGGGCAACACGTTCACCATGGCGGCGGTGATCGGCGCTGCGTTTACGGCTCGCGCGGCCGGCTGCCTGGGAGCCGCCGGTGGAGCCGGAGGCGGGGGCGGGGGCGGGGGAGGCGCCTGGCGCGCGGCCGGAGTGGGAGCGGGCGCTGGAGGCCGCGGTGCCGGTGCTGCTGTCGGGGCGTTCGGCCCACTGGTGATCGCACAGCACGCGGTCCGCCCGTCCAGCGACACCTGCCGGGTCCTGAAATTGGCGAACACGCCCTGTCCGACTCGGAGCGTCGCGAGCGTCCTGGCGTTGGTCACCTTGAATTGAAAGACATTCCCGTTCGCCGTGATCGTGCCGGTGACGACACCGGTTGCGGCTTCGACCGTAGTGATGGAGCAGCAGGCGGTCGGCGTTTGGGCGCGAGCGCTCACCGGAGCCAGCGAAATCACGATTATCGCGGGGGCAAAGTACCTGTCAGCGAAGCACATCGATTTCTCCGATCTGATGGCGGCCATTCCGATCGCCGCGGTTGCCGGTGTCACGGGATCTTGATCTTCTTCTTGAGCGACCCGCCCAATCCCTTCTTCGCCTTCTTCTCGGCTTCCTTTTTGAGGGGCGCCGCCGTCGAGTCGGCGAACGATCGAGCGGAATCCGCCACCATCCCGATCGCGGCCGGTGTCGCTGTGCTACCCTCCGTGTCGCCCGGGGGTTCGACCTGGGGAGGGAGCTCCTGCTGGAACGCGACCTTGGTCGTTTGGTGGAGGGATTGGGCAGCGCTGCCGAGCCGGGCCAGCGCCGTCTGCGCGCCGTCCTTGTCGGTGGCACTCGTGAATTCCCGGATGGCGCTCCGCACATCACTCAGCTGGGAGGGCATGGTGGAGATCATCCGGAGGCCGGCCACCAGCAGGTTGGTGTTTTTGAACCGGGATACGAACTGGGGCAGGTTCTGCAGCACCGCGCCGAGGATGACATCGAGCCGGTTGAGCGGTTTGCCGCAGCAGGACGTGATGAAGGGGGAAGGCGCGAAGGTGTCCTGCGCGAAGGTGTCCTGGGCGATGCTGTCGGCTGCGGGCGGAGTGACTGCGGGTGCCCCCCCCTCCGGGGTTGCGGAACCCGTGGTATCGGGGAGCTGATCCACCATGCGGGTGAGGTCCTGGACGAATCCGTCCAGTTCAGTCAGCTGATCTTCCAGCGGCGAGTCGAATGCCGGCATCGCGGGGGCGAGGACCGACGCCGGCGGGACCGCCTGGGCGGTGGGCACCACGCTGTAGCGGAACACCATCCCGTGGTCGCCCACGAGATAGGCTCGATCCCGTCGTGGGAAACTCCAAGCCCGTGGCGGGGCGGGAAAGCGAAACGTACGCGAGTTCCACCGGGTTCCCCCGTCCACCGTAAAGCTCATCTTCTCGTGGTACTCCAGCGCCCAGCCGACCTCGGGGTCGGCAAAGATCAGGCTGCTGTAAGGGCTCACGCTCGCGAGAAGACCTTTCCAGGTCGCGCCGCCGTCGGTGGTGCGCGAGAGCTTTCCATCGGTGGTCCGAACGATCCCCGTGTTCTCATCGGTGAAAAACAGATCGGTCGCGCCCACCACCTCGGGATCGCCGGGGCCGACGAAAAAGTTCCAGCTCTCACCGCCGTCCTCGGTTTTTGCCAGGATCGGCGGGTATTCGCACGGACCGACGCACCTGGTCTTGGCGACGAGGTACCCGACCGACGGTGTGACGAACTGAATCCGGCCGACGGTGCAGCCGATCTCGCGACTGAGTCCGCCCACGGTGGCTTTGACGGAGCATGCGGCGACCGGCTTCCAGGTTCTGCCGCCGTCCCGGGTCTTGAGAAGGGTCGATGGCACACTTCCCATCCCGAGGAATCCCGCCGCGACGCCTTCGGTCGGGGAGCTCATTGCCAGGGCATGGATGTACTGGGGGGCAGCGCCAAGGTCCTCCCACGATTCCCCGTCCTCGGTGCGCAGGATCCGGGCGGAGCTGCTGCCCGCTCCCCCGATCACCGCCCAACCGTGGGTTTCATCGAGGAAACGCAGGAGTCGGACCGGAGGATCGGCGGATTGTGGATCGCCGCCCATCTGCGCCGTCCAGGTCGCGCCGCCGTCTCCCGTGTGGATGATCGTTCCTTTGGATCCGGCGACCCAACCCTTGTCGATCGTGACGAAGAAGACTTCGCGGAAGTCGAGGTCTTCGCTGAAGCTCACCGGCTCCCAGACGCCCTTGAACCCGGGGTCGCGAGCCGGTTGCTGCGCAGCCAGCGGGACGGCGATGAGCAGGGCGAGGGCCGCTCGCCAAGCCTGGCGGTGGGTAACGCAAATGCGGGGGGAGGTCGGCATGCCAGTGGCTCCTGTGATGGATAGCTCACTGGATGGGTCCCCGATCGGCGGCGGGCGTTACACCGGGGGGAGGTTCGGGTCCCCGAGCAGGATGAACGGCGCCCAGTATGCCGGGTGGCTGGTGGCCGTGTCTGCTTCGATCCAGTGCTTGCGCACCAATCGAAGCGCCTCGGCCGGAGTCCGGCCGCTGTCCAGTTTTCCGTAGAGATCGGTCATGAAACGAAGCGTTGACCGGTCGGTCACCGGCCAGAGCGTGACGAGGGTGCTCCGGGCCCCCGCCGCCAGAAACGCGTGAGACAGGCCGACCATGCCCTCACCGCGCACCTGCCGTCCCAGTGCGGTCTCACAGGCGGACAACGTCACCAGTTCGGCCCGGAGATCGAGACGCCGGATCGCGGGAAGGTCCAGCACGCCGTCGGCCAGGACGAGGTGGCTCCGGTCCGGCTCGCGGTCGTCCACCCGCGCGTGGGTCGCGAAGTGCAGGTACCGGTAGCGCCCCGGCTCGAACGCCAGCCACCGGCGCACGGTCGCTGCTCGCCCGATCAGCAGGTCTGCCCCCGTGCTGCGGTACCGGTGACGGAGGGTATTCGCCTCCTCCTCGGCGTACGGGAGATCGATCTCGTTTCGCCGGTCCGGTGACCGTTCCGCAGACCCGGTGGCCGGGGGGCGGGGGGCGGTCGTTCCGCGTGGATTGCCCACGGCCAGCATGGTCCGCTCCCATCGATCCAGCGGTTTGGCCCGGGCCAGGGCGGTGAGTACCGAGGCCGAAGGCCCGTAGATGATGCGGTGGGTCGCACCCAGGGGGGGGGCGTCGGGAGACGGGAGCAGGACCTCGAGGGGAAGCCGGGCGAGTGGTCCGTCCATGATGGCCATCACGAGGGAGGCGCCCGCCGGAGCCAAGGGCGACAGGATCTGCTGGTAGACTCGCGTGGCCGCCGGGCGCCACGCTGCATCCCCGGGGCGCTCGATGGTCCGTCCCAGGAACTCGACGGCCGCTCGGAGCGAGTCCGCCTGGCCCAACCGTTGGGCACGGATCTCGCGGCCCGTGACCCACCAGGCGTACACCACACTATCTCCCCAAAACACCGAGAAGAGGGCCGCCTCGGGGCGATGGAGCAGCGTGGTGCGGATCTCGGCGAGCGCCGCGGGAGACGGATGCCGCATCGCGGCGCGCGGATCGTCCCCGCCAGTGACCGACTCCAGCAACTCCAGGGAGTCCCGGAGCGCTTGCAGCTCGGCTCCGACGATGCGCGTCTGGGACGAGTCCCCGCCCGCGGCGGCCTCCTCGAATCGTGCTCTGAGCCGCTGCTTGAGCTCGGCCGCCGGGGTGGCCTCGCGCGCGACGTCACGCTCCGCGATCACTTCGAGCAGCATCCGGGCGCGGGCACGTTCGGCGACCGCGAACGCGGCGGCGACCCGCCCCCGGTGGAGGAGGGTGCGAATCGCGCCCTCGTACACGTGCCACTTTGGTTCGGCGATGCCGAGCCTGAGGTCACCCATCGACAGGCGACCCCGCCACGATTCCAGCAGATCGATGCCCTCCAGGAAGAATCGCGAGGCGTCCGCCCGGCCCTCCAGTTCGGCCACGCTCCCCCGCAGGGCCAGCACCTCGAGTTCCGCGTCGGGCGCGCCGAGCGAGTCGGCCACCGTCTCCGCCACCCTCACGAGCCGCCGGGCCGCGATCAGGTCTCTCCGCCCCACCGCGAGCCGGACCTGCGCCGCGAGAATCCGAAACCGCTCAAACGCAAAGCCACCGCGCACCGCCAGTGGGAGCGCACGATCAAGTGTCGCCACCGCGGAATCGGGGTTCCCCTCCGCCATCGCAATCAACCCGAGGTCGATCAGCGCGATGACCCGGTAGATAGCCGGGGCCGGGCCGCTCAGCGGCAGCGACCGCTCGACCTGCTCCCGCGCTGCGGTCAGGTTGTTGGCCTTGAGGAAGTACTCCGCCAGCGAGTTGTGGGCATACACCATCGACGCCGAGTCACCCAGGGCACGCGCCGAGGCGAGCGACTGAGTCATCAGGTCCACCGCCTGGTCGAGCCGGCCGGTGTAGGAGCGAAGCGCCGCCAGGTTGCTGATCAGGTATCCGCCGGTGGAGGTGTCGGAGACCTGGCGGGTGATGGCCAAGCCCTCCTCGTACGCCGCGGCGGCCTCGGTGAGCCGCCCCACCGCCGCATACTCCACGCCCATGCTGTTGAGCACCCCCGCCAGCTGGTGCGGCGACCGCCCATAGCGACGCTCCAGCGCAAGCGCACGTTCGGTTTCCTGCACCGACCGCCGGAAAAGCCCCCGCCGGGAGTAGATGGTGCCCAGCTGGGTGTGGACCCGGGCTCTGAGTTCGCCCTCATCGAGCCGCTCGGCCAGGCCCAGTGCCCGTTCGCAGTCCTCGATGGCCTGCGCGGAGCGCCCGAGACGTGACGACAGACCGCAGCGCATCAGATAGGTCCAGGCGAGACGCGAGGAGTCCGAACCGGCCAGGAGAAAGGCGTCGCGGAGAGCCGCTTCGCTGCTGTCGGTGCGGGCCAGGCGCATCAGGGTCTCGGCCCACCAGAGCTGCGCCCGCCACCACCCGGCGGAGTCCCGCGCCAGGGCGAAGGAATCGCGCAGGCGGCGATATTCGGGATGCGCTTGGCGAAACCGTCGTTCGTCCCGGAGGCTGTCGGCGACGAAGAAGGGGGAACTGTGATTCCCTTCATCAACACCCGCGCCGGTACCGAAGCACCCCACTGCGGTGGCGAGCGCCAGCAGAGGGAACAGGTTGCGGCGCATCACGTCAGGGCGGATCGCCCGGGGCGAAGAGACGGAGAAGGGGGGAACGAATCACCGGCCGTTGCATCAGGTCGAAGCCTTCCACGTCCAGGTAAACCGATGTGTGCCGGTCGGTGGGAGAGAGCGACGTGGCGGAGATGTCGAGGCTCGTGTCGGCCACCTCTCGCGCCAATAGCAGGCGTCCGTCCGCTGCAAAAAGCCGCACGCGATACACGGCTACCGTGGAGTCGGCCGGCCAGGCCATGTGCCACGCGCCGATTGACACTTCGATCCGGACAGCGAGGCTGTCCCCGGTCCCCCGGACCGCATCCGGCGCGGCGGTATCGCGCGGCGTCAGCGCCCGCCAAGTTCCCAGCGCGACGATGGCCAACCCCGCGGCGATGGCCAGCGGCTTCCACGATGCGCGCGCACGGCGCGCCGGGATGGCCTCACCGCCGCGCTGCGCCGCGCGCACACCGGCCCCACCCTTGACGAGCTCCCAGCATCGGTCGCAGCCGAAGTAGTGCTCTTCGAAGGCGTTCGCCTCGGCTTCGGAAAGCCGACCCTCCAGGTAGCGACGGTCGATCTCGCTCCGGTCCACCCACTCGCAGGTCATCGGTTGCTCAGCCATCATGGAAGAGTTCCCGGAGAGGTCGTCGCGTTTCACAATCGCCACCCACCGAGCAACTGGGAGAGGCGTTCCAGGGCCCGGTGCTTCCGCACCCGGAGCGCGCCAGGGGTCACTCCAAGGCGAAGCGCGGTCACGGCACAATCTTCATCATCGAAGTAAAGGCAGCGAAGCAGATCCCGGTCATCGGGCTTGAGTTTCGCAAGCGCCTGACGCACCACGGCCCGAGCTTCCTCGCTCACCAGGCCATCGAGCGGACCCGGGCCGGCACCTCCGGCGTCCATCCCCTTGAGCTGCGTGAGCGCCCGCTCCTCGCGTTCCCGGGATCGATAGTGGTGCAGACAGAGGTGGGTCGCCGTCTGGAAGACGAAGCCCGCCAGCGCGTCGAGGTTCTCGACACGTCCCTGGCGCAGAGCCTCGGTCACCCGGCGGAGCACTTCCTGGGCCAAGTCCTCGGCCAAGAACGGGTCGCCAAGTCGGCGGGTTCCAAAGACGCGAAGACGCTCCCAGAACCGTTCGGCGAGGTCCCGTTCGAGTGTCTCAAGTATCAGCTGCGGGTCGGCCATGGGCAACCCTATGGAGGTGCGCCAGAATCTCGCTTCCGGGGGGCCAGGCCGCAAGGCGTGCTCAGAGGATGGCGACCAGCTCCTCCACCCCAACACAGAACGGCTGCGCCGCCCCCTCGGGATGCCACACCAGACGCGTGAGTTCGGTGGCCGGAAAGTGGACTCCCGGGGTCCAGACCTCCACCTGACCATGGTCGGGATCGACCACCCAGTACACCTTGACGCCCACGCTCTGATACAGTTTGCGCTTGAGGACCCGGTCGGCGCGGATACTGGAAGGGCTGAGAACCTCCACCGCGAGGAGGAGGGTCTGGATCCGGTCCCACTCGTTGGTGCGGGTCTCCTCCAGGGGAGCCACGAAGAGATCGGGTTGCACCAGAACATCGGGCCGCCAGGAGATGTCGGAGGGCGAGGTAAACAATTCTCCCACCCGCTCTCGATTCAGATAGGTGCCCAATGCGACGGCAAGGTTGCTCACCACCCTCTGATGAACAACCCGGGGGGCCGGACTCACCAGGAGTTCCCCGAAAACAGTTTCGTAACGCCGCCCGTCGTCCGGGAGGGCGCGCACCATACTGGCGGTGTAGAACGGGGCAGGCATGTACACAAGCTCGGCTCGGCGACAGGGGTTTGGCAAGTCCCCGACAGGATAGCAACCCGGCTGCCGGTTTCCCGTACCCTTTGTTCGCAGGCGGCGGCCCCGGAACGCCGGACTCCAGCCCGGCGCGCACCTGATGTTCCCTGGGACCGCCGGGCTCCAGCCCGGCGGCCACCTGAAGTTCGACGCACGCCACGCTCCAGCGTGGCGCTCCCAGGGAACCACGTGCATCTTCCGAAGCACTATCCCACATCAGGAGCATGCATGTCCCTCCCAACCCGCCCTCCCATGGCCGCGTGGATTTGCGCCCTCCTCCTCGGCACCGGATGCGGCACTCCCGCTCCCGAGGCCGACCTGATCCTGCTCAACGGCCGGGTCTGGACCGGCGACTCCGCCGCACCGTGGGCCGAGGCGCTCGCGGTACGCGACGGCCAACTGCTGAGCGTCGGCACAACGGCGGAGGTGAGACGGCATCGTACGGCCAACACCCGCGTGATCGACGCAGCGGGACGTCTCGTCACCCCGGGCTTCATCGACAACCACACCCATTTCATCCAGGCCGGCGCGCTCCTTCTCGGCGCCCGCCTGCTCGACGTCTCCACTCCCGACTCCCTGGTGGCCCGCATCCGTGCGGCGCGCGACCGACTCCCCGAGGGGAGCTGGATCACGGGGGGCGACTGGGGCGCCTACGAGGACTGGCAGGCGGGGAGCACCGGGACGGAGACTACGGTGGCGGTGCCTGTCACCCGGTTCAGCCCCGATCGGAGTCTCATCGACTCACTCACTCCCGCCACACCGGTTCTGGTGCAGCGCTGGGACCGAAGCGCCTGGCTCGCCAACGGTGCCGCCCTTGTCGCCGCTGGTCTCGAATCCTGTGCCCCGCGCGTGGCGGGCCTCGAGTGTGTGGATGGCGTGCCAACCGGACGGGTTGGCGGGGAGGCGCTCCGGCGGCTCCGCGCCGCGATCCCGGACAAGTCGTTTGAGCAGCGGCTCCGGGAGGCGCGGACGGCCCTGGCGCATCTCAACGAGCTGGGTGTCACCAGCATCCACGACATCACGCCGCCGGCACAGTTCCCCGTCTACCACACTCTCAAGCAACGGGGGGAGCTGACCGTGCGCGTGTACGCGCGACCCACCCTCGACAAGTGGGACGAGCTCGCCACGGTCGGCCTTCCCCACGGGTTCGGCGACGAGTGGCTTCGCCTCGGCGGACTCAAGGGATTCGTGGACGGGATCCAGGGCAACTCCACCGCACGATTCTATGAGCCCCAGCTCCATTCCGGCGAGCGCGGCTCCTGGCGGGACTCCACCAACACCGGGGCCACCTCGGGTCCGGGATCAGGCATGGAGCCCCGCGGGAACATGGAGCGCAACCTCCTCGGCGCTGACCGCGCGGGGTACTGGCCCCAGGTGCACGCCATCGGCGACCAGGCGATCGACACCCTTCTCTCCCTCTACGAGAAGGTGATGCGGGACAATCCGACCCGAGAGCGCCGGTTCCGCATCATTCACTCCCAAGTGCTGCGGGGAGCAGATGTTGCCCAACGTTATGCCCGGGCCGGCATCGTCGCCGAGGTGCAGCCCTATCATGCTATTGACGACATGCGATGGATGGAGGAGCGAATCGGGGAGAGGGCGCGGTGGGCTTACGCCTTCCGGACCCTCGAAGCGGCCGGTGTGATGCTCACCTTCGGCTCCGACTGGCCCGGCACCAACGCCTCCTGGTACACCGCCGATCCGATGAAGGGGATCTATGCCGCGGTCACCCGCCGCACTCTCGAGGAGACTCCCCATGGAGGGTGGTTCCCCGAGGAGAGGGTGAGTCTGGAGACGGCCTTGCGGGCCTACACCGTCCACAACGCGTGGGCGGCCGGCGAAGAGCGCCTGAAGGGGTCGCTCACCGCAGGCAAGGTGGCCGATTTCGTGATCCTGAGTGACAATCTCTTCGAAATCGACCCGGTGACGATCAAGGACGTGCGCGCCATGCTGACTGTGGTGGGGGGCCGGGTGGTGCATGACGCAACCACCGCCTCCCCCCCCGCGGCACCCCGGTGACGCCGCCGTCCCACGGGGAGGCCTCCGCCGGACCGGGGGCCGTGACCTCGTACGCCCGGCGGATCGGGCTTTTCGGGGCGTCGATGGCGGTCATCGGCGGGATCATCGGAGGGGGAATCTTCCGCACTCCGGCCCCGGTGGCGGAGCGGCTCCACTCCACCGGAATGATCCACGGGGTCTGGGCTCTGGGCGGCCTCATCGCGCTGCTGGGCGCCTTGTGTTTCGGGGAACTCGCGGCCCGCCGTCCCCGGGCTGGAGGGGGGTATGTCTATCTGCGGGAGACCCTCGGTCCCCTTCCAGCCTTCCTCTACGGATGGACCCTGCTGCTGGTCATCGCCACCGGGGCCATTGCCGCCGTCGGCGTCACCCTTGCCGACTACCTGCGGGCCTTCGCCGGGCTCGGACCCGCGTGGACCGTGCCGCTCGCCATCGGCGCCATCGTGTTCCTCTCCGCCATCAATTACCGGGGTGTGCACCTGGGCGCCACGACCCAGAACCTTTTCACCGTGCTCAAGCTGGCCGGAATCGCGGCCCTGGTGGTGGCCGGTGCCTTTCTGGCCGGCTCGGGTACCCCGGCACTGGGGACCTCCACCGCGGCCCCATCCGACCAGGGCACCTGGGGCATAGTTCGCCTGATCGGGATGGCGCTGGTGCCTGTGCTCTTCACGTATGGGGGGTGGCAGCAGACCAACTTCATCGCCGAGGAGGTCACCGATGCCGAGCGGACGCTGCCGAGGGCGCTGGTGATCGGAGTGGTGGGGGTCACGGTCACCTATCTCCTGGCCAATCTCACCTACCTTCGGGTCCTGGGTGTGGAGGGACTCAGCGTGAGCACCGCTCCCGCCGCCGATGTGATGACCCGGCTTTTCGGATCCCGTGGCGGCATCTTCATCTCGGCGGTCATCGCGATCTCGGCGTTCGGCTTCCTCAACCTGGTCATTCTCGCCACGCCGCGGGTGTTCCAGGCGATGGCGGCGGATGGTCTCTTCCTGCCGGCGCTGGCGCGGCTCCATCCCCGGTACCGGACGCCCGGGGCGGCGATCCTCGTGCAGGGGGGGTGGGCCATCGTGTTGACCCTGTCGGGGACGTTCAGCCAGCTGGTGGACTATGTGACGTTTGGAGACTGGATCTTCTTCGGCCTCACCGTGTCGGGGCTCTTCATCTATCGAGGGCGGGACGGGGTGAGAGAGGGGACTGTCCGCCACTCGGGCTTCCGGGTTCCCGGGTATCCGGTGACCCCGCTGCTCTTCATCGGGGCGTGTCTCTGGGTGGTGGCGGGGTCGGTGTCGGCCAATCCGGGGAATGCGCTGATCGGGGCGGGATTGATCGCGTTGGGGGTCCCGGTCTACCTCGCGCGACGCAAGGGCCCGTAGGGGCGGCTCACTGCCGCCCTTCGTTCAGGGCGACGGGTATCAGGTATCGAATGAGATCGTATACGTGCACGTGTACCGCTCTGCTGGGTACGAGTACGGGGAGTCCCTGCTTCGGCTCTCACCGGTAATTATTGGGGACGCGCGTTCAGGCCGAAGTCCCGTTCCACCGCGGCGTACCAGGTGTCGTTGTCTGCGGCACCCCACTCCACCCACTCCTCGTCGTTCATGGCGGCGCGCCAGGCGAGAAACGGCTCCGCATCGGGACCCACCGGGTGCCGAAGGGTCCAGGTGCCACTCTCGATGATCTCCCGAATCCGGTCCGCCACCACCATCGGCGAGGCGGGGTGCTTCAGCGAGGCGGTGAAGAGCCCGCCGAAGCGCCGCTCGTGGGGATAGGCCGACTCCTTGTGGCCGGTCGTCATGTCCCGAGCCATGTCGGTGTTGATGATTCCCGGTTGGACGATCACCACCCGGACCCCGAACATCTTCGCCTCCTGGGCCAGCGCCTCGCTCACGGCCTCGAGCGCAAACTTGGAAGCAGCATACGGTCCCAGGGGTGACGAGGAAATCCGTCCCGCCACGGAGGTCACGTTCACAATGCAGCCGCTCCGCCGGGCGCGCATCGCCGGCATCACCGCCTGAATGCAGCGGATGGCACCGAAGTAGTTGGTCTCCATGATGGCCCGGATGTCCGCGAGGGGGAGTTCCTCGAGGGACCCGTGCCGCTCGATCCCCGCATTGTTCACGAGAACATCGATCGGCCCCTGGATTGCCGTCATGGCCGCGATCCCCTGGGCGACGGAGGTATCGGAGTCCACATCCATGGCGGAGACGTGAATCGGGAGGTTCTCAGCTCGCGCGGTGTCCTCCAGCTCAGGGGACGCCGCCGGATTGCGCATGGTAGCGTGGACGGTGTGCCCCGCCCGGCCCAGGGTCAGTGCGGTGGCGAGACCGATGCCTCGGCTCGTGCCGGTGACCAGAATGGTGGCCATAAGGGTTTCCTCGGTGGGAGCGGCGTGCCTTCGACAGTGTCGTGAAGGCGAATGTACCCCAGCCGACAGCGCAATGTAAGAGGGCAGTTTTCAGTGGCAGCTCATTGCCGCCCTTGTTCATGGTGCTGGGCAACCAGCGTCACAGGGGTCGTCATTCCCGGCGAACGCTGGAATCCAGAGTCCCCAATTCTCCCGTTCGCAGGGTCCGTACTCGTACCCGAGTCAATTCATTCCTCGACTCATTGACTCAAGAGCATCGTGTACGGGTGCGTGTACCGCTGCGCTGGGTACGAGTACGGGGAGACATTGCCCCGACTATTGCATCGTCTGGAGGACCGCGAGTAGCTCGTTGGGCGAGTAGACGGGAAGGTCGGCGCGCTTGAAACCCTGTGCATCCCGAGTGACGATCCCCGTGCATCGAGCCACGCGGGCGGCCTCGTGAATCACGGCGTCCTCGAAGTCGGCGAACCCCAGATCCAGTGCGTTCGACAGGACTGTTTCCGTGACCGGTGCGACTTCACACAACGAGAGCAGGGTCCGAAGGTGACCCTTGGCTCGCCGCGCACCGCCCCCCTTGGTCGCCAGGTAGGCGACGGTCGTCACCGATGTCGCGCTGATGACCCCGGTGACCACTCCGGACTCGACCGCGGCGAGGATGCGGACCGCCGGCTCGGCATGCGGTGCTCGCGCCAGCAGGACGTCGAGGAGGATGTTGGTGTCGATCAACACCCTCACTGATACTTCTCCTCCAGGTGGCGAAGGTAGTCCGCCTCATCCACCGGGGTCGTTCCGAGGGCACCGAGCAACGACTTCACCTTGGGCGGCAGGAACGCCGGATCATCGAGCGGCGCCTCGAGAGCGGCGAAATAGTCCGCGACCACCGTGGAGACCGATTTGCCGGACCGTTTGGCGTAGCGCTTGGCCCCCTGGATGAGGCGGCTGTCGAGTCGGAGGGTGAGCTTGGTCTGCATGGCACATCCTGACGTATAAAGCACGCCAGAAATATACGTCACTATTTTCGTGACGCAAGAGTCGACAGCTCGATCGGGGCCGCTCAACAGGAGACTCGACACAAGAGCACAACCCGGCTATTATTTCAGAACGACCTGTCGTAAACCATGGAAGGCACGCTTCTCGATGGGAACGCGATTGCAGAACAAACGTTCTTGAATGGAGGCGCCGTGCCTCGACCTCGTTCACACGATCCTGAATCCGCCCTCGATCGGGCAATGCAACTCTTTTGGTCCCAAGGGTTTCGAGGTACTTCGGTCCAGGACCTGGTGGACGGTTGCCGAGTGCAGCGGTATGGGATTTACCAGTCCTTCGGGAGCAAGGAAAAGCTCTTCCTCGCCGCGCTCGACCGGTACCAGGAAACCGTGGTCCGGCGGATGGTAGCTCCCCTTCTGCGCCCCGGTTCCGGGCTCCCCTCCATCCGGCGGGTCCTGGACGCCCTGGCCAGACTTGGCGAGGGGGAGGGGGAGGGAGATGAAGGACGGGGCGGGGCCGGAGCGAAGGGGTGTCTCGTCTGCAATACTGCCGGTGAGCTCGGCCGGGAAAGCTCCCCCATCTCCCGACAGACCAGCCGGTACCTCCAGACACTCCGCGAAGCCTGGAGCGCCGCTCTCGAAGGAGCCCGCCGCGACGGGGACCTCCGCGCCGGGACCGATGTCAGCACCGCCGCGGAACACCTGACCGGAGTGACCGTGGCGCTCTGTATCCTGGCCCGGATGAGCGGGGGAGAGGGGATCATGCGGAGCCTGGTGACCCAGACCCTTCGCGGCGTAAGCGCCACCGGAGAGTAGCCCTCCCACCCGCCACCCACTGGCCCGGCGCCCCGATTATCTTCGCCGGTTCCGTCAAGGAGTCCGACGCCCGAAGATTCCGAAGGAACCCGTCATGCGCCGACCCCACTCCCCCACGCTCTCCCTCTCCACCGTTGCCCTTCTGGCCGCAACCTCGCCGGCCTTTGCCCAGGATTCCCTGGCGCCGACTTCTCCCCCGCCGCCTCCGCCTCCCCTGGTGGCCTTCACTGGAGACTTCGGCCTGGTCAACACCAGCGGCAACACCGACGTCACGACCCTCAACGTGGGTGAAGAGATCAAGATCAACGGTGGTCGCCTCTCCCTCACCCAGGCCTTTTCCGTGGTGTACGGCCGCACCGACGGGGAGACCACGACGAGCCTCTGGCGCGGTAGCCTTCATGGGGACCTCGATCTGACGGCCGCGGTGGGAGTCTTCGCACTCGTGGCCTGGGAAAGGAACACCTTTGCCGGTATCACGCGCCGCTTCGAGGAGACCCTGGGCGGCACCTTTCAGCTTCTCACTCTCCCCGGCACCACCCTGGAGGCCCAGCTCGGCCTCTCGCTCATTCAGCAGCAGACGACCGTGGGTCTGGACGACACCTTCGCGGCCGGCCGCTCGATGATCTCCTTCAAACAGACCTTTGCCAGCAAATCGTTCGTGCAGCAGCGCGTGGAGTTCCTCCCGAACCTGAAGACCTCGGACGACTATCGGATCAACTCGCAAAGTTCCCTCGTGGCCCCGCTCTCGGGGAGCATCGCCCTCAAGGCCTCCTACGTGGTGCGATTCGACAACCAACCGGAGCCCACCTTCGAGAAAACTGACCGGCTCCTCACCACCGGACTCCAGATCACCTTCTGACCCTTCACCCGAAGGCACCCCGTGTCCCCCATCCTGCGCACCGCCGGACTGCTCACCCTCTCCAACATTTTCATGACCTTCGCATGGTACGGTCATCTCCGCCACCTCCAGCACCGGACCTGGCTGGTGGCGGCTCTGCTCAGCTGGGGGATCGCGCTGTTCGAGTACCTTCTCCAGGTGCCCGCCAACCGCATGGGAGCCACCGTGCTGACGCTCGGCCAGCTCAAGATGATGCAGGAGGTCATCACGCTCACGGTCTTCGTGCCCTTCGCCGTGCTCTATATGCGACAGCCCCTGCGACTCGATTTTCTCTGGGCCGGCCTCTGCCTGCTCGGCGCGGTGTACTTTGTGTTCCGTGGGGTGGCACCGGCCTGACGCGTGGGCTGATCACGAGCGGACCCTGCGGTATCCGGGATCCCCGGTTAAGATTGGGACTGTCGCCTTCGTGCGGTCCCCCCCATTTCGTGTCGAGGTCACTGGTGTATTTCCGATCGTGTGACGGTGCCGCATGACCTCTCCCCTCTCCATCGTTCCGGCCACGCCGGAGGACATCCCCCTCATTCTCCGCTTCATTCAGGAACTCGCCGAGTACGAGCGGCTGGCACATGAGGTGGTGGCCACCGAGGCCCGGCTCCACACGGCGCTCTTCGGGCCGGTGCCCGCCGCGGAGGTCCTGGTCGCACGGTGGGACGGGGAGCCCGCGGGGATGGCGCTCTTCTTCCCCAACTTCAGCACCTTCCACGCCCGGCAGGGGATCTACCTCGAGGACCTCTATGTGACTGAAACCCATCGCGGCCGAGGCATCGGCCGGTCGCTCCTCGCCACCCTGGCCGCCCTTGCGGTGGAACGGGAATGTGCCCGCCTGGAGTGGGCGGTGCTGGACTGGAACGATCCCGCCATCGGTTTCTATCGCCGGCTCGGCGCCCGCCCGCAGGACGACTGGACCGTGTTCCGACTCTCCGGCGACGCCCTGGCCCGGCTTGCCATCACCGGCGGATAGGCCCGTGCCCTGGATCCGGGTGATCGGCCTCGACGAGGCCACGGGTTTCCTCAAGGCGCAGTACGAGGCCGCGGTGAAGCGCGCGGGGTGGGTCTGGAACATCATTTCGATCCAGAGCCAGAACCCCCGCACCCTGAAGACGTCGATGGACTTCTACGGTGCGGTACTCTACGGACCCTCTCCCCTCTCCCGGGCCACTCGCGAGTTGCTGGCCTGTGTGGTGTCCCGGGAAAACCACTGCCGATATTGACTCCGCTCGCACGCCCACGACCTCCGTGCCGAGGTCGCCGCCGACTGGGGAGTGACGGACGAGGAGGAGGGAGACCGCCTGGTTCGGCAGATCGCCACCGACTGGCGCGCCGCGCCGCTCACTCCCGCGGACCGTGCCCTTGCCGAGTATGCCGTGAGGCTGACCCGCACGCCGCAGACGATGACTGCGGAAGACATCGAGGGTCTCCGGACACACGGCCTCGACGACCGGGCCATTCACGATGCGGTGCAGGTGATCGCCTACTTCAACTACATCAACCGGGTGGCCGACGCCCTCGGCATCGAGCACGAGACGCGGATCCGGGCGTGGGAGGAGGAAGGGGCCGGGGGAGACGGGGGTCCGGCCGGACCATGAGCGGAGACGCGGGGCTCGTCTTCCATCTCATCCCCCATGTCCACTGGGACCGGGAGTGGTATCGCACCGAACCCTCCTTCCGTCCGCACCTCGTGGCGATGCTCGACGACCTGATCCCCCGGCTGGAGGATCCGGGACGCGACGGGCTGCCCACCTTTCATCTCGACGGCCAGACGATCCTGCTGGAGGACTACCTCGCCGCGCGACCCATGATGCGGGTCCGGATCGAGGGATTGGTTCGTACTGGACGATTGGTCACGGGACCCTGGTACGTCCTGGCCGACGAGCAGATCCCCTCGGCGCACGCGCTGCGCTGGAACCTTGCGTTGGGGCAGGCAGACCAGAGTCGACTCGGTGGGTCGGGTGGCGTCTGCCACAGCCCCGACGCCTTCGGCCATCCGGCGGTTCTCCCGGACCTCGCGGCGACCGCGGGGCTGCGGCATGCGGTGGTGTGGCGCGGCGTTGCCGGGACGCGGGATCTCTACCGCTGGCGGGGACCTGCGGGAGGAGAACTCCTCGTGTATCACCTGCCCCCGGCGGGCTACGAGGTGGGAGCCGCGCTCCCGGCGGATCCCGGGGAACTGGCGCGAGCCTGGCCTCTGATCCGCGAGGTGCTCGTGGCCCGCGCCACCACGCGGCATGTTGCGGTGTTCGTCGGTGCGGATCACCACCGGGTGCATCCTGCTCTCCCGGATCTGGCCCGCTGCCTGGCCGCGCTGGAACCGGGAAGCGAGGTCGTGATCTCCAGCATCGACGGCTACTTCGAGGCCGTGGAAAGGGAGGTACCGTGGGACACCATTCCCGTCCTGCGGGGCTCACTCCGTGAGGGGGGCCACACCTGGCTCTTGCAGGGGACGTTCGGCACCCGGAGCCATCTCAAGCGGCGCAATGCCGAACTCGAGCTGGCGCTGGAACGGGTGGTGGAGCCGTGGATCGCCCGGGCCACACGGGCCGGAGGCACCGATCGGACCGACCTGTTGCACCAACTCTGGCGGATGCTCCTCCGCTGCCACTTCCACGACACCCTCTGCGGCTGTTGTGCCGATGGCGTGGCCCGAGCCATGGACCAGCGGCTGGACGACGTGGCGGAGATGGCCACCTCCCTGGTACGGCTCTCGGTCGAGGAGGTGACCGGGCTCGACCCCGATCGGGCACGCGAGCATCCGGACCATGCATGTTCTGCCCTGGTCTGCTGGAATCCGGGGTCGCGGCTCGATCCGGGGTCGGTGATGACCGCCGAGCTGACTTTGCCTGGTCCGCGAATCGGGGTGGGGCCGGGAAGCGAGGCGAGGATGGTTCCGCCGAACTTCGATCCATCCCGGTCGGCGGTCGTCCTTTGCGATTCGGAGTCGAAGTGGATCATCCCGGTGCAGGTGCTCGACCGGCGGTGGGCCGTGGAGCGGGTCGACGCGCACCGTCACTATCCCCTGGCGCGTCATGTGGACCGGATCCGGGTGGCGTTCCGGGGCCCCTCCGTGCCGCCGGACGGCGTGCATCTGCTGCACCTGGAGACGGCGCGCACGCCTCGGATTCCTCGCGGTGCTGTGCGCACTGCCCGCAACCAGGTGGCAAACGGTGAGATCCGAATCACGCTGGAGGAGAATGGAACCCTCACCCTCGATGACCTCCGAACCGGGATGACCACGCGCGGGCTGTTCCGCCTCACCTCGGAGGTGGACCTGGGCGACACGTACACCTACTCGCCTCCCTCCCCCGGAACCGACCGCTGGATCGCGGTGGAACGGGGCCCCCTGACGGCGCGGGTCCTGGCCTCGGGACCCCTCGCGGGGGTGCTGGAAGGCAGGTGGATGCTGCGGCTTCCCGGACATGGGGCCATCGGGTGTCGGCTGCTGGTGACGGTGCTCGATGGGGAGCCGCTGGTGCGTCTCCGGCTCGATCTCGACCATCAGGCGGTGAACCACCGGCTTCGGGCCTGGTTCCCCACCGGTCTCCCGGGTCGCGTGATCGCCGGACTCCAGGTGGGACAGGAGGAGCGCCTGCCCGGTGCCGCGGAGAGCACTGCGATCGAGATGATCGAGCCGACCTTTCCCGCCCACCGTTTCGTAGCCGCCTCACGCGGTACTCGCGGGCTCGGCGTGTTCCTGCCGGGCTTCTTCGAGGCGGAGTGGACCGAGGATGGCGAGATCGGGGTGACGGTCCTGCGGGCGGTGGGTCAGTTGAGCCGGGGAGATCTGACGGCGAGGCCGGGGCATGCCGGGTGGCCCACGCCGACACCCGAGGCGCAATGCCTCGGACCCCAGCATCTGGCCTGCGTCGTGGCGCCGCTACGGGATCCGGAACTCCGCCCGAAGCGGCTGGACCGGATCTGGGAGCGGGCGATGCTACCGGTCCGCACGATGTGGATGCCGAGGTAGGCGGTAGGCGGTAGGAGGTAGACAAGCGATAGCGCGGGCTGAATGTCCGAGGTCACAATGCCCTGGGCGACGCCCCAAGACGGAGCCCGCCGGCGCCGTCTCCACCGGGTGCCCAGGGTCTCCCTGGCCGAAGAGATCGGTCGATGAGAGTTCACGCAACCGTCACCCATGACGGCCCAGGCATCGACCGGAGTGATTCGCAGGGCCCACCCCTTGCCGCTCCCGATCACCTGATCGTCACCTCCATCCCGCCCACGAGGCGTTCATCCTGGACGCCACGAGCGACCACAACCACTCGACCGACCAGGAGTCCACGAACCCACGTCGTCGTGTCAGAATCAACTGTCAACGCAACGGCAGACGCCGGAGACGCCTCCCACCGCACAACGAAAGCCACCCCGGGAAAGCACGATGCGAAGAGAGCGAAGGGTCGCGCGGTGACGTGGGTGGAATCGCCGACCGCGATGGTATCGGTGAACGGACTCAGGACGACTGGGCTCCCGATACAGCTTTCCGACGACGGTTGTTCCACCGACGAGTTGCCGCACGCCGAGAGCCAGGCCAGGTTCGCCAGCCAGCTCAAAGAGAGCATCTTGCGGATGCAAAATAGCATCACAAGCCTCCCTGGTTGAAGAGATTAAAGAGCCAGAGCTGGCGAAACCGGGTCTTGTCCCACGTGGGAGGCAAAAACAGCGACACTGAGATCAGATCATACAAACGCCCCGTCACGAAATAACGCTGACTGGTTGCCGGATTGATGGCTGTCTGCGGATCGAACGGCGGCGACACATCCGGTGTATCGAGGCAATAAATGACCTGGTCGATGCCATCGAGAATCGCATGCCAGATTCCGGTCGAAGCGTCCCTCAGGGAGCAGTTCTGGAACGCCTGGACAATGAGACTCCCAGGCCACGTCACCTGGTCGTCGTCCGTCCCACTCTCGTTCTGTGGACCGTTGGGGTCAGCGGGACCATCCACCAGATCGTAGAGGAAACCCGCGACGGCGCCTTCGATTATCGAGCCGTCGCCGAATGCTCGCTCCACATTCACCTCCGCCTGATGGTCGGTATAAGTAATCCCTTGACCCGACGTCAGGCCACTTCCCGCAACCCACGCTGAGAAGAAATCGGCGAAGCCTTCAACAAATGCACAGGAAAGCGAACTGGCCACACCAATGAAGTGCTCGCCGGAGCATGCATTGGCCCACGGTTCGATGGCGACATAGTGAAATCCGTACCCGTATTCGTGCATCACCACAAACGTCCCCTCTTCGCCAAAGGCCCTTTCCGCGTTCATTCTCACGATCTCAACCGAAGACCCTCCTCCACAGCCCATGGGACAATAGTTGATCGGTGACTCGGGATCGCCATCAATGTCCGATGCCCAGATCAGCATGCTGGGCCGCGAGGTTCCGAATTTGGTAAACGCCTGCGGAACGTACTCCTCCATGATCGAGAAGGAACTCGCCGCCGTGTTGTTGTTCACCAACATCAGATGCCCCGTCGTCCCGGTGAAGACCGACAGGGAGGACCCCGCCATCGCTCCATTCTTTCCCTTCCCCTCCGACACAAACCCCTTCATTGTATACTCCCCCTCGACGTATTCGAACCCATCGGGACAGACCACCGTGAAGTCGCCGGTGCTGGAGACGCTGCTCACGCTCGGTTGCTCGGACAGATCCCACTCCAGCACCTCAGGACTGCTCCGCCCGAGACAGACGACCGACAGCTGCCCGCCGCGCACACCGCGCGTCTGCTGGGTCGAAATGTCGACGTACTTGACCGATCCCTGCACCGTTGCCTGAGACCCCATGGCCAACCCCTCTACCTTGCCTGCCGGCCGCGGCTTGGGCCGTGGAAAGCGTACCCCGTACGCTCCGTACTCGAACCGGTACGCCGAGTCTACCACGGTGCTGTCCCATCCCTCCGTGAGCCGTCCTCCCTCCGGTGTCACGAACACCCAGAGGGTCCGGCTGACCAGATTCCGTACATGGGTGCCGTCGGGCAATTTCCCGATCGGCGCCGCCGTCGCGGTGGCCAGAAGCCGGTAGTAACCCGGGGCGTCATAGGTGATGGAGGAGCCGATGCTCGAGATGGCCGCCACTCCCAGACCCCCCTGCCAGTCCCGGAGGGTCGTATGGGTCCGACCTTGGTTGGCCGCACGGGATGCCGCCGGAAGATCCAGCCGCTCCAGCGTCAACCGCACTCCGGTGGCCTGAACCCGGCCTGTGAGGCGCACCTCGATCTGAAGGGGTTCGCCCGGGCGAATCGTCCCGGTGGACGTCAGCTCGATATCGGCGAAGGGAACTGTGGGGTGTTCGGTGAGGCGCCCGCCCCGGGCCGCCACAGACCCGCCCACCACGGGCTGGGTTCCGGTGCCAACGGGCGTCGCGGAATCAGGTGTACATCCGGCGGCCAGGAGCACGGCGAGCACCAGCCCGCCTGGGTACCGGCCGACACGAGACTTACGGCCTTCTGGCGGCGGGGCGGAAAAAGTCACAGGGACCTCATTCAGGTTAGGGGTCACCCCCAGGTTACCGGTGGCCTTCTCAGTTGTCAAGCACCAACCACTTGACCAACTGTCACCTCCCAAGGACACGAGAGCGAAGCACCGGGCGTGACCCTTGGCTCAAGCTACCGGGCCTTTCCGACAGTCTCCGTGCGCCACGTCACAAGAACTTGGGTCCAGTAGCCTCGGTGGCCAAGGCCACACTCTGGCCTGCGTGGTGGCGCCGCTACGGGAACCGGAACTCCGACCGCGGAAGTCCCGCCCCGGAATGGGATGCCGGAATGAAGCAATGAAGGCCGCCCTGATGTCGTACCAGGTCGCGATCGGATCACGGGATTGCCACGGGCCCTTCGGGCCCTCGCAATGACAGCCTTCATTCAAGGGCGCCGCTGGCGGTGCACCAGGGCGGCCCACGGGCCGCCCCAAGGGCGGCCCACGGGCCGCCCCTACCGCCTATGGTTCGTTCTCGGCGTCCTGCCACGCCGCCAAGGCCTCGTCCAGCGCCGCACGGGCGGCGGCAAGATCCCGAGCGAGACCCGCGGCCCGGCTGGCCCCCTCGGCGTCCCCCTGGTACAGTGCGCCATCCGCCAGCGCCGTCTCCAACTCCCTCACCCGGGACTCGGCGGCAACAGCCCGTTGTTCCGCCTCCTCCCGCCGACGCCTCACCGATTCCGCACTCACGGAAACGTCCCGTCGCGGTGGAACCTGGCGCCGGGGAAAGGATCCGGATGCAGCCGCGGCCGCGGCCGTCGCCATCGCCGCCTCTCGCTCCCGTTCCGCCTGCATCGCCTCCCACTCCACGAACGTTCCGGAAAAATCCTTCACCCGCGTCCCGTCGAACCACCAGACCCGGGTGGCGAGCTCCCGGAGAAACGCGCGATCGTGACTCACCAGGAGGACGGTTCCCTCGTAGTCGTCCAGCGCATCCTCCAGCACCTCGATGCTCTCCACGTCGAGATGGTTGGTCGGTTCGTCGAGCACCAGGAGGTTGGCTCCCGAGAGGGTGATCATCGCGAGCGCCACGCGGGCCCGTTCTCCCCCCGAGAGCGTGGTGGTGGAGCGCCGGACCTCGTCACCGCTGAAACCGAAGGCGCCGAGATGACCCTGGATCTGCCCTCGGGTCCAGCGGGGACGCAGGTCCTGGATCACGTCGTAGATGGCGCGGTCGAGCGGGACACCGGCCAGATCCTGCCGGTACCAGGCCGGAGTGATGCTCCCCCCCATACGCACGGTACCCCGGTCGGGAGCGCGCGCGCCGAGCAGTGTGGCGAGGAGGGTGGACTTGCCGGCACCGTTGGAGCCGGTGAGGGCGATGACGTCACCGCGCATGGCAGTGAGGGTGCACTGTTCGACCAGCAGCTTGTCTCCCGCCACGACCCGCACCGACTCGGCCTGGAGTACCTGGTCGCCCCCACGCTCACCCGAATCGAGACGAAGACTCATGGCGCCGGCCTCACCGGGAGGAGCCGACAGGCGGGGAAGACGATTCAGGCGAGCCCGGCGACCCTTGGCCTGGGCGCTGTTCTGCCCCGCGATGTTCCGCCGGATGTAATCCTCCTCCTTCTCGATCTGGACCCGTTGCTTCTGGTACGCCCTCTGCGCCGTGAGCTCCCGTTCGGCCCGCTGAGTCACGAACGCCGAGTAGCCCCCGCGATAGGACGCGACGGTGCCGGCGTGGACATGGAGCACATGATCCACGGTCTCGTCCAGAAAGGCGCGGTCATGGCTCACGACGACGATGGTCTCGCCGAGATCCCGGAGATACCGGGTGAGCCAGCGCGTGGTGTCGAGATCGAGGTGATTGGTCGGCTCGTCGAGAAGGAGGAGGTCGGCGGGGGCCGCGAGCGGAGCCGCGAGGCCCACCCGTCCCCGTTCCCCGCCGCTGAGCGTGCTGAGAGGACGGGTGAGGGATTCTTCGGGATCAAAACCGAGTCCCTGCAGAACGGCGTCCACCCGGGCGTGGAAGTCCCACCCCCCGAGATGGGCCATCCGGTCCTGATCACGGCCGAAGGCGACGAGGTCGGCCTCGGTGACGCGATCTCCCAGGTCGGCCAGCCGCTCCGCCTGCCGGGCGATCGACGTCTCCAGTTCCATCGCCTCGGCGTACCCCGCCGCCGCCGCCTGCCACACGGTGGCGGCCGCTCCGAAGTCCCGGTGCTGGTCGAGGAGGGCGATGCGCAGGCCCGGCATGACGGACACCGACCCGCGCGTGGGGGCGAGTTCCCGGGTCATCAAGCGGAAGAGGGTCGTCTTCCCGGCTCCGTTTCGGCCCACGACGCCCCAACAGGCGCCCTCGGGAAGCGCAAAGGAGACACCCTGCAGGAGCGTGGTGGCTCCGAATTCGACGGCGACATCGCCCATGGTGAGTACGGTCACGGGGGGCAAGATACCGGATTGGGCGATAGGCGGCAGGGGCGACGCGCCAGCGTCGCCCGAGTGTCAGGTGAGAACGAAAGGCGGTAGACGGTTGGCGGTAGACGGTAGGTGACAGGTACTGTAGGGGCGACGCATGCGCCGCCGACGGGTGTTGGTATTGGGTGTCTATTCCCGGGAAAGCGGAAGCGACCGGAATTGCTCCGTCAGGGGATAGAGATGGATCTGTTCCACATCGTCCTCGTCCCGCGCCACCCCCACGAGCATTCCGTTCCGGACATCATTCACAACCAAGCCTGCGGGCGTGGTCCCGAGGCCGAGCAGCTGACCCGAGGGAGCGAAGATCCACCATGCCGCGGGCTCGGTCCCGGGAGGGAGTCCATAGCGGTACACCCACTCGGACCAATTCCCCGGATACTTCTGGACCCAGAGCCGACCATCCCCATCGACGAGGATCCGGGGGAACAGTGGCTTCACCTGAACCGTGTACTCATCCATCGGACGGAATCCGCGCCAGAAATCGAGCCCGTCCCGCTGGATCAGCATGTCGCGCGTGGCATGGTATCGCGCACGATCACCCTCGGAAATCGGCTCCGGTTCGGCGAGCCACCTCACCAGGCGCACCAGGCTTCCCCGCCGGTTGTGGGTCTGGATCTCGGGCACCTTCCCGGTGCCGATGTAAACACGGCTTCCCTGCGTCACGAAGGACGGCTTGTTGCCGAACGGCATCGTCACGTGCCCCAGATCGGGCAACCGGAAGGTTTCCAGTCCCGGCACTGTCGACACCGAATCAAGCCGGTCCACCCCGACATCATACCAGGCCACCGTGAAGGGCATGGATCCGATCAGTCCCGTCGGTGGTATACGCTCCTGTTTGAGCACCACAAGGGAGTTGCAGTCCTCCGCCACACCGGGGATGTCCCACGGGCGTCCGATTCCATTCGGCAGGGCGTGGGCCTGGCGGACGAACTTTCCGTCCTGATCGAGCAGGTGCATGATGCCCCGGTTGAGTTCCACAACCACCACACCGTCCCCCGCGCAGAGAAACAGACCGTGCATCCACTCGAACTCCCCCGGACCCTGGCCCCTTCGGCCGGACAACACCGCCTGACCTGTTGCGGGATCGATGAACATGGGCTGATACAATCCCGCGTTCGCCACGACGATCGTTCCACCCGCCTGGATCCGGACCCCGGTGACCCGGTGCAGGTCCCCCCCGGGCGACAGGATCTGCCGTCGTGATTCATCCACCACGAGGCCAAGAGCGGCGGGGAGTGCTCCGTTCTCGACAATCTCTATGCCGACGCTGTCCCGCACCGTGAATCCGGTGTCACCCCGACCCGAGGTTCCCCTGCCGCATGCGGCGAGAACAAGGACCAATCCCCAGCATGCCGCATTCAAGACAATGCCCTTCATGATTCCATCCTCCTGACCTCCGGGCCTCGCATCCCGGCGAACACCAAGCCCTCGCTCGAATCATCCCGTTAAAATGGCATATTGAGGAAGGTATGTCCAGAATGCGTTGTTCCTGCAAGTCGGGCAGGAGTGGGTGTCGGATGGTTGTCATGGGCAATGCTCCCTATTCCCTCCTCCCGACTCCCTATTCCCCGCTCCCTTCCCCGCCGCCCGCCCCGTCACCCACGCCCAGCAGAAGTTGTGACCGCCGATCGGGCCGCAGGCATCGAGGATCTCGCCGCAGAGGAAGAGCCCGGGGTGCCGGCGGCTCTCCATGGTGCGCGGGTCGATCTCGGCGAGGTCCACCCCGCCGGCCGTGACCTCCGCCTTGCGGTATCCTTCATCGCCGGTCCACGGGAGCGGATAGCGGGTGAGGAGGGTGACGAGGACCCGGCGGCGGTCGCGGGAAAGCTGGGCGAGGGGAGCCTCGGGCGGGATGGCCGCCTCCCGAAGGAGCTGTGTGGCCAGTCGCGCGGGCATCTCCCGCGAGAGGACGGTGCCGACCTGCCGAGGTCCGGTGCGAAGGATCTCGTCCCACTCAGCCGCATCGCAAGCGGTCCACTGGACCAGAAGCTCCTGACGCTCGGGGCCGTCGCGAGCCGATTGGACGGCGAGATGGGAGATATCCAGCACGGCGGGCCCGCTGTAGCCCCTGTGGGTGAAGAGAAAGCCGTCGGTGACCGTGAGCGGTGGCTCGGCACCGGGTGCCCGGATGGTCACGATGAGTGAGAGGCCGGCCAGGTGGCCGTGCACCGGAGGGTCGGCCAGAAGCGGGGTGAGAGCCGGGCGCGTCTCGTGAATCTGAAGTCCCAGCCCCCGGGCGATGGCGAGGCCGATGCCATCGCTTCCGGTGGAAGGCACCGAGAGACCTCCCGTGGCCAGGATGACCGATGACGCTCGCAGAGGCGGACCGGTTTTGCGCAACACCCTCCAGATTAAGCCCCTATCGTCGGGCGGCTGGAGGCCCGTGACCAGTGTCTCTCCCCGCACTTCCACCCCCGCTTCGCGGACTCGCGCCAACAGCCGGTCGCGGACATCGCGGGCCCGATGGGTCTCGGGGAAATACTTCCCCGTCTCCTCCTCCAGCACCAGCTTCATGCCGAGTTCCCGCTCGAAGAACACCCGCTGCTCCTCCAGAGGCCAGCTCAGCAGAATGTTGCGCAGGGTGTGTCTCGACGACCCGGTCACGAACCGGCGGGGGTCAACCTCCGCCGGGAGAATGTTGCAGCGACCACCCCCGGCGATCAGGATCTTCCGACCCCCATCCCGCATCCGTTCGAGCAGAGTCACCGTGGCGCCGGTGCGCGCCGCGAACAGGGCGGCCAGGAGCCCGGCGGCACCAGCGCCAATCACCACAACGGGAGGAGCGGGGTCCGTCATCGAATCACACGGTCGAGACGGGCGGTCAGGTCCTCGACCGTGAGGTGGGTACCCGTCTCCCGCACCTCGTGCACCAGATGAGTCAGCAGAGTGTTGACGGGCACCGGAACGCCGCACGCGCCACCCCGCCGGACCACCTCGCCGTTCAGATAATCGATCTCCGTTTCCCTCCCTCGCCGGATGCTCTGCAGCGTCGAGCCGAGCACCTCGCCTCGGCGGCTTACCTGCCGGATCTTCAGGGCCGCCAGCGCGGCAGCCCATCGAAGCGGGAGCCGCTTGATCAGCGAGATCGTCACGAGAGGGACGTCGGGAAGGCCCTCCAGACGGACCCCGCAGGCCGTGGCGACCTGAATTCCCTCCCGCATCGCGAGCACCGATGCGCGGGCGAGAGGGGGATGGGAGAAGACCTCTCGCATCGACAGGTTCAGGATTGCCGGGAGGGCATTGTTCAGGTTCACGATCAGCTTGAACCAGCGCGCGCCCACCAGATTGTGACTGAGGGAGACGGGTACGGCCCCCCGAAGGACCGCGGCCACTCGTCGCACCGTGTCGTCCACGGGGCCCGCTGGGCGGCCGAGCACGAGGGGACCGGGATAATGGAGGTCGACGATGCCCGGTTCGAGCGCGGTCGCATGGATGTCGACCACGGCGCCGACCACCCGGTCCGCTCCCACGGCGGCGGCGGCGATCCTATCGGATTGCAGGCCGTTCTGGCACATCACGAGCACACTCCCCGCAAGGCCGTCACGATGAGATGCGAGTGCTGACGCCAGATCCTGGGTCTTCACGGTGACAAACACCACCCCCGGCGGAGGGGAGAACGCTTCCCGCACCTCGATCGTGAGGCGCGATTCCCCGGCGAGCGTCCTCACCCGGAGACCCTGATCCCGGATCGTGGCCACCTGGGCCCCCCGGCCCACGAGGACCACTGGAACCCCGGCCCGGGACAGGAGTGACGCGAGAGCCGAGCCAATGGCGCCGGCGCCGAGAATTCCGACCGGTCCGGGTCCCCCATGCGTCACTTCGGCACCCCGGCGGTTATCTTTCCCCCACTCTGATTCAAGGATCTGTTGTGCCGTTTGCAGAATTCGGACTTGCGCCCAGCCTCTGTCGAGGCCTCACCGGACTGGGTTTCACCCGCCCGACCCCCATTCAAGCTGAAGCGATCCCGCCGGCCATGGAAGGGAAGGACCTGCTCGCCTGTGCCATGACCGGCAGTGGAAAGACCGCGGCATTCCTCCTTCCCATTCTGCACCGGCTCCTCGATGAGCAGCGCCGGACCACCCGGGCGCTGGTGTTGACCCCGACCCGGGAACTTGCCGCCCAGATCCTGGAGGACCTGAACGCCATCGCGATTCACACTCCGCTCACGGCCGCGGCCGTGTACGGCGGCGTCGGGATGGGACCCCAGGAACATGCCTTCCGGGCCGGCGTGGATGTGCTCATCGCGACACCGGGGCGGCTGCTCGATCACTTCAAACAACCGTATGCCAAGCTGTCCGGCCTCCAGTATCTCGTGTTCGACGAGGCGGACCGAATGCTCGACATGGGGTTCCTCCCCGACATCCGGCGCGTGCTCAAGCATCTGCCCCCTCGCAAGCAAACCCTCTTTTTCAGCGCCACGATGCCGCCCCCGATCGCCAAGCTGTCGGAGGACATCCTCCGCAAGCCGGTGATGATCAATGTACACCGGACCAGCACGCCGGCCGTCGGGATCACCCAGGCGGTGTATCCGGTGCCCCAGGCGCGGAAGTCGGCGCTTCTGTTGGCTTTGCTCGAGCGGGACGACGTGGAGGAGGCCCTGGTGTTCACCCGCACCAAGCACCGGGCCAACCGGCTCGCGGCCTTCCTCGTCAAGAACGGGGTGAACGCCGAGCGGATCCACGGCAACCGGTCGCAGGCGCAACGGACCGAGGCCCTCTCCGGCTTCAAGGCCGGGAAGTACCGGGTCCTCGTCGCCACCGACATCGCGGCGCGGGGGATCGACATCGAGGCCCTGGGGCATGTGATGAACTTCGACGTCCCCCAGGTTCCCGAGGATTACATCCATCGGGTGGGTCGGACGGCCCGGGCCGAGCTCTCGGGTGATGCTTTCACCTTCGTGGCGCCGGAGGAGGAGAAGGAACTGCGCGACATCGAGCGCGCCATCAACAAGCGGCTTCCCCGCGTCCTGGTGCCCGATTTCGACTACGCCGCGAAGGAGGAGGCGGCGCTCGAGGTGCCCCTCGCGGAGCGGATCGCGGCGATCCGCGCGCGCAAGGCCGAGGAGAGGGCGCGGGCCAAGGCGAAGGCGGAGCGTCGGGCGGCGCAGGGGGGGGGAGGGGCGGCACAGAAGCCGTCGGGGGGCACACCCGCCCGGCGCGGTGGCCGCGGAAGACGATAGTTGTAGGGGCGGTTCGTGAGCCGCCCTGGTTCAGGGTTCACGCCGTGATCCGCTCGTGGCGCACCGACCTACCGCGCTTCGGCCATGCCGTTTGCACGGCAATTGGAGAAGAACCCAAACTTCACACTGCGGGTTCAGGGGATCGATGCAACAGCTTGGTGAAAGACTTCCGCCGGGGTGAGAAACCCCAGTGTCTTCCGGGGTCGGCCGTTGAGTTCGTCGGCGACCCGGTTGAGCGTGCG
>JBDIWC010000044.1:0-30594 GCA_039794085.1 Gemmatimonadales bacterium
ACGAAGGCCAGGTGTCGGGCCGCATCTGGTCTTGGGAGTAGGAACCCCGCAGACCGCGAGCATACCCGGGCAGTATCTGTGGCTCCGAGTGTGTAAGCCTCTTTGGTTCCGGCTCTGCCGGCCTAGGGAATGGGGAGTAGGGAATGGGGAGTCAGGAGTGGGGGAGAGGCGGCACGGACGGGCTTGGAACGTCACCCCGGCGAACGCCGGGGTCCATCTTCCTGGATGTCCGGATGGCACTGGATTCCGTCGTGTGACGGACCGGGGCCCTGTCCTGATAACCTCGGTACGGGATGACGCCACATCAGTAGGGGCACCCAGCCATTTACACCCTACACCCCACACCCTACTCCCTACTCCCTACCGTAGGGTGCTCTCCGGTCGGGCTCCCCGCGTCGTCGATCCGCACGATCACCACCGTGATGTTGTCGAGTCCTCCCCGGTGGTTGGCTTCGGCAATCAGCCGGTCCACCCAGACATCGGGACCGCCCTCCCCGCGGAGGACCTGGACCAGGTGGTCATCCTCCAGCATGCCGGTCAGCCCATCGGAGGCGAGGAGAATGATGTCGCCGGTCTGGAGGGAACCGAAGTAGATGTCGGGAACCACATCCTCGTTCGACCCGACACACCGGGTGATGACGTTGCTGTAGGGGTGTGTCCGCGCCTGTTCGGGCGTGAGGAGCCCGGCGTCGACCTGTTCCTGCACATAGCTGTGATCGCGGGTGATCTGGTGCAGGTGATCTCCCCGGAGGAGATAGGCCCGGGAATCCCCGACCTGGCCGATGAGATACCGCTTGGCGAAGAGCACCATGACCGTGGCGGTGGTTCCCATCCCCCGCTTGTCCTGCTCGGTGAGGGTGCGCTCGTAGATGGCTCGGTTGGCTTCGCGGATGGATTCGTAGACCAGGTCGGCCGGATCGCGATCGTGAGTGCCCCGGATCGGCTTCAGGGATCCGGTGATGATCTCCACCGCCATCTCGCTGGCCACCTCGCCCGCCGCGTGTCCCCCCATCCCATCCGCCACCACAAAGAACCCCAGGTCCGACAGCATCGAATAGCTGTCCTCATTGCCCGAACGCACGACACCGACATCGGTCCGGGCAGCGCAGGTGAAGCGCATCAGCGGCCCAGCAGCATGTACAGGACCACCCCCAGGAGCACGACCGCCAGGACCCCCCACACAACCTTTCTGCTTCCGGAACGGGGGGGCCCGGCCATGGACCCTCGAGGGGACTCCCCCGCCTCACGGAGCGACCCCCGCGGCGGGGTCGGGGGGCGGAACGAGGGAACCCCCGCCAGGGTGTCGGCAAGCTGCTGCGCCGCGCCGGGGGGAAGAGTGGCCCTGTCCTTGACCGTCAACGTCTCGGGGCCGATGCTGATCCGGTCTCCTTCCGCCAGGGCATGCCCCCCGGGACCCACCGGAGTACCGTTCACCGCGATGGTGGCCTCCGGCACGGAGGGCACGATCACCACACCGGCCGGCTCCACCCGGATCCGTGCATGGTCGGGAAGCACGCCGGTCCCCGGGAGCCGGACCCAGGCTCCCTCGCCCGAGCCGAGACTTCCTCCATCCGGTGGCACCGGATGGCTCACGCCCCCATGTAGAAGTTCAGTCACGACCGTGCATTCCTTTCGGGAAGGATCCAAACGTACCCGCGACCCGGGCCTCCGGCAACCGGATTCCCCGGTTACACCACCTCGGCCCCGGTCGGAACCGGGGAAGGGTCAATGCCCTTCAGACCCTCCCGAACCCAGGCGGAGAATACGAAGAAACCGAACGCGATGGTGTAGTAGCTCAGGACCAGCCGCCAGAGAATCGTATAGAGCGGCACCAGACCCAGGGGAACATAGGTGGACATCACGGCTGCGGACAGCACCTCGGCAATCCCGGAGGCCCCCGGGGTCGGGGCAAAATAGAGCAGAAACGTGATCATCGTCTGCAGGAGCAACACGTCGACGAAGTGCGCCTGCACTCCGATCGCCCGGAGTGCCACGTACCCCGAGAGCAGCTTGTTGGCGTGGGAGGGCCCACTGACGATCGTGGCCAAGGCCAAGGCGAGCCACCCGCGCGCCGTCCGAAACATCTTGACGGCCTCATGGGCCTGGGTGAGACCCGCCTGCAGACTCCCGAGCCGGGCCGCCACCCGCCTGCTCCGCCGACCCACGAGGCCCGCCAGCCATTGGATGACCGAGGTGGCGACCCGGGGAAAGACCACCACCACCACGAGGAGCACCCCCAGTCCCGCGAAGACCGTCAGGCTCCCCAGGAAGAGGTCATAAAGAGAAAGTCCAAGCACATCCCCGCGCGTTCCCAGGGATCTCCCGGCTCCGAGGGCGATGGCCAGTGGCCCGGCGATCGCGAAGAAAGCCACCGTGGCCACGAAGCTCATGAAAGTGGCCGTCAGCGCCTTCGGCAGGGGCACACCGTACTTGGCCATCGCAAACATGGTCAGGGGAGCCGCCCCCGATTGGAGGGGCGTCACATATGCTCCCCAGGCCCCCATCCCTCCCGAGAGAATCATCCCGGTCGGAGACGGATCGGGATGGATGTGGCGAACCAGGATCCAGTTCCGGAGCCCGCCACCCAGCCAGTCCATCGAGGCCAGACCGAGCCCGACCAGGAGCCAGACCCAGCGGATTTCTCCGAGGGATCCGAGAAAGGTGCGAAAGCTGCCGGTGTAGAAGAGGATGCCCAGGAAGGCCGCGAGGGAGGCGAGCAGGAAGAGCTCGAAGCCCCTCCGAAGGACCTTGGGGGTCAGAAGTTTCGCCATGGAACGGAAAACGTACCGGAACGGTTGCTGATTCGTCAACGGTGCGCATTGAGCCTGCCACCCGATGCCGGGTATCTTTCGGGGTGGCCAGGACCTCACTCCGCATCGTCAACGCCCGGCAGCACAACCTGAAGAGCGTCTCCGTCGAGCTGCCGCACCGAAGCTGCATCGTGGTGACGGGGCCCTCGGGTTCGGGCAAGAGCTCGCTCGCCTTCGACACGCTCTACGCCGAGGGCCAGAGGCGCTACATCGAATCCCTGTCCACCTATGCCAAACAATTCCTCGAGCGGATGCCCAAGCCCGACGTGGACCGGATCGAGGGGCTGGCCCCCGCCGTGGCCATCGAGCAGCGCGCTCCCACCACCTCGAGCCGGTCCACGGTGGGAACGGCGACCGAGCTTTGGGACTTCCTCCGAGTGCTCTGGGCCCGGATCGGCCATCCCTTCTGCCGGACCTGCGGAGCCCCGGTCCGCCGCGATACTCCCGCCGAGGCGGCCGTGCACATCCAGGGCACGATCACCGGACGGTTTCAGGTCGGCTTTCCGCTGCCGGTCTCTGTCACCGGCCCTCCCCAGGCCGTGGCCGCCCAGCTCCGCTCCCTGGGATTCCTCCGCCTCCTGATCGATGGACATCCCTGCGCCCTCGATCCCCTCCCCCAGGACCTGTCCTGGTCCGATCCCGCCACCGTGATTGTGGTGGTGGACCGGATGAGCCCCTCGACCCCGGTGGCTCGCATCACCGAGGCGATCGCCACGGCGTTCACCGAGGGAGAAGGGGTGGCCGTCGCGGTGGACGAGGCGGGCGCGCAGCTCCGGTTCACCGAGCACGACGCCTGCAGCGCCTGTGACACCCGCGCTCCCGTCCGCACCCCGGCTCTCTTCTCCTTCAATCATCCCCGGGGGGCCTGCCCGGGGTGCAGCGGATTCGGGGCCGTCCTGGAATACGATGAGGCGCTGATCGTCCCCGACCCCGCCCGAAGCCTGCAGGAAGGCGCGATCGACCCGTGGACCAAGCCCCGCTATGAGGCCCGCCGCCAGCTTCTGCTCCGCACGGCCCACGCCCTGGGCGCGGATGGGCGCGCCCCCTGGGAATCGCTCCCGGCTCCCCTGCGACGGGAACTGCTCCACGGCCGGAAAGGGAAGTATGTCGGCATCTTCCCCTTCCTGCGCGATCTCGAGGCCAAGCGGTACAAGCAGTACATCCGGGTCTTTCTGCGACAGTACCAGATGGCCCATCGCTGCCCCGTGTGCGACGGGTCCCGGCTCAACGCCGACGCCCTCTCCGTGCGCGTGGAAGGCCGCTCCATTGCGGACATCGCCACCCTCTCGGTGGAGTCGCTGGAGACGTGGCTGCAGGCGCTCGCCCTGCCCCCCGGGGACATGGCGGTGGCCCGGGTCATCCTCGAGGAGGTCCGACAGCGCACCCGTTTCCTCACGGATGTGGGCCTCGGATACCTGACCCTCGACCGGCAGACCCGCACCCTCTCCGGCGGAGAGGCTCAGCGCATCGCCCTGAGCAACGCCCTTGGTGCCCGGCTCATGGACACCCTGTACGTCCTCGATGAGCCCTCCATCGGCCTGCATCCCCGGGACACCGACCGGCTCCTGGCCCTGCTCCGCCGCCTGCGCGACGCGGGGAACACCGTGGTCGTGGTGGAGCACGACCTGGCCGCGATCACCCAGGCCGATTTCATGGTCGAGCTCGGCCCCGGCGCCGGAGAACAGGGCGGAGAGATCGTCCACGCCGGTCCGGTCGGCGAGGCCCGCGACACCCTCACCGGACTCTACCTCACCGGGCGCCGCCGCATCGGGGTGCCGAGCGCCCGCCGTCCCGCCGGACCGCGATGGCTCCGGATCCGGGGCGCCCGGCTTCACAACCTCCGCGGCGTCGACGCCGACATTCCGCTCGGCACCCTGACCGCCGTCACCGGAGTGTCCGGGTGCGGCAAGAGCACCCTGGTGCATGACATTCTCTACCGCCAGCTGCAACTGGCCCTGGGGGGAGCCCACTCCGCCAAGGCGCACCTGGGAGAACGGGTCGGGTCGGTCGATCGCCTGGAGGGAGTCGAGCAGTTGGAGGACGTGCTCCTCATCGACCAGTCCCCCATCGGACGGTCGCCCCGTTCGAATCCGATCACCTTCGTGAAGGGCTTCGACGACATCCGGGCCCTCTTCGCCAGCCAACCGCTGAGTCAGAGCCGGAAATACACACCGAGCACCTTTTCCTTCAACCTGCCGGGAGGACGGTGCCCCGTGTGCGACGGCGCGGGGCACGTGCAGATCGAGATGGTGTTCCTGGCCGATGTGTTCGTGCCCTGCGACGCCTGCCGCGGCACCCGGTTTCGCCCGGAGGTGCTCGAGGTCCGGATCAACCGGCAGTCGATTCACGATGTGCTGCAATGGACGGTGGACGAAGCCATCAGCCGGTTCCGGCATCAACCGAAGCTCGGCACCGCGCTCTGGCACCTCCAGCAGGTGGGTCTGGGCTACCTGCGGCTGGGCCAGCCCGCCACCACGCTCTCGGGAGGGGAGGCCCAGCGGCTCAAGATTGCCCGGGAACTCGCGCTCGCCGGAAAACGGGGGGGCCGCAAACTGTATCTTCTCGATGAACCGACCACCGGTCTCCATCAGGAGGATGTGAGGGTGCTCCTCCAGGTGTTCGACCGGCTGGTGAATGCCGGGCACACCGTGGTGGTGATCGAGCACCACCTCGACGTGATCAAACGAGCCGACTGGGTCATCGATCTCGGGCCCGAAGCAGGAGACCGGGGCGGAGAGGTGGTGGTCCAGGGAAGGCCGGAGGATATTGTCCGGGAGACGCGTTCCCATACCGGACGATGGCTCGCGCCGCTGCTGGCCGCGGGACTGGAAACGGTTCCGGTCTAGAGGCACCTTCGTTTCCTCTTCCCCCTGCCGCGAGCGATCCCTCATGACGCGCGTCACCCAACCCACCCTGTTCGGCACCCGGGCCAGCCCTCCCCTCGACAGGAACAGGGCCCTCGCCGACCTCACCGCGTCCGACCCGGTTCTCGGCGAGGTCATCTCCCGGGTGGGACCCTTCCCGCTGCGACCCCCCACCCTGTCCCCCTTTGCCTATCTCCTGGCAGCCATCACCCGGCAGCAACTCTCCGGCAAGGCCGCGGCCACCATCCATGGACGGGTCCTCGCGCTCTATCCCCGAGGCCGAGTCACCCCGGAACGCCTCGCCGGCACACCCGTGGAGACCCTTCGAGCCGCCGGACTCTCCGGAGCCAAGACCCGCGCCGTCCACGACCTTGCCGCGCGCGCCCTCGACGGCACCGTCCCCACCCGGGCCCGGCTCCACCGACTCACCGACGAGGAGGTGATCGAGCACCTCACCACCGTGCGCGGTGTGGGCCGCTGGACCGTGGAAATGCTCCTCATGTTCTACCTCGGCCGCCCCGACGTGCTTCCCGTGGACGACCTCGGCATCCGCAAGGGATTCGGCGTCGCGTTCGGCATGCCCCGGAAACGCGATGCCTTCGGACTCCCCCACCCCGATGCGATCCGGAGACGAGCGGAGCGGTGGCGTCCCTGGCGCTCCGTGGCGTGCTGGTATCTGTGGCAGGTGCTGGAGTGAAGTTCGAAGTTCGAAGTGTGAAGTTCGAAGGGGCCGTTCGCGAACGGCCCGTACGGTGTTCAGTCGGGGCGGCTCATCGCCGCCCGGGGTGCCGACGCCGTCATCGCGAGGGCCCGCAGGGGGCCCGTGGCGATCTGGTGAACGAAGGCATGAGTTGTTTCTGGGGTGGAAGGGCGCCCAGCCTGCCGATGCCGTGGGCGCGAGATCGAGAACCTGTCGTGCGAGCCGCACACCCTCCGTGTCATCTGCGTCATCAGCGGTTCCACCCGGCTGGGGCTCCGACCGCGACTCTTTCCCGTCTCCACGCATCCCCACAGAGCAGACCATAACCCGGAGCCCGTACCCTCATGATCCACCATCGAATTGTCCTGGCGACGGCGTTGCTGTCCGTCGGACCGACGCCCCTCGCGGCGCAGCAGCCCCAGCCGATCGGCAAGCCCATCGCCGAGTTCCCGGAGCCGTTCAGCGCCATTTCCGGCCTCCGGGAACTCGCGGATGGCCGAGTGGTGGTGGCCGACCGCCGCGACAAGATCGTCCAGATTCTCGACCTGAAGACCGGAACCGCCAAGGCCGTCTCCCGGGAGGGATCGGGACCCGGTGAGTACGCCCTCCCCTCCGGGGTCCTCCCCATGCCGAACGACCAGACCCTGATCGTGGACCTGTTGAATCAACGATTCCTGCTGATCGGCCCCGACGGAAAGCCCAAAGAGACCATCCCGATGCCCTCGCTCGGCGGTGCGGCAGGCGGCGTGGGCCTGAGTTTCGCCAGTCCCCAGGCGAGCGACGCCCAGGGGCGCCTCTACTTCCAGTCGACCAGCATTCAGAGGCCAGGCGGACCTCCCGCGGCTGATTCGGTACCGGTGATCCGGTGGACGCCCGGCGGTACCGCGGTCGATACCGCCGCCTGGGTCGTCGGTCCCCGGACCTCCGCGAGTACCAGCAGTGGGGGCCAACAGCGCATCACGATGAGGGTGCCGATGGTCTTTGCGCCCCAGGAGGCCTGGGGCGTCACCCCGGATGGCCGGGTGGCCCGCGTGACCCCGGAGCCTTACCGGGCCCTCTGGTATGGCGCAGGAGGGCGGGTGACAGCGGGTCCAGCCGTGCCCTACACTCCCCCGAAGGTCACCGAAGCGGACAAGAAGGCGTACCGCGAGCAGCAGCGGGCTAATCCACCCACCATGATCATGATGACCCGGGGAGGGAGCTCCGGGAACAACACCACATCCATGCCCACCGTGTCCCTCCCCGAACCGGAGTTCGCCGAAACCAGGCCCCCCTTCACGGGCACCAGCAGTGTGCTGGTGAGTCCCGAAGGGGAGGTCTGGGTGAACCGGAGTCGGCCCGCCGGAGACAACACCCCGGTGTACGACGTGTTCGACTCGGCGGGGCGACTGGTTCGCAAGGTGAGCCTCCCCCCGGACCATGCGGTGACCGGATTCGGCAAGGGGAGCACCTACGTGATCCGGACCGATGAGGACGGATTGCAGTACCTCCTTCGCTACGCCCGATAGCGAGGCGGAGGTTGGCGGAGGTACACCCTGTGGTCAGCGACCGAGAATGATGTCGATTCCGCTGAGGATCTGAGCGAAGGCCCTCGGTCCCAGGCGACCCGCGCGCTCAACCAGAAAGGACCGGTCGACCGTCACCAGTTGAGACACATTGGCGACCGAGTCCTTCGGCAACCCGGTTGTCCGGGCGGGCAACAGAACGTTGCCCGGTGCGTCGGCCCAGGTGATATTGCTGGTTAGAGGCACACACACCACGGTGGCAATCCGGCTGCGGTTCAGGTGATTCCCCTGCACGATCACCACCGGGCGCCGAAATCCCGGACCCGACCCCGCGGGCTCGGGCAATTCCGCCCACCAGACCTCCGCTTGGGCGATGGCTACCACTCCGTGTTCTCCAACACCCGCCGTGCCGCCACGCGGAGCGCGGGATCGGGGTACGGGTCGCGCACTCGCTCCAGGACACGGTTCATGGCCTCCGTGACCTCGTCCGGGGCGTGGCGGGCCAGGAATTCCGCCAGTGCCTCCGCGTACAGTTGGCTGCGGGTCTTGCCGGAGCGCGCGGCGTACGTCTCGGCATCACGGAACAGTCCGTCGGGCAGGGAGATGGCTGTTTTCATACCACGAGTATAACCCGTTTGATTTCCGGGAAGCAACACGTCCGGATCCCCGGGGCCCGGCCCTTGCTACCCCTGAGGATTCAACAGCCGCCGAGCCGCCGCCACCGCGTCGTGACTCCCGGTGAGGGCCACGAGATCGCCTGCGGCAAGCCGGGTTGCGGCGGGTGGAAACGCGATCCGGTCGTCCCCGCGCACCAGGGCCACCACCGTGGCCCCGGTGAGACCCCGCAGATTGAGTGTCCCAATACTTTTCCCGTCCGCCGGGGTTCCCTCCTCGAGCCGAACCGGTTCCAGGAAACCGAGCCCGGGCAGGAGCTCCTCCACCCGGCTCAGGTCGTCCTCGTGCCCCGGCATCCCCTGACGTCCCAGCACGTGCACGACAAGCTCGGCTCCGGCCAGAGCATGCCCCCGCAGGTCGGACGCGTTCCGCCAGAAGGCGATTCCCATGAGGAGGAGCAGCACCGCCACCACCGCGGCACCTCCGTACGGGACAAAGGGCTGGGAGACAATCACAACAGGAATTCCTACCAGGACCACCACGCCGATCTCGATCGCCAGGGCCAGCGTGCGGCGGGGCGGGGCCGCCTGATCCACCTTGCCCCTCGCGACAGGGGGCATGACACCCTCCGACAGGAGCCGCGCGAGGCGCTGCACCGAGGTGGCGAGCCCGATTCCGAACGGCACGGCGAGCAGGCCGCCGGAGAGAAGCACCGCCGTGCGCGCGAGCATCGGGGAGAGGCCGAATCGTTCCGCCAGGGTCGAGGACACCACACCAAGGGCCAGGGCCGTTCCCACCAGGAGTCCGGTGATCACCACCGTGTCGAGCAGGAGAAACGCCAGGTACCGCCGTCCCCGTCGCCAGGTCTCGCGTGCCGTGGCACGCCGGAGGGAGTCGATCCAGCTTCCGTAGAGGGTCGCGATCATCTGCAGCGGTTTCGGCAACCTCCGATCCACGGCGCACGCCGCCTCGTCGCCCCGGCGCTGGAGCCAGGGTGTGGCCAGGGACGTCACCACCGACACTGCGACGGCCACCGGGAAGAAGTTCCCCATCGTGTCCGAGGAGGAGGTCAGCGTCAATCCCGCGATGATGAAGCTGAACTCCCCGATCTGGGTCATGGTGAGGCCGGCGTGCATCGCGGTCCGCAGGGAATACCCCGCCAACATGGCGCCGGTCGTGACCCCCACGGTCTTTCCCACCAGCACCACACCCACGAGAACCAGCACCAGGGGCCAGATCTCCGCCAGCACGGCCGGGTCGATCAGCATGCCCACCGCCACGAAGAAGATGGCCGCGAACATGTCGCGCACCGGCTGCAGGAGCACCTCGATCTGGCGCACCGCCCCCGACTCGTGCAACACGGCACCGGCGATGAAGGCGCCGAGGGCGACGGAATAGCCGGCCAGCCGGGCGAGGAGCGCGAAGAGAAAGATCACCCCGACCACGGCCACCAAGGTGGTCTCCGGGCGACGGAGACGCACCGTGTACCGGATCGCCCGGGGCACCACCAGAAGTCCGGCCACCGTCAGCGCCGTGAGCACCAGCATGAGACGCCCCAGCGTGCCCCCGATCGCCGCCCCGGTCAGGGTCATTCCGGCGGCAACCGTGGTCAGGATCACGATGAGGACGATGGCCGCGAGATCCTCCATGATCAGCACGCCGAGCACCAGTTCCCGGAGGGTCCGGGAGGGAGGGGGGGTGGCATCGGTGAACACCCGGGCGATGATCATGGTACTGGAGATGGCGATCATCCCTCCCAGGAAAAGACTTTCGGCGGGCGACCATCCCGCCACCCGTCCCACGGTGGCCCCGAGGAAGATCATCAGCCCGATCTCCACGACGGCCACCACCGCCACCCGAGGCCCGAGACGCGACAATGTGCGAAAGCTGAACTCGAGGCCGATGGAGGCCATCAGCAGCACCACCCCCAGCTCGGCCAGGGTCTGGATGATGCCCATGTCGGTGACCAGGGAGAACACTCCCGGCCCCACCAGGAGTCCCGCCACGATGTAGCCCACGACACCCGGCTGCCGGAGCCGTTGGAAGATGACAGTGGTGATGGCGGCCACGGTAAGGACGATGGCCAGGTTGCGGAGAATCGCGTCGGAACCGTGCATGGGTGCTCGATTCTACCCGGATCCGGGGATGGAAGCCACTCCGCGACGCGAACGCGGGGCCGGACCCGAACGGCCCGACCCCGCGAGATGACCGATCGTGGATCGGGTTACTTGGCGCGCTCCAGGTACTCCCCGGTGGCCGGATTGACCCGGACCTTCTCGCCCGGACCCACGAACTCAGGCACCTGCACGGTCACCCCGTTGCTCAACACCGCCGGCTTGCTGCTCGCCGTCTTGGTGGCGGTCTTCATGAGGGGTGCCGTGTCCACCACTTCGAGCTCCACCACCGACGGGAGCTGGATCGCGATCGGGCGGCCGTCGAGCCACTCCACCAAAAAGTTCATCCCCTCGGTGAGCCACTCCTTCTGGTCCCCCGTGGTGGTGTCATCCAGGGTGTACTGGTCGTAGGTGGTGCCGTCCATGACATGCACACCGGTGGCATCGCGGTAGAGCACCTGGAGTTCCTTGGTGTCGAGCCGCACCGTCTCCACGTTTTCCGTGGCGCTGTAGCGGTGATCGAAGGTGTTTCCCGTCACCAGGTTGCGCATCCGGGCCTGCACGAAGGCCCGGAGGTTCCCCGGGGTGCGATGGGTGAAATCCATCACTCGGCACGGCTGCCCGTTGAAGAGGACCACGTGGCCCTTGCGAATGTCGTTGGCCTTCACGATACCATCCTTCTGATCGGTAGATTCGCGGAGCGCTCGCTCCCCGCCATAGCCTTTAAAGATAGCCCCTTCTGTCCGGTTTCGGGACTCCTTACCTGCGCGGACCTCGACCACCTGGCTTTTTTCTCCCCTCCGGTGATGCGGCCCTGACACGGCGGGCCCGGAAGCACTCTTCTCTGACGGCGGTCGTGCCGACGTGGAGTCGCGCGTGCCAGCGGTACGAGCGCCAAGGATGGCTGGTTGAGGAGAGCGCGATGGCGAGCGCCGCGTAGGGACGTAGCTTGCTTCGGGATGGCCAAACGACCCCCGGTGCGACCGTCAGGAGCCGCTCGCAAGGCCGAGGCGATCCGGGCCCTCGCAATGACGGCATCAGGGACTCGCCGGTGTGCGGCGAGTATCCACGAGCCGCAGTGGACGAGCCCGCCAACCGCTCCGGCATGGAAGGCCGTCCCATGGTGCGCCAGTCGAGAGCCGCTCACGGGATTGCCACGGGCCCTGCGGGCCCTCGCAATGACAGCATCGGGATGGCGAAAGGCCCCGGCAATTGCCGGGGCCGTGTTTCCACAACCATCAGGGACTCGCCGGTGTGCGGCGAGTATCCACGAGCCGCAGTGGACGAGCCCGCCAACCGCTCCGGCATGGAAGGCCGTCCCATGGTGCGCCAGTCGAGAGCCGCTCACGGGATTGCCACGGGCCCTGCGGGCCCTCGCAATGACAGCATCGGGACTCGCCGGCGTGCGTCGAATGCCCTCGAGCCGCACCCCGACGAGCCCTCCTCGGGATGGCGAAAGGCCCCGGCTGTTGCCGGGGCCTTTCGCACACTCCCGAGGAGGGACTCGAACCCCCGACCCGGTGATTAACAGTCACCTGCTCTACCAACTGAGCTACTCGGGAAAGACAAGCCTGAGAAACTAATCTCCCAAGACCCGATTCGTCAACCAACCAGGACCAACTACCCCATCTTGGCAGACCGGCCGTATCATCTGCCATGGCCGCCACAATGGCAGTGATCTTGTTAACCGGCCAACTCCATGCCGAGCAACAAGCTCCGACAATGTAGCGAGCGTTTGCTCACATTTACTTGGATGTGAGCAAACACTCACGGGCGCCATTCCGGCACTCCGAGTGCAGTTTTTGTGACTCCCGTCACCTATAAATCGTTCCAGTACACCATCTTAGGAAACTTCTTCCTCTTCCAATTCGCCCCTCCACCCGCTACATTTCACCCCATGATTCACCCCCTCGTCGGCCATGCCGACCGACTCGAAGAGATTGGAAGCGCCATCGCTGCCGATCGATTCCCCCAGGTCATCCTTCTCATCGGACCCGAGGGTGTCGGCAAGCAGAGGGTCGGGCTCTGGATCGCGCAACGCCTTCTCTGTGCATCCCCCGAGGGGCCTCTGCCCTGCGGCCACTGTCCCGCATGCCACAAGGTGCTCAACCTGGGACATCCGGACCTCCACTGGTTCGTACCCATTCCCCGGCCCAAGGCGTCCGACCCCGACAAGCAGGTCGACGAAGCCGCCGACTCGCTCGCCGAGATCATGGCCGAGCGGAGGAGCTCGTCCCTCTACCAGGCCCCTGATGGAATGGCGAGCCACTCGGTCGCGAGCGCACGCCTCCTGGCCAGGCGGGTGTCTCTCACGCCGGTCGAGGGGCCCCGGAAGGTGATCCTCCTCGGCCATGCCGATCGTCTGGTGCCCCAGGAATCGAGCCCCGAGGCCGCCAACGCGCTGCTCAAGCTCCTCGAGGAGCCGCCAGCCAGCACCTGGATCATCCTCACCACCACCGATGCGGGCCAGGTGCTTCCCACCATCCGGTCGCGAGCGGTGCCGATCCGGCTCCGCCCCCTGCCCGATGCGATGGTGCGCACCTTTCTCGCCGATCACCTTTCACCGGTCCCCTCCGACCTCGACCTCCGGGTGAGGCGCGCCGAAGGATCCATCGGAGCCGCCCTGGGAGAGGGAGAGGCGGGTTCGAAGGGAGCCCTGGCCGCGGCGAGTTTCCTGGCGGCGATCCGCAACACGGAGGAGGCCTACACCCGCTGCCTGGCCCAGGCCCCATGGCAGGCCCGGGGCGAGTTCAGCGATCTCCTCGAATCTCTCGCCGGCTCTCTGGGGGACGCGGTCCGCTCGGCCACCGGAACACCACCGCGCCGGCCCCTGCCGCCGTCTCTGAGGGGCATCAACGACCCCGTCGTTCTGCTCCACGCACTCGGGCGGGTGCAGGACACATGGACTCTGGCTCAGGGAAATGGAAACCCGCAGATCCTCCTGGCCTCGCTCGCGGCAGACCTGCACGAGGTCCTGGCATGACGTCACTTTCGCACGTTGATCCCCGGGGCCGCGCGACCATGGTCGACGTGTCCGCCAAATCTCCCACCGTGCGCACCGCCACCGCGTCGGGGCGGGTCCGGATGTCCGCCGAGGCCCTGGCGCTGGTGTCGGCCAATGCCCTGGCCAAGGGAGATGTTCTCGGCACCGCGCGCCTGGCGGGGATCCTGGCCGCCAAGCGCACTGCCGACCTCATCCCCCTCTGTCACCCCCTTCCACTCGACTCCATCGCGGTGGACTGCTCGGTTGATCCGGCACTCCCCGGGGTGCGAGTCGAGGCCACGGTCGGCGCCACGGCACGGACCGGGGTGGAGATGGAGGCGTTGACCGCCGTGTCGGTGGCCTGCCTCACGGTGTATGACATGGTCAAGGCCGCCGACCGGCACATGACGATTGACGCGATTTCCGTCCGCAGCAAGCAGGGAGGACGCCACGACTGGTCCGCGGACGCCACCTCTTCAGGAGACACTGCATGAGTCGATGGACCGTGGATCACCCCCGCCCGCGCCGACGAAGCCGCTGGGCCCTTCGCATGCGTCACGCCTCGCGCCTGGGGCTGCTCGCCCTCGGACTCGGAGGGATGACCGCCGCCCTCCGGTCGCTGGTGGCGGATGCGCAACCACGCGAGGAGCCCGCGGCCGCGGTGCTGGAGGAGATGGCCGGCCTTCAGCGGGAACTCGAATCGACGCAGGGCAAGGTGACCCTCCTGGAGCTTCGGCTCGAGCGGGCGGACGCGGTGATCGAGTATTCCGCCGAGTATCGGATCCCGGCGGACGTCTCCGGCGCCGTGTATGATGCGGCTGTGAGCGAGGGGATCCACCCCTCCCTCGGGTTCCAGTTGGTCAAGGTGGAGAGTGGTTTCCTGCATCGGGCCGTCAGCAACAAGAGCGCGATCGGGTACACGCAGGTCCGGTTGCCCACGGCGCGCTTCTACCAGCCGGACATCACCGAGGAACAGCTGCACGACCCGGAGGTCAATCTCCGAATCGGGTTCCGGTTCCTGAAGGATCTGTTGAAGCGGTTCGACGGCGATCTGCGCGTCGCATTGTTGGCCTACAACCGGGGCCCCACGCGGGTGGCGGAGATCCTCGCCGCGGGGGAAGATCCGGCCAACGGCTATTCGCGGGCGGTGCTCAGCGGGATGAAGAAGGAGTAGCGCCCCCCGGAACGGTCAACCGGGCACCGGCTTGAATACGGCTCGACCGGAGGCCATTGGCCGATCGCAAGGCCTGGACCGACACCCCGTACCGGTCCGCGATGCCGGAGAGCGTCTCTCCGCGCCGGACCGTGTGAACCCGCCCCTCGGTCGTCCCCCGCCGGGCCGTGGACTTCTCGGCCCCGGCTACCCGGAGCCGTTGTCCGGCCCGGATCGTTGTTCCTCGCAACCCGTTCCATTCCTGCAGGGCACCCACTGACACCCGGTACCGCCGGGCGATCGCTCCCAGGGTCTCCCCCCGGCGGACCACATGGGTGCGGGCCGAGGTGGATTCCGGCGACGGGTCCGCCGCCACCGCCGTCCGTGCCGACACCCGGCTTGCCGAGCTCCCGCCCAGCGTGGGCACCACGAGCACCTGCCCGACCTTCAGTCGCGTGGGCCGCACCCGGGGATTGGCATCCCGAAGGTCGGCCACACTCACCCGGTATCGGCGCGCAATGACGCCGAAGTTCTCCCCGCGTTTCACCACATGCTCCAGAAACGAGACCCGCTCCCCCGGGGGAAGCGCCGCGAGTCCTGCCGCCGCCGCCGCCCCGGTCCCTGGGGGAAGCCGGAGCACCGTGGTGCGCCCGGGACTGGTGATACCCCTGAGCAGGTGCGGGTTCAGGTCGCGAAGAGTCTTTTCCGGAGCACCGGCAAGCCGCGCCACCACATCGATCCCCACTGCCCCCTCCACCCTCAGGGAGTCCGCCTCATACGGCGGGGTGCTTCTCTGCGGAGAAAATCCGTAGCGTTCCGGCTCCTTGGCGATGAGCGCCGCGGCAATCAATTTCGGAACGTAATCCTTCGTCTCGGGATGAATGTACCGGGTATCCGCCAACTCGAAGAAGGCGGCGTCGACGAAGGAGGGTCCGCTGGCCCCGTCTCCATCCCCCAGCAGGGCACTACGGGTGGGAAGCCGGTTCAGACCCCGGGACACCCGGCCCGGGCCTCCATTGTAGGCCGCGGCCGCCACATACGGCGATCCGAACTGGTTCGTCAGATCCGTCAGGTACCGAACGGCGGCATGGGTGGCCTTCACCGGATCCCGGCGCTCATCGACCCAGCGGTCGATCCGGAGACCGAACATCCGGGCGGTTCCCGGCATGAACTGCCACATGCCGACCGCGCGCGACCGGCTGACCGCCGAATTCGAGAACCCCGACTCGATCAGGGCCAGGTAGACCAGATCGCCAGGGAGGTTGGCCTCCTGCAGGGCCCCCCGGATCATTGGCTCGTACACCGGAAGGCGCTCGAGCCAGATCGCCATCCGCTCCCGGGCCTGGTTCTGGAAGAAATTCAGATAGAACTGGACGCGATGATGGGTGGTGTAGGACGAAACGTCGATGTCCCAGGTGACCTCGATGGCCTCCCCGGTCGTATCGGGATCGGTCGCGGTCTGGAGCAGGTCAAGAATGAAGGCATCGGCCAGCGAGTCGGCCCGGGCGGCGGAATCGAGCACAGGGGGGCGCACGGTGTCAAAGGACGCCTCCCGTCCGACAGAACCCGGTGGGGCGGAAGGCCGGGGTTCGGGGCGATCTGCCCCCGCCGGCGGCACCTCAACCGGCGAACCGGCCATCGGTGCGGCGCAACCCGCCACCAGCGCGAGTCCTCCCAGAACCAGTGAGCGCATGAAGGACATGGGACCCCCAGGGTGTTCCCGCCCCGGGGGCGGATACTCGGAAATTGTTGTCACAGGGCACCTTGGCCGACGGACGCGGCGGAACGAGGAGGATCCTGGTGTCATAGGATGCGTGACGCCCGGAAAGGGTTGCACCCCCTCATGCCGGCGCCCGGCCCCAGAGGAGCCGGTTGGTGGCATGGAGTACGGCAAGAGCCGCGCCGCGCGGGGTATCGGTATCGGTCAGGTAGGACCCGACGATTCTCGGACCCCGGGGGTGGTCGGCATCCAGCGAGACGATGACCACGGTGGCATCAAAGGCCCGCACGGCCTTCACACCCAGGAGTTGGAAGGCGGGGTCATGCACGGCCTGCGCCAGGGCGTGGATGCACGCGAGGGCGGCACACCGCAATTCACCCGAGTCCGACGCCACTCCCTCCGCGCTTCCCACCACCTCGGAATCATCGTCCCACGCGAGGGTCACGCGGGCACGACAGCGCCCATCGGGTCGACGCTCCAACTCGAACGCGTGGAACCGGGGCCGGGACCGATCCGGGACGACGGCGTCCCGATTCACGAGGGAACGCCGAGCCCGACATCGAGTTGCACGCCGGCGACGGGCGGCGTGCGGACCACGTCCACCGCAAGACAGGGCTGTCCCGCCTCGTCCCGCTCGGCGGTGACCAGGAGCTGGAGGCCCGGCCCCATCTCCAACCGGAGGTGCCGGAAATCGGTTCGGAGAGAGGCCTCCTCGATGCGCTGCCCTCGCAGCTCGCGGAGCGAGGCGGCGACCTGCCGCAGATCCTGCATCGTGACCCGGGTCGTCAAGGCACCCTCCTCACCGAAGGCGTTGAGACAGAACGGAGACCAGCGCGTCATCGCTCAAGCGATCGGCCCTCGCAAAGACTCCAGCCCGGGAGGGAGCCCGGACCGGGGCTTCGACCCAGAGGGACCGCCGGGAGCCTTCGCGACGGAAGGACAGCATCAGGCGCCAGTCATCCCGATGGGGAGGACGCTCGGCGGCGCAGGAGACGGACCAGACTGCATCATCGTGTTCAAGCACGCGCCAGGTCATGCACACCACCAGATCAAAACGGGAGGGGAGGATCTCGCAATATCCGCCCGATCCCCCCGGCGGTCAAGCGACGGCACCCCCACGCACGAGGGATTGGAACCGGTTCCGCAGGTCGCGAGTGACGGGACCGGGGGTCCCCGACCCGATCGGCCGTCCGTCGAGCTCGCGGATGGGCGCGATCTCGGCTGCGGTTCCGGTCAGAAAGGCCTCGTCGGCGGTGTACACGTCGTACCGGTTGAGAATCGTCTCCTCCACCGGAAGACCCGCCCCACGGGCGAGGTCGATCACCACATCGCGGGTGACCCCTCGCAGGATCCCCCCCCACGCGGGCGGAGTCCGCACAACCCCTTTTCGGACCACGAAGAGGTTCATGCCCGAGGCCTCGGCCACCCATCCCTGTGCATCGAGCATCAGCACCTCGTCGACCTCGGCGTTCACCCCTTCCATCTTGGCCAGAATGTGGGAGAGGTAGTTCAACGACTTGACCCGCGGGGACAAGGCCTCCCGGTGCGGGATCGGCGTCCCGGCGGTCATCATCCGGAGTCCCTGGGCATAGCGTTCCTCGGACCAGATGTGAATCGTGTCCACGATGATGAGAACGGTGGGGACGGGGCAGCTCCGGGGATCAATGCCCAGATCCCCGCGCCCGCGGGTGATGACCGGTCGGATGTAGGCATCGGCAAGACCGGACCGGCGCACCGCCTCCTCGACGATCCGGGCGCAGGCGTCGGGGGCGATCGGTATGGTCAATCCAATGGCGCGCGCGGAGTCATACAGACGCTCCAGGTGTTCCTCCAGCCGAAAGATCCGTCCGCCATAGACCCGGATCCCCTCGAACACGCCGTCACCGTACAGGAGTCCGTGATCAAACACCGAGATCCGCGCGGTGGTCTCATCGTACCATTCGCCATCCATCCAGACCGTGGCCATCCATCCTCCCTGCGCTGAGTGTGGGGGGGCATCCCGCAGCTGCCAAACCGACGCAATGTACCGGAACCGGGGGCGTCGCGCACCTCACTCCCCGGACGTGGCCGGGGAGGGGGACACCCACCGGGCCAGCACGGCGGCCAGATCATCGGGGCGCATGGGTTTGGTGAGGTAGTCGTCCATGCCGGCGGCGTGGCACCGTTCCCGGTCGCCCTCCATGGCGTTGGCGGTCACCGCCACGATCGGCACGCGGCTCGCGGGCCAGTCCCGGGTCCGGATCGCCGCGGTCGCCTCATACCCATCGAGTTCCGGCATCTGACAGTCCATCAGAATCAGGTCACACGGTTGCCGGGCGAGAATCTCCAGGACCTCGTGGCCGGTGGAAGCCGACACCACCTCGCACCCCAGGCGGCGCAGCATGCGCTCGGCCACGAGCCGGTTGACGGCGTTGTCCTCGGCCAACAGCACCGTGGGGGGGCCCACGGTCTCCTCCCGGTTCCCGGTCACCGCGGACGGATCCGGGGCGCGTTCCGACTCGACCACGGTGTACCGGGTGATGAAGACAGGATTCCCCTCGGCATCCGGTTGGCACGCACTCCCGATGACCGCCCCGAGGGTGTCCCGCAGGATGCGCGCCCGCACCGGTTTGACGAGATAGGCGGAGAACCCGGCCTCCTGGAATCGCGCCGCCTCTCCCCGTTGCCCCGACGATGTCAGCAGAACGAGAGGCACCCGCTGTCCCGCCTCGCACTCCCGGATCGCGCGTCCCAGGGAGAGTCCGTCCTGCCCCGGCATCTGGTAGTCCAGGATGATGAGTGCGTACGGATCCCCCTCACGCTGTGCGGCCAGCACCGCCGCCACCGCGTCCCCCGGATCGCCAAGCACGACGGGGCGGAGCTCCCACTCGGCGAGCTGCTCCACCAGCAGCCGGCGGTTGACCGCGTTGTCGTCCACCACCAGAGTGCGAACGCCAGCCAGAGTGCCCCGTGGCACGGGAGGAAGGTGCGTCCGGTCCTTGGGCAGGGGAAGCACGACCCGGAAGGTTGATCCCGCCCCCGGAACGCTTTCCAGGGTGATCGCCCCGCCCATGAGCACACTCAACTCCTTCGAGATGGCGAGGCCCAGACCGGTACCGCCGAACTCGCGCGTGGTCGAGGCATCGGCCTGGGTGAACTTCTCGAAGATGAGGTCCTGCTTCTCCCGCGGAATGCCGATTCCCGTGTCCGTCACCGACAGTTGCATCCGCGCCACGCCCGGACCCTGATCCAGACACTCCACCTCCACCAGCACATGTCCCTGGCTGGTGAACTTGATCGCGTTGCCCACCAGATTGAGGAGGATCTGCCGAACGCGTCCGGCATCGCCCACGAGACGCCGCGGGATCCCGTGGGGGTACCGGTGCAGAAGATCGATGCCCCGTTCCCGGGCCCGCGGAGTCATGAGTTCGATCACGTCCTCCACCGCGACCTCCAGGTCGAAGGGGTGGGGGTCCACCTCCAGGCGTCCCGCCTCGATCTTGGAGAAGTCGAGGATGTCGTTCATCATGGTAAGGAGGGCATCGGCCGAGGACTTGACGGTCACGGCGCAATCGCGCTGCTCCTCGGACAGGTCGGTGTCGAGCAGGAGCTCCAGCATGCCGAGAATACCGTTCATCGGGGTGCGGATCTCGTGGCTCATGGTGGCGAGAAAATCGCTCTTGACCCGCGCGGCGGTTTCGGCCCGAATCTTGGCGTCGTTGAGCGCCTCCAGGGACCGGGCCAGGTCCTCGGCAGAGCGCCGGAGTTCGCTCGCCGCCTTCACCTGTTCACCGATGTCGCGGTAGATCCCGAACACGCCGCTCTGGCCATCCCCCATGATGATCGGCGAACCGAGAACGGAGACCGTCACCAGACTCCCGTCGGCGCGCCGGCGGGTGGTGTCGATGTGCACCGGCCGCCCCTGCAACGCCTCACCGGACACCTGGCGCGCTTCCTCCCGCCCCTCCAGGGGCACGATGACATCATTCAGGAACCGTCCGCGAATGTCACCGATGGCATACCCGAAGAGGGACTCGAAGGCGGGGTTGGCGTCGAGGATCCGGTCGGCGCCATCGAGCACCACGATCCCGTCGGGAGAGTTACGGAACAGCTGGCGAAAGGTCGCCGCTTCGAGCCGGAGACGGCGCCCGCTCTCGACCTCCTCACCGAGCCGGGTCACCAGGCGGCCAATCACCTCGTCGGGGGAGACTTTGTCGTCGGTGCCAAGTCCAAGCAGGTAGCGCACCTGCGGGGGGGGAGACCAGGAGGGGGGCGAGGCGTCGGGCAATCGGCCTCCGCGGGCGGGAGAAGAAGACGGTGCCGGAGGGGACACCGGAAGCACGAGTGAGGGCGGTGGGGATCGAACCCACGACCTACAGATTAAAAGTCTGTTGCTCTACCAATTGAGCTACGCCCCCGGGCGTGTGAAACGTGGCGCTGGCCTGCCCAAAACTCAAGCATCCTCCCCCGCGAACAGGAAGGTCAATTGGGAGACGGGCGCGAAACTGGTCCGGTGGTGCCGGGTGGGACCGTGACGCCGGAGCGCCTCCAGGTGGTCACTCGTCCCGTATCCCATGTTGCGTTCCCACCCATACCGGTCATGACGGGTGCTGAGCAAGGTCATCAGCCGGTCCCGCACGGTCTTGGCCACGATGCCGGCCGCGGCCACCGAATAGCAGAGGGCGTCCCCGTCCACGAGAGCTTCGTGCGGCATCCCGAATTCCGGAAGGGGCAACCCGTCCAGCAGAATCGTGACCGGCTGGTCGCCCGGCGGGGGATCGAGTGCGTCGAAGGCACGGCGCAGCGCCAGGGCCGTGGCCCGCCGGATGTTGTACCGGTCGATCTCCCGGGTACTCGCCGCTCCGATGCCGAGACAGAGTGCCCGCTCCCGAATGCGCCCGGCGAGCTTTTCCCGCGCCCGGGCCGAGAGCACCTTGCTGTCGCGCACTCCGTTGATGCGGCGGGCATCGGGGGCAAAGGCAATGGCCGCAGCCACCACCGGACCAGCCAGGGGACCGCGGCCCACTTCGTCGAGCCCGACCAGAATATGCCCCGCGGACCAGGCGGCCCGTTCGCGGGCCAGACCGGGCGCAGGGTGTGCTGCCACCGGCCTACCGCTCTCGCTTCTCCTTGATGCGCGCCGCCTTGCCGGAGAGAGCCCGGAGATAGTAGAGCTTGGCGCGGCGAACCCGCCCCCGCCGCACCACCTCGACCGACGCCACCGAGGGGCTGTGCAGGGGGAAGATCCGCTCGACACCGACACTCGCGGAAATCTTCCGAACAGTGTAGCTGGCGCTCATCCCCCCCCCCCGCCGGGCGGTACAGGTTCCTTCGAAGGCCTGGAGCCGTTCCTTATCGCCCTCGCGCACCCGCACCATCACCCGAATGGTGTCGCCCGCCCGGAAGTCGGGGAGATCCGTCCGCATGCCCTCACGGGCCACTGCATTGAGTCGTTCCACCTGCTCACCCTCCGCGCCGTGACGGCGCCATGATTGAAGACATCCTCAACTCGCGTGGTCTCGGCCCTCATGCGCCGCCCACAGGTCCGGCCGTCGTTCCCGCGTCAACCGTTCGGACTCGGCGTCCCGCCAGGCCGCGATCTCCGCGTGGTTCCCGGAGCGCAACACCTCCGGAACCTTCAGGCCCCGGTATTCCGGGGGCCTGGTGTAGCTCGGCGGGCTCAGGAGCCCGTCGTAAAACGAATCACTGCTCGCCGACTCGTGGTCCCCGAGCACGCCCGGGAGCAATCGCACCACGGCATCGATGACACAGAGTGCCGCCGCCTCCCCTCCCGAGAGCACGAAATCCCCGATCGTGATCTCCTCCACTCCCAGCCCCTCCACCACCCGCTGGTCCACATCCTTGTAGTGGCCGCAGAGCACCGTGAGCTCCGGCGCCAGCGAGTAGCGCACCGCCGTCTCATGCTCGAAGCGCCGCCCCCGCGCACTCATCAACACCACCGGTCCGGCCGGGGCCAGGGCGTCCATCGCCTCGAAGAACGGCTCCGGCTTGAGCACCATCCCGGCGCCCCCCCCGTAGGGGTAATCGTCCACCGTGGCGTGCCGGTCGTGCGTGTGGTCCCGCAGCTGCACCAGCCGGTACTCCACCAGTCCCGCCGCCCGGGCCCGTCCCGGAATGCTCGCTCCGAGATAGGGGGCGAGGATCTCCGGAAAGAGCGTGACCACGTTGATCTTCATCACGAGGGCCACTCGTCCGAGATCGCCACCGTGAGGCACCGCGCCTTCCGGTCCACCCCCGTCACGAACTCCTTCCGATACGGCACCAGCACCTCCCGCTTCGGGCCCTGCACCTCGATCACGAGCCCCGAGGGAAGATCATACACGGCACTCACCAGGCCCATCGGTGTCCCATCCGGGGCCCGCACCGCGAACCCCTCCAGCTCATGCAACCAGACCTCGTCGTCGTCCGGCGGCCGCAGGCGATCGGGCGGGACCCCGAGGAAATGCCCGTGCCACGGGTCGATCGCCTCACGCCGGTCGTGCCCCTCGAAGGTCAGGAGCCATTCCCGGTGATACGGCCGGCTCCGCGCAACGGTCAGAGGCCCGGCCACCGCCTCTCCCTCCAGATTGAGCACCCAGACCGTCTGTCCGGCGGCAAACAATCGTTCCGCCTCCTCGGTCAGGGGGAAGACCGCGCACTCCCCCTTCAACCCATGCGCCTTGCGGAGCCGCCCGACCGCAAAGTGGCCGGGGCGACTGCTGGTCACGCCGCGGGCGGGGTGTCCAGACCGGCCTTCCGGAGCAACGACTGGACCGTCTCGGACGGCGTCGCCCCGCGGGAGATCCAGTCGCGGGCCTTGTCCAGGTCCACCGTGTACTGCTGCGAGGCCGGCGCCTTCGGATGGTACGATCCGATGATGTCGAGAAACCGCCCGTCGCGCGGGGCGTCCCGGTCGGCGACGACGATGCGGTACATCGGGAGCTTCTTGCGGCCGATCCGGCGCAGGCGAATGCGTGTTGCCATGGTCCGTTGTCCTGTTTCCTCAACCGAGACCGGGGATTCCGCGCCCGAATGGCATCTTCATGCCCGGTCTTCCTGACGACTTCATGAGCTTCTGCATCTGTTTGAACGACGACACCAGCTGATTCACTTCCTGCACGGTCCGGCCGGCGCCCTGGGCAATCCGGAGCCGCCGCGATCCGTTGAGCACCTCGGGATTCCGTCGCTCCGCCGGTGTCATCGACAGCACGATCGCCTCGGCGTGCTTGAGGCGCTTGTCGTCCAGCTTGGCACTGTTCAGCATCGCCGGGTTCACCCCCGGGAGCATGCCGAGCACGTTCTTGAGCGGCCCCATCTTCTGCATCTGCCGCATGGCGGCCAGAAAGTCCTGCAGATCGAGCCCCTTCTTCGACGTCGCCTTGCGGGCCAATTTCTCGGCCTCGCCCGCGTCCATCGTGGTCTGCGCCTTCTCCACCAGGCTCAGCACGTCCCCCTGCTGGAGGATGCGTCCCGCCATGCGGTCCGGCTGGAACGGTTCGAGCGCTTCCAGCCGCTCGCCCACGCCGACGTACTTGATCGGCGCCCCGGTGGCGCCGTAGATCGAGAGCGCCGCGCCGCCTCGGGCGTCGCCATCCATCTTGGTCAGGATCACTCCGGTGATCCCGAGCGCCTCATGGAACCCGGAGGCGATCCGCACCGCGTCCTGCCCCGTCATCCCGTCCGCCACCAACAGGATCTCGTGCGGCCGCACCGCGCTCTTGAGTGCGGCGAGTTCGGCCATCATCGTCTCGTCGATCTGCAGCCGGCCCGCCGTGTCCACCAGCACCGTCCGGGCCCGGGCCTTGCCGGCGGCAACGATGCCTCGCTGCACCAGGCCCACCACATCGGTGCCCTCTTCCCGGTACACCCCGACCCCCACCTGCTCCCCGAGCGTGGCCAACTGGTCCGCGGCGGCGGGCCGGTAGACGTCGGCGGCCACGAGGAAGGGGGCCTTCACCTCCGCCTTGAGCCGCCGGGCCAGCTTGCCCGCCGTGGTCGTCTTGCCCGATCCCTGCAACCCGACGAGCAGAATCACCGTGGGCGGCACGCTCGCGTGCTTGAGCGGCTCCTGCTTCTCGCCGAGCATCGCCACGAGTTCGTCGTAGACGATCTTGACCAGCTGTTCACCGGGCCGGACCGCCTGCAGGGCCGTGACCCCGACCGCCCGCTCCCGGACCCGTTCCAGGAACTGGCGGGTCAGATCGAAGCTGACGTCGGCCTCGAGGAGGACGGTCCGGATTTCCCGGAGCCCCTCCTTGACGGCCTCCTCCGTGAGCACCCCTCGGCCGGTGAGTCGGCGCAGGGTGGCCGTCAGTTTCGAAGAAAGCTCGCCGAACATAAGCCCAGAAAGGTAGCCGGGCCGGGATCCGCGAGCAACTGGGCCGGGGGCAGAGAGCAGGGAGGTGGGGGTAGGGGGCAAGCGGGTTTGTCCAACGGGCGGGCGGCGTCCTCGTCCCGCCGACACCGCCTCAGGGCCGTGGGATACAGGGCGGGTGCAGAAAAACTCCCGTGAGTGACTTTCCACCCAGGTGCGGGGATGGATCCAGTCAAAGAGACAACCCATAAGGACAGGTCCAACAAAGAGTTAACCATAGTTCAAGGTAAATTCAAGGTAGGGTGCGATGTTGTGGCGATCCGGGGCGGATCCCGGCACGACCGGCTGGCCTGACCCCTTCCAGACAACATTAAAGATCTCTCCTGGGTGGGACGATCCAGGGACCCAGTCCACGTCGGTTACTCTACCCATCCTTCGTGAGGTCCGCATGAAGCTCGGTGATCTTGTGCGTGTGTTCGGAGTGCTTGCCCGGATCCGTGCTCTCGGAGGGAGCGGCACGGTCGGGATCGGTCAGCTTGGCGTGGCCCTCATGGCAACCGCCATTGGGACAGCACTGATCGCGGGACGAGCCGAGCCCATGAGGGATCCTGCCGGGGGGACGCCGCCTCCGGCACCCGACAGCGTTGCCCTCTACGGGCCGCAGACGTTCACAACACCGACGGGAGCAGCCACCACGAGTCTCGAACGGTTCACCATGGTGGTGACGCCGGGGCGGCAGTACGTGCTCCAGGTGGCCAATGGGGCACCGGACGGATCCGGACGGGTAACCGGTGGGTCCGTCATGCTCAATGGCAGTGTGGTGCTTTCGCCGGCCGATCTGGCTGCCGGCGGTGCCGGGTGGACCCGGGTCGTGCAGCCGATCGCCGAGGATACGCTGGTCGTCACCATCGAGGGCCCCGCAGGCGCCAACCTGGCGGTCTCTCTGCTCTCCACGGTGGATCCGTCGGTATTCCTGCTGGGCCCAGAACGCTTCATCAGGAATTCCGGGACTCCGGTAACCGATATTCGGACGTTCACAGTCGATTCGCTCGTCGGGGCGCCGTTTTACCTCTGCATCGTCAACGGAAATACCGACGGGACCAACCGCCTCTCCAGCGCGTCGATCGTACTGAACGGGGTCGAGATCCTGACCCAGAGCGACTTGAACCAGCAGGTCGCGAGTCTGATGCGGCCGATCACGCCGCAGGTCGGGACGAACACCCTCTCGATACAGCTCACCGCCAAACCCAATGGCTTCCTTGACCTCTGCGTGACGGGAACCGACCGTGCGCCACCGGTGGTGACCATCTCCACTCCGGCCCCCAACACGATCACGAACGATCTCGACGTGCTGGTGACCGGCACCGTCGAGGACCAGACTCCAACCACGGTGACCGTGAACGGCATTGTCGCGGCGCTCGATGGACTCGGTGGGTACAGCGCCACGGTGCCCCTGACCGCTGAGGGGGAGAACACCCTGGCGGTCAGTGCCGTGGATGCGGCGGGGAACCGGGCCGATTCGACGCGAACCATCATTCGCGACACCGAGCCACCGCTACTCAACGTGACCTCCCCCCTGGGGGGCGCAATCACGAACCAGTCGACGGCCTCCATCGCCGGCACGGTGCTCGACGCGATTCCCGTGACCGTCAACGTGAATGGTGTGCCTTTCGGTGTGGATGGTGCCAACTCCTTCGGCGGTACCCTGACCCTCAGTGAGGGCACGAACATCATCACAACCACGGCCGTGGACGCCGCGGGCAATAGCGTGAGTGACGTTCGGACGGTTCTCCTCGACACCACGCCCCCCGCCCTCCTCGTCAACTCACCAAGCGACGGTGACACGACGTCGGTGGAAACGTCCACGGTGAGCGGCTCGGCCACGGATGATTCACCGCTCACACTCACCGTGAACGGTACCGCCGTCCTCCTAGGAACGGGCGGAGCATTCACGGAGGACGTATCCCTTGTCGAAGGACCCAACCTCATCACGGTGACGGCAACGGACGAGGCGACCAACGCAGCGACTGTTGTGAGAACCGTCGTTCTGCAATCCGGCCCGTCACTCCCGCCCGACCCGGCGATCGTGGCACCTGTGCTCAACCGCGCCGAGATCACGACGGTCGACGAGGCAACCTCGTTCCTCTATGCGGGGCCGACACCGATTCAAACCGGTGTGGCGCCCGGGACGATCGTTCCACAGCGCGCGGCCGTGGTCCGCGGGCGGGTGCTCACGACCGAGTTTCTGCCCTTGAGCGGGGTGACCGTCCGGATCGCCGGGCACCCGGAACTGGGGCAGACCCTCTCCAGGGCGGACGGGGGGTACGACCTGGCCGTGAACGGTGGCGGGACGGTACGGGTGGGCTTCGAACGCGCCGGGCACTTGCCGGCGGAGCGAGGCGCCGACGTGCCCTGGCAGGATTACGTGACCTTGGAAGACGTGATCCTCCTTCAACCCGATTCCGCGGCCACCGTTGTCGACCTGACTTCTCCGGCGCCGCCGGTGGCCCGGGGTAGTGTCACGACCGATGCCGACGGGCCGCGACAGGCCACGCTCATCTTCAAGCCGGGGACCCACGCCACCTTGACGCGGCCCGATGGCACCAGTGAGCCACTCACGACGCTCACAGTCCGCGCAACCGAGTTCACCGTGGGTGACAGTGGCCGCCTCGCAATGCCTGCCCCCCTACCGCCTGCGAGTCAGTACACCTACGCCGTCCAGCTCAGCGCCGATGAGCAGTTGGCGGCCGGGCCCGGGGCTCAGGTCGTCCTGAGCCAGCCGGTTCCCCTCTACGTGGACAACTTCCTGAGCTTCCCCGTCGGCACCACCGTTCCCGTTGGCCAACTGGATCTCGACGAGGGAGCATGGGTCCCGGCGAACAATGGCGTGGTGCTTCGGGTGCTCGGCACGGACGGTGACGGACGCGCATTGCTGGACACGGACGGCGACGAGGTCGCGGACCTCCCTAATGCTCTCCTGGCGTTGGGCATTGACGATTTCGAGCTGGTACAACTCGCGGGAACCTATCCGGCGGGGGCCGATCTCTGGCGCGCACTGGCGAACCGCCTCGTGCCGTACGACCTCAATCTCCCCTACTTCTCGGTGGGTGTGGACCCAACCGAGGGGAAGGTCACCGGTGGATGTGGCGAGCGGGGGGCGGACCCGTTGCGGTGTCAGCTCCAGGTCCAGACGGCCTTCCAATCGGTGGGTCTCGTCGGCTCGCCGTTTACGCTGAACTATGCGAGCGACCGGACCCAGGGGAACACTTCGGACCGGACGCTCGATATCACCCTGACCGGCCCGACTCTGCCGGCAGACATTGTCCGGGTCGAACTGGAGGTGGCCGTCGCGGGCCAACGGTTCCGCGGTGCCTTTGCGCCGACACCGAATCTGACGTTCACGTTCCACTGGGATGGGAAGGATGTGTACGGACGGTTGGTTCAGGGCACCGTCCCCGCAACGGTGCTGATCGGTCACACGTTCCCGGTGTTCTACGCGCGCCCGGCTTCGGTAGCGCAGAGCTTTGGACTGCCGTGCTCCCCCGCGCCCGGGTCCTCCACTCTGTGCCAGTTGACCGCGGAAGTGGTAACGGGGGAACGGGCGGAGGAGACCTTTGTCCAGGCGATCACCACATCCATCGGTACACTGGATGCGAGCGCCCTCGGCATGGGTGGCTTCACGTTCGACGTGCAGCATGTGTACGATCCGCTCGGTGGGGTGCTGTACCGAGGAGACGGGACGCGCCGAGCAACTGGCGCGCTTCCCCTGGGGATCAACACCGTAGCAGGCACCGGGAGCCAGGGGCCCGGCGCATTCGCCGATGTGAACAATGGCGTGCCCGCCACGACCGAGCCCATTCCGTTCCCAAGAGCCATCGCCTTTGCTCCGGATGGATCGTTCTACGTCTCCGACTCGCGCAGCATCATTCGACGCGTAACCCCAGACGGGCTAATCCACACCATCCTGGGCGAGAATAGACTCGAACGGGGTGGATTCGGAGGCGATGGAGGGCCCGCATCGTTGGCCCGTGTTGCGAGCATTGCCGGCATGGCGGTCGGGCCGGATGGTAGCCTATACCTTGCTGATCAAGGCAACCATCGGGTGCGCAAGATCACCCCGGACGGAATCATCAACACGGTAGCGGGAAATGGGGAGACCGGCTTCAGTGGGCCGCTGGGTGACGGAGGCCTCGCAACGGACGCACGCTTGAGTAACCCCAAAGGAATTGCAGTAGCGCCGGATGGCAGCGTGTACATCTCCGACGCTTCTCACTCCCGGGTCCGTCGGATTGGACCGGATGGAATCATCACCACCATCCTCGGTAACGGGACGGCTTGTACGATTGGAACCCTTGGGACCGAGGACAACTTCAACACGCTGTGTGGCAACGGCATACCAGCAAGCCAGGCGCGCATGTCCCAGGGTGACGCGAATCTCGCCATGGGACCCGATGGCAGTCTTTACGTCAGTGATTTCCTCTTGAACCGGGTGCGCCGGATCGGCCCTGACGGAATCATCCGCACCGTGGCCGGGAGCAACAGCGTCGGGAACTTCGGGGACGGAGGGCCCGCAACGCTCGCCGCGGTGGTCCATCCGCAGGCCGTGGCGGTGGATCCGGACGGAACGCTGTACATCTCCACCGGACAGTCGTTCACACCCGATGGCAACTACCGGGTACGCAAGGTGTCGCCGGCCGGGATCATCACCACCCTGGTCTCCAGCACCGGTGTCTTCGGTTTCTCCGGCGACCGGGGCCCCGCCCTGTCGGCTACGATGAACCAGGCATTGGGAATGGCGCTGTCACCCGATGGAAGCCTCTACCTTGCCGGGTCGGACAATCGCGTGCGGCGAGTCAGCGGGGTGCTGCCAGGGTTCGGGATCGGGCAAACCGTGATTGCCTCTGAGGACGGGAGCGTGCTCTACGTCTTCAGTCCCGCGGGCCGTCCGCTCCTGACGCTCGATGCGGTGACCCAGGACACCGTCTTCCTCTACGGCTACGACGCCAACCGCCAACTGGTATCGATCACCGACCGGGATGGGCGCATCACCGCCATCCAGCGGGACGCGACCGGAAGGCCCACCGCGCTCATTATGCCGAACGGCCAGGTGACAGCCGTGCAGGTGAATGCGAACGGGCAGCTGGTGAGCCTCACCGGCCCCGACGGGTTGCCGGTGCGGTTCGGGATCGCCCCGAATGGCCTTCTGGCAGGTGCAGTGAATCAAGCCGGCGACAGCGTGGCTCGCTATGCCTACGATCCCGACGGCGCACTTGTCGGGGCCACGAATCCCCATGGGGGGACTACCTCCATTACCAACACGGCCACTCCGACTGCTGTCACACTCTCTCTCGCACCGCCGAGCGGCAATTCGTTGTCTTTAATAAGTAGCACAGAGCCAACTGGCGCCTCGTTGATTCGTGCTATCCTTAATGGCACCTCGACTGTTTCCTCCCAAGTCGATGATGGCGGTAATATCGTCACTACAGCACCGGACGGTACTATCACCACACTCACTCGTGTTGCTAACCCACGCTATGGCCTGCAGGCCAGTCTTGGGGAAGAAGAGATGCTTCTTCCATCGGGATTGAGGAGGGTGACTCGCACCCAGCGGGCCTTGGTATTCAGTGATCCGAGCGATCCTACGAGCATAGTGCAGGAGATCGACTCGCTGATCGTGAATGGGCGAGTGAGTACGATCAGTAAAGATTTAGGGGTCTTCACCCGATTGAGTGGGTAACCGGCCTCACTTGACACCAGCCGGATAGAGATTCAGGCCACCCAGATGGAAATAGATGGCCGTCTTGAAGCGTTCCTTGTTGCGGAAACCGCGACTGCGG
>JBDIWC010000045.1:0-30194 GCA_039794085.1 Gemmatimonadales bacterium
TCGCCCCTGGTGGGACCCCATGCGCACCGAGGTGTGCCTCTTGTGACTTCTGTGCTTTTTGTGGCCATTCCCCTTGCCCGGCGCGGCCGATGCGATCGCCGTGACCCGAACGGTCGGCGGGGGGGGGGGTTGGGAGTCGCCCACAATATTGTTGCCGTTTTGTGTTCAATCTGGTCCGTAAGGGACTATTTCCTACTCCCTATTCCCTAAGCCGGCACAGCCGGAACCAAAGAGGCGCCTCGGGATCGCGTGGGTTCCCCGGGGCTTTCGCCCCGGGCTCGGCGGCGAGAGGCCGTTCACACGGCCGGGTGGTCGTCCGGGCTCCTCGGTGGCGTGAGCCACCTCCCCTGGCCGAGCAAGGGGCGTCAGCCCCGGGAAACACCAAATCGCCGGGTCACGGCGCTCCGCGACGCGAATACTCGAGATCCCTCAAAGTTTGATGCCTTCCCAATCGCCGTCAAACACGCTGCCCGTAAGGGTTTCCGGGCGTCGCCCACAATATTGCTGCTTTTTTGTGTTCAATCTGGTCCGCAAGGGACTACTCCCTATTTCTGCTGGCTCACCCGCGTCGGCACCAGGCGTCCGGTCGTGGTGCTGTCTCCCACCTGGGCAAACTGGTTGTCACCCCAGCAGTAGGCGATGCCGTCGGTGCCCATGCCGCAGGTATGGGTGGCACCGGCACTGACCATCGTGAACCCGCTGACGGGTCCGGCCACCAGTGTCGGAGCCGAGGCGGACCCGGTATTCCCCGATCCGAGTTGCCCGGAACCATTGGCGCCCCAGCAGAAGAGGGCGTTGGTCGTGGAAACGGCGCAGGTGTGGTCGAGACCCGATGAAATCTGACGGAAGGCGACTCCCCCCGACACCGGAACCGGGACCGGGCTGGCGGCGGTGGACCCATTGCCGAGCTGCCCGGAGGCGTTTCCGCCCCAGCAGAAGGCGGCTCCGGCCGGGGTGAGGGCGCAGGAATGGCTCCCTCCGCTCGAGACGCTGTCGAACACGAGGCCACCGATGACCTGCACCGGGGACATGGCGCGCGTGGCGGTCCCGTCACCCAGCTGGCCGCTCTGGTTGTCGCCCCAGCACCAGGGCACGCCGGCGGGCGTGAGGCCGCAGGTGTGGAGCCGGCCCGAGGAGACGGTCCGGAAGGGGATGGTGTCCTCGGCCACCACGCCGGGGATCAGGAGGGAATCCCCCGCCACCATTCCGATACCGAGAGCGCCGTCCTGGGTGAAACCCCAGCAACGCGCCCGGTTGGCCAACGTGACGCCACAGGTGTGGAGCCGGCCCGGGCTGATCGAGGAGAAGGTCTGGGAGGTCACGACCTGGACCGGAGCGTTCTTGGGAGCGACCGTTCCGTCCCCGAGGCGTCCATCCACGTTGGTGCCCCAGCAGTGGGCCAGTCCGGAAAGGGTCAGGGCGCAGGTGTGGAATCGCGACCCGATGGCCTGCCGGAAGGTGAGGTCACCCACCGCCATTACCGGCTGGGGGAAGGCGAAGAGAGGACCGCTTCCGAGGGGAGGCACTCCGATCCCCAGTTGTCCGTCCCCATTGAAGCCCCAGCAATAGTTCACATTGTCGGTGGTCAGTCCGCAGGTATGGCGGTCTCCGGCGGAGATGGTCTGAAAGGAGACCATCGCCGGGGGAGGCGGGGGTTGCCCCGGACCACCGGTGGAGGTCGTATCTCCTTGGGCGAACACCGAGAAGGAAACCGGCTGGACCCCGGTGATGATCGCATTGACCACCTGGGTGCCGCTGTCGGCCCCGAGCCGCAGGAGAGTGGATGCCCGTCCATCGGCTCCCGTCTGGGACTGCGACGGGGTGACGGTTCCTCCTCCGGAAACAACCTGCCAGGAGACAGTGAGCCCGGGGAGGGGGACACCGAACTGGTCGGTGGCCTGGACGACGAAAGGCTGGGTCAGAAGAGCCCCGACCACGCCCTGCTGTCCGGATCCGGTCACCGACGCGAGGGTGATGATCCGGGGACCGGACGAGGTCGGGTCACCGTCGCAACCTGCCATGACTATGGCAGCAAGCGCCGCAGTGAGAACCGGGAGAAACCGTGCTGTCCGTCGAGGCATACCTTCCTCCGCGAGTGTGCATCCTCCCCCCGTCCTGCCACCCGGCCGGTCGAGGGATGTGGGAAGCCCAAGGGCTGGGCTTGAGACAGAAAACTGTTGATATGCAACAACTTGCACAACCATGGACTGCGTCAATCCGAAGGGTTCGGGCCTGTCGGGAAGCGCCCCGCAGTATGGTCACCCTCCCCGGCGTCCGCAGGCGGCCATCCCACGCCCAGAACCCCGGAAACGGGGTGTCGAGTTTGGGTGCGCCTCGGTCAGCCGGAGGACTCAGGGGCAAGTTCCAGACCGTTCCGCGGGGTTGACCGGCTGCGGAGGGGGCGATACCTTACCACCCGCTTCAGGCAGCCGGCTGAGGCGACCGTGGTGGTTGTAGCTCAATCGGTTAGAGCGCCGGACTGTGGCTCCGGAGGTTGCGGGTTCAAGTCCCGTCAGCCACCCTCCAGGGAGAGGGAAAGGCGGCTGCAGAGGTCCGTAGCTCAATTGGTAGAGCACCGGTCTCCAAAACCGGGGGTTGCAGGTTCGATTCCTGCCGGGCCTGTGGAACAGAGTGTGACGCGGCTGGTGTGGCGCTATCGTCTAGGGGACCAGGACACAGCCCTCTCAAGGCTGGAACACGGGTTCGAATCCCGTTAGCGCTATTCGGCGGAACCCGGCCCCATCGTCTAACGGTCAGGACACCACTCTTTCAAGGTGGGAACAGGGGTTCGATTCCCCTTGGGGCTATGACAGAACGCGCCGCTAGCTCAATTGGCAGAGCAAGTGACTCTTAATCACTAGGTTGTAGGTTCGATTCCTACGCGGCGCACTCCTTACAAATCAACAACTTACCAAGATCGGCCCGCCCCTTCGGCGGGCCTTTTTTGCGCCTATCCATAGGAATATCCATAGTCCGCTTCTCCCGAGAAGATCCACATAGGTGCATCGAGGCAACCTCCTCCCCAAGACCCACGCTGAGGTCCGACGAGTGCGTTAGATGTGCTCAATCATACTTATAGAAGGGAGGAGCCATTGGTGGCTCGTCCACACCCAGATTCGAGGAGGCAGGAACATGGACATCCCAAAGCTACTGCGCGTGAAAGAGGCGTCCGAGCGGACCGGGTTGGCGGCGTGGCGCTTCTACGACCTTATCGCCCGGGGGAAAGGACCACCCCACATGCGGGTCGGGAAAACCATCCGCATCGCGGAAACGGCCCTTGTCGAGTGGATCGAGGGGCAGCACCGGAAACCGACTTCCTAGGATCCTATAAGGGGGGAGGCAACCGGAGCCCCTCCTAATAGGCACCGAGGAAACACCTTTCTACTACAGCATCCCTACGGGGGAAGGAAAAAGCATGCCTACCGATGAACTTCAGGCCCTTCGGCGGCGAATCGACATCGTCCTTACCGCGCTCGGCGGTAGGTCGGTCGAGGAAACCGCCCGGCAATGTCGCACTTCGCGTCCGACCGTGTCCAAATGGCTCAAACGATTCCGCGAGTGTGGGATCGCGGGCTTGTTGTCAGGCGTCCCCAGCGGACGCCCAAGCTCCATCCATCCCGCCGTCCGGCGCGAGCTTCTCCGTCTCCCGTACCACACGCGGCCTCCGCTCGCCCGGGGGGACCAGTGGACAGCGAATGCTCTGGGCCAAGTATTCGGCCTCCACCCGGCCACGGTCTCGCTGGTGTGGCAATCCGGGCGCTTCGATGCCCCCCAGCATCTCAGGCAAGTGGAAATCGGACCGGACCGGGGGGTTCCTCTCCGCCTTGAGGCCCGGGTGCCCGCGTGGTTCAAGCTCCACCTCGAATTGTTCTGCCGCGAGCGGGACCTTTCCCTAGAGGAGCACGTCATCAACCTCATTTGCGGGCCGGATGGGTGGCGGGAGTTACGAGAGGACGTCCTGCCCTCGCTCCGTCCCCGCTGGTACCGGGTCAACGACAACCTTCCCCGGGTCGATCCCCGGCACCCGGCGTATCGGGCGAGGCTTGGGAGGGAGGATCACCATGCGAGTTGATAATCCGGGTGCCCTCATCGAGCATCTCCGACGCTTTCCCTTCCCCCGGGTCGTCCTGCGTGGAGCGTGGGAGGCGGCGGGCACGTCCGAGGACGGGGCACTGGTGGCCGTCCTGCCTCCCCTCGACACCGCTCCCGCGCTGTCTGGGGAGGAGGTAGGTATAGAACTGAACCCCCTTCTGAGGTGCCTGCCGGGGTTGTACTCGCGCAACGAGGGGAGCAGTCATCAAGCGGTCTGGCTTCCTGTTGACGTCGATCTTGAGGAAACCCGGATGGTGTGGTCAAGCCCCGGCCATCCCGAAACGGGGATCCTGCGTTTTCGTCGGTTCCACCCGGAGTCGGTCCACGGTCGTCTTGATCCGGCCCTCTCCGCGTCCATCGTGGCACGAGCGGAAGAGACGGGCGAGCGTCTCTCGATTCCCGACGCGCTTGATTGGAAGGACGATCCGATCCCCGTCGCTGAGCCTACGACGCTCCCCGAGCATTGGCTATCAGGTGCCTACCGTACCACGACGGCCAATAGAATCCAGACGGCCAGGAGAAACGCCAAAAGGAAAAAGGAGGACAAAGAACCCGAGGAGATCGTTCAGTTAGTAGGAACCTCGGGGTACTCCGTACTGAGGGGGCCCTTGTTGGGATGGGCGGGGCGCTACGCGCCCCCGATTCCTCACGTGGGGCGCTACGCCCTCCCGATTCGCCATGTCGGCTCCCAGGAGTTTGACTTGACCTTCCCCGGAGAGCACTTCCGGCGAGTGATGGGGATTCTTCTGCGTTCTCGCGATCCTGTGGAAATGATCGTGAGTGCGGACGCTGTCCTTTTCAAGCAGAGGGGGTACGCGTATCTCATCTATGCGAAGGAAGGCCTACGGAACCCGATCTCTGGGGAAGGGTGAGGTGAAGGGTGAGGTGAAGGGTCACTTGACCTAGCGGGGTGTAACCTGTATCTTTCCTAAACTGAGCGCCGCGGAACAGTGCTCTGCAACTCCCAAAACCTCCGCCACCGTAATGGTGTAGCGGAGGTTTTGCGTTGGGGGGATTCCCCCGGTCCCGACAACGGAGGAGCACATGTCCCAACTGCACATCCCGACCCGCGACACTGTTTCTGAGCCTCACCCGACTCGCGGTACAGTCTCAAAGCCTCACCTGACCGAGCATTTCGTCGAGCCTACGGAACCCCAACCGAATCAGAGGTGGCGACGCGAGACGGAGTGGGCGGTCGCCTGTTCGGACCTTCCTCCTGCGACTCGGGTTCTCCTGCGCGTCGTTCTTCTGCATCAGAGCAAATACGGGGGACCGTGCATTGCGGAGTACCGGACGCTCGCGCGGGAGGCCTCACTCTCCCAGTCTGCCTTGTGCGCCATCCTGCGCCGCTCCGCCCGCGCGGGGATTGTGGACCGGATGCCAGAGGATGGACCCCGGAATCGGCACACGAGCGTCCTATTGAGGCCGTCCCGCGATGACCGCGCGGCGCTCGGGGCGCTCTGGGCTAGGCTGAGCGTCCTGCGGCGCCGGATGGTGGCTGGCACAGTCACCGAGCGAGAAGAGGCCCTGATGCGATGGGCCTGCCCTGAGGAGTGGGCCAGGTGCTACTGGTCTACCCGACCGGAGGCGGACGAGGCCTCTTTCGTCGCGTTGGAGACGCGGGCACGGGAGGAGGCGGGGGGCCCTGATGTGAACCGCTTTGGGTGGATCCGCGAGGTCGTGGCCGACCGGTCCCTCACCACACTGTCCAAGGGGGTCGCCCTCGCGGCGGACCTGCTGATGGCGCGGGACGGGGTGCCCCTCCGCTGGATCATGAGGAGCGATCTGGCGGCCCTGTCGGGCTACTCGCGAGACGCCGCACGTCGCGGATTGGGGGCGCTCGAAGCGGCGGGGTGGATCCGATCAGTTCACGTGGCGGGACGAGAAGGTGGCTTGCTTCTCCGGGCGTCTCTCCCTCCGGCGATTGCCGCTCGGTGGGAGCGAGAGAAGGCGGTGAATGAGTGGGAAGAGCACTGCGGCTAAAGGGCTTCCTCCAGGATGCTAAAGGGCTTCCTCCAGTACTCATGGTGCGAGGGAGGAGGTTAGTGGAAACTGTGAAACGAGAGGGGTTCCGGGAGATAAAAGGGCTTCCTCCAGGAATGGGAGAGGAGGACCTCTCTAGAGTACAGAAGAAAAGCTCTTCTCTAGAATGAGGTAACTGAGAATGAGGCCGGGAGGAGCCCCGGCCTAGGGATCAAGGAAAGGCTAGGGAAAAACTGGGGGAAGGAAGTACCTGAGAGAGACTCCCGGTAGAGGGGAACACGCAGAGAGACTCCCGGTAGAGGGGAACACGCCCGAGCGTCTTAGAAAGGAGAGATCAGATGTCATATCCGAGGACGCCTACTCCACTGCCTGATGTCCGGTGGGTACGGTGGCGACGGTGGGATCCGATCACGGGAGACATGCGTCCGGGAGGCAAGTGGCACGTGGTCGAGAGGGGAACACGGTCGGTGTGCGAGAGGATCCCGGTGCCTGGGGCGGCATGGAAGGTCGCCGTGGAAGAGACGAAGAAGGCCCCCCGAGACCGGGATTTGTGTAAGGCGTGTCGGGAGCTCAGGGCCGGGGAGGAGGCGCGACGGGCGACCAGACGGGCGTGGGTGGCGGAGTTCGTGAGCGCAATGGAGGCACAGGTCCAGTACTCCGTCTGTGAGTGCGTGACGCTCTGGCTTCGGTCGGAGGAGGCGACCCCGTGGCGGCAGATGGTGGAGGGGGTCACCGAACGTCTCCATCAGGCCCTGTTCCTCTATGAGACGGGTGGGGAGCGGAGGGAACGCGATGCCTTGGAGGGACTCCGCGTGGGGGTCCTCGTGGCGTGGTGGGGGGCGGGATTGGGCTTTCGGGTGGCTGTGGGGGATTGCGGCTGTACGCCGGAAGGGAGTCAACAGCGGGAAGGCACCTAGACCCGCCGGAGAGCGGCGGAGAGGAACTAATGGGAGCGGGGCAGGGAAAGAGGGGTTTGACGGGTAGCGAGGGCTGAGGAGGCGAATCTCGGCCCAAGGAAGGAGGGAGCGCAAATGGAGGACGCGGGAGAGAGGCCGGCACGGAGCGGCCTTCACTGGATCCGCTGGTCAAAGGGAAAGTGGCATGCCTGGCCCTACGGGGGGAGACGGAGCCTGTGCGGTGGGCGGGCGTATGCTGACCTCCTCTCCTCCCCTGTACATGCGGTGGAGACGAGCCTGTCCCCTTTCGCGGCGAGGGAGGCCTGTGCGAGATGTCTCCGGCTTACCGGCCCCGAGCAGAGGGAGGATCGAAGCTCGGCTTCGAAGGGGACATACGCGGAGGAATGGCGAGGGGTTCTGACGGCCCGAGCGCGGGGGCGGCGGGTGGTTGGTGCGAAGGAAAACCTCGACCTCCTTGCCTCCCGTCTGGCTGAGGTCGGATCCCCCTCTCAGGAGTACCCGCGCAATGTCGGTGAGAACGTGATCCTTGTTGTCGCGGTCCCGCTCCGCGACAGAACCCTCACCCTGTTCCCGTACGTGAAGGCCGTAGTGGCCCTCCTCCCGGGTCGAGAATCCCTCGTGCATGTGGCGCGAGCGGTGGAGAGGTGGAGGGAGATAACCGGACGTGACCCCCGGTCAGAACGCTTCCGGCCAGACACGGTCATCTCCACAATGCTCCAAGTACCGACCCCTGAGCCCTATGTCCGACATCTCCATTCGAAAGGTTGGAGTAGTCTGGCGCAGATGTGGCACCCCAACACGTTGGAAGCGGCCAAGAAAGATCCTCATTTGCGCGGAACGTTTGGAGGCACCCCTGACTACTGGGCACGAACCCAAAATGATCTGGTCATCGTGCGAGAGTAAGGAAACGGGAGGAGGGAATGGCGTGGTCGTTTGTTGGAGTAAAGGGCTGATGGGTGACGTGAAGGGTGGTGTGTGAAGGCACAGACTAGACCATCACACAGCACAAGCACTAACTTAAAACAGACAGCGCCGGTGTGAAGGCCTATGGATCTCTCGTGATGGGTGGAGCGAAGTCAAGAGAGAGCAAGGAGATAGGCGGCCACCTAATGATTAGAAATCTCTAGGTGATCGGTTGGGGGCGGGGTTGTACGGGGGTAGGAAAAGCACCGGGTAGACCCCAGTTCCGGTGGGCAAGCAGTCAAAGCAGGAGGTAGATGTAATGGAGAACGCAACAGAAAGCGAAGGGTCCGCCCCGGCCACGCTCTCGGAGGAGGAGAGACCGGACCAGTGCCGGGCGATCGTGGACGGGCGCCCCTGCGGAGTACCGGCGACCTGGGTCAAGGATGGATGGTGCTTTGCCCATAACCCGGCGCTGGAGGCCGAGAGGCGGGCCGCGAATCTGCGGGGCGGGATGACGACGGCTCGACTCCTCCGGAAGAGGCGGGGACTGGAGGAGGGGGAACTGGGAGCGTTGCAGACCCCGGAGGATGCGCAGCGTTGGTGCATGATCGCAGCCACGGCGGTCGCCACGGGTCGGATGTCTGCCTCGGCGGCGAGTGCCTTGCGGGGACTGGTGACCTCATGGCTGCGGTCGCGGGATCTCCACGTACGAGAGACCCGCCTCTTGGCCCTAGAGAAGCGGGTCGCCGAGTTGAACGGAGGAGGATACCGACCATGAACAAAGAGCTTCCCGAGGACCTCGTCCCCGGATGGGGGATGTTGGAGCGGGCCGTGGCGGCGGTCGGAGACAACGACCAGAGAACGGGATTCGAGCACCTCACGGATGCCGAGTTGATGCGTCGTCTGGCCGAACTTGACCCCGACTCTCCCCCCTCGACGTGGAGCGTTCTGCCTCCCCTCGCGAGTCTGTCGGACGATGAACTCTTGCACGAGCTACACGCGTTGGACGATTCACACCCCCACAGGAGTAGACCCCAATGAAGTACGCCGAACCTCTGTCCCCGGACCTACTGACCAAGGCGGAACTGATGCGAACCGTGCAGGATCTGACGGGAGCAGTCAACGCCGCCGCCGATTCGTCAAGGCCGATGAGTGTGCGAGACGCCGCCCGCCGGACGGCGCTCGACTGCCGGGCCCGTCTCGACCGCGACAACGCCGTCCGAGAGCGGTTGCCGGAACCCTCCGCCGTCCGGGTCGCAGAGATGGGCCCGTGCGGATGCCGTCCTCGACACGCAACGCCGGCGGAGCAGCAGGCCTTGAGTGCACAGATCAAGGACCTGAGGAGGGATGTCGAGGTGATCCAGCAGCAGGCGGCGGCGCTTCTGGCCCGCTTCACTCCGGCGGGCCAGCACTAACGGGTGGGTGGGGATCCGGTGCGTGCGGTGGGTTTACGGCCCCCGCATGCCGTAAGTGGGGACCTAATCCAGCCCCGGCCGGTGACCCACCCCCTTCTCCTTCATGGGAGCAGAAAGGAAGTCCCCAAATGACCGACGAGACAGCGGCCACGGTCGCGGAGCTTGACGCGGAACTGGCGGAGGCCCGGGCAGGATTGGCCGCCGCCGAGAAGGAGAGGGAAGCCGCCTCGCGTGCGGCCCGCGAGAACCCCCAGGACGAGGACACCATCACGCGGGTGACCAAGGCCACCTACCGCCTCGACGCCTTTCGGGGCCGGGTAGCGGATCTGGAGGTGGAGCGGGAGGAGGCCGGACGGGCGGACCGACGGGCGCGAGCGGTCGAGCGGCTCTCGAAGGGAATCCCCCGGGCGCACGGGTCGCTGATGAACGAGTACCAGAAGGACATGGAGCGCGTCGTGTCGTCTGTGCAGGCCTTGAAGAAGGCGGTCGACCGCATCAATAGCCGCTACGGGGTGCTGGACCTCCTTCGGCTGGAGGCTGAGGCCGTGGCCGACCGTTTCGAGCTTCCTCGGCTCCCGCTGCCCCTCGTCCTCCCCCCTTCGAGGCTCCCTCACGCCAAGGAGGTCGTCGAGGAGATGGCCCGTATAGTGCTGACCGAGCGGTCCTATCCGACGGCCCGCGAAATCGGGCGACGGGTCCGGGGGACACCGGGCGGGCAGTTGATTTACGAGGCGGGACCGATCGAGGCCGAACGCCGGGCGACGGAGGCGAAGGTCGCCAAAGCCGAGCAGGATCGCCGCGAGGCCGAAGCCACGATGGCCCCGCTGGCCGGCGCCTTCAAGGCGGCGAACGCACCGACCCGCCACGGCCTTGGGTTCTGACCGAAAATGACGCTGTGATCGGCTTCAAGTTCCTCTTCCCCCACGCTTCGCTTCTCTGGCGTAGCGTATGCCAAGGGGAGGTCTTCCCCGCGCCAGGGCTCGGGGAGAGCGCGGGAGCGTGGGTAGTGTGCGCGGGCGACCTCAAGCCCGGCCACAACGGCCTCCACATCCTCGACGGCCCGGCGGGGGTGCTGTGGTTCCTCAAGAGTTACGGCGGGGCGGTCGGTTGCGGCGGGATGTGGAGCGTCGAGGGCGACGGCGCAGAAAAGGCGGAGCACGATCCCGTTCTTGTGGCTCGCCGGGTACGGCTCCTGCGGCCCGTGTCGTGGAATTGCCGCGCGATGGCCGCCGAGGTCGCCGCCCTTGCGCTTCCGCTATGGGACCAGTTTGCTCCCGGAGATCCCCGCCCTCGTATGGCAGTCGAGGCAGCGTGGTCCTTTGCCCAGGGCGCGGTCACGGAGCGGGTCTTGGCCCTCGCGTCCGCCGATGCGGAACGCGCGACCTACGGCCCGCTCGGGGGGATCGGGACCTCCGGGCCCGAGCCCTCTGGAGAGCCGCCCCTCCTGCGCCTGCGGGCGCGGTGGGCTGCGCTGGCGGCGAGCCGATGCGCGAGTGCGGAGGCCGGGCTCGAACCCCGCGCCGATGACCCGCCGGTCGCCCCCAACGCCTATCCGCGTCCCCTCGGGCCCGCGCCCTTCGGCCTCCTCCAGCGCACGATCATTGCGGCACTGGATGCCGGTGTGGAGGAGGAGGCGATAAGCGCCGCCCTCGCGCCGTACATGGGGTAGTTCACGTTCAGTTCAAGGTTCTGTCCTACCGTAGTGGCACGATGTTTACCCTTGACGAACTCCGCGAGGCTGAGGCCTGGGCCCGAGCGTGGTCCCGGGTTCGGGAGTTCGTGGATCCCGCTGGGACCTGCTGCTGCCGCAGGCTTGCCAGATCAGGGTGCGAGCGGTACTCTCTTCGGGGGGTTGGGAGAGGCACGGGGAGACTGACGAACAACTTTAGGGTAACTGTATGAATGCGGGAACTCCAACGCATCCCATAAACTGGAAGCGTGGCTTGCACCGGGTTTTTGCGGTGCTTTGGGTCATATGGGGGTTGTTTCTGTTCGGGTGGCTTCCTCTACAGCAGATCCACCGGGCGCAGCGATTCGCGCAAGAGATGTATGCTCGTGATCTGGATGCGATACCAAGCAATGAGCGAGAAAGGGCCGAGTGGAAGGCTCGTCAAGATGAGCGGCGGGCTCGGGCATCGTGGTCCCACGTTTATAAGTCAGAAGTCATTCCAAACATCTGGCTGTTCTTGGCCGCCGCTGTGTTCGTCCCAATTATCGCGTATGCACTGGTGCGTGGAGTGCTAGTTATCGTGGGTTGGCTATTTCGTGGATTCACTACACCCTAACCGCGCGTTCGCGAGTGACGCCCCGGGCGTCCTGACGCACTTCGTCCTTGTGCGCCGCTTAGCGCAGCGTGTCGCGGCGGCTCGTGCCTGAACTGGCGACACAAGTCCTAGCGGGGTGGGGCGCCGCCCTTTCCACCGCACTCGCTGCCCTCCAGTTTCACTCCTGGTGGCGCGATCGCTTTCGCATCGAGGTCTCCTACCAGTTCACGGGGTGCGACGACATCGGGAACCAGATATACATCCGGAACCTTTCAGCTACACCACTGATCCTCACATACTGGGAACTCCAATGGCGATCCGGATGGCCGCTTCTCACTTCAGTATCGCGAACCCATCAACCAGACGCACACGATCATTCCGATGTACGTATCGAAGCACGATCTACGCACATTTTGTCATTCGTAGGGCCTGATTATTTCGATTGCGGGGTTGGGGCGTCGAAAGGCGACACAATCTACATCGAGCTCCGCTTTGCTGGTCGCCGCTCGATTGTCCGCAAGAAGGTCTACAGCCCGCGAGACCGCATGCTATGAAACAAGGGAGGCCCATAGGGTTGGTAACAGCCCTATGGGTCCTGCTTTTCCTTCACGGAGGTTGAGTATGATTGATGATGAGAAGTGGCCGAGAGTGAACGAGAAGGCGCGATGGGAGAAGGACGGTGAGTATGTTGCCGTTGCGGGGGCCGTGGATGCCGATCGTGGGTCCGTCTACATTGTCGAATCAAGCGTGGCCCCAAGGCTGCCGTACGCGATACGGTCCCTCAAGACGGACGGTCACGACGAGGATGCGCTTGCCTCTCTCGTCAAACGGGTTGGGGCGTGGGCCTTGGAAAACGGGTTTGCTTGTGTCGACCTTGGGGGAGCGCGATGACCTCCCCGGTTGAACCAGACAATGGTGAGGACGAGCGCCAGTACGAAGTAGTCGTCCAACAGATCGAACACCTTGTCGCCGTCGAATACGAGAGATCCTCGGCGTACACCAACTTGGTCATGGCGGTTGGATACGCAGGGGTCTTCGGCATCTGGTCCTTCGTTAAAGACGACCTGGACCCCCGTAGCTCTTTGCTGGTGGCGCTCCTTTTCCTCATCTCGCTTGCCGCGTTCATCTTCAATGAAGTGTTCCAGGGCTACAACCGTGAGAAGGCTAATCGAAAGGTTGCCAAGCTGACCCAACAGGGGTCGACCATTGACGAGCTAATCAATAGTTACAAGCGTATCGCGGATGAACGGGCGGTCAAGGCCGCTCTGGTATGGCCGTGGGCATGGTCGGTGGCCACAGGTGCGGGTCTCCTGTCGGTCGCCGTCCTCCTCTTTGAAATCGGTTCACAACTGGTGAACGCGCTCCGGTAGGGCGCCGGGACGCAAACGTAGTGGAACGGGGTGGGTCGTGTCTTGTGGTGACGTGTAAGGTCGAGGTCTTAGTTAGTCGTGTCCTCTTCTACTTGCTGATCCACCTGCTGTAGGAGTGAACCCGTAGAGTTCTTATGCTCTACGGGTTTTCCTGTTCCGCGGGTAGCGGTGTAGCATCTAGAGGCCCTGTAGCGACGCCGAGAGGCCGCCTCTCCCTTCCGAACGCGTTCCCTCCTTCCTCCTCCCTCTCTGGCCCCCAATCAGCGCTTCTACCCCAAGGGTGGACTCGCACGTAACCCCACCATCCCCAAAAACCCTTGACCTTTATATGTAGCAAGAGTAGGTTAGGGGTAGGTTAAGACTGAACCTGAACCCTGAAACCGGAGCCCCCAAATGACCACACCCGCTCTCCTCCACGAATTAGAAAGACTGGGGTTCCTCATTCACGAGTATGGGGAAGAAGTCCCCGGTTGGATAGCCCTCTCCTTTTCCTACAACCGATTCCTCCGGTACAACACCGCGCTGGCTCTCCAGATCCTGGAGAAGTACCCCGACGGATACGCGACCACCAAAACCCGCAAAACCGAAGTACGCCGTGCCTTGGAACCCGCTATGGAACAGCCGGGAAAGTTCTACACCGCCCGCGCTACCACCACCTTCTAGCAGAAAGGGACACAATGAACTCCTCCTCTCCCTCCCTCCTCGAAAACTGGGCCATCGTGTCCGAAATCGAGGAAGGGTTCGCGGTCGGGAACGGGGATACGCTGGTGATTCTGTATCCGGATGGCGATGTGGAAGTCTCGTCAGAGGATGGCGCCATCTCTCGGTTGCCTTTCCAAGAACTCGTCCTCGTCCTCAACTGGCTGGCCCTCCACCGGCTACCGCCGAAGGCGTAACCCCCGGACACAAAGGAGATCACCGATGACCATCACTACCCGCAGCGCCGTCCCCTTCCCGCTGGGACGCCTTCTGGCCACTCCGGGCGCTCTGGCGGCCCTGTCGGAGGCGGGGCAGACCCCGCTCGCCTACCTCCAGCGCCATGCGGCGGGGGACTGGGGCGACCTGGGGGCAGAGGATCGGCGGGCCAACGAGGATGCCCTTCGGAGCGGGGCCCGCCTGTTCAGTGCCTACCGCATTTCCCCGGACATCCGCCTCTGGATCATCACCGAGGCCGGGCGGTCCGCGACGACGGTCCTACTCCCCGAGGAGTACTAGAAAAGCCCCCGGCACCTCGATAGACGTGTTCGATCATACATATAAGGGGAAAGGAGACTCCAAACGATGGCCACGGTCAACAAGCGCGAATGGACCACCAAGGACGGCACCCTCCGCACCCGATGGGATGCGACGGTCTACGTCCCGCCCCTCCGGGATCCCGAGACGGGGGAACCGACCGGCGGTGCCCCCCGGCTTCTCAGCAAGACCTTCCACCGGAAGGGGGATGCCGATGCCTGGGCCCGGGCGCAAGAGGGGCTCAAGGGGAGCGGGCGCTCCCCGGTCGTCACCCGACAGACGCTGGCCCAATACCTGACCGGATGGTTGGAGACGAGCGTCGCCGGGCAGGTGCGGCGCGTCACCTTCGACAGCTACCGGGCGAGTGTGAGCCGATGGATCCTCAAACCGACCAATGGCGCTCCTCCCATCGGCTCGGTGCCCCTGCGGCGCTTGAGCGTCCATTCCTTCGACGCCCTGTACACCTATATGGCCGAGTACGGCCTCCGGCGCGAGATCAAGTACCTCCACGGGATCGTGAAGCGGGCGCTCCGGGACGCGGTCAAGAGGAACATCCTCCCCTCCAATCCGGCCGAGTATGCGAGCGTGCCGAAGGCCGATGCGTCGGGAGAGGTCGAGGCCGCCGAGGGCGTGGGAAAGACGATGACCCGGGAGGAGGCCGGACGGTTTCTCCTCTGCGCGCGGGTGGAGAGGTTGAGTGCCCTCTGGCACGTCCTCCTGACGGGCGGTCTCCGGCCTTCGGAGGCCTTCGCCCTTCGGTGGGCGGATGTGGACTTCGGGGAAGGAGCGGTGGACGTCAAGCGGACCCTGACGCGGAGCGTCGACCGGAAAAAGCACCCTGCGGGGTGGGCCTTCGCCCGCCCCAAGACGGCCAAGAGCCGCCGCCACGTTCCTCTCCCCGCCGTCACCATGAGGGAGCTACGGGCGTGGCGGGGGATCCAGAACCAAGAGCGTCTTCTCCTCGGTCCTGAATGGCAGGATCATGGCCTTCTGTTCACGACGGAGTTCGGCACCCCCCTCGACCTGTCCAACCTCCGCACCGGCTCCTTCCGCCGCGTGATGGAAGGGGCGGGGCTCGGGACATGGGGACCGGAGAGGCGGAAGCCTCGGAGCGGCCCGACCGCTCGGAGACCCTTCACTCCCTCCCACCGGATCTATGACCTCCGCCATACCTGCGCCTCGCTCCTCCTCATGGATGGCGAGGACCTTCTGACCGTGAGTCGGAGGCTCGGCCATAGCACCATCACCCTCACGGCCGATACCTATGCCCACGTCGCTCCCCAAAGGGCCGAGGCGGCCGCGGCCCGCTTCGACAAGATGTTCGGGACGGCGTAAGGGACCTTCCCTCCTTCGCCCTCGCGCTTTCATACTCCTCTAGGGTCGGGTAATTACTGCCCCCTCGCCTTCTTGTTCCTCTAGGGGCGGGTAATTCCCTTTCCATACCCTTCTTGGCGTCCGTAGAGGACCCCCCGAACACCAAAAATATCCATAGTCTATCCATAGTCCGAGGCCAAAAACGACCCAAGAAGGCCAAACGGCCAACTTTTTCCTACTCCGTATCTGATTGTAAAATAAGGCACTTACACGCTAGGCCCAAAAGGGCCAGAGACCGGGGGGCAAACTCTTAATCACTAGGTTGTAGGTTCGATTCCTACGCGGCGCACTGGACCCTCACCCCCCGTCCCCCTCTCCCGCACGCGGGAGAGGGGGGGGCTTGGCCTCCATTTCCCTGCCGACAACCGATCCGCCGACCCGCCCCCTGATCTTCAGGTGCCGTTCCCCTCTCCCACTCTGTGGGAGAGGGGTCAGGGGTGAGGGCCACCGCTGGCCCTCCGACGTCGGTCGGGGTAGAATGCAGCATGACTTCCATCCTGCCCGATACCCTCGACTTCGGCCCTCCTGAGCCCCTGGCCGCTTCCTGCTCCGCCCGGGCCCGTGGGATGCGCGCCTCCGAAATCCTGCAGATCGCCTCCGAGATCCGGACACTCCAGGCCGAGGGACGCCCCATCTGCAACCTGACCGTGGGCGACTTCGATCCCCGGCAGTTTCCGATTCCCGAGGTCCTCCGAACCGGGGTCCAGGCGGCACTCGATGCCCACGAGACCAACTATCCCCCCGGCGACGGCCTTCCCGTCCTGCGGGACGCCATCCGCGCCTACGTCCAGCGGGAACACGGGGTCGAGTATCCCCGCGAGGCCATTCTGGTCACCAGCGGCTCCCGGCCCGTTCTCTACGCGGCCTTTCGCACCCTCGTCGATCCCGGGGACCGGGTCATCTACCCGGTTCCGTCCTGGAACAACCAACCCTACAGTTGGCTTGTGGGTGCGGAGCCGGTGGAGATTCCCACCACACGGGCCACGGGGTTTCAGCCCACGGCGGATCAGATCATCCCTCTCCTTCCCGGAGCCCGGCTGCTCTCCCTCTGCACGCCCGCCAACCCGACCGGGACGATCATCCCGCCGGACACCATGGAGGCGATTCTCCGCGCGGTGGTGGAGGAGAACCAGCGTCGTCTCGTCCGGGGAGAGCGCCTCCTGTTCGTTCTGCATGACCAGGTCTATGGTTCGTTTGTGTTCGGAGAGGCCCGCCACGTTCACCCTCTCGCCCTGGTGCCGGAAGCGGCCCCGTACCTGATCTCTCTCGATGGAATCTCCAAGGCGTTTGCGGCGACCGGACTCCGGGTCGGGTGGTCGATGGCTCCGCCCGTGATCAGCGCCCGCATGCGCGATCTCCTCGCGCACGTGGGCGCCTGGGCTCCCCGGCCCGAACAGGTCGCCACGGCGGCCTTCCTGGCGGATGAGGACGCTGTGGCGGCGTTTCGGGCCAGCACCAATGCCGGGGTGGAGGCTCGGCTGACGGCTCTGACTGCCGGGGTCCGGGCCCTGCAGGCGGAGGGGTTCCCGGTGGACTGTGTCGATCCTCAGGGGGCGATCTACCTCTCCCTCCGTCTCGACCTGGTGGGACGGTCGCTCGGCGGGCAGATGATCCAAAACAATGAAGCGGTTCGGCGCCTCGTGCTGGAGCGGGCCGGTTGGGCCGTCGTCCCGTTTCAGGCCTTCGGACTGGACGAGGATTCCGGCTGGTTCCGGCTCTCGGTCGGGGCTGTGTCCCTGACCGACATCGAGACCGCCTTTCCCCGCATCCGGGCCATGCTGCAGGAGATCGAGTAGCGGATCCCTCGGGCATACCCCTTGCTGTGCCGCGAAGCATCCTCTTTCTGTCCAGGGCATCATGCGCATTCTCGTCACCGGCGGGGCCGGCTACATCGGAACTCACACCTGTGTGGAACTGCTGGCCGCGGGCCATGACATCACCGTGGTCGACAACCTCGTCAACAGCAAGGAAGAGGCGCTTCGCCGAGTCGAGGCGATCGCGGGGCGGTCGATCACCTTTCACCGGGAGGACCTCCTCGACCGGGTGGCACTGGACCGGATCATGGGGGAATCGCAGCCCGATGCCGTGATCCACTTCGCCGCGCTCAAGGCCGTCGGGGAATCGGTCGCCCAGCCGGTGCGCTATTACACAAACAATGTGACGGGGACCCTGAACCTCTGCGCCAGCATGGCGGACCAGGGAGTGCGGACGCTCCTGTTCAGCTCGTCGGCCACGGTGTATGGCATTCCGGACCAGGTGCCGATCCGGGAGGAGGCTCCGCTCCGGTCCACCAATCCGTACGGGTGGTCCAAGGTCATGATGGAACAGGTGCTGCAGGACGTGCATCGGGCGGATCCCACCTGGCGCATCGGCATCCTGCGGTACTTCAACCCGGTGGGAGCCCATGCCAGTGGAACCATCGGTGAGGACCCCACCGGCGTTCCGAACAACCTCTTCCCCTATGTGACACGGGTGGGGGTGGGGAAGCTCGACCGGGTGCGGATCTATGGCGGAGACTACCCGACGGCCGACGGGACGGGAGTGCGCGATTATATCCATGTCGAGGATCTCGCCCTGGGTCACCTCCGGGCTCTGGAGCAGCTGGTCGCCACCGGGGGGGTGCAGGTCTGCAACCTGGGTACCGGCCGGGGCTACAGCGTGCTCGAGGTCATCGCGGCGTTCGAGCGCGTGGTGGGACGCCCGATCCCGCACGAGATCGTTCCCCGCCGACCGGGCGACGTGGCCGAGTGTTACGCTGATCCTGGCCGGGCTCGAACCCTCCTCGGCTGGGTGGCCCGGCACGACCTCGACCGCATGTGTGCCGACTCCTGGCGCTGGCAAACCGCCAACCCCACCGGGTACTGACCGGAACCCGGTCCGGCCGGAAGGATATTGGTACCGGATCGCCCCACACCTCCCCGCCTCCCCGCCTCCCCGCCTCCTCCACCCCCCGGGGGACAGGGTGGCATCTTTCTCCCCCCGACCTCACATTGCAGGAAGGCCCCGGGCGCGCCGTGGCCGTCATGCATGAACTCGGAGGGTGATCACGGTGGAGCGCATACGTGTCGCATCGGTCCAGTATTTCATCCGTCCCGTCACCACCTTCGAGGCCTTCCGCGATCAGGTGGAGGGCCTGGTGGACACGGCTGCGGACTACAAATGCACCCTCATGGTCCTTCCCGAGTACTTCACGCTGCAGCTTCTCACCTTGGGTGACGTGCGGCGCCCCATCCGCGACCAGATCATGGCACTGGCCGATCAGGTGGAGGTCTTCGTGGATCTCATGGGCGGTCTCGCGAAGAAACATGGGATCTACATTGCGGCCGGAACCATACCCGTTCACCGGGACGGCAACGGGCGTGTGACCAATGAATGCTTCCTGTTCAACCCCCGGGGTGACCATGGGGTACAGGGCAAGCTGCACATGACGCGGTTCGAGTCGGAAGAGTGGATGGTGACCCCGAACGACGTGCTCAAGGTGTTCGAGACCTCCTTCGGTCGCATTGCCATCGCGATCTGCTACGACGTGGAGTTCCCCGAGATTGTGCGCGCGGCGGCGCGGGAACAGGTGCACATCCTCCTGGTTCCGAGTTGCACCGACGACCGGCAGGGATTCTTCCGGGTTCGCTACTGTGCCCATGCCCGGGCGATCGAGAACCAGATGTACGTGGTGCACTCGTGCACCGTCGGGTCCCTGCCGATGGTCCCGGCCGTCTCTCTCAACTACGGCTGGGCCTCCATCCTCACGCCCAGCGACTTCGCCTTCTCCCGGGACGGAATCCTGGCGGAAGGCAATCCCAACCAGGAGATGATGGTGATCGGGGAATTGAACCTGAAGACCATCGGGGAATCCCGGTCCGCGGGGACGGTCCTGCCGCTCTGGGACAGCCAGCGCTCGTCGGAGATTGCCCGCAGCACGGAGCGGATCGTTTTGTGACCGAGTGGATCGTCCGGCCGGCCCGTCCCGAGGATGTCCCCGAGATCATCGCGCTCTGCCGTGCGGTCTATCCCGACTCCCCGGCCTGGACCCGGGAACAGCTGCTGCATCACCAGGAGATCTTTCCCGAGGGACAGCTCGTGGCGACCGACCCCGCCACCGGTGCCGTCGTGGGGTATGCCGCCAGTCTCGTGGTGCTCTGGGATGACTATCACCTGGATGACTGCTGGCGCGACTTCACCGAGGGTGGCATGTTCACCAACCACGATCCCGAGGCGGGTCACACGCTCTATGGCGCCGAGGTGATGAGCGATCCGGCGCGGCGCGGCCGGGGAATCGGCAAGGCACTCTACGCCGCCCGCCGGACTCTGGTGAAGCGGTTGGGGCTTTGGAGGATTCGAGCCGGGGCCCGCCTGCGGGGCTACCACCGGGTGGCGGACCAGATGACGCCCGAGCAGTACCTGGCGGCGGTCGTGGAGGGTCGGCTCACGGATCCCACCCTCACCTTTCAACTGGCCCAGGGATTTCGGCCCGTGGCCCTGGTGCGGGATTACCTGCGACACGATCCGGAAAGCCTCGGCCACGCGGTGGTGATCGAGTGGCTCGATCCCGCGACGGCTCCCGGTTCGGCCGATCAGGACCCGGCGGGACCCTCGGCCATGTCCGCCCCGAGCGGCGATGAGACCGCATGATCCCGGAAGACATCCTCTACGTTCTGCTGCCCTTCGTTCTGTTCGTCGTTCCCCGGATTCTGGTGCGGGACCGTCTCCCGACCGCCATCACCAGCCTGCTGCCCGGTGCGTTGACCGCCGGTTCAACCTGTTCGATCACGACACCACCGTGGCCCTCCTCGCCCGCTTCGGGATCGTCGCGCTCTTCCTCTTCGCCGGACTCGAAATCGAGGTGGGCGGGCTCCGCGCGGGGGCCCGGGTCCTCGAGCCATCCCCGGCGATCCCCTCTCTCCTACGCCGGCGGTTCGGGATCCGGGGGCACCGGCCGAGGGGGAGATGCGGGGCCATCATAAGACCGAAAGGGGGTCCACAGCACCCACACCTCGCACGACATGTCGGGAAGCATGGGGGCTCCCACCAGCGGCCCCTTGGGAGCGAGACACTTCCCCGATGCCTGCCTCCGCGGAACGGTGATGCGCAGCTTGGCCAGATCCTCGGTGCGAGTACCCCCCCAATGCTCACAGGTGGCACAGCGCCGAGCGCGAAAGAAAAATCCTGGTGGTCCGGGCACGTCACTCTCCAGCTGAATGGACCCCCCAATATGGGGGAATATCGTGAACCAACCTTGAACTGACCCCGCAACCCCCGGAAACCACCCCGGCGCCAAGCTTGGCAGGCGTTTCCTACCGGTAGTCGTATCAATAATGGAATCAATGAATTAAAATAATTGACGAAATATCAGGAAATAATATATTACCCAGATGAAGCCGGGCAGACCGAAACTCCCCCTCCCGCCACCGACCCGGCTCCTGACTGTCCGGGTCCGGCTCCTCCTCGATTCCGCCCATGCCGGGAACATTCGGGAGGCATCCCGCTTTGCCTCGATACCCTATGCCACGCTGCGGGATCTCTACCGGGGAAGTGTCACGGACCCCGGTCTCGACACCCTCCAGCGGCTGGCAACTCCCTACGGAATCGGCCCCGAATGGTTCCTCGACACCGGCACCGAAGGTGTCCCCGGACCCGTTGCCCATCGCGGACTCCTCCCTGCGGACCCCGATCTCTCGGCCCGGCATCGGGAGGGGCGGGAAGTCGAGATCCCCCTCGCCGCCCGGTCCCTCTACCAGGTCTACGGCACACTCTGGTCCCACCTGACGGTACTCCCCCCGACCCGCGACCGGCCCATCCTCGGAGGAGCCCGGGATTCTGACGAATGCCGGCGCCGACTCACGACCTTTCTCCTGTCACCCCTTCTCGGGGCCCAGTCCCTGGGAGAATCCGTGCTCCGGACGTCCCCCCCTCTTCGGAAGAAACCTGACCCGGACGAGTGGGTGGAGCTGCTCCAGGCACTCGGCGTCCTGTGGGAGAGGGCACTGCCGGAACTCCTGCGGCGGGCCGGACGAGGGGCGACTTGTCCGGGATGACCGTCGACCCGCAGACCCATTACCGAACCCGGGAAGATGCCGCATCCCGGCTCGTGGCCCGGCTCGACCACCGGGACCGCCGGATCAGCGCCGCGCGCGGTGGGCTCTTCGTCCTGGCGGCGCTGTTCACCTGGTTTGCCGTCACCGCCTCCTTCCCCGCCTGGGCGGTCCTGGTTCCTGTGGTTGGATTCGTTGTCCTCGCGGTTCTCCACGGACGGGTTGCCCGGGCCCTCGGGAACGCACGACGGGCGGAGTGGTATGCGCGGGACAGAAGAGCGAGGGCTGAGGGAGCGTGGGATGGAAAGTGCCCGGGGCCAAAACCGGACCCTCCTCCCGACCACCCGGCGGTGGACGGGCTCGATCTTCTGGTGCCGGGCGGAGTTTTCGATTTGCTCGGACCCGTGGCCACTCCCTTCGGTGCTGCGACCCTCGGAGCCTGGCTTCTGGAGCAGGGGCGGGAGGTTCCCGTGGAACGTCGCCAGGCGGTGCAGGTGCTGGCGGGTGATCCCGACATCACCGAGCGGCTCTTTCTCGCGGCGGCGGAGGTCCGGCCGGTGGATGTCGATACGGTGACCGCGTGGGCCAGGGCGGAGGTTCCGGCGCCGGGACGGACGCTTCGCTGGACCGTGGCGGGGATCATGGGGATGACGCTGGCCACCTTCGCATGGGCTCTCATGGGAGGGCCCCCCCTGGCGCCGGTCGGTGCTCTCCTGCTACAGACCGTGATTGCGCTCCGTCTTCGCCGACAGGTCCAGGAGGCGATTCACGGAGTCGAGCCGCCTCTACAGGCGCTCGCACGGCTGGCCCCGGTGTTCCGAGTGGCCGAAACGCTGGTGACCTTGCCCTCCCTCCGGAATGCGGAATGGCTCGGCGGGGTGGTGGGGGAGTCGTTGGTGTCGGGACGATCCCTCCCCTCCCATCAGTTGCTCTTCCTTCGGCGGTTGGTGGCGCTGCTCGACTCCCGCCGCAACCAGCTTTTTGCCTTGGTGGCGCCCCTCCTGCTCTGGACCACCCAGTGGGGCCTTGCCCTTGCCGCCTGGCGAGCCCGGTCGGGACCCCTCCTCCTCGACTGGTGCCGGGCCTTGGGAGAGCTCGATGCCCTTGCCGCACTGGGACGCCACACGTTCGAGCACCCCGAGGACGTCTTCCCCGAATGGGTTCCTCCCGGGGACGGCGCGGTTCTCCAAGCGGAGGGAGTCGCGCATCCGTTGCTCGGTGGTTCCGCCGTCCGGAACGACGTGACACTCGGCCCCCCCGGGCTCCTGCTCATCAGCGGGTCGAACATGGCGGGAAAGAGCACTCTGTTGCGCGCCGTGGGGGTCAATGCCGTGCTGGCGATGGCGGGGGCGCCGGTGCGGGCTCATCGGTTTCGGCTTACCCCCATGGCGGTGGGTACCTCCATCGGGATTCATGACTCCCTCCTCGACGGCCGGTCGCGCTTCCATGCGGAGGTGCTGCGCCTGCGGGAGATCGTGGATCTTCTCGAGGGCGACTCCCCCGTTCTCTTCCTTCTCGATGAGTTGCTGAGCGGAACCAACTCGGCCGATCGAGTGGCCGGGGCCACCGCGGTGCTGGCCCACCTGCTCGATCATGGCGCGGTCGGTCTGGTGACGACCCACGACCTTGCTCTGGCGCGGGCGTGCGAGAGCCTGGGTCCGCAGGCCGTCCAGGCCCACTTCGAGGATCAGGTCGTCGGCGACCGGATGGTGTTCGACTATCGCCTGCGGCCGGGGCCACTGCCCCGGGGCAATGCCCTTGGAGTCATGCGCCTCGTGGGGCTTCCGGTCAGAGACGGATGACCAGTCCGAAGGCCAGAACCGGATGGAACCGGGCCAGGGATTCGTCGTTGATCGCCTGTTGAATCTCCTCCCGCTCCCGGGCCACCTCGGCGTCGAAAATCGCCCGTTCCGTTCCCGTGAGCGGGGAGGTGCCCGTCAGGGAGGCCTGCGGAGTTCCGTGGAATGCCACGCCCAGATCCACACTGAAAGCCACACTGCTCTGGCCGACGTAGCCGATCCCGGCATAGGGGGAGACCCTGCGCACCCGGATTCGACCGTCGAGGCGCCCGATATCGCCTGGCTGGAAAGTCTGGTTTCCGATGGTGACGGGTCCCGAGGGGACCGCGACGATGTCGATGCGGTTCCGGTTGATCACCGCACCGCCGGTGATCCGGAATCCACCGGAAAAGGGATGCAGATCGAGCAGAACGGTTCCGTTGCGGAGGCGGGGGCGGATGTCGTAATCGATTCCCTCGATCCCCGAAGAGCGGGAGAAGGAAAAGAATTGCGCACCCCCGCGGACTGCCACGAGCGAGGCAAGGCGCACTGCAAGTTCTCCCCCCGCCCCCAGAGTGGAGGCCTTGGCCGCCACCGACACGGAGGTCTGGGCCTGGGCGGGCGGGGACAACGCAAGTGCCGACAGGCAAAGGATCAACGACTTTGATCCGGCAACGACGGGGTGCGGGCGCATGGAATATCCTCCTCGGTGTTCGGCCCTCAGGAACGGGGGCCCGGGCTCGGGGTCCCTTCACCGAGGGGCAACTCCGGGGCCAGTTTATTCCATGTCCCCGGGCATGGGGAGGGACACCAGCAGTGCCGTGACAAGCAGGAGGGCGAGGGTCAGGCCGAGCTCCACGGCGGTGGTGCGCCGGAGGGCCCGGGTGCCCGCGTCGGATCCGAGGCGGGGGCGAAGGACTCGCCAGTTCCTGGCGCCGGCGGCGGCAATCCCTCCCACGAACAGGACCTTCACCAGGAGGGTGCGGCCGTATCCGCTCCCGACCCACGCCGAGGGGGACCATCCAATGTACTGGAGGGAGAGGATCAGTCCGGCACCAATGGTGGTAGCCCCCGCCACCAGCGCGACCGGGCTGAACGCGTGGACCAGCCCCGCCACGGTGCGGGCCCTGTCCGCCTGATCGAGTCCGAGCCCGGACCAGAATCCCGCCACGGCGAGAACCAGCAGCGTGCCGATCCAGGAGCTCCCACCGAGGACATGGAGGAGATCCACCGGATATCCGATGGCTCCGGCCTCGGTGCTTCCGGCGGCATGTCCGGTCAGGGGCGCCGCAAAGACGATCAGGCTGGAACCGAAGGCCGGAAGGAAACGCATGAGAGGGGTTCGCAGGGTGCCGAAAAGGTGAGCGGCCGCGCCGAGCATCCCGGCCAGAATCTGCGCCATCCATCCCTGTCCCCAGGTTGTTTCCCGGAGCACGTAGTCCGCGAGACTCCAGTCCACCGGCTCCCCCGGTTCCCCGAGGGTGGTGAGCTGGACGTAGCCCCGAAGGAGTCCGGCCAGGACCACGAGAAGTCCGCCCAGGACCCCGAGCCAGGTGGCGCGATTCCGCATCATGGTGAGGGCGGTGGCGGGAAGTTGCCACTTCCGCTCCGCCGTGGGCAATACGGCGGTACGGGTCACCGCCGCTCCCACCAGGAGGAATATCCCGAGGTAGTGCCCGCCCCGTCCGAGGATCCCGAGGGCGGACCAGAGGTCGCTCACGGGGTGACGGTGAAGTCGATGTGTCCCCGGATCACGTGCCCATCCTCGCTCGCGGTCCTCCACCGGATCCGGTAGGCCCCCGCGGGCAAGGGGTCGGGCACGGCTGCCGCGACCGACACCACGGTGTCCGAGCCCACCACGGAGCCCATCGGGCGCCGGGTGCTGTCGGGGCCGATGGTCCAGAGCGCGATTCCACTGAGCCGGGGGATGGCGCGTTCTGCAAACCAGAGCCGGATGGTGTCGGGCGACGCCGCGAGCACCTCGGCGGCTGCGGGACTGCTCTTCACCAGATGGTTGTGCCACCGCGCCGCGCCAGCCAGGACCGGGACAAGGAGCGTGAGGGCCATCAGGGCGGGCCAGGAGCGGGAACGGCGAGTGCGGGTCATGCCGGGGTCCTTTCCGTGATCGGAGTTGCGGGGACGGTGGAGCGGTCCTCCCGTTCCTCCGCCGCGTGCCACCTGAAGAAGACGACCGCCATGGCGATCCAGATCAGGGGATCACCCACCGCCTTCATCAGCAACCCGGCCGTCTGCTGGTCGGCGGCGGCGGTGATGCCACCCACCCGGGGGGCCAGCTCATAGAGGGCGTAGATCGGGTAGGTGGCGAAGGTGAGGAAGGCGGCGGGGATGGTCGGGGGAATGGTGGCCACGAAGAGATAGAGCATCTGCAGGGGAGGCCCGATCCGCTGCACCGGGGGCGGGGCGATCACCGGCCACCAGAGGGCCGCCCCCGCCAGGAGCCAGAGGGCGTCGATGAGGAAGTTCCCCCATTGCGACGGCATGAGTCCATCAACCACCGCGGGCAGATGGGTGGCGAAGAGAATCCCGTTGAACACCAGGAGGGCCGCCCAGGGCCGGGCCACGTGATGGATCCAGGGGGGAAGGGTCTCGGCCCGCGCGGCCACGGCGGGGCGGATCCCGAGGAGAAGGAGGGGGGCGGCGAGCATGGCGATGAGCAGGAACTGGATGGTGTGCACCGTCACCAGATACCCGGCCCCGAGTGCCCCCAGGGGCCAGTCGAGCGCGAGCCAGAGCAGGGCGACCCCCGCGGGCATCGCGAACGCCGCCCCGCCCCGCCGGTGGGCCCGGGGGATGGTCAGGACCCACGCGGCCGCGATGGTGGCGAGGAAGAGCCAGACTCCCGGGTACGGCTGCCAGGTCCAGGTCCAGGCGGCTCCCGTGGCGGCGCACCACCAGGTCACGGAATGCCCTCCTCGGTCGGGGGGACGTCACCGTAGGCGATCACAGGAACGCGGACCGTTCGCTCGCCATCCGAGGCGAACTCAAACGTTAGATCAACTGAGTCACCGGGAGAGAGGGTTCCCGTCAGGGCCATGAGCATCAGGTGCAGCCCTCCCGGCTCGAGACGCGTGGTCCCGGGTGGGATGGAGAGCCGTTCGACGGGCACCATGCGGACCATGCCGCCCTCCGGCACCTGGCGGTGCAGGTGAACCATGCCCGCCCTGGGGGAGCGGATCACGAGGAGGGTGTCGTCGAGGGGACTGCGGTTGTCGATCGTCACGTACCCGGCGGCCTCGGACCCCGCGGCGGGCGCGTACACGAAACCGCCGGTAAGGCGCAGGACGACGTTCGGTGTCACGTCCTCTCCGGCGCAGGCGGCGAAGAGGAAAATCGGGGCCGCGAATCGCACGAGGCGGCGAATCATCGCCCGGTGCCGGGCCACCGTTCGAGGAGAAGGGGAAGGTCGTGGGCCCAGTCCTCCTGGCGGATGCCCCAGGGATACATCGAGTGGGCCAGGTTGTCCGGGGCGTAGGCGATGACCTGGGCCGCATGACCGATCAGGTACTCACCTGGTGGTGTCGTGACCGTGGTGTCGCGAAAGGCGGGCTGCACCCGGGCCGCGACCTGGGCCAACCGGATCGATTCGGGTGATCCGGTGAGGGCGATGAATCGGGGGTCGAAGCCGGCGAGCCATTCGCGCAGGCGCTCGGGGGTGTCGCGTTCGGGGTCCGTGGTGACGAACACCACCTTGATCCGTTCGGTCACCAGGTTGGGCAACTGCTTCATGACCCGCCCCAGGTTGGCCATGTGCACCGGGCAGACGTCGGGGCAGTGGGTGTAACCAAAGAAGAGGAGGGTGAGGTCCCCGTTGGTCTCCTGGCGGAAATCGAACGGGGCGCCGTCGAGCGTCAGGAGCGTGAAGTCCGGCTTCGGGAGCGGGGTGGCGAGCTCGGGTCCGCGGAGGGCCTCGGGGGCCTGGGACGGCGGAGGGGATCCCTGGCATCCGGCGAGGATCGTTACAGACATGAGGGCGGATAGTAACCGGGTGGCGTGTGGCATGGTGCTAAATTTAACCGCGTCGAGCCCCGGTGGACGACCTGGAGTTCTTTCCTCCCGGCAGGTGAATGTCATGGTTCTCAGTGGATGTTGCATCCTCTCCCGTGCTCTCCTCCCCCTCTCCCTTGCCCTGACAGGCCCTGGACGGGAACTCCCGGCTCAGGAGGGAGCTCCGAGAGTGGTCATCTTCCTCGCGGTCGATCAGCTTCGGCCCGATTATCTCGTGAGGTATGGCGACGAGCTCATGGGGGGGCTGGCCTGGATCGCCCGGGAGGGAACGCTGTACCTGCGCGGCGAGCAGGACCACGGGGTGACCGAAACCGCCCCCGGGCATTCGACGATGCTCTCCGGCCGGTCCCCCGCGTCGACCGGGATCGTCTCCAACGAGCGCGGTGTGGGGGATCCCTCCTTCCCCCTTCTCGGCGTGCGCGGGTCGGGGGCATCACCGTTGCGCTTCCGGGGCACCACCCTGTTCGACTGGATGCTCCGCCGTGATTCGGCCCTGCGGGTGCTCTCGGTGTCCCTCAAGGATCGGGGGGCGATTCTCCCGATCGGGAGGGCGCGGGTGCCGGTGTTCTGGTACCAGAGCGGGATCTTCACGACCAGCCGGTACTACGCCGACACTCTGCCCGCCTGGGTTCGGGACTTCAACGCGCGCCGCAGCGTCCCGCGCGCCGCCGGCTGGCAGTGGGAGCCCACTCTCCCCGCCTCACGGTATGCCGAACCCGATTCCCAGCCCTGGCTGCGGGAGGGACGGGAGACGGCATTCCCCCACTCGTTACCCGTCGATTCCGCCGTCCTCGTCGAGCGATTCCGGATCACTCCGCTGGCCGATTCGGTGACGCTGGCGCTGGCCCTGGCCGGCGTGGACGCGCTGGGCATCGGCCAGCGCCCCCGAGGGGGAACCGACCTCCTTTCCATCTCCCTCTCCGCCACGGACATCATCGGGCACCGCTACGGCCCCGACTCCCGGGAGATCCACGACCAGGTCCTCCGACTCGATCGGTACCTGGGAGAGTTCTTCGACTCGCTGGCGCGGATGGTGCCGCGGGACCGTTGGCTCGTGGCTCTCACGGCGGACCATGGGGTCACGTCACTTCCCGAAGTCGCAATCAGTCAGGGAAGATCCGGTGGACGGGTGTCGTTCTCCCCGTTGGCGCGGGAAACGGCGCGGGCCCTCGAGGCACGGTTCCGGGTGCCGCTGGGTTTTTTTCACGACAACGGCCTCCTGATGGCCGACACGGCGGCGATCGGGGCCCGCGGCATGAATGTCGACAGTCTGGCGGAGGCGCTGCGGGAGCGGGCCCGGGAGTTGCCCGGCGTGAGGGAGGTCTTCACCCCACGGGGGCTTGCTGCCTCCCGCACCCTCGAGGCCCATCGCTGGAAGCGGACCATCCCGCCCGGGACCGGCTGGTTGCTGGCCGGGGTTCCGCGGGAGGGATACGTCTGGGCGTTACTCCCGGACGTGGCGATGCACGGGACGATCAATCCCGAGGATGTGCTGGTGCCGATCGCGTTCGTGGGGAAGGGAATTCCCGCCGCCACGCCGGATCGGGTGGTCCGCACGGTGGACATCGGGCCGACACTGGCGGCCCTGCTCGGCCTCACGCCGACGGAACGGGTCGAGGGGATCCCGCTGCCCGAGGTGGTGAGGCGGCGGTAGGGTAGTGCGGGGGGTCCCCTGCCCGGCAGGGGGGTGATTGTCCCGGTGTGCAGATCCGGACGCGTGAGGCGTCCGTATCCTCTGTACCGTGACATCAATGACTCGATGAAGGAGGTGTGACCATGTCGGCCTGTTGGGACCGAGTGGCCAGGACCAGCGGCGAGCTCTGGCGCTGGCTCGAGGAGTGTCGTCTGGGCTTCACCCGTCCGGTGGCGGCCCGCGTGTTGGGGTACGACTCCGGCGATGCGCATGACGAATCCCTCCGCGGGCGCAATCTGCCGCCGTTCACGCTTCTCCGCGACTGGGTCTATGTGGTGCTCCTGCTGGAGCGGGAGGAGCGGGGGGAGCCCACCCTCCACCGGTGGGTTCGGCGCCGGAACGGGGACCCCTCGATGTACTACCGGTTTGTCAAGAGGGTGACACGGCTTCCCTGGCGGGAGGTAAAGAAACGGGGCTCGCTCTGGGCGCGCCGGGAGGCGTGCCGGATGTGGGGCCCGTATCTTGCTCCTCCCTCCCCCGGGGGAACCAGAAAAACATGACTCAAAAGAGTCATAACACGTTGCGGGCGTTCAGGCCATATTGCGAAGGAGTGCTGTTGGCCGTCGTGTCAATCGGGAGAGCGGTGGACATGATTATCGAGAGCGGTGGAATCCGGAGATTGAGCGCTGCATGGGCCCTTGCCACGGGTCCTTCGGACCCTCGCAATGATGGCCTACTCCCTACTCCCGACTCCCCATTCCCTCTTCCCTAAGCCGGCAGAGCCGGAACCAAAGAGGCTTACACACTCGGAGCCACAGATACTGCCCGGGTATGCTCGCGGTCTGCGGGGTTCCTACTCCCAAGACCAGATGCGGCCCGACACCTGGCCTTCGTGGTCCGGTGTGCCTCCCTCCGCGGTCTCGTTCGGGTGGGTTCAGAGGCCCTGCCCCGTCACGGCGCGCAGCGACTCGAGTCCACCAGACGCTTTACTGTTGGGCTCCTCAGGCTTTGGCAGGGGTTCCTGTCCAGCCGGAGCACCTCTACCTCTCCCCCCCCCCCCAGAGCCAACCACAAGAAGCACAAAAGGCACAAAACCTCTCCCCCCCCTGGTGGCAGAGGGGCGTGCCTCTTGTGACTTCTGTGCTTTTTGTGGCCATTCCCCTCGCCCGCCTGACCA
>JBDIWC010000046.1:0-29726 GCA_039794085.1 Gemmatimonadales bacterium
CCAGGCCAATCGTTATATTCGGCATAGGTCCAACCTCCAGGTTGTGGGCTCCGAGCCCGGTTTCCTTTTGGAGCACCCCCACGGGTGACTTCGCTTAATCTGGGGGTTGGACCTTCTCATGCAATCTTCCCCCTCTGCACCCTTCAAACTTCACCCTTCAAACCCTTCAAACCCTTCAAACCCTTCAAACTTCAAACTTCAAACTTCTTCCGAAGGGCGTACAGGCGCACATGCTCCACGTCCAGATCATCCTTCCAGAGGCCCAGGACGTAGTCTCCCCCAATCTCCAACGGCTGGAATCTCTCCGGCATCGTGACGTCACCCAGGTAGTGGCCCTCCGGATCGAAGACTTTCCATCGCGAAGGGCCTGGTGGGTCCCCGGGCGCCTGAAAGGTCTCGACCCAGAGATGGCCTTCCGCATCCAGTGCGAGACTCTGGAAGGCCGGCAGGGTCGCAGGAAACGGGGCCGCTGGCTCTCTCCCACCGTTCGCATTGATCCAGGCCTCTCGCTGGGCGGCGTCCACGGTTCGCGGCGTTCCGGGGCCGCGCACGATGCGCAGCAACGCCCCATCGGGTCCGTAGGCCCGGACCTCCATCCGATCGGTCACACCCACGGCCACGGTCTTCCCTCCGGCCGCCGCATGGAAGGTGCGAGCGAAGGGGACTGGTGCATTCCTTATCCGCATCGTGCCCGAGCCGGTCTTGTCGAGGCTCGATTGGATGCTCCGGTGGCTTTCATTGCCCGAGAAGGTGCCGACCGTGTCTGCCAGAGTGCCGTCCGGGGCAAACCGCCGGAGCGCGACGCGATCCCGTACCAGTCCTCCCTCCGGCCCGGGTCGGACGTCCGGGGCGTTGCCGAAAAGCGCAGTCGTGGCCAGATAGCTCCCGTCGTCGAGCCACCCGACGCCCGAGGCGAAGTGAACGCGCTCACCCTTTGGGCCTTCGCTCAGGGGAACCGACCGGACGAAATCACCGGTCGGCGAGAAGACCAGGATCTTCCCTCCCACTCGATCATCGGCCCGAATGGTATCTCCCGGGGTGTTGGCAATGGCGATGATGCTTCGTCCCAGCCCCATGAGAGAGGCAAACTCGCCGGGCCCACCGCCCGCACCACCCCCCTTAGCCAGCAGTTCTCCCTCCGGAGAAAAGAAGAGCAGCTCGCTGGTTCCGCCGTTGGCGACCACGATGCGACCGTTCGACAGCCGAACGGCGTCGCTCACCCGAAAGAGCGCCGTGCCGGAGTCCTCGCCCGCCGAGCCAATCTCCAGGAGAGGCTGGTCCGAGAGTCTCCACCGGCCGCCCGGAGCCCAGAGACCGGCACCACGGTTTTCCACCACCTGGATCCCCGCGCTGTCCCGGACGATGGAACCCTGCTCCACCGCGCCGCCTCCCCCCCCCTCGGCCCGACAGCCCACGGCCGCGACCGCCACGAGACCGGCGACCACCACCGCGCCCAGGGGACCTGGACGCACCCTGGCGGGAGAAGTCACCCTCGAACCAGGCGCGCCACTATTCACCTGCCCCTCCCGCTTCCCTGGGGCGACGGACGCTCGTGACGGTGAACCTCAGGGTATCGTCGCCACGCCGGATTCGCACCCGGAAGCGCTCGCCGACCTTCCTGGGATACTGAAGGGACGGGAGAACGCCGAGTGCACTGGCATGCTTCTCGTTTACCGTCAGGATCTCGTCCCCCTCTCGCAGACCGGAGGCAGCGGCGGGAGAGCCACACAGAACGGCATCCACCAGTATCGTCATCTGCCGCACGGTTGCCGCGAAGTCCACCCCGTTGGCATCTGACGCCACATTGCCAGTGGCCCTGATGAGCACTCCCGTGTGGAATACGGACGGGGACGGGTTGCGTCGTCCTCCCCGGGCCTCCTGCCGCGCGAGGAGCGCCTCCCAGGTCACGCACTCCTGGCGGGGCGTTGCCGATTCCACTCCGGTAGCGCCGACCCCATGCTGCGCATGAAGGGAACCACCAGCCGACAGCAATGCCAGAGGGATGATGGTGCTCGCACGCGAGAGCAGGCCACGACGGCAGCGACGAGGTCCGGCAGTGTCAATCCACATACACTCTCCTCCCTATTTAGGTACGGTCCGCGGAACCCTGTGAGGAGGAGACGTGGGAATCCGCCATTGGGCACACACGCGGGCAGGCCCGCAGATCACGCGGGATGAATCCCGCGCGATGCACCTGCGGTGACCGGCGCTGAAGCGCCAGACCCCATCTCACTCCTCACTTCTCACTCCTCACTTCTCATTTCCCGGGGAGGAGGGCATTCACACTTCACACTTCGAACTTCGCACTTCTCATTTCACCGGCCGCGCCTCTCCCCCCTCCTCGACATATCCCGTGATCACAAACCGGTGCCGGAGCTGACCGGGGTTTATCCGCGCGGTGCTGGTCACGATCGGAGTCCGGATCGACCAGCCGCTCACATACCAGAGACCCGAGGATTGCCGCGCAAAGGCCACTCGCCCCCCCACACCACCAAAATCCACGGCCTCCGGAAGATTGGTATACGAGAAGACAACCTCGCGCAGAAAGCCGGTCTCCCCATCCAGCCAGAGCGTCCCCTCGATGTCCGGAATCCGCCGTTCCCAGGTGGGACGGAAGGTGAGTCCCGCCAGTCCGGCCCGCTTCCCGGACCCCCACTCGAGGGCAAAGCAGTGGGCCTCGAGAAAGGACTCGGAGAGCAGCACATCCTCGTCGGGCGCGTAGAAGGCGTGTCCGCCATCCGGGTTGGGACGGACATATCCCTCGGTGTGAAGCTGTTGGGGGGCGTGGGTGAGGAAGGGACGGGTGGCGGTGCTCCGCTCCGTTCGATCGGTGCTCTGCAGTTCCAACCCAAGGATGGAGAGTTGCCGAGTGAACCGTCGTTGCTCATAGGCGGTCCGCCGCCCGCGGGCGATGACACTCCCCAGCAGGGCCTTGCGGGCCTCCTCCCACAACACCAGCGCCCGGCCTCCCGAGGCCCGGGCCTCCGGGCACAGATAGGCCCCCTGCGACACCACGTCGGGCAGGAGCACGGGAGTGGGAGGAAGGGTGAGGGGGATCACCCGGCCGAGAAGAGCCACGGTGACGGTGTCGGAGATGAATGACGCGCGGCCGATGCGATCGATGCGGAAGCGGTACACACCCGGCTCGGGGAGCCGCAGCTCGGCGACGCCGAGCTCGTTGGCCAATTCGCGCACCACGATGGCCTCGCCGCGGAGCGCGCTCACGATCGCGCCGGCGGCACGCCCGCTCGAATCGGCCAGGCGGATGGTCACCTGCTGGCCCCCCGCAGATATCCAGGGGATGCCGAGGAGTGTCGCCAGCAGGGTGAAAAACCGAGTCATCGATCTCTATCCTCCCGGAGGACAGATCATCACCTTCAGAGAGGGGCCCTGCTCCGGACACCGGACGGTTTGCCCCCCTCTCCCTCCGGGTGAGGGGACGGGGGGTGAGGGTCCGTGGCCCCTACGCGTTCCGCGCCGCCAGGCGGCTGTGTCGCCGGCCATACAGGTGGTATATCACCACCCCGATCGCCAGCCAGATGCCGAACCGGATCCAGGTGATGGTCGGCAGGTTGAACATCAGGTACAGGCACGCCACGATGGAGATCAAGGGGGTCCACGGTGCCCCGGGGACCCGGAAGGGCCGCACCCGGTCGGGTTCCGTGACCCGCAGCACCATCACGCCGACCGACACGATCACGAAGGCGAACAGCGTCCCGATGTTGGTCAGGTCCACCACTTCCGCGATGTTGGCGAACGCGGCGAATCCCGCCACGAAGATGCCGGTGAGAATGGTGCCGACGTACGGCGTCCGGTACTTCGGATGCACCTTGGTGAACACCGGCGGCATGAGGCCGTCCCGCGCCATGGAAAACAGGATGCGGGGCTGACCCAGTTGGAACACGAGGAGCACACTCCCCATCGCGATCACCGCTCCCAGGGCGATGATGAAACGGCTCGCGTTGATCAGCATCGGCGGGCCATCGGCCAGGCTCAAGGCGGTGATCATCGGCTCCGGCGTGCCGAGCTGCCCCCAGGGCGCCATGCCAGTGAGGACGACCGAGAGGATGATGTACAGCACCGTGGTGATGAGGAGACTCATGATGATCCCGAACGGCATGTCCTTCTTGGGGTTTTCCGCCTCTTCCGCCGCGGTGGACACCGCGTCGAAACCGATGTAGCTGAAGAAGATGATCGCCGCCGCCGCCGAGATCCCCTTGAACCCGTTCGGGGCAAAGCCGCCCTGAGCCGGATCGGTCCAGTTGCCGGGCTTGATCAGGAAGGTCCCCACCACGATGAAGAGGAGAATGATCCCGATCTTGAGAATCACCATGGCGTTGTTCGAGTTGGCCGATTCGCGGATTCCAATCACCAGCACCACGGTGATGGCCATGACCACGAGCACCGCCGGGAGGTTGATGATGACGGGAAGGCCGAACAGCATCGGAGCTCCCGACACCGCCGAGGCCAGATACGTTGTGCCCGCCTCGGTGGCTCCCTGCCCCACCGCCGCCACGGCGTCATAGGCGCTGCGATAGTCGGTGGCGAGCCAGGCCGGGAGGTCCATCCCGAACTGGTGCAGCAGTTCCCGGAAGTGCCCGCTCCATCCGATCGCCACCCCGATGTTCCCCACCGCATACTCGATGATCAGATCCCATCCGATGATCCACGCGACCAGCTCCCCCAGGGAGGCATAGGCGTAGGTGTAGGCTGATCCGGAAATCGGAACCATCGCCGCGAACTCCGCGTAGCAGAGTGCCGCGAACCCGCACGCCAGCGCCGTGAGCAGGAACGAAATGACGATGGCGGGTCCCGCGCCGGGACGCGCGGCGTCCCCCACGATGGCGGTTCCGGTCGTGGCGAAGATCCCGGCTCCGATCGTGGCTCCGACACCGAGGGCGGTGAGGTGCCACTTGTTCAGGGTGCGTTTGAGACCGCCGTGTTCCGAGAGATCGGATTCGAAGTCGGCCACGGTCTTCCGGGCAAAGAGTTGGCTCATGCGGGTCGCCACGGCGCGAAGGGCATCGGGTTTGGGCTCCGGTCGAGTGGTGAGACTGCCGAACAACTTCGGGGACGGGGACGGGGGCGGACTGAAGTAACCACGAAATACACGAAAAGGCACGAAAGGGTGGACAAACCGACGTCGTTTGACGGCGGGGTAACTCTCATGGTTGTTCTGCTAGAAGGTCACGCGGATCGTCGTCGTCCCCGCAATCAGCGTTCCCTCGGCCGTGCGGGCGGGTCGAAACCGGTAGTTCCGCATGACCTCTTCGAACTTCTGACTGAACTTCTTGTCGGGAATCTCCGGGGTCACTTCGATCCGGTCCACCCGGCCGTCGTCCGCGACCCAGAAAGTAACCGACACCGTCTTGCCCCGCATCACCTTGGGGAACTCGAGCGGCGGGAGAATCATCTGCCGGGGCTCCGGGGGCCGCCCACTCCCCCCCCCACCGGGTCCGACCCCATCTCCGCTGCCCGGCCCTGTTCCGGCGCCCACGCCGGTTCCCGTCCCGGTTCCGATTCCCCCACCCGTTCCGGTACCGCCATCTCCCTTCGCCGCCGCCGAGACCGCGACCGGCGGCACCGGGACCGACTGGATCGGCTCCAGGACCGGGTCCGGCTCCACCACGGGAGGGGGGATCACCTCCGGGACGACCACCGGCACCGGGGTCGGGGGAGTCTCCTGAGGGGGCGGTGGGGGAGGTGCCGCAATGGCCACCATCTCAACCACCCGCCCTCCTCCACCACCCCCACCTCCGGCAAGAAGGTCGAGCGGACCGGAGGAGGCCAATTGCGGGTCGGGCGCAAGAATCCCGCTCCGGCTGAGCCAGATGACAAGGAGCACCAATCCGGTGTGGAACACCACCGACGCCGCGAACCCCCGCGGAGATCGGCGGGGTCTCGGCAGGGCGAGTGGAGGCGGCGAACGAGTCGGTACGTGCACGGTTCCCTTGAAGACGCATGGACCAAGGAATCTGGCACATGTGCAGGCCCTTTCCAACCGTCTCCCGTCATCGACCGAGCCGAAAGGCAAAGGATTGACGTAGAATCCCGACCCGCCGATGGGGGTCGGCGCTGGGTCCTCGGTTCGGGGCGCGGCCTGCGGTGCCGGTGCCGGAGGAGTCGCAGTCGATTCGACGAAGATCATCCGTGGGTCGACACGGCTCTCGTCCGGCACGGGTAAGGTGACCGAACGACCGGCGAGGATCGCTCCGATCAGAAGCCCGGCATGCATCGCGACGGAGACCAGCTTCCTGCTTCCTTTCGTGTCATTTCGTGTATTTCGTGGTCGAAATGGCCGACGCGAGCCTCAGGCGCCTTGGCGGTCGTGTTTGAGGTGAAAACGACCACGGGCCCCCATTGTCGGGGGCCCGTGGTCTCGTGTGCTGGTGACGCGGACGCGTCAGAGCGATTTTGGTGTGAACCCGATCACCTGAATCCCTGCGCCCCGGGCGATGTCCATCGCCTCGATCACTTCCTGATAGATCCGATCCGGGGCCGACTTGATGAAGAGCATCTTGGCCGGCCGGGGGTCGAAGATCGTGTGAATCTGGGTGTCGAGCTGGTCCTTCGGAACCGGCTGTCCGTTGATGGCATACCCGCCATCCTCGGTCAGTTCCAGCACGATCTGCGTGGACGGCGCGGTCGACGCCGAGGCCACCTCGATGGGCGGCACCTGGATATCGACCACCTTCCGCGAGAGCGGCTGGGCGATCATGAAGATGATGAGGAGAACCAGCATGATGTCGATCATCGGAATCACGTTCGGTTCCGAGCTGACCTCCCCGCGGGCACCACCGGTGGACATGCCCATGTCAGTTCCCTCCCGGGCTTTCGGACCCGAAGAGCTGTCCCTGCGTCTTGATCTCGGTGACGGCCGCGAGCACCGCCACTCCGGCGCGCCGGGCGGTCTCCACCCCCTCCTGGATCTTGGAGAACTTCAGGTTCTGGTCAGCCTTGAAGTAGAGGATTTTGTCCTCGGTCCGAGCCGCAAAGATGGCCCGGAGCTGATCCTCCAGGGCCTCGGCGGGAATCGGGAGACCGTTCAGGAAGTATCGTCCGACCTCGTCGATGCCAAGGATCACTTCGCCCTCCCCTTCGGGAGCGTCCTTGAGGTTGTCACCTCTCGGCATCGCCGCCTTGAATCCAGCCGAGATCAGCGGTGTCACGATCATGAAGATGATCAGCAACACCAGCATGATGTCGATCATGGGAATGACGTTCGGCTCGGACTTGACCGCCGTCTGTCCCGCGGTGTTAGCTGATGTGTCCACTACCCGTCACCGCCTTCTGGGTCTGGAACTCCTTGGTGAAGATCGAGCGACCAAACTCGCTCCCCACACTCTTGATCAGGTAGTCGATCAGTTCCTTGGAGGTATAGGTCATCTCCACAGTCAGGTACTCGACCTTGGTGGTGAAGTAGTTGTAGAACCACACCGCCGGAATGGCCACGAGCAGACCCATGGCGGTGGTGATGAGCGCCTCGGCGATACCGGCCGAGATACCGGCCAGGCCGCCCGACGCCCCGCCCGCTCCCATCGCGGTGAAGGCCGAGACGATGCCCATCGTGGTTCCAAGCAGCCCGACGAACGGGGCCGTGGATCCGACGGTCGCGAGCACCCCGAGGCCGCGCTTGAAGTCCGAGAGAACGATCAGCATCTGGCGCTCCACCGCGCGCTCGGCCGAGTTGATGTCGGCGGCGGTGATGGTGGCCCGGTCGCGGAGGAGGGGCTTCACTTCGGCCAACGCCTCGCCGAGCACCTTGGCCACGTGGCTCCCCTTGTTCTTCTCCGCCAGGGTGATGGCCTGGTCGAGCTGCTCCTCTTGAATGGCGCGGGAGAACTGCGGCGCGAACTTCCGGGTCGCCGAGGCGCTCTTCCAGATCTGCACCATCTTGGTGAAGGCGACCTGCAGCGAGAAGATCGACATCGCCGCCATGACAAACACAACGCCCCGCGCAAACGCTCCCGCGTGGCCCCAGATTTCCAGAATATCTACGCCCATGGTTCCTCGAAGCTCCTGAGTGAGGTTAGTGCCAATGTGAATCCGCCTGCCAAACCGGTCGAGCCGGGACGCCCTTTAGTTCGTGATGGAGAATGCCATCGCCTGCTGCACCAACTGCCGGACCGCCTGCCCGCGGATCCGGGCGGGACGGAACACCGACTTCATGATCGCCTCCCGGGCCGGTTCCTCGAACGCCTTGTTCGAGCTCCGCAGGATCTTGAACGACCGCGGTTCGGCATGCCCCGTCGTGTCCACGACGAACTGCATTTCCACCCGTCCCGTGATGCCCGCCTGCTGCAGAACCGGCGGATAGCGGGGCGTCGGCTGGGAAATCGGCCGGACCGGATCATCCACCTGCTCCTGGAGGTAGGTCTCCTCCTGGAGGACCGGACCGGTTCCGCCGATGACGCCGGCGGCGATACCCCCTGCCACACCACGTCCCGAGAAGTCCTCCGGATTGAACTTCTCGTTCAGGTTCACCGGAGGGATCGTGGTGGGGATCTTGTCCGGGGGCATGATGGTCTGGAACCCCTGGGGCGGCGGGTTGGCCGTCACGATCGCGTCGGGCGGCACTTCCTGCGGCGGAGGGGGGGGAGGCGGCTCCGGAGGCTTGAGGAAGGTGAACGTCGTATCGGCCATGATTTTGTCAATAACCTCGGCCGCCCCGGCCGTGGCCTGGACGGCAAGGAAGATGACCACACCATGGACGACGACAGACATGATGGCCTGTCCCCAGGTCCGGGTCTTCTTCGGCTTTGATTCGATCAGGTTCTCGAACATCGGATTCAGGTCTCCTCGGTCGAAGTCCCTACGCGAGACCAAGTAAACACCTGAACCTGTCGTACCTGTTCAATCAGGATGACAAAACGATAACAGTCACATTACTTGACACTGTCAGCACCGTCGACAGCGCTCCCCGTCTCCCGCGGGAGAGTCACCGTGAACTGGGTTCCCCGTCCGGGCCGGGACTGGACCTCGATGCGCCCCCCATGCGCCTCGGCAATCCACTTGGTGATGGCCAGCCCGAGCCCGGTTCCCGGCGGACTTCCGCTGCGGGACCGCGCGACATCGGCCCGCCAGAAGCGATCGAAGACGTGGGGCAGGTCTCCCGGCGCAATCCCGATCCCGGTGTCCCGCACGGCCACTTCCACCGTCGTCTTGGAGGCCGTGAGCTCGAGACCCACCTGCCCTCCCGCCGGAGTGTACTTGACCGCGTTGGTGGCGAGATTGAGCAGGAGCTGGAGGATCCGGGTGCGATCCACCGGCACGACGACCGGCTCCTCCGGCACCTCGAAGGTCACCGTGATCCCCGACGTTTCCGCCAGCATTCCCGCCGTCTCGGCGGTATCCGTCACCAGTTCCCGGAGATCCACCGGGGTGAGGGCCAGGGGAGCCCGTCCCTCGTCGGCCCGGGCCAGGGTCAGCAGATTGTCCACCAGCTCCGTCATGGCATTCACCCCCTCCAAGGTCTGGTCGAGGGCCTCGATGCTCTCGGGAGGGGCCCCGGGGTGAGTGAGGGCGCGCTCCACCCCGCTCCGGAGAACCATCAGGGGTGTCTTGAGCTCGTGGCTCGCATCGGCGGTGAAGCGATGCAACGCCGTGAAGCTCCGTTCCAGCCGGGCGAACATCCGGTTGATCGAGGCGGCGAGCCCGGCCATCTGCGGATCGGAGGAGTCCACCAGGAGTCGGCGGTGGAGACTTTGTCCATCGCTGATCGCTTCAATCTCCCGGCGCATCGTGGTCAACGGCTTGAGACTGGGGCCGGCGAGGCGATACCCCAGCCAGATCGAGGCCCCGAGAATCAGCGGGAGGGAAATGAGCATGGAGCGCAACAGTGCTCCCGGCCCAAAGAGGACCACATCGTCTCCCGCGGTCACGATCAAGGCTCCGATCTCGGGGCCGGCCTCGCGCACCGGCACGATCACATACCGGACCGGACCGATGCTCGGGTCGAAGGTGAAGGTGCCCGAGGATCGCTCCGTGGGGACGGGTACCAGGGGAGCCCGAAGACGTTGAAACGAGGAGAACCCCAGCCGCGCGGCCGGTTCGGAGGAAAAGAGCACATTGCCGGCGGGGTCCGTCACCACAACGTACTCTCGGGAGGTTGTTCCCTCGAAGAAGTTGGCGACGCCCGGATCGAGCTGAGGTATCCCGTCCCGGAGGTGCACGAGCTTGCCCAGGACCCGGTAGGAGTTTTCGAGATAGCCGACGGAGAAGTCGGCCTCGATCGCGAGCCGCTCATCGAGCTCCCGAACACTGGAGACCCGCCGGTCGAGGTAGAGCGAGGCCGCAAAGGCCAGCAGGGAGACCAGGAGGGCCGCCGAGTACCAGGCCGTGAGGCGACTCCGGATCGTGGCCATTCTCAGGCCTTGACCACGTACCCGACACCCCGGACCGTGTGGACCAGCTTCGGGGTGTGACCGGCATCCACCTTCTTCCGCAACCGATTGATCACCACGTCCACGATGTTGGTGCCGGGATCGAAGTGATAATCCCAGGCGTATTCGGTGATGAGGGTACGGCTCATGACGCGCCCCGGGTGCCGAACCAGGTATTCCAGCACCGTGTACTCCTTGGGCGTGAGTTCGAGGAGCCTCCCGGCCCGTCGGACCTCGCGGGTGGCGGTATTGAGCTCAAGGTCCGCCACCGCAAGCACCCGGTCGGTGAGTTGCGGGGGTCGCCGGCCAATCGCCTCCACCCGGGCCAGCAGTTCCTCGAAGGAGAACGGCTTGGTCACGTAATCATCCGCGCCGGCGCGGAGCGCCTGCACCTTGAAGTCCACCGCATCCTGCGCGGTCAGGACCAGGATCGGCGTCGTGTTGCCCCGATCCCGGAGGGTGCGAACCACCTCCAGCCCGGTCATGCCGGGGAGCCGCAGGTCGAGCACGATGAGGTCGTATCTCCCCCCCGAGGCCCGGCGGAGCCCCTCCATGCCATCATCCACCAGATCGGACTGGAAACCATTCTCTTCGAGCCCCCGCACCACATAGGGACCCACGGTGCGATCATCCTCCACCACCAGGATCTTCATCAGGATGAGCTCCCCGCCGCGGGCAGCACGACGCGAAAGATGGTTCCCCTCCCCGGCTCGCTCTCCACACTCAGATGACCCCGATGCCGTTCCACGATGCCGTAGCAAATCGAAAGGCCAAGTCCCGTGCCCCGTCCGGGTGGTTTGGTCGTGTAGAACGGCTCAAAGATGCGTCCCAGGTCGGGACCTTGGATCCCGACCCCGGTATCAGCCACCTCGACGAGCACCTCGGTCTCCCGGCGCCCGCGCCGAGTACGGACCGTCAGGGTTCCGCCCTGATCCATGGCGTCGAAGGCGTTGATCACCAGGGCCATGAAGACCTGGATCATCTGCTCGCCATCGGCCACCACAGGGGGAAGGTCCTCCGCCAGTTCCCGCCGCACGGTCACTCGCTTGAACTTCTCGTGGTGCTTGAGCAGGAAGAGGGTCTGCTCCAGCAGGCCATTCACCGCCACCGGTGCGGGTGCCGTGGTGTGTCCGGGCCGGGCAAAATCCAGGAGGCCATCCACGATCCGGGAGCAGCGCTGCACCTCGCGTTCGATGATGTCCAGGTATTCCGGTACCGCCGCATCCGGGAACGAGTGGAGCCGCCCCTCCAGGGCCGAGGCACAGGCGCTGATGGTGGCGAGAGGGTTGTTGATCTCATGCATGATGCCGGCGGCGAGCTGCCCGATGGCGGCGAGCTTCTCACTCTGGTGGACCCGGCGCTGGGTCATCCGGGTATCGGTGATGTCCTCTCCGATGGTGATCACGTGCGTCACCCGCTCCCCCTCCCCCAGCCGCATGGGAATCTTGGAGATCCGGTACCACGCGGGAGGGTCCGCGTCGGGAACCTCGATTTCGGCCCGCACCGACTCGCCGCTCTGAAACACCTGATCAAATTCGGCTCGCATCATGTCCTGCGACTGGCGGGTCAGCACGTCGAAGACCGAGCGTCCCACAACATCCTGCCGCAGGAGGCCCTGGGTGCCGCTCTCCCGCATCCGGTTCCACGCCTGGATCCGGTACTCCCGGTCCACCACGTAGAGTCCGATCGGGAGGCTGTCGATGACGAGACTGATGAATTGCCTCTGGGCATCGGCCTCGCGGGCCCGGAGCGCCACCTCGGAGGCCAGATCCTCCGACAGTTCCAGCGCGTCGAGATAGGGCGCCATCATGTCGGCCACCACGCGCAGGACTTCGCGGCCATCCTCCGGCCAGGTCTCCACCTCCACATCCAGCATGCCCAGGCGGTCCGCTCCCCGCTCCAGGGGAACCCGGCACCCGGAGGCCGGCCCCGGAGGGAGGGCTTCCAGCGAGGGTGCCCGCAGGATCTCACCCCGGTCCGGGGCCCGGCAGCCCTGGAATTCGGGCGCGTTGGGGGCGCGGTGCCAGATCGTCACGCTGCGCGCGCCGAACGCCCCATGAATCGCGAGGGCGATCTCGAGGAGGCTTCGGGTCGGAGCCCGGGTGTCGTTCAGAAGGCGGGCCACCTGTCCCAGCAGGTCGAGACCTCGCCCGGGGAGTACTGCCATGCCCCTCCTCACGTGGGGGTCAGTCGGTCGCACGGCGAGCGGGGGGGGGCGGGGGGCTCGCCCCAGACCAGGTGGTGTTCGCCGACGGCGCGAAAGCGGACCGGCGTCCCTGTCACCTCGTGGTCGTCCAGGAGAATCCACAGGGGCGGAGATGTCCCGGGTCGCGCCGTCACGACGATCGCGGGCCCGAAGCGAACGGCCACCCGCAAGGCCACCCGCCCCCACCGACGCGACAATCCGAGGTCAAGCACCGTCCGGCCCACCCGGACATGGTGCAGCTCCATCCGGTTCCAGTCCACCGGAAGGACCGGAGCCAGCAGCAGCCGATCGGCCCCGGGAGCATCCAGGCCGAGGATGTCCCCCAGAACCATGCGAACCGTGTCACCCGTCTCCGGGGTCGACGCCTTCCAGCCCGCAAAGTCGACGCGGCCCGCTTGGCACATTTCTGCCGCGAAGCGTTCGACCACGGCGGGATCCGCCCCCAGGAGCCGAGGCAGCCGTCTCCCCGGCTCAGCCGATGGCGCGGATCTGCTCAAGGATCTCCGCGTTGTCGCGTCGGTTCCCGGGAGAATCCTCGGCGTGGGCCCACCGAACCATACCCTCGCGGTCGATCAGGATGTACGCCCGGTTGCTGAAGAACTTGTCCTCCAGCAAGGTCCCGTAGCGCCGCGACACGTCGCGCCTGAAGTCGCTCAACAGGTCCACACCGATCCGTTCCTTGGCCTTGAACTCCTTCAGCGACGGGATGGCATCGACACTGATCGGCAGCACGACGGTGCCGGTCGACGCGAAGGCGTCAAAATCCTGAGTAAAGGCACACATCTCGGTGGTGCACACCCCGGTGAACGCCAGGGGAAAGAACGCCAGCAGAACCTGCTTGCCTCGCAGGGAGTTCAGCGAGACGTCCTCCCCCGAAGTGGAGGGAAGGGTAAAGTCGGGGGCGGGAGACCCGACAGCGGGCAGCGACATGAGCAGCTCCAGGTAGGGGATCAGGCCGCGAAACGCGCAGCCACCTTGCTCCAGTTGACCACATTCCACCAGGCCGAGAGATAGTCGGGCCGGCGGTTCTGATACTTGAGATAGTACGCGTGCTCCCACACATCGCAGCCCAGTAGCGGCGTCCGGCCCTCCATGAGGGGGGTGTCCTGGTTCGGGGTGCTCTCGATGCGCAGTGCCCCCGACCCGTCCCGCGAGAGCCAGGCCCACCCACTGCCGAACCGTCCGGTCCCCGCCGCCATGAACTGGGTCTTGAAGGCATCGAAGCTGCCGAAGGCGCTGTCCAGAGCCCGAGCCAGGGCACCGCCGGGAGCGGCGTCTCCACCCGGGGTCATGACATCCCAGAAGAGGGTGTGGTTCGCATGCCCTCCCCCGTTGTTCCGGACCGCGGTGCGGATGGCCTCCGGAACCGACCCGAGATCCCCGAGCAGTTCTTCGATGGTCCGGGAGGCGAGAGCAGCCTGGCCTTCGAGCGCCTTGTTCAGATTGGCCACGTAGGCGGCGTGGTGTTTGCCGTGGTGGATCTGCATGGTCTGGGCATCGATATGCGGCTCCAGCGCGGCCACGTCATAGGGAAGGGAGGGAAGTGTGAAGGTCATCGTGAAACTCCTGAGGAAAAACCATGGAGGCTCTGCTCCACACGGAACAGAGAGTAGAGGAATATGGGCCCGCTAGGAAACCGAGGCAACGCGACCGTCTCCACGGGTCCGGGTCAGGCACGCGGCGGCCACCGTCATCGCGACCACCAACGTGAGCACGACCTGCGAGGCGAGTCCTGCCTGGAGGAACTGGAGAACCCCCCACCCCACCGGCACCAGCGCCAGCCGCCGCGCCGGAGTTGGCCACCCGCGCACAGGAGCAGTCCCCCGGGAAAGGACCAGCGCGCCCGCCATCAGGATCACCGAGGCGAGCGCCTCCGACGACCGGAATCCAGGGGTGGCGAACCAGGCGGTGGCCAGAGCCAACGCACCGAGGATCCGTCCCCCGTCACGCACCGCCACCGCATGGGCCAGTCCCGGAAGAAGAAGACCGAGGGCCACCACATCCCAATAGCGTACGCCATGCGGCATCGCGGCGTTCCCCATCGCCAGAAGGAGGAGAAGGGAGACGGGAGCGAGGGACCACTCACCCAGTCGGTGCCAGGGCCAGAGACCGGAGAGAAGCCACGCGGCCACCCCCGCCCCGGGGGCCAGCCAGTAATCCCGGGGAAGCAGCACTGCCACAGCCAGGAAAGCGAGGACGGCCACACTGAGGAGGAGTGGCCCGGCACGAAGGCGCCCCGGAAACCGCCTCTCCAGCGCGCGGAACACGCGCCCGGGCCGAGCCATCCGGACCACCCCGGCGAGGCCCAGCAGCAGCGCACCGAGCAGGAGGGAGGCGGGCACCACCATCGGCCAGGCCGACCCGAGAACCGGCCAGAGCCAGAGGGCCCCCGCCAACGCCACCGCCCCGTGCCACACCCGTCCCCCGCCGATTCCGATGGCGAGGAGGCCCGCCCCGAGGAGACCGGCATTGCCCAGAAGGAAACCGCCGGGGAGCGTTCGACCGACGACCGCGGAGGGTCGGTCCGTGCCGTCCGCCACCAGGAAAGCCGCGGCCGCCACGGCAAGCAGCAGCCATCCGACCTCCATCCAGCCCGGCCATCGGGCACCCCGAAGCAGAAGGAGCAGAGCGGCGAGCAGCAGGAGCCCCGATTCGAACGGGAGCTGCCCCATGTCAGGGCGTCGACGCGCGATCGAGCGACTCGATCGTCGCCGTGCTGGGCGGCCGCTCCCGCTGCAGCCGGGCGGCCACCTGTTCCGCCCTCTCCAGGGCTCGCAGGACGTTCTCCCCCGCCAGCATCCGGAGTTCCTGCTCGGTCCACCCACCCCGCGCCAGCTCCGCGAACAACTGCGGATAGGTGGCCACATCCTCCAGTCCGCGGATCACATCGGTGATGCCGTCGAAGTCCCCCCCGATTCCCACATGGGCCACTCCCGCCACGCGGCGGATGTGCTCGATGTGGTCGGCCACCTGGCTCAGCGTCGCCGTGGGAGTGGGATGCGCAGCCGTCCACGTCTCCATTCCCTGCCGCTGGTGAGCGGTATCGCCGGGGAACTGGTCGGCCAGAGCGCGGGCCTGGCGGGTGCGTTCGGCCCCATGATCGGCCACCTCCTGCGAAATGAAGGAGGGGACGAACGTCACCATCACGACCCCGCCATTGGCGGGGAGCCGCCGGAGAATCGAATCGGGAACGTTGCGGGCCACATCGGTGAGGGCCCGCGCCGAGCTGTGGGAAAAGATGACCGGCGCCTCGGTCACCGTGAGGGCGTCACTCATGGTGGCGGGAGACACGTGCGACAGGTCCACCAGCATGCCGAGCCGGTTCATCTCCCGTACCACCTCCTCGCCGAAGCGGGTGAGTCCGCCATGGCGTGGCTCGTCGGAGGCGGCGTCCGCCCAATCGAGGGTCACGTTGTGGGTGAGGGTCATGTAGCGTGCCCCCAGTGCGTGGTAGGCCCGGAGAGCACCGAGGGAGTTTTCAAGGACGTGTCCGCCTTCCAGGCCCAGCATGCCGCCGATCCGTCCGGCGCGGTGCTCCTCGCGCAGGCCGGCGGCCGTGGGCACCAGGGTCAGGTCGGGATACCGGTCGATGAGCCGCCTCGCGATGTCGATCTGCTCCAGCTGGACCCGCGCAAACCCGGAATCGGCCCATTCTCCGGGGACATAGACCGACCAGAACTGCCCCCCCAGCATGCCGGTCCGGAGGCGGGCCAGATCGGTGTGCCCCGGGGTGCGGGACCCGAGATCGTAGCGTTCCACCGCATGTGGCGCGGGGGCGAAGTTGCGGATGGCCCACGGAAGGTCGTTGTGCCCGTCGATGAGGGGCGTGGTCCGAAGGACTCGGCGCGCCATCTCCAGGTGGGGGTCTTCGCCTCCGGCCTGAGCAGCAACGCTGGAGGGAACGGTGGCGAGCAGGAGGGGGAGACACCAGAGGAGACGCATGGGGAGCCCTCGGAGGGGTCGGAATGGCAGGGACGGAGACGGGTACTCCGCGAAAGGTATCAGGGTCCGGTCCCGGGTGCGGAGCGCGCCCCCTCTCACTCCTCACTCCTCTCCCCTCCCTTCTCACGCGAAGACGCGAAGACGCGAAGGGGTGTGCGTTGCAGGATCATCGTGACCTTCCAGTCATGAAAAGGGGTGGCCCCACCCACCACCCAGGCGAGCCAAGCGATCCGCCTGCCCCCTTCTCTCACTCCTCACTCCTCTCCCCTCACTTCTCGGAAGGGCTCACACGAAGACACGAAGACACGAAGATTGAGTCGAGGAGATCAACTTGTATGGCACCGGAAGCAATGGCGTTTGTGGCGCTTGTTGGTGGTGGGTGGGGGCACACCCTTTTGTCATGGATCGGATTTCGCAATGGCCCCGGCAACGCGCGCACTTCGCGTCTTCGCGTCTTCGCGTGAGTAGCTGTTCTCCGGGGTCCCGTGTCATTTGTGAATTATTTCACAAGCAGCGACCTCCTCCCCTCTCACTCCTCACTCCTCTCCCCTCACTTCTCGGAAGAGCTCACGCGAAGACGCGAAGCCGCGAAGGGGTGGGCATCGCCGGGATCATCGTGAACTCAGGGCGTGAGAATGGGTGGCCCCACCCCCCTCTCACTCCTCACTCCTCTCCCCTCACTTCTCGGAAGGGCTCACACGAAGACACGAAGACACGAAGATTGAGTCGAGGAGATCAACTTGTATGGCACCGGAAGCAATGGCGTTTGTGGCGCTTGTTGGTGGTGGGTGGGGGCACACCCTTTTGTCATGGATCGGATTTCGCAATGGCCCCGGCAACGCGCGCACTTCGCGTCTTCGCGTCTTCGCGTGAGTAGCTGTTCTCCGGGGTCCCGTGTCATTTGTGAATTATTTCACAAGCAGCGACCTCCTCCCCTCTCACTCCTCACTCCTCTCCCCTCACTTCTCGGAAGAGCTCACGCGAAGACGAAGCCGCGAAGGGGTGGGCATCGCCGGGATCATCGTGAACTCAGGGCGTGAGAATGGGTGGCCCCACCCCCCTCTCACTCCTCACTCCTCTCCCCTCACTTCTCGGATGATTGTGAAAAAAGGTGCAAGCGGTCTGGCGGGGCGTCTGGTACGAATCTCGCTGGTGTACATCGGTGCCGGGATTGGCGTCGTATTATCTGGAAGGATGGGCAACTCATCGTCCGGAGGTACCATGATCGCAGCCGACGCTCGCATGCGGTTCACGCAGGAGGACCTGGAGCTGGTGCGTTCCGCCCTGGCCCACGTCGAGGGATCCGACCTCACCCGGGCCGACCGGACCCTGTCACGGAGCGGCATGGACGAGGTGCTGGACTGGGCCCCCGTGGTCGATGCCCTCCTCGCGAGCCCGATGCCCGGGCCCTCCGTGTCCCTCCTGTTCTACGCCCTGGTGCGCCAGGCCCTCCTGGCCGAGGGCGTCTCGGAGCGACGGATGGCCGACTACTGCGCGGCCCTTCTCCGCGAATTCGGAGAGCGCCGGCGTGCCTTCCGCATCGCGTCGGTGGATGATCGGGAACATTACTTCATGGTGGATCTCCTGGCCGACCTCGCCTCCGCCGACCCCGCTCGCCAGTACCGGCTGCTGGTGCATCTGGGCAACCACACACTCTGGCTGGGCGGCTTCTTCCCCGACCGGATCGAGGCCCAACGAATGCGGCGCGGGGCACCCGATCTCTCCTATTACGAAGCGCTCGGGCATCGCGGATACGCTGCGGCGTCGGACCATGCCCTTGCCGAACGGGCGGGACTCACCGACGTCTACCGCATCGCCGCCGACCGGTTCCCCGCGTTGCGCGCCGCCCTGACCTCGGTGAGGAACCGCCTGGCCCTGCGGGCCGCCTGACCCGGTTTCGGTCCCGGGCTGGAGAGTTCCGGCCCGGACCCGTACCTTCCACCACATGACGACACCCACCCGGCGGTGCGCCCTGGTCTGCGGGGCCAGTGGGGGAATCGGGAGAGCGACGGCCGAGTTGCTCGCCTCGCGTGGAGACCGCGTCCTCGTGCTGGCGCGACGGGAGGATCGGCTCAAGGCCGTGGTGGCACGCCTCGCGGGATCGGGCCATGCGGCGGTGGTGGCCGACCTGAGCCACCCAGGACAGCTCGCCGAGATCGCTGCGACACTCCTCGCAACCCACGGACCGATTCACGTCCTGGTCAACAACGCCGGAGGACCCCCCGGTGGCCCCCTGCTCGACGCCTCGACCGGCGCCCTCGGCGACGCGTTCGCGGTGCATGTCCAGAGCCCCCACGTTCTGGTCCAGGCCCTCGTGCCGGGCATGAAGGAGGCGGGTTGGGGTCGGATCGTGAACGTGATCTCCACCTCGGTCAAACAGCCGATCCCCGGACTCGGCGTGTCGAACACGGTCCGCGCCGCCACCGCGAACTGGGCCAAGACCCTGGCCGGAGAACTCGCCCCGCATGGCATCACGGTGAACAACGTGCTTCCCGGCGCCACCTTCACGGCACGACTCGAAGCGATTGCCGAGTCGCGCGCAACGCAATCAGGGAGACCGGTGGAGGCGGTGCTGGACGACATGCGCACCGTGATTCCCGCAGGACGCTTCGCCCGGCCACAGGAGATCGCCCGGGCGATCGCCTTTCTCGCCTCGGACGATGCCGCCTACATCACCGGTGTCAATGTGCCCGTTGATGGCGGCCGGACGGGATCGCTCTGACATGACGACATTCCAGAACTTCATCGGAGGACGGTTCGTTCCGGCCCAGAGCGGCAGAACACTGCCCTTGATCGAACCGGCCACCGGATCCCCCTGGGCCACCCTCCCCGACAGCGCCACCCCCGATGTGGACTCGGCGGTCCGCGCGGCGACCGAGGCCTTTCCCTTCTGGTCCCGGCTCCCGGCGGCGGAACGATCCCGGATCCTCCTCGCCATCGCCGACGGGATCGACTCCCGAGCCGACGAGCTGGCACGGGTCGAATCGACCGATACCGGAAAGCCGATGGCCCTGGCGCGGCGACTCGACATCCCGCGCGCCGCCGCCAATTTCCGGTTCTTTGCCACCGCAATTCTCCACACCCGCTCCGAGGCGTGGCCCACCGATGCCCGGGCGCTCAACGTGGCGCTCCGGACTCCACGAGGTGTGGCCGCTCTGATTGCGCCCTGGAACCTCCCGCTTTATCTGATGACGTGGAAGGTGGCGCCCGCATTGGCCACGGGAAACACGGCGGTGGCCAAGCCATCCGAACTGGCGGGGGCCACGGCCACGTTGCTCGCGGAGATCGCCGCGGAAGCGGGCCTTCCCCCCGGTGTCCTCAACGTGGTGCACGGACGAGGACGGGAGGTGGGGGCACCCCTCGTGTCCCATCCGGATGTGGCCTGCATCTCCTTCACCGGGGGCACCGCGACCGGAGCCTCGATCGCGCGCGCGGTGGCGGACACCTTCCGTCCCCTCACCCTCGAACTCGGCGGCAAGAACCCCACCGTCATCTTCGCCGACGCCGATTTCGATCGCATGGTGGACGGGGCCGTGGCCTCCGCCTTCACCAACCAGGGGGAGATCTGCCTCTGCGGGTCGCGGATCCTGGTGGAACGTGCCGTGATGGATTACTTCCTCGACGCATTTGTCTCGCGGGTCACGTCTCTCCAGCTCGGCGATCCGCTCGAGGCCGAGACCGACCAGGGAGCCCTCATCTCGGCGGCCCACCGTGATGCGGTGCTCGACCACATCACACGCGCACAGGCCGATGGGGCCACCGTGCATTGTGGGGGGACAACGCCGACTCCCGCGACACTACCGGCTCGCTGCCGGGACGGCTTCTTCGTCCTCCCCACAGTGCTTTCCGGGCTGGACATGACCTGCCGCACCAATCAGGAGGAGATCTTCGGTCCCGTGGTCACGGTCACTCCGTTTGATACCGACGACGAGGCGATCGCCCTGGCCAACACCAGCCGCTACGGACTGGCGGCGTCGGTCTGGACCTCCGACCTTTCCCGGGCCCATCGAGTGAGCCAGGCGATCCGGTGCGGGACCGTCTGGGTCAATTGCTGGCTTCTGCGGGATCTGCGGGTGCCGTTCGGTGGCGTTGGCCAGAGCGGTCTCGGGCGCGAGGGAGGCACCGAGGCCCTGCACTTCTTCACCGAGCAGCGGACGATCTGCTTCGGGTCGTGATCCGCGGGCCCTCTTGGGAGACATCATGACTGACAAGACACAACAGTTCGTGAGCGGCAGGGCACCGGAGCCGGTGGGAGCGTTTCCCCATGCCCGGCGGGCCGGGTCCCTCCTCTTCTGCTCGGGGATCGGACCCCGGAGCCGGGGACAGCACGTCATCCGCGGCGTCACACTCGACAACGCGGGCCAGGTCGTGGACTACGACTTCGAGGTCCAGGGGCGCACCGTGCTGGAAAATGTGAGACGGGTGGTGGAGGATGCCGGGTCGAGCTGGGACCGGATCGTCGACGTGACCGCCTTCCTCACCGACATGGCGCGGGACTTCCCCGTCTGGAACCGGCTCTGGGCGGAGTACTTCCCGGAGCAGCCGCCGACCCGAACCACGGTCGAGGTGTCCCGGCTGCCGACGCCGATCGCCATCGAGCTCAAGGTGATCGCGACCCTCCCATGACCCTCCACGACATCACGCCCCTCATCACCAGCGCCCTCGCGGTCTGGCCGGGAGACACCCCGCCCACCCGGGAGGTGCTCCTCGACCTGGCCCGGGGTGACACCGTCACCCTCTCGACCATGCACGCCACGGTTCATTTGGGCGCCCATGCCGATGCGCCGAGCCACTACGTGGCACGGGGAGACGACATCGCGTCGCGGTCACTGGAGCCCTATCTCGGGCCCTGTGAGGTGATTCACGCGCCGGTCGCGCGCGGCACGCGGGTCGGAGTGAGGGACCTCCCCTCACGCGTCTCTGCGCCGCGCGTGTTGCTCGCCACGGGTACCTTCCCCGATCCGAACCAGTTCACCGAGGACTTCGCCGCGATCGAGCCGGATGCGATCGATCATCTGGCGGGCCAGGGGGTGATTTTGGTTGGAATCGACACGCCGAGCGTGGACCTCTTTGCGTCGAAGGACCTCCCCGCGCATGCCGCCTGTGCCCGGCGGGATCTCGCGATCCTGGAGGGAGTGGTGTTGGGTGCGGTCCCGCCGGGGGTGTACGAGCTGATCGCGCTGCCGCTCAGGCTGGCGGGATTCGATGCGAGTCCGGTGAGGGTCGTGCTGAGGCGGTAGGCGATAGGCGGTAGGCGATAGGCGGTAGGCGATAGGCGGTAGGCGATAGGCGGTAGGCGGTAGGCGGTAGGGGCGGCCCGTGGGCCGCCCTGGAATGGGCGGCACGGACGCGCTCGGAGCGTCACCCCGGCGAACGCCGGGGTCCATCTTCCTGGATGTCCGGAATGGCACTGGATTCCGCCGTGCGACGGAATGACGTCCTACGTCCTATGTCCTACGTTCCATGTCCTGGCTCCCTACAAGACCCCGGCCTATCAGAAACGGCAAGCGGCTGACGACGATCTTCTCTCGTGCACTTGCGGACAGGATCCTCGCTCTTCTTCCCGGCTATCGTGAACTCTTCCTGTACTGGGTGAGGAAGCGGATACCCGTGTCCGCGTCTTCATGAAGCGCGACGAATTCCCCCGGCAGGGTGAAGGCGGCCGGGAAGGCCGGTAACGTGTCCCAGGCCGAGTGTTTGGTGCGAAGTGACACGCGGATCACCTCAACACCCTCCCCTTCCTCCCAATCCCCTTTCTCGGGCCAGAGCCAGAGCACCCCGTCAGGGTCGACGATGGCGGCACGCCATCGTTTGAGTGCCGAGGGGGCGACGTTGTTCACACGGATGTTCAGGCCCCCGGCCCTGGTGAGTTGCTGCCGCTCCCGGATCTGCTCCGGTGAAGGAGGGGTGGGGGAACGAACCTCGAAAGCTGGCAGGAGGACGGAATCCCGCACCCCGGTGACCAGGTGTCGCAGATGCCCTGTGAGGCTCGCACCGTCGTTGGTGAGCAAGCAATCACCCCACACCAGCACCCGCGACCTGGCCTGCCCGGATGGGGAAACCATCCGTCCGCCCTCTTGAGGGGGAGGCGGGCCGATCACGCTGTCGATCGCCACGAGCGAATCCGGGCCCGACCCGAAACACCATCGCCCCTGAGAACCCTGTCCACGGGAGCGGGAAGCCCGCCACGAGCAGGATCTTCCCATCCGCGACCCATATTCCGCTCACCGAGAGGATCAACCTCGGTAAGGTGAGCCTGCCCGTCCTGAGGGTGTACGATCGTCGGTGGTCCCCACCCCAGGAGAACTGCTCTACTCGTCCGCCTGAAACCGTCACAATCTCCGAGTCGGAGGCGGCAACCCACGATTCCTGGGCAATGTTCAATCGGAGAGGTATCACGGGCGTCGAACTCGCCCGGTCCTCGACCGGACCGGCCGAAACGGCGGGTCTCCCGCAGATCGGAGTCGAAGGTGATCACCGACGGGAGCCCCAAGTCGAACAGGGCCGAGCGGCCATTGGCGGTCGCGGCCACACCGACCGGGTGGACCAACTCCTCCCCCACCTGCTGCCCGAACGTCCGGGCCGCATGATACCCGGACACACCGGAAGCCCACCTATCCGATTCGGCCGGGCCAGCACAGCCTGTCGCCATGGAGAGACCGGCCTCACCCGACGTCAACCGGGGGGACGAGCCTGCCGTGCATGAGGCAAGCAGGGTGAGCAACAGTGCCAGCCCAGGCGCCCGGCCTGATTCGGAGAAGTCGGTCATCAGCCCCCCTCCCGTAGTCAGCGTATAGGGAGTCTCTGCTTATAGACTCTGATTATAGACTCTGATCAATTGACGAGCGAACCACAGCCTGCTGTCCAGGTACCTGCTCCCCACTTCCGTCGACCTGACCCCCAGGAGACGCTGGATCGGTTCCCTCTGCCACGGAACTACATCCTGTCAATCCTGTTCATCCTGTCAGGAAATACACGCTCATCAGGGATCGCATCGCCTTCCCCCCCCGTGCGCGTCGGATTGGGATCCCGTCGTGGGCTCCAGGCACCGTTGCGCCCCTGCGTCCTGGCGCCCTTGCGTTAAGGCAGTTCCATAAACATCAAGGCCCGGACGACGGGTTGTAGGGGCCGTTCGCGAACAGCCCGTTCTACAAGGGAACCTCCTCCGATCCATCGCTTCTCTCGGGATGACGATTAATCAGAGATCCCATAAATAATGTCCCAACACCTGGGTGTTGGGTATCGGGTGTTGGGTTCTGCTGTCCTACGTCCTACGTCCTACGTCCTATGTCCTACGTCCTGCGTCCCTCGTCCCTACATCCGGTGCCGCACCGCCCAGAGATCGGGGAAGAGCGGCCGGAAGAGGCCCCGTTTCAGGAACTCCACGCCCTCGGATCCACCCGTCCCCTGCTTGGCTCCGATGGTTCGTTCCACCAGCTTCACATGGCGATACCGCCACTCCTGGAACCCTTCGTCAAAATCGAGCATCAATTCGCAGAGGAGCACCAGGTCGGGCTGGGTGGTGTAGGCCTCGAACAACTGTTCCTGCAGCGCCTCGGACCCCTCCACCGGCTGCCGGACATCCCGGCCGAGCAGGACCTGGGGGACGTCGAGACCCCGGGCCAGGAGGAACTGGTAGAAGTGATCCACCAGCGTCGCCTCCTCGAAGCGGCGCACCACCCGGTCCACCGCCGGGTCCCCCTCACCGGGGGGCACGAACTCCGGCCGTTTCCACCCGCAGAGGAACTCCAGTTCCCGGAACTGGGTGGACTGGAATCCCGACGCGGTGTCGAGCCGATGCCGGAAGGAGGCGAAGGAGAGCGGGGTCATCGTTTCCAGGATGTCGAGCTGGCCCACCAGGGTCTTCATGATGGTGCGCATCCGTTTCAACGTTGCGATCGCGCCGTACAGATCGCCCGCCTGCAGGTCGCGGCCGAGCTTGTCTCCCTCGTGGAGAATCTGCTTGAACCAGAGTTCGTAGACCTGGTGGATGACGATGAAGAGCATCTCGTCGTGTTCCGCCGGGTCCGATCGCGGCACCTGGAGCGCGAGCAGTTCGGGCAGATGGAGGTAACGTGGATAGGTCAGTGGCGGCATGGCAACCTCATCGAGAGAACCCTCACCCCACCACCCAGGCCAGGAGAAGCAACACGAGGAGCACGGCGATTCCCGTCACCGTCCGCCACTGTCGCCGAGCCCGCTGCCGCGCCTCGGCGTAGGGAATCCGGGTGAACGACACCATGGTGTAGAGCGGGAGAAAGGCCCGGGGAAAGAGGCGGTGCAGCAGGCGCTCCAGCCCCTTCCGGGCCCGGAAGAGGGGTGACGCCACCCGGTCCCGCATCTCCAGAAAGTTCTCGATGGCGAGCTCCGCGAGGGCATCGGTGTGCACCCGTCGCGCGCGCTCGAATTCCTGAAAGGCGGCGGCATGGTCCGCAGGGAAGCGCCGCAGCGCATCCGCCAGAACCAGACAGTCCTCGAACGCGGCATTGGCGCCCTGGCCATAGAAGGGGACCACGGCGTGACACGCGTCTCCCACCAGCACCACCCGGTCCCCCACCGACCAGGGATCGGCCCGCACGGTGACCAGGGACCCGGTGGGGTGACTGACCCACTGGCGGGCCAGGTCGGGAATCAGCGGAACCACATCGGGAAACTCCCGGCGGAAGAAGGTCATCGCGTCGTCGCCCGTATGCAGCGAGGCGAAGCTGTCCAGGCTCCGGAAGGGGAGATAGAGGGTGACGGTGAAGGAGCCATCGCGGTTGGACATGGCCATGAGCATGAAGCCGCCGCGCGGCCAGATGTGCATCACGTCCGGTGCCAGCCGGTGGAGTCCCTCCGGGCCCGGGGCGATCCGCAGCTCCTTGTAGCCGTGGGTGAGGTACTGCTGCGACAGGTTGAACCGGTCGAGGCGCTGCATCTGGGCCCGCACAGCGGAAAAGGCGCCATCCGCCCCGATCAGCAGATCACCGGTCAGGGGCGGGAACTCATCGCCCTCGACGGTCCCGGTGGCGAGGTCGATCCTGGTGCAGCGCACGCCGAAGCGGATCTCGACTCCGGCGTCCTCCGCGGCCTGGAGCAGCATCAGGCTGAGATCGGTGCGGGTCACCGACCGGATCCCCTGCCCCGCCTTGCCGTACGGCTGGTAGGCGGTGGCCGCGTCCTGCGCATGGACCTGCCGGCCATGGAGCAGGGTGGAGATCGCCTCGATCGGTTCCCGCAGTCCCACGGCTTCCAGGGCGGCGAGCCCCCGCGCCGAAAGCGCCAGATTGATGGATCGCCCCACCTCGGCCCCCTCGGTGCGCGGATCGTGGCGCCGTTCGAGGAGGGTCACCCGCCATCCGTCCCGGGCCAGCAGGGTGGCCATCAGGGTGCCGGCGAGGCCCGCGCCCACCACGGTCGCGCGTCCGGCGTCCGTCATGCCAGCAGGGTCCACAGCGCGGCCGCCGTGCGCCAGCAGTCGGCAAGGGTGTTGTACAGGGGGACGGGGGCCATCCGAATCACGTCGGGTTTCCGCAGATCGGGCAGCACTCCCCTCGCCCGCAATCCCTCGAACACCGCGGAGGCGCCCCCCGGGATCCGGAGCGACAGTTGGCAACCCCGGCGCTCGGGATCGGAGGGGGTGAGAAGTTGGCAGCGAGCCGAGAGCAGACCCCTCACCAGATGTTCCAGCGCCCCGGTGAGGCGCACCGAGCGGTCCCGGAGTGCCAGAATCCCCACCTCATCGAACAGCGCGAGGGAAGCGCGGAGCGGCGCCAGGGCAAGCACCGGCGGATTGCTCAGCTGCCAGCCGTCGGCCCCGGGCACGGGCACGAACCGGTTCGGCATGTCGAAGCGCGTGGCGGGATCGTTGCCCCACCAGCCGGCGAACCGCGGCAATGCGTCCGGGCCTGCGTGGCACCGATGCACGAAACACCCTCCGACCGCTCCGGGCCCCGCATTGAGGTACTTGTACGAACACCAGACGGCGAAATCCACACCCCACTCGTGGAGGGCGAGGGGAACGTTCCCCACCGCATGGGCCAGGTCCACTCCCATCACCGCACCGGCCGCATGCGCCGCCCGGGTGATGGCCGCAAGATCGAGGCACTCGCCCGTCACGAAATGCACCCCGCCGAGAAGCACCAGAGCGATCTCGGCAGCATCGTCACGGGCCAGGCGGGCCTCGATGTCCTCGGTGCGCAGGGTGTCCTCCCCGGCTCGGGGCTCCAGGAGCTCGACCACGTCGTCCGGATCCTCCCCCCGGGACGCCACATGGGACGATACCGCGTAGCGATCGCTCGGGAAGGCCCCCCTCTCCATGAGAATCCGGCGACGTCGACCCTGCGGACGCCAGAAGGACACGAGCATCAGGTGGAGATTCACGGTGAGGGAATTCATCGCCACCACCTCGCCGGACTCAGCGCCCACGATCCGGGCCAGGCCGTCCCGCACCAGCTCGTGGTAGGCATACCACGGCGCGTCGCCGGTGAGGTGTCCCTCGACCCCGCGCGTCGCCCATGCCTCACACTCTCGGGCCAGCAGGTCGGGCACCGTTCTCGGCATGCAGCCGAGCGAGTTGCCGCAGAGGTACACCTCGGCGCTCCCGTCCTCACGAACCGGGATGGCGAATCGGTCCCGATACACACTCAGCGGATCTCCGGCATCGAGTTCCGCGGCGTGCGACAGGCTCGTCAGCCGGGGAACCTCGACGGCGGCGACAGGATAGTCAGCCATGGCCCAACCCCTCATCCGACCGGTTCAGGAACTCCAGGGCCGTGCCGCCGAGGAGGCGGGCTCGTGTGGCGTCGGAGAGGTCTCCCAGGGCGTCGATGGTCTTGCCGGGGGGGATCTCTCCGAGCGGGAAGGGATAGTCGGATCCCAGGGCGACCCGGTCGGCGCCGACCAGGTCGAGCAGGGTCCGGAGGGCTCCGGGATCGTGCACCAGGGAGTCGAGATAGAAGCGGCCGAGCGACTCCCGGGGGGAATGTGGTGTCTGGGTGGCTACCAGGTCGGGCCGGCACTCGTACCCCCGCTGGAGGCGCCCGATAGTACCGGGGAACGACCCTCCCCCGTGGGCAAACCCGATCCGGAGCCGGGGCAGCCGGTCGAGCACCCCGCCGAACAGGATCGAGGCGATGGCAAGGCAGGTTTCGGCCGGCATCCCCACGAGCCAGGGGAGCCAGTGGCGGGGCATCCGCTCCCGGCCCAACATCTCCCAGGGGTGGACGAACACCGCCGCCCCGAGTTCCTCCGCGCAGGCGAAGATCTCGAAGAGTTCCGGCTCGTCGAGGTTCCGGCCGTTCACGTTGGAGCCGATCTGGATGCCGGAGAGCCCGAGCTCCCGCATGCATCGGGTCAGTTCGCGGGTGGCGAGATCGGGGGCCTGCATCGGCACGGTCCCGAGCCCGAGGAACCGGCGAGGATGGGCCTGGATCACGCCGGAGAGATGGTCATTCAACAGGCGGGACACCTCGAGGCCGTCGGCGGGCCGGGCCCAGTAGCTGAACATGACGGGTACGGTGGAGAGCACCTGGACATCGACCCGGTCTCGGTCACAGTCCGCCAACCGGCGAGCCGGGTTCCAGCAGGCGTCGTCGATTTCCCGGAAGAGCGTGTCACCGATCATCATCCTCGCCCGGCATGTGGCACCCGGCAGATGTTCCAGACGGATCCACCCCGGATACCCGAACCGCGCCTCGAGGTCGGGCCACGATTCGGGGAGGATGTGGGTGTGCAGGTCGACGCGGAGGGCCGTGGGTGGCCGATCGTCCATGGAGGCGGGGCCTACTTTCCGGTGCCCGGCGCAGGGGAGGGGGTGGGGGGGGCCGACATGACCGCGCCGCAGGAGTGGCAGGTGCGCTTGGTTTCGTCGCCGTGGAAATCCTGGATGATCGGCTTGAGCTGTTTGCCGAGGTCGACCAGCTGGAACTCGGCGTCGTGCAGGACATCGCCGCACTGTTCGCAGTACCAGCGGAGATGATCCCGCTCGGTTTCCGCCCGGCGGCGTTCGATCACAAGGCCCACGGTGTTGGCCGGTCGCTGCGGGGAGTGGGGGATGCCGGCCGGGAGGAGGAACATCTCTCCCTCGCGAATCGGGATGTCGCGGGGAGTGCCGTTCTCCATGATGCGGAGGGTGATGTCGCCCTCGATCTGGTAGAAAAACTCCTCGCCATCCTCCACATGGAAGTCCTTCCGCTGGTTCGGTCCTCCGACGACCATAACCAGGAATTCGCTGTCCTGCCACACCATCTTGTTCCCGACCGGGGGTTTGAGGAGGTCACGGTGTTGGTCGACCCACTGTGTCAGGTTGATGGGCATCAGGGACATGGCGACCTCCGGGGAAAAGGGGACGGCTGAGCCATCGTGAAACGGGACGGAACCGCTCCGGGATTTCGAATCTACACCAGCCAAGGTCCTGGGGTCAGGTCCTTCCCGGCGGGATCTCCCGCACTCCGGTGGGTGACTTGCTCCACGTCTCGCGTGCGGAGATCAGGGCGGAGATCGGGGGGCCCTCATCCTGCCGAGGCCCGGCGGTCCGGGATCGGGAAGGTGGTGAAGGATTCACCACAGAGAACACGGAGGTCGCGGAGGGTCTCCGTGTGATTACCGTCGCTCCACGCCTCGCGCGCCAACATTCGCATTTGTTGTTGGGGGGGTGGAAGGGCCCCCCACCCTGCCGAGACCCGCCACGCGAGATCGTGAACCTGTCGTGGGAGCCGCCAACCCTCTGTGCCCTCCGTGTTCTCTGTGGTTCAAACCGGGGAGAGGGGGGTGCGCACAAAGACCCGGTCTTGGTGTTGGGGGGGTGGAAGGCCCCTCATCCTGCCGATGCCCCGGGGGTCCGGGATCGGGAAGGTGGGAAGGATTCACCACAGAGAACACGGAGGACACGGAGGGTCTCCGTGTGATTTCCGTCGCTCCACGCTTTGGGCGCTGGGATCAGGAGCTTTTTTGTGGGGGGTGGACGGGCCCCCATCCTGCCAAGGCCCACCACGCGAGATCGGGAACCTGTCGTGGGAGCCGTGAACCCTCTGTGTCCTCCGTGTTCTCCGTGGTTCAAACCGGGGAGAGGGGGGTGCGCACAAAGACACGGTCTTGGTGTTGGGGGGGTGGAAGGCCCCTCATCCTGCCGATGCCCCGGGGGTCCGGGATCGGGAAGGTGGGAAGGATTCACCACAGAGAACACGGAGGACACGGAGGGTCTCCGTGTGATTTCC
>JBDIWC010000047.1:0-29430 GCA_039794085.1 Gemmatimonadales bacterium
CCCCCAGAGCCAACCACAAGAAGCACAAAAGGCACAAAACCTCTCCCCCCCTGGTGGCAGAGGGGCGTGCCTCTTGTGACTTCTGTGCTTTTTGTGGCCATTCCCCTCGCCCGCCTGACCATCCGAATCCCCAGGGCGGGTCTCCGGAATCCGGGGCGTCCCCTCGCACCGTGCGCACAACGCCCGATCGACGTGTCTCTCACCCACGCGAAACCCTGAAGAGCCCCAAGTGGGATGCCGTCACAGACGCCCCCGTCAAACGCACGGCCGGAGCGGGTGTCCGGGGGGCGCCCCAAATATTGTTGCCGTTTTGTGTTCAATCTTGTCCGTAAGGGACTATTCCCTACTCCCTACCCCAGATCCACCGTCCTCAGAAAGGTCGGCGGCCGCCGCCGGGTGGTGGCCTGCTCGAAGGCGTGGGCCAGCCGAAGCAGCACCCCTTCGCTGAAGGCCCGGCCGAAGAAGCTGATGCCGACAGGCAAGCCGAACACCGCGCCGGCGGGCACCGTGATGTTGGGGTATCCCGCCACGGCCGCGGGAGATGAGCTTCCGCCCAGGTAGTGATCTCCGTTGATCAAATCGATCGGCCAGGCGGGGCCGTTGGTCGGCGCCACGAGGGCGTCGAGCCGGTGGCGATCCATCACCGCATCGATTCCTTCGCGTCCGGCGAGCCGCTGGGAGGTCGCGAGCGCCGTTCGATAGGCGGGATCGGTGAGGGGCCCCTTGGCGGCCGCGGCGATGATGATCTCCTGCCCGAACCACGGCATCGACCGCTCGGCGTTGGCCTCGTTGAAGGCGACGAGATCAGCCATCGTCCGCAGGGAGGTGGCGGAACCGAGCGAGGCGAAGTACGCCTCGAGATCGGCCTTGAACTCGTAGAGGAGCACTTCGTATTCCGCTTCATCGAACTGGCCGGCGGTGGGAATGTCGGCCGGGTCGATCAGCTCCGCCCCTCCCGCCTTCAATGCCTCCAGCGCACTCTCGAAAACCAGATCGGCCCGGGGGTGAAACCCGGAGTACTCCTTCCGGACCACGCCGATCCGGGCGCCCCGGAGGCCGGCCGGGTCCAGGAAGGGGGTGTAATCGGCCACCCCGCGACTCGCGGCCGCCTCGGTGATCGCGTCCGCCGGATCGGTTCCCACCATGGCCCCCAGGAGGATGGCGGCATCCCGAACAGTGCGCGCCATGGGGCCGGCCGTGTCCTGGCTGTGGGCGATGGGGATGATGCCGGTTCGGCTCACGAGCCCGAGGGTGGGCTTGATTCCGACCACGCCGCAGACCCCCGAGGGTGAGGTGATCGATCCGTCGGTTTCGGTGCCGATCGTGATCGCGGCGAGGTTGCCTGCCGCCGCCGCACCGGAACCGGAGCTCGATCCCGAGGTGTTGCGATCGAGCGCGTAGGGGTTGCGGCATTGTCCCCCGAGCCCGCTCCAACCGCTGCTGCTTCGGGTGGACCGGAAGTTGGCCCATTCGCTGAGGTTGGCCTTGCCGAGCAGGATGGCGCCCGCCTCCCGCAGCCGGGACACCAGGAAGGCATCAGCGGGGGCGATCACTCCTTCGAGCGCGAGAGATCCCGCGGTGGTGGTCATCCGGTCCGCGGTGGCGATGTTCCCCTTGATCAGGATCGGGATCCCGTGCAGCGGCCCCCGGACCCGGCCATCCTTTCTTTCCTGGTCGAGCCGCGCCGCCTCCGCGAGGGCATCGGGATTGGTCTCCAGCACGGCGCGGAGGTTCGGTCCCTCGCGGTTGACCGCGGCGATCCGGCCCAGGTACTGCTCCGTGATGGAGACGGCCGTGAGGGCCCCCGACGCCATCCGGCGTTGCAGTTCATCGACCGTGATCTCGTCGAGGGCGAAGGCGGGGGGCGCCGCCCGGGACGGATCCACGGGCGGGGCGGCGGGAGCGCACGCCGCGCCGAGTGTCGCTCCCGACGCGGCGAGGGCCCCGGCAGCGACACCCGACTTGAGGAAGCTGCGCCGGTCGAGGGAGAATGGGTCGGAAGAGGGTGAGAAGGGGGAGGGCATCGCGGGCTCCAGGTCCGGAGGGGGTGACGGCTGTCGGAGGATCGGTCAGGAAGGTAGCTTGCGGTCGTCGTCCCTTCCACCCGATGGTCATTCGATGCGCCCCTGATGCTGCTCACCGACCCGAAGATCCAGCTCGTCATCGCCCACCGGGGTGCCTCCGATCGCGCACCCGAGAACACACTGGACGCGTTCCGGTGTGCCCTCGAGGATGGCGCGGACGCTCTCGAGCTCGATGTCCACCTCTCCCGCGACGGTGTCCCCGTCGTCATTCACGATCCCACTCTCGACCGGACCACCGACCGGACCGGATCGGTCGCCGCGCTCACCTGGGCCGAGATCCAGCGGGCCAACGCCGGGGCCCGCCACTCCGAGCCGGCCTGGTCCCTTCGGCAGGTCCGGGTGCCCTCCCTCGCGGAGGTGCTGGACGGAGTACGGGACCTCCCGCTGCTGATCGAGATCAAGGCCGCGGCGGCGCAGTCGGCGGTGGCCGAGGTGGTCACGCGACTCGGAGCCGCGAAGCGGGTGGTGGTCGCCGCCTTCGAGCACCGGGCCCTCGGCGGGTTCCGCGGAGGGCCGATCGCGGTCGGGGCCTCCCGGCGGGACATCGCCCGGCTCACACTCCGGGCCCGGACCCGCCTCCCCGTCTCCCTGCCCCATGTGGCCTGTTTCGCGGTACCCGATCAGTGGCATGGCCTCGAGATCCCCACGACCCGGGCCGTGGCCCTGGCACGGAGCAACGACGCTCCCCTCCATGTCTGGACCGTGGACGACCCGGGTCGCGCCCTCCAGCTCTGGCGCCGGGGGGTCTCAGGCATCATCACCAACCGGCCCCGGGCCATGCACGAGCTGCGGCAGTAGGCAGGAAGTTCGAAGTGTGAAGTTTGAAGTTTGAAGAGGGGAGTGGGCCTTCGAACTTCACACTTCGAACTTCAAACTTTTCAGCGCGGAGGCCGGGTCGCCGATGCGCGGGTCGTGCTGTCGGTGGAGAGTGCGGCCTCGGCCAGATCGCGCTGCAGAATCACTCCGGCTGGCCGCAGGAGCACCGCGCCGTCCTCGGGGATCTGCACCCGGAGTTCCCTGCCCGTGGGTGTAAGCACTGGATATTGCTTCCCCACCCGGGCCAGGAAGGGGCCGAGCAGCGACTCCGGAATGGGGAATCCGTTCACCAGCATGCGGCGAAGGATGAAACGTACCAGGCCGGGGCCGCTGTTCCCGAGGACGATTTCGGCTCGGAGGGCGGTCGTGGAGTCGAGCATCATCGAGATGGGGCCGAAGAGTGCGCGGGTTTCGGCGGGGAGATCCATGAGCCGCCCATCCACGAAGATCCTGGCGCTGTCGACCGCGACCCGGATTCCATTCGGTTCGGGCAGGGTGTCCACTCCGAGCCGGACGGCAAGATAGGAAACCCAGTCCCCCCCTTCCACCGTCGCCTCCCGCACCAGCCGATCGATGAAGACCGAGTCCACCTGCGCCGAGGCGCGAAGGACCCCCACGGCCGACAGCGGGGTCCACATGACCATCGGTCTCGAGGCCCCATCCTGAGCCACGAGGTCCGACCTGCCCGGCACCACAACGGTGCCGATCATCAGTGCGCATCCGATCCATGAGCGTCTCATGCTGTCTCCCTGGTGCGTCGGCACCATCCTTCGTCTCCAGACAATCTATACTTCCCCACCCCGGAACCCTTCACTCCGACACCCGGAGCCCCATGTCCCCTGCTTCCGCCGTTCACCTGGTCGACCTCCACTTTCAGGGTCAGGCGGAGTACATCGCCACCGGAGTCCTCGACAGTGCGGAGGGCCCTATCCTGGTCGACCCCGGCCCGTCCAGCACACTCCTGGCCCTCGAACAGGGGCTTGCGGACCTCGGCGCCTCCTTGGAAGACGTTTCCGCCATTCTCCTGACCCACATCCACCTCGACCATGCCGGAGTGGCGGGGATCCTCGCCGAACACAGCCCGAAGCTCCGGATTCTGGTTCACCGGGCCGGTGCCCGTCATCTCCTCGACCCGTCGCGACTCCTGGCGAGCGCCACCCGCCTCTATGGGGACCAGATGGATTCTCTCTGGGGCGCCATCCACCCGGTGCCGGAGCGGAACCTCGTCCCCCTCGACGGGGGGGAGGAGTGTGACATCGGAGGGCGCCGTTTCCGCTCGCTCGCCACCCCGGGGCACGCCGTTCATCACATGGCGTGGCTGGACGACACCACGGGGATCGCCTTCGTGGGCGATGCCACGGGAGAGCGGTTCCCCCGCACGACCATGGTCATCCCCGTGACCCCGCCGCCGGACATCGACGTCGAGGCGATGCTCACCAGCACCGCGGCGATTCGCGACTGGCATCCCATGCACCTCTTCCTCACTCACTTCGGTCTCTATCGCGATGTCACACGCCATCTCGACGACCACGACACCCGTCTCCGGCGGTGGAGTGCTCGAGTGGCGAAGGAAGGCGGCACTGGCCAGGACGAGCAGGCGATGACCACCGCCTTCGCGGAGGATTTCCTCCGCGAATACACCGCACACCTTCCGCCGGGAATGCCGCCGCCGGTGCACCCCGATGGCGTCAGGGCGAGCTGGGCGGGGCTCGCACGCTATCACCGGAAGCGCGCCGAGGATCGAGGATGAGCCTCTCCGGGTCGCCCGTACCTTCGCCTCCGCCTTCGGATTCGTCGGTGGATGCCCGGATCCGCTCCCTGCGACGCCTGGCGTGGTGGATGGACTCGGCGGTGCGCATCCCCGGCACCGGGATTCGGATCGGGATCGATCCCGTGATCGGGGTGATTCCCGGTCTGGGCGACGTGACCGCCCTGGTGGTCGGTTCGCTGATCCTGGCGGAAGCCGGCCACCGGGGCGCACCTCCTGCGATCCTGGCCCGGATGCTCTGGAACCTGGCGCGCGACGCCGTGGTGGGAACCATTCCGGTGGTCGGGGACATTCATGATGTGGTGTTTCGCGCCAACCAGCGGAACATGGTGTTGCTGGAGGCATACTGTCGCGACCCCCGAGGCACCCGGGCGGCCAGTGCACGATGGATAGCGATCGTGGCACTGGGCCTGGCGCTCGTGACCGCCGCATCGGTCGTTCTGGCTTGGATGGTTCTTCGTGCCCTGGTGACCCTGCTCGCGTAGAGATTGACAACCCCCTGGGATGGACACCCCCTGGGATCGCCACCCTCCAGTGTGCCGTGCGGGGGAGTTTATGTTGCAGCCGGACGCCCCTGGCGGCACCGAATTTCCCCATCCCCTCGCTGGAGAGTGTGATGCGCAAGGTTCCCATCGCCACCTGGTCGGAACTCCCCCCGGTCACCCCAACCCACGCCCTGGTGGCCAACGTGGACCTCGTGGTGGTCCGCTGGCCCGACGCGGAGGAGGTGTCCGTGCTCTTCGGCCGGTGCCTGCATCGCGGCGCCCTCCTGGCCGACGGGACGGTGGAGGGGGAAGACCTGATCTGTGGCGTGCATCGGTGGGATTTTCGATTCCGTACCGGCATCAGCGCCTACAACCCCGAGGAGCAGCTTCACCGGTTCTCCGCGTGGATCGAGGCGGACCAGGTCTGGGTGGATGAGGACGAGATCGCGGCCTGGGAACGGAAACACCCCCAGCAGTTCGACCGGCATGCCTATCAGGGATCCTGGGCCGATGCCCACGGGACGCCCGAGGAGCCCCACACCGGATGGATTCGGGAGCTGGCCTCACATGGTCTCTCCCGCACCGGGCACCACGGGCGGGTGGACGCCATGGGGGTGCCGGGCCCCGAGCTTCCGCAGTGGAAGGATCTCCAGTTCGTCACCGCCCAACTGGCCCGGGCCCCCCGGCTCGACGAGGCCCCCGTGGGGACCGACGTCGTCATTGGCCCGAGCGCCGCGAAGCCGCTGCGGCTCGCCATCCCGATTCTGGTGAGTGACATGAGCTTCGGGGCCCTCTCCGCCGAGGCGAAGATCGCCCTGGCCCGGGGAGCGGAACAGGCGGGAACGGGGATCTGTTCCGGCGAGGGGGGAATGCTCCCGGCGGAGCAGGCCGAATGCTCGCGATACTTCTACGAACTGGCCTCGGGGCGGTTCGGGTTTGCGATGGAAAAGCTGCGTCAGGTGCAGGCCTTTCACTTCAAGGGAGGCCAGGGCGCCAAGACCGGAACCGGAGGGCACCTGCCGGGACCCAAGGTGACGCCGGAGATCGCCGAGGTGCGGGGACTCCGGGCCGGGGAACCGGCGGTGTCTCCCTCCCGGTTTCCCGACTGGGACTCCCTCGATCCGATCCGGACCTTCGCCGATCAGGTGCGTGAATACACCGGAGGAATCCCGATCGGCTACAAGCTCTCGGCCCAGCACATCGAGGAGGACATCGACGCGGCGCTGGAGGTCGGGGTGGACTACATCATCCTCGATGGGCGCGGCGGAGGCACCGGCGCGGCACCGCTACTCTTTCGCGACAACATCTCCGTCCCCACCATTCCCGCCCTGGCCCGGGCCCGTCGCCACCTCGACCAGGCCGGGCGATCGGACGTCTCCCTCATCATCACCGGCGGCCTCCGGGTGCCGGAGGACTTTGCCAAGGCCCTCGCCCTCGGAGCGGACGCCGTGGCCGTCTCCAACAGCGCCATCCAGGCCATCGGATGCCTCGCCATGCGCGCCTGTCACACCAACAACTGCCCGGTGGGCATCGCGACCCAGAAGGAGCACCTCCGGGCCCGCCTTCCCGTGGACGAGGCGGCGGACCGACTGGCCCGATTCCTCTCCGCCTCCACCGAACTCATGCAGGTCCTGGCCCGGGCCTGCGGACACGCGCACCTCGACCAGTTCTCGGCCGGGGACCTGACGACCTGGAAACCGGAGATGGCCCTGCTGAGCGGAGTGCGCTTTGGCGGGGTGATGTCCCCCGTGCGGGAGGTGACGGCATGACAGACCACCCCTCGGAACCCCGGCGGGAATGGTGCCGGGTGGCGGGCCCCGACGACCTGCCCGAGGGCCGGGTTCGCTCCGTGACCTGTGGCCTCACCACCATTTGCCTCGCCCTCAATTGAGCGGAGACGCCTGGGATCGCCACGCTCCAGCGTGGCGCACACGGAAGCCCGTATTGCACTGACCGATCCATGGCTGGTTTAACTTCGTATGGTGACAAACCGGAAGACTGCCATCACCCAGGAGTTTTGCCATGTCCTGCTCCCCCATCCGTACTCGTACTCAGCGAAGCGGTACACCTACCCGTACACGGCGGTTTACCGAGGGATCGGGGAACCTCTCGGGTATGAGAACGGGTACGGGTACGAGTACGGAGAGGGTGAGAATCCGCGCCCTGGTGTGCGCCGCCATGCTCCTCTCCCCCCCCATCCTCTCGGCCCAGAGCACGACCGACGGGATGGTGGTGCTCCGCGCGGAGCGGCCCGTGGCGGAGATCGTGTCGCGACTGAGTGCGGAGATCGCAACTCGTGGCTTGACGCTCTTTAACACCATCGATCATGCCGCCAACGCCCGAACGGTCAACGATTCGTTGCCGCCCGCCACAGTGCTTCTCTTTGGACACCCGGCGGGGGGGACCGCGCTCATGAAGTGCGAGCGCAGGATCGCCATCGATCTGCCACTCAAGATGCTGGCCTGGGAGGATGACGCCGGCCTGACCTGGGTGGGGTACACCGATCCGGTCTGGCTCGCCTCGCATCACCGGTTGCCGGGGTGCGGCCCCGTGATCGACCGGACCCGGGGCCTGCTCGCCGCCCTGGCTCAGCACGCTGTTTCAATGAACAATGACCAGTGACCTCCGATCAATGCCATCCCGAGCCCAATCTGTCATTCTGAGCGCAGAGCCATGAGGGACCGACGACGGGAAGTACACCTGCCACCCTCAGATCCCTCGCCTTCTGTCCATTGTTCATCGTTCATCGTTCATCGTTCATCGTTCATTGTTCATTGTTCATTGTACATCGGGAGTCCTGGCGGTGGCACCAGCACGATCCGGGCGCCGTACCGGCACGCCTCCCGTCCATCGGGTGCCGCCCGGTCGCACACCGGGATGCGCAGGTTCACATCGCGGTGGAGCACCATGAGTTCCTCTCCCACGGCCATGTAACACTGGAGACGGTTCGACTCGCCCGGCACCTCGCGGCAGAAATCCAGCCCGTCGTCGGGATTGCTCGTCACGTCCACGAAGTTCTTCACCACGCCGAGGTAACACCACGGCTGCAACGCCTCCGACCCCAGTGAGCAGAGGGCAATCGCCTTTGTCGCGTTCCGCACGGTGCTGCCGCTGATGTTGGTCCCCAGCGACTGATAGCAGATGGTCCGATACCGCGCCGGGGCCCCGTCACAGAGCCGCGCGGTGGCTGCCCAATCCCGGTCCGTGATCTCCAGCATCAGACTCGTCTGCATGGCATAGCAGGAGTTCAGATAGTGCTCGTGCAGGATCGAGCAGGGATAATGGGGATCCGCGGGGTTGATCCGCGGAAAGGCGGGAGGGGCCGGTTCCGGTTCCGCCGGAGTGGTGTGATCCCCATGGTCCCCGTGATCGGCGGCGGAATCCGTCGTCGCGGCGGACGCGGTGCGCACCGGCATGTGATGCGTGTCGGTGGCAATCACATTCTCCATGAAGGCGCCGCCATAGCACACTTCCCGGTCCCACCCGCCGTCCAGAAAATCACATCCGGCAAGCCCCTTCGGGAGGTCGTGGTTGAACGCCATCAGCAGGCCATGACCCAGGCCGTGGGCGCACTGGAATCGAAGCCACTGGTTGGTGTCCAGCCCGGGAATCCGGTCGCAGAAGCCGCTGACCGCCTTCTTGTTCACCTCGGGCACGCTGGTCAGGTGTACCTGGATGAGGCCGTGGTAGCATCCACTCTGGAACGCCACCGTGCAGCGGACGAATTGGGCCCCGAACTCCCGGGCGGGATCATAGCCCCGCATTCCGATCGCGTGGGCATAGTCGTGTCCCGTGGCCATGATCCGTTGGTCCCGCTCCGCGATGGCCGAGAGGGTTCCCATGGCCAGGGGGATCTGATCCGCCTCGGCGAGGGAGAGAAGGAGCGTGAGGTAACACTCCTTCCCCGGGGACCGGCACTGCCGGACCGCCAGGGTGCCGAGACTCAGCGAGTCGGAGGACTGGACCGCCTGGATCCATTCGGGGGATGCCAGCAGGGTCTCGGGATCGGGATGCGAAGGCGCCTGGCGCGTTTCGAGGGCCCGGATCACTCCCACCGCAACCAGGAGAATGGCCCCTGTGGCCAGGAGAGGGGACTTCAGCTTGCCGGTCATGTGACCTCCAATCGGCACCAGATGGGTTCACGCGTCTCGGGACGGACCTCGCGTGTCATCGCGCCCTCTCGTCTCCCGGCCCCATGCCCGCCCTGCCCAGAACCCAGAGCACGAACGCCTGGTCGAGGGCGATCTCGCGCAGCCGGTCGTAGCGACCGGAGGCCCCTCCATGGCCGGCGCCGAGATTCGTCACCAACAGCACCGGCTCGTGGTTGGTGCGCCGAGCCCGAAGCCGGGAGACGTACTTGGCAGGTTCCCAGTACATGACCTGGCTGTCGTGGAGCGACGTTCGTACCAGGAGTGCAGGATAATCGGTCGCGCGGAGGTTCGTGTAGGGGCAGTAGGAGGCCATCCAGCGGTACTCCTCCGCGACCGCCGGGTTGCCCCACTCCTCGTACTCGCCGACCGTGAGCGGAAGGTCGGGATCCCGCATCGTGTTGAGGACGTCCACGAACGGAACCTGAAGGATCGCCGCGCGACAACACTGTGGGTCGCGATTGAGCACCGCCCCGATCAGGAGCCCGCCGGCACTCCCTCCCTCGATGACGAGCCGGTCCCGGGTGGAGCGTCCCGTCGCCACCAGGTGGTCGAGGACCGCGAGAAAGTCGGTGAACGTGGTGGGTTTGGCCGACATTCTTCCCGCGTCGTGCCACCCCTTGCCGAGCTCTCCCCCGCCGCGCACATGGGCAATGGCCACCCCGACCCCGCGATCGAGCAGGGAGAGCCGTGTCGTGGAGAAACTGACCGGATAGGAGATCCCGTAGGCCCCGTAGCCGTGCACCAGCAGCGGCATCGGTCCCTCCTGCTCCGGCGCGGAGGCGGGGAGGATGAGGGAGACGGGGATGCGGGTCCCGTCGGCGGCGGTTGCCAGAACGCGTTCGGTTCGGTAGCGCTCGGGCCGGAAATCGCCGAGCACGCGGGTCTGCTTGCGGAGGGTGCGCTCCCCCGAAACCACGTCGTCATCGAACGTGGAGGGAGGAGTCACGGGAGACTGGTACACAAACCGGAGTGTCGTCGTGTCCCACTCGCAGTTGGGACCGGCATCGACCTCGTACACCGCCTCGGGAAAGGTGAGCCGCCTCCGTTCCGACCCATCCGACTCCAGAATTCGGATCCCCGGCAACCCTTCCCGCCGGTCCCACACCACCAGATGACCGGCAAAGCATCCGACGCCCTCCAGCATGACGGCGGGATCATGGGCCAGCACCTCGCTCCACGACGCGGGGCTCGGATCGGCCAGAGGTGCCCGGACCAGGCGGAAGTTCCGGCCGGTGTCGTTGATCCGTATGAGCAGATCGTCCCCGTGGTGCCCCACGTCGTACTCCCGGTCCGGGACGCGGGGAAGCACCACGCGCCATGCGCCGTTGGTCACCGAGGCATCCCGCCAGTGGACCTCGCTGGTGGTGTGGCTCCCCAGGATCAGGAGCATCAGCCGACGGCTCCGGGTTCGATGCACCACTACGGAGAAGGCGGGGTCGGGTTCCTCGTACTCCAGCGTCGAAGGGCCCAGCCCCGTTCGCATGTCCGTGAGGGAAACGCGGTAGAGCCGGTACTGGCGCTTGGTCTCGTCCTCGATGGTGTACAGGAGAGTGTGGCCATCCCGGCTCCAGGCCACGCTGCCCGTGCGCTTGATCTCCCCGTCGAGCACCTGACCCGTCTCCAGATCCTTGATCTGCAGCCGGTACTGCCGGAAGCCGGTCTCGTCCAGCGAATAGGCCAGATACCGGCCGTCATCACTCACCGAGAATGCCCCCAGCGCCAGGTAGGGCTTCCCCTCGGCCAGAGCGTTCAGATCGAGAACGATCTCTTCCGGACCCTCCGGCTCCCGGGCCCGGCAGTGAATCGGGTACTGCAATCCCTCGACCGTGCGGGACCAGTAGCGGTACCCCCGATCGGGCCAGGGGGCGCTCTCATCGGTCTGCTGAATCCGGGAGAGCATCTCCTGGTAGAGCTCCTCCTGGAGCGGAACCGTCGGCGCGAGCACCGCCTCGGCCCAGGCGTTCTCGGCCTCGAGGAGGGCGCGGACCTCCGGATCCTCCCGATTCCGGAGCCAGGAGTACTCGTCGAGAAGGGTGTCGCCGTGGAGGGTGGTCGTGTCGGGCCGGACGGCAGCCACCGGAGGAACCGGCAGGGTCACACGCCCCCCCCCCTCCCGCACCGGTGCCGTGAGCCGGTAGATGGCCGGCACCTGTCCCGGAGCGTCCAGGGTCACATCCAGATCGTGCAGCAATCCGTCGTTGATGCGGTAGATCCACCCATGCACGGACAGCGACTGGTTCCGGTTCCAGGCCTCCTGCACGATGGTGGTGGTGGCCACGTGCCGCACCTGCTGCCGCACGTTCAGTTCGCAGAGCCGGTCCACCCTCTCGGCCGGGGGCAGCGCATCCATCACCGCCGCATGGGTCTCCGCGAGATCCTTGATCCCGCGCAGCCAGTTGTCGATCAGGCCGTGGGAGGCCGGCTCCAGCGAGGCCGCCACACCTCCGCAGCCATAGTGTCCGCACACGATCACATGCTCGACCTTCAGGACCTCCACGGCGTATTGCAGCACGCTCAGGAAGTTCATGTCGGTGTGCTTCACCAGGTTGGCCACATTCCGGTGCACGAAGAGCTCGCCGGGACGGAGCCCCACGATCTCATTGGCGGGCACCCGGGAATCGGAACATCCAACCCAGAGATACCGGGGCGCCTGCTGGGCGGCGAGAGTGGCGAAGAAGCCGGGACTCGCCGCCTCCGTGGCGCGAGCCCACCGCTGATTGCTGTCGAAGAGATCGGGCAAGCGACGCATGAATGCTCCTCGGGCAGCCGGGACACCCGGAGTCGGGGCGCGACCGGTCGTCCGGGTGGTGGCGCGGGTCACGCCGTGGTGTGGGTGGATCCGTCCGGGGCGGAGGATCCAGGGTCGGCCAGAGCGAGAAAACGGGAGGCCAGTGCCGGCCCGGTTCCCTCGTCCTCATGCTTGAAGAATACATGGACCCGCTCCCAGCCGCGGGATGTCACGAAGGCGGCATGCCGGGTCAGCTCCTGATCTGCATACCCGGCCCGGCGGAGCCGCAGATACCCGAAGGGGGCGGTGACCTCGGTGGGCATCTCCCCGTCCTCTTCGTCCACCAGACAGAGTGCCACGCCCGCCACGCGCAGTACCGCGTACACCTCGTCGTCGAACCAGCTGGCGTGACGGAATTCGAACGCGGTGTCCCACCCCCGTGGCAGCAGCGCCAGGAACGCCTCCAGCCGGGGCAGGTCCTTCTTGAAGTTGGGTGGAAGCTGGAACAGGGTGGGCCCGCGCCGGTCGCCCAGGACGGAGCTGACCCGGAGGAAGTACCCCAGCTCGTCCTCGACCTCCCGCAGGCGCTTCTGGTGGGTGATCCGCTGCGGCGCCTTGAGCACGAAACGAAAGGAGTCCGGGACCTGTCCGGTCCAGTTCGCCAGAACCGATTCCGAGGGCATCCGGTAGAAGGTGTTGTTGATCTCCACGGTCCGGAACCGCTCGGCGTAGAACGGGAGCATCTCTTCGGGGCGGCACCTGGCCGGGTAGAACGAGCCCTTCCACTCGCGGTAGGCAAAGCCGCTGGTGCCAACGCCGAGCCAGAGCGGTTTTCCCGAACCTGGGTTCATGGGGGCGTCAGGGCAGCAGGGGGAGAGTGAAGTGATGCGCGCCGATCTGCATCCGTTGCCGGCAGAAGAACCGATGGGCCTCGCCCCGATGCACCCCGACGTCCAGATCGATCCGTTCGCAGCCAAGGCTCCGGGCATGGTCACAGAGCCAGGTGAACAGGACCTCACCGTATCCCTCGGAGCGCACCGTTTCTTCCGTGACCAGATCCTCTATCTGGAGAAAGCGGCCCCGTCCCATCGATTCGATGACCCGGAACCCCGCCACCGCCGAAACCGCGCCATCCCGTTCCACGAAGGCGAGCCGGTATCCCTCCCGTTGCTGCAGCTCGACCCGGCGAAGGAACTCCTCCCGGTCGATGTGGGTCCGCAACTGACTCAGGGCCGGGTAGCACCGGGCCACATCCTCCGCCGATCCCGCCAGGGCAACATGCATGGCCTTCTCCTCAGGGAAAGCGGTCGAGATCGCGCGCCGAGACCACCGGGCCGACATGGCCCGCGGCGCGCCCATCGCAAAGCGGTGCATCGATCAGTAGATCGGTCCCCCGGCCTCGCGGTAGGCCTGGAGCACCTCGCGGGCGGCCTCCGAGAGCACCCCGCGCCGGATCCCGATCCCGCGTCGCGCAAGGTGGTCCCACGACTCGGCGAATACCGGGCCCTCATCGAAGCCGAGCGCCTCGGCGTCCTCACGGCGAGCCCCCGTCACCAGACGGCCCACACCCGACCAGAGCACCGCGCCGAGGCACATGGCGCACGGTTCGCACGAGCTGTACAGGGTCATCGACCCGGCGGGATGGTCGCGCAGCGTGTACACATGGAGGGGACGCTGGGCCATCTGGATGGCGACCATCTCCGCATGCGCGGTGCTGTTCAACAACCGGGTGACGCCGTTCACACCCACGCCAACCAGGGCACCGTCGCCGGCGGTGATCACCGCGCCAAAGGGTCCTCCCGTCCCACGAGCAATGTTTTCCTTCGACAGGTCGATCGCGAGCCGCATCGCCGCGTCGTCGTCCGCGAGGGGTCCCCGGCCCGAGACGAGATTCTCCACCCAGACCGGCAGCGAGATCACCACCTCCGGGAAGGGAACCTCGAGCGGGGGCAGGCCCGTCATCAGGGCCGGTCCGCGGCGGCGCGGGCGTCCCGGACCATGGCGGCCACCTCCCGCATCAGGGTCGGTCCGTGATAGGGGATGCCATCCTTGATGGTCCACTCGACTCCGCCGGTGTGCACCGACTGACCATCCCGGATGATGTCCACCCCGGTCGGATACAGCACCTTCAGATCCTCCAACGGGTTCCCGTTCACCACGATGAGATCCGCCAGGTGCCCCACGCGCACCCGGCCGATACGTTCCTCTTCGCCGAGGATGCGGGCATTGTTGAAGGTGGCGTGCTGTAGGACCTTGAGAGGGTGGAACCCCGCCTCGGCGTGCAACTCCAGCTCCCGGATCAGGCCGAACCCATACATCTGGTAGATGAACCCGGCATCCTCCCCCGCCCCGATCAGACCGCCCCGACGTCCGAACTCCCGCAGTGCCGCCATCCAGATCCGGTAGTTCTCCTTCCAGAAGGTCTCGTCCTGGCTGGTCCACCCCAGAAAATATGACCCGTGGTTGGCGGGATCGGGACGGAAGTACTGTTCCAGGGTCGGATGCAGATAATCGCGGAACCAGGGCTGGGTCTGGGCGCGCTGGAGATCGCGGCTCGCCTCGTAAATCACCAGCGTCGGGACCCACGCCACCGCGGAATCCACCATCCCCTGCAGCACCTTGTGTTGCCGGGCCGGATCGGCCTCCCGCCAGAGCCGCCCCGCGTACCGGAAGCGATCCACCTCATTGTTGTAGTTGTAGCCGGCGGGAAAGTTCTGCACCCCGTCGAGAATCGCCGCATCGGGCACCCCGTACCAGTGCTCGATCGTGGCGGTCCGCAGCGCGATGTCGTCCCAGGCGTTGGTCTCCTCCACCCCGGCGTGGTGGGCCACGGGCAGGCCCTGGGCGTGCGCCTCCTGGAGCATCGCGGTCATCAGATTCCGGTCCATTCCCGTGATCTTGATCCCGTCCACCCCCTTCTGCTTGAGCTCCCGAACCCGGGCGCGCACCTCTTCCACCGTCCGGGGCGACGGGCGTCGTGAGTATCCGGCGTAGATGAACAGCCGGGGCGCCTCCAGCGTTCCCGCCCGGCTCTGGTCGCGGAGCCGGAGAAAGGCATCCGGATCGCCGCCGCTGCTCACGTCCCGGATCGTGGTGACCCCGCTCGCGAGCCAGATCTTGAACTGATAGGCCATCGGCTGGGGAATCCCCCCGCGCTCGTCCTGGATGTGGGCGTGGGCGTTGATGAGCCCCGGCATGACGTACTTGCCGGACGCGTCGATCTCCACCGGAGCCTGGGGGCGCCGGGCCCGGCCGGCCTTGAGCGCCACCGGATCGAGCGGCACCATCTCCGCGATCCGGTTCCCCTCGACCACGATGTCGAACGGCCCGATCGCCGGGGTGCCGGTCCCCTCGATCACCGTGGCATTTCGGATCACGTACCGGGCGGGCCGTTCCCCGTGCTGCACCGCCTGGGCGGCGAGCGGCAGGGCCATCAGGACGAGACCCAGAGAGATCAAGGCACCGGCGACGACACGGGGGGACCGGATCAGGGCCGGTCGGATCAGGCGCTCGTGCAACATCATCGACACTCCACGGCAAGGGATCGGGAAAGGGGCCCTACGGGGGTCTCTGGCCAAGATACCCGCCAGCGGCCCCCGCGGCGAGGGATCAGGGCGTCCGGGGCCGGGGACCGAGCACCCCTTCCACCGAGCGCTTGAGCGCGGCCGGATCCCACACCTCGCCCCCCTTCATCACCAGATCCACCGCTCGGGTCCGCAGAATGTCCTCCAGCGGGTTCCCCCGGACCACGAAGAGATCGGAGTATTTCCCCGGCTCCAGGCTCCCCAGCCGGTCGCCGGCGCCCAGCGCGCGGGCCCCGTTCAGCGTGGCGATCCGGAGCACGTCGGCTGGGGGGATGCCGCACCGCACCAGCGCCGCCAGCTCCCGGTGGGACGAGAACCCCGAGATGAACTCCCCGGCGCTCGGGTGGTCGGTGCCCATTGTGATGGCGCCGCCCGCCTCGTGGAACGCCTTCACCAGCGGGCACTTCGCCTTGTAGATCTGGTCGAACTGCTCCAGCCGGGGGCGGGGATCGTGTTCCCGGTAGTACGCGCGCACATCCTCCCGGAAGTACTGGGGCTCATCGGCCCACTGCGCGAAGATCCCGTCGGCTCGGTCGCTATAGTAGCCATAGGCGGTGAGGGTGGCATCGTAGACCACGCCGGAGCGGATGAAGAGTTCGGCGATCTCCCGGAACTCCGGGCTGTCGGCCCGGAACGAGGGGAAGGAGGCGTAGGCCGACTGCGTGGCGGGGAAGGCGTCTCCGCCGAGAAAGTGCTCGATCCGATCGATGCCCATCAGGATCGCATCGCGCGGATTCACCGAATTGCGGAAACCGGAGTCGAGGTGGCCGGTGACAGTCAGTCCATGGTCATGCGCCCGTTCGATGAGCCAGCGCAGGTGATCGGGCCCGATTCCCTTCGCCTTGAACCCCTTCACTCCCTGCTCGGCCCAGTGATCCACCTCGGCGTAGAGCTCCTCCTTCGTCATGTTCCGGTTCCAGCCGGGACGAGCCGAGCCGAAGTAGGGTCCCGAGTTGAAGAGCCGGGGACCGGGCGTCTCTCCCCGGTCGATCCGTTTCCGGAGCGCCATCATCCCTTCCGGATCGTACTCCCCGGCCGGGAACGTGGTCGTCACGCCGTTGGCGAGGAAGAGCACCGGCATCGCCTCCAGCTCATCGTTCCGGGGCTGCTCCATCATCGACACGTTGTAGTGCGCGTGGACGTCGACCAGGCCGGGGAGGACGTACTGGTCCGCCTCGAGGGCGATCTCGCGCACCGCGCTCCGGTCGAGGCGCGGGTCGGGCTCGCCCAGCGACAGGATGCGTCCCCCCACGATCACGAGGCCCGGATTGGGGATCATCGCTCCCCGGTGTACATCGAAGAGGTGGCCCCCGCGGATCCAGGTCACCGGCTCCTGCGCCACGAGCGGGGCGGCCAGGAGGAGTGAGACGGCGGCACCGGCGGCCCTCACGATGTTCCCTCGCCGCGGCTGTTCAGCCACCCTTCCAAGGGAGAACATTCGAAGGCTGTGACGCCACACCAGTCGTGAGAAGCCCATGAGCCATTGTCCTTTTCGATTTCGTTGTCTGACACGAATCCTGGCGACCACCGCCCTCACAAAACAACTCTTGATCTCAGCGCGCAAGGCGTGCCCCCCTTCTCCCCTCCCGGATTGAACCACAGAGAACACGGAGGACACAGAGGGTTGACGGCTCCCACGACACGTTCCCAGTCATGCGCTCCCGGTATCGGCACTGAGGTGGCCCCACCTCCCCCCAACAACAACACTCGAATCCTGGCGCGCAAAGTGTGGAGCAACGGATATCATGCGGAGACCCTCTGTGTCCTCCGCGACCTCTGTGGTGACCCCCTACCCCACTCCGGAGTGAACCACGGAGACATAGAGGGTTGACGGCTCCCCCGACACCTTCCCAGGCTCGAACAACTGGCATCGGCAGGATGGGGGCCCTTCCGCCCCACACAAAAAACATCGCATCTTGACCCGAGAAGTGGAGCTGCGGGAATCATGCAGGGATCTCTGTGACCTTTGTGTCTCAAAGTGGTGAACTCCCCCCCTCTCCCCGGATTGGCCCGTCGGGAACCCTGGGGGCTTTGCGCACTCGCCCGTGTCTACAGTGCGCCGAGGCGCCGGGGTACATGGCCTTGCGCGGCCGGGAGTGGCATGACAGATTACATGTCATGTCCAGGTCGTCGTCGGCGCGGCACGTTCGGCAGTACCGCGAGCGCATGAAGCAAGCCGGGCTCCGGCTCGTGCAGTTTTGGGTACCGGATACGCGGGTGCCTGGCTTTGCGGAGGAATGCCGTCGACAGAGTCAGCGAACGGCCCGGCGTCGGCTCGGCGAGCGGGACACCCTCGATTGGCTCGATCACGCGCGCGATACCGACGGATGGACCCCGTGACCCGTGGCGAGGTCGTCATCGTCGCCCTCCAGGGCGATTATGGAAAACCACGGCCGGCGCTGGTCGTCCAATCCGATCTGTTCAACGACGCTCACGCGAGCATCAGCGTGGTGCCCGTGACCACCACGTTGGTGGATGCGCCCCTCTTCCGCCTGACGGTTGAGGCGTCGTCCGCGAACGGGCTCCGCACCCTCTCCCAACTCATGATCGACAAACTCACCGCGGTGCGCCGCGATCGCATTGATCGCACCGTCGGACGGCTCGACGACGACGTGATGCTACGGGTGAATCGAGCGCTCGCGCTCTGGCTCGGGCTCGCCGCATGACTCAGGTGGCCCGGGAACGGCGGCCCGCTCCTTTGCAGGACAACAAGGCCATGCGCCGACCGGCCGGCCACGCCGCCTGGAGGTGATGGCCAGGATGTTAGGCGCGCGAAAGAGTTTGCCGCATCATTGACGAGGAACTCCAGAGGGAGAGGTCAATGGCTTCTGGAAGCAGGTACTGGTTCTCCGCGACACTATTCGGCTATGGCTGGTGGCGACCTGGCCATCCGCTCGGATGGGTTACTCTTGTCGTTGCGATTGGCTTGGTCTTTCTTGCTGGGCGATCCTTCCCGCCGGCCACTTCTCCACTGTACTTCTGGGCATCGGTTGTCGTCATCGCGGTCGCGTTCCTATTGGTCTGCAAAATCAAGGGTGAGCCACTGGGTCGGCGGCGCACCTGACAATTCATTCACGCCGACGCTGCTGCGCGGTGCGGACAATAATCGTCACGATGTTTACTCGCCGCCGCTGTTTCGCTACCCTTCGGGGGAGAGAGTACGCCGGACACCGTGGCGCAAGACCATTCCCGAGAAGCCGATGACATTCCTTCCGTGTGGATTTCGTTGCCTCACGCGATTCCTGGCGACCACCGCCCTCACCGCGTGCGCCGGGCCGATGTTGCGGGCCCAGACCCCGGCGTCCACCCCCGCCCTGCTCTCCGCACTCGCCGCCGACAGCATGGAGGGGCGACGAACCGGAACCGAGGGCTACCGCCGAGCCGCTCGGCTGGTGGCGGCCGAGATGCAGCGGATCGGACTCGTGCCCTCGGGGGACAGTGGATTCCATCAGCGCATGCCGCTGGTGCAGAGCGGAAGCGGGAATGGACGCCTGCGGCTCCTCCCCGGCTGGGCCGATCTCGACACCGTGCCGGAAGAGCGCCGGGCCAGTGAGGTGAACGTTGTCGGGATCCTCTCGGGGGCGGACCCGGCCCTCGCCGGGGAGGCGATCATCGTGGGAGCCCACCTCGATCATCTCGGCATCGGCCGGGTGGTGGAGGGCGATTCGATCTACAACGGCGCGGACGACGACGCGTCGGGCGTGGTGGCGGTTCTCGGCATCGCCGAGCGGCTCCGGGCCATGACCTCATCGCGTCCTGGCCGGACCATCGTGTTCGTCGCCTTTGCCGGGGAGGAGATGGGCGGGCTCGGATCGCGCTGGTACCTGGAACATCCCGTCCATCCCCTGGATCGTACGGTGGCCCAATTTCAGATCGAGATGATCGCCCGTCCCGATTCGCTGGCTGGTGGACCCGGACGCGCCTGGCTCACCGGCTATGAACGGTCAACCATGGGGGAGCGGCTCGCCGCCGCGGGCATTCCCCTCGTGGCCGACCCCCGTCCCGATCAGAACTTCTTTCGCCGGAGCGACAACTATCGCTTTGCCATGGCCGGCATCCCGGCGCATACCCTCTCCAGTTTCAATTTGCACTCCGACTACCACCGCCCGCAGGATGAGGCCAGGTTGGCCGACGGGGACCACATGACGGCGGTGATCGTGGCCGCCACCCGCGCGGTGCACCTGCTGTCCACCGGCCCTCGGCCCGAGTGGAAACCGGGGGGACGGCCGCAGCCCGCCCCCGGCCGGGTGTCCCGACTTCGGCGCGACTTTGTGAAACATTCCCCAAGGCGTGGAGGGGGGTTACCGACGGCCCAGTTTGGTGCTACAGTTGTGAGCGGTGGGGCAAGGGGTGACGTGGTTGGTCCGGGGGGACCGTCCCTTTCCTCGCTCCGCGGCTCACGCCCTTGCAGGATGACGTGATGTGTCCTGGGTTACGCTGCGAGAGTGGTGCGATTGTGCAGTTCGTTTGCAAGTCGGGTACCCGGGACCGAGCTTCATTATCTTTGCCGATGTACGCGTTCGGAGGATCGCATGGATTGGCGCGCCCATATCTGGATTGACCCGCAGCGTATGCATGGCACCCCGTGCATGCGGGGTACTCGCATTCCCGTGTCCGTCGTCCTCGACAACCTCGCGGCAGGCGAAACGCCTGAGACGATCCTGACCCAGTATCCCACATTGACGCCCGAACACATTCCCGCGGCGCTTGCGTATGCGGCCGCCCTCGCCCACGAACGCGTGGTCCCGATTCCGGCGTAGGCGGTGCGCTTCAAGCTCGATGAGAACCTGCCCCGGGCTGCGCGCGCCCGGCTTGTCGACCAGGGATGGGATGTGCATGACGTGCACGAGGAGCGGCTGGCTGGCGCGGACGACGCCGCGGTGCAGGACGCGTGCGAACGCGAGCGGCGCATTCTCGTCACGCTCGATACCGACTTTGCGGATACCCGCCGGTACGATCCGGCACGATCATCCGGTGTGATCGTTCTGCGCCCGGCAGACCAGTCGATCCGGGCGTGTCTGCGCTGCTTGGATGGCGCGATTCGCGCGCTGGCGACAGAACGTATCCACGCGAGTTTGTGGATCGTGGAAACCCGAGCGGATCCGCATTCGGGATCACCCGACCGGTGCCTGACCGGCTCGTGCGGCCACCAACCGAAGGGGACCCGATTCCCGATCTCGCCATCCCACCCCCGCATCGTCCGAAGAGAACCCTCGGCCGATATCGAGGCCACCTCGATCACGTCGGCATCTTCGCTCTGTACTCCCTCGACCTTACCGTGGCCCAACATGAGATCGAGATAATTGCCCGTCCCGAACAGAACTCTTCTATAGCGCCCTCGGTTTCTCTGGACAGTAGATTGGAACAGATCCAGGGGTCCCGAGAAAGGGGTGTTGTATGCCGAGCCAGACAGTACGGAAGACCGGTGCCGGGGGGGGAGGACAGGAAGGCCCTCCGGAACGGTGGAGCCCGCAACGGAAGACGGACGTGGTGCTGCGCCTGCTGCGGGGGGAGGACCTCGGGGAGGTGAGCCGGGAGGTGCAGGAGCCGGCCTCGGAGCTGGAGGAGTGGCGGCGGGTGTTCCTGGCGGAGGGCCAGCAGGGGCTGAAGCGACGAGGAGGCGATCCGGCGGGCCGGGAACTGATCCGGACCCGGGCGAAGCTGGGCGAGATGACGATGCGGCTGGAGCTCGCGAGCGAGCTGCTCGAAAAAAGGGGGTACGGGGACGACCTGCGGAAGCTCTTGACGCGGTCGGGCGAGTGAGTGCATTCTTTTTGGGACGGAGTCAGCTGTACGAACAACGCTCCAAGCGGTGTGCCTGCTAAAGTCTTGGCGAGAGCGAGGTCGGCCATGTCGAATCATCAACGGGTCTACAGCGACGACGAGTTCGACCTCGTTCTCCACAGGGCGACGGAACTTGCGAGCCGAACGGGACCGTCCGCGTCGACTTCGACGGGGTTGACTCTGGAGGAGATGAAGGCGGTGGCGGCCAGGTTGGCATCGACCCGGCCCTGGTCGAGCGGGCGGCGCGGCTCCTTCCCGCGAACGCCTCCGCATCCCGCTTCGAACGGCTGATCGGTGGGCCACTGCGTCACAGTCGTGACGTACGCATACCCGTGACTCTGGATCAGAGCAAAGCGACCCAACTCCTGTCCGCCGTCCGGATTCAGGCAGGGCAGCCTGGGAGCGGACAATCGAGCTCCGTTGGGATGGTGTGGCACACTGCGCGAACTGAGGTTGAGGCTCCCAGCGTCACTGCACAACCAGAGGAAGACGGCACGTCGATCGCCGTCCATATTGACCGTACCGGCACAATGGCGGTGATGCAGGTGGGTACGCTGATCGGGTTCGTCACTGCTGCTGCTGTTGGTGTCGTCCTCGGCCATGAAGTTGCCCCGGCGATATGTCGCGTTGGCCAATGCCCTGGTTGTTGCGCTCGTCACGACGGATCGCGCAGTGCCCAAGGCGTTTCCCACACGTGCGATCACACCTGCGGCGTTTCTCGGCGCGCAGTCTCCAGGTCGCGGAGCGCTGAGGACGCAGAGGGTTGACGGTTCCCACGACACCTTCCTTGTCGCGGACGGCGGGCATCGGCAGGAGGGGGGCCCTTCCACACCACACAAAAACCATCGCATCGTGACGCGACAAGTAGAGCTGCGGGAATCATGAGGAGATCTCTGTGATCTCTGTGTCTCCGTGGTGAATCCCCTCCCCACCCCGGACTGAACCACAGGAGTCAATCCCAAAGTTAGTTGAAATTGGAGTGACTCCTTTCTCAGGCGACCGCGTGGACCGTGCGGTCGGGACCGGTTATCCCGAGTTCCTTTTGGATTGCCGCCCGCAGCCGGGGAAGGTGGCGGTCGCCCAAGAGCTTCCGCAGCCGGGGTTGGATGTTGAGCAGCGCGGTCGCGAGCCAGCGATGCTTCTGCTGCGAATTTTTCCAGTGATCGACTCGGCCGCAGCGCTGTTCGGCCAGGGAGTTGACCGACTCGAGGATGTTGGTGGTCTTGAGCGACCGGCCCAGCACCGGAAAGACTCCCAGCCGGTGGAGAGTCAGGGTCTCCTCGAGCCCCTCGTCCAGGCTGGCCACGGCGGACTGGTTGACCTCCGCCAGGTCCGCCCGAATGGCCCGCAGTTCCCGGGTCGCCTCCGCGTAGGTGGGCCGCTGGTAGGCCCGCTGCAGCCGCTGGCGCCACCGCGCCTGCTCTTTCTTGGGCAAGGAGGCGATCACGTTTTCCCGCTTGTGCCACTGGCAGCGCTGGATCACCACTTGGTCCGGGAAGACCTTCCGGAGGCCGCTACGGAGTCCCTTGGCCCCGTCCACCACCCCCAGGGCTCCCGCCGCCAGATCCAGCCCCCGCGCCTTCAACCCGCGGAGGAAGTTCGTGATCACCGTCGTGTTCTCCGTTGCCGTTTGCACAAATCCGAGAACGACCTTTTCCCCCGCCATCGTCACGCCCAGCGCGATCACCATGGTATCCTCGGCGAAGGTCTTGCCGTCGAGAAAGAGCGCCACCACGTCATACCCGCTCAGATCGCGCTCCTGGAGGGCCTGTAGCTGCCGCGTGGCCACCTGCTGGAACTCCCGCGACACCTGGGACTTCGACATCCCGATCGCCCCCGGCACCGCCTCCATCGCCGCTTCATAGTCCCGGCACGAGAGGCCCAAGAGCACTTTCCGGAACAGACCCTCGTCCACCGTCCCGCTCGCCCCATGCAGGGCCGCGTACGTGGCCAACGGCACCTCCCCCGTCGCGTCGCGCACCCGCGGCACCCGCACCGGGTGACGCTGGCCCGCCAAGCGCACGGTCCCCGGATTGCTCCCATGCCGGTACCGCCCCCCGGCCACCGCCTTGCGCTCGTGCCGCGGGCCCGCCAACCGCGTCACCTCCTCGTCGAGCATCCGCCCCACCTCCGCCAGTCCCAACGGCACCAACGCCTTGATCAGCTCCACCCGGGCATCGACGTCCATCCCCTCGATCTGCTCCCACTCCATCCCCTGGGGTGCTCCCAAGCGCCGGTCCTTCTTGCCTCGCCGTACCAACTGTGGCATGCTTCCCATCGGTGGCCTCTTTTCTCTGATGTGGTATTCGTGTTTTGCTCATCACATCCACGATACCTGAGGGGGGAGGTCACTTTCAACTTTCAACTAAAGATGGGACACACTCCTGAACCACAGAGAACACAGAGGGCACAGAGGGTTGACGGCTCCCCCGACACCTTCCCAGGCTCGAACAACGGGCATCGGCAGGATGGGGCCCTTCCACACCACACAAAACCGTCGCATCTTGACGCGACAAGTGGAGCTGCGGGAATCATGAGGAGATCTCTGTGACCTCTGTGTCTCCGTGGTGAATTCCCGCCCCACCGCCGATTGAACCACAGAGAAACAGAGGACTCAGAGGGTTGACGTCTCCCACGACACGGTTCCCAGTCTCGGGACGCCGGCATCGGCAGGATGGGAGCCCTTCCACCCCACAGAACAACTCTTGATCTCAGCGCGCAAGGCGTGGAGTGCGGGTATCTTGCGGAGACCTCAGTGTCCTCCGCGACCTCTGTGGTGACCCCCACCTCTGCGGGAGCCAGGGAGAGATCCATCGTCCGGACGACGGGAAGTACACCAGCGACCTCCTCAGATCCCTCGCTTCGCTCGGGATGACGCTCCCATGGCCGGACGGGCCTCCCTTCAAACTTCAAACTTCGAACTTCACACTTCCTACCTCTCCGGCACCAACGACACCCGCACGTACCGGGTCCGGTCCAGGTACCGCGTCGCCGCCGCACGGATCCGGTCCGAGGTGAGGCCCTCGACTCGCGCACGCATCATCTCCAAAGTCAGCACCGGCGGTTCCCCCGTCACATCGGCATGGGCCAACTGCTGGAGCCAGTATCCATTCCGGGTCAGGTTCACTTCCGTGTCGCGCAGCTCCGCCTCCCGGACCTTGGCCAGATCCTCCGCCGTGGCACCCGCCTGCTGCAGCCGCTCGATCTCGCGGAACACCGCACCCACGAGCTGCTCCATTCGCGCGGGATCGCTCCCGAAATCGATGGCGAAGGTGTACTCCTCCCGCGGCACCCGCCCCGGCGACGCCGACACTCCCACGCCGTAGGTCCCCCCCAGATCCTCCCGCAACGTTTCGCGGAGACGCAGCTCCAGCACCTGGGACAGCCAGCGGAGGTCATCCCGCGCGGCGGGGCCGTACTTCAGGGGCCCGGTGAACACGATCCGGGTCTGGCTCTTCGGTTCCACTCCCCGCCGCACGATCCGCTCCACCACTCCCTCCGGCGCATTGATCTCCGGGTCCCGCCAGGTCTCCACCCGGCCCGTGGCGGGCAGGGAGGCGAGATATTGCTCCACGAGGGGGCGCATCACCTCGGCGTCGAACCGCCCCACGAAGAGAAAGGTGAAATCTCCCGCGTCGCCGAACCGGTCCTGGAAGGAACTCCACGCCTGGCCCAGGTCGAGTTCCCCCACCCGATCCACGGTGAACGGGCGCGTCAGCGGATGGTGCTTGGTCAGGGTGACCTGCAGCGTGTCCTGGAACGCCGTTTCCGGGTCCGATCCCCGGTTGGCCAGGGAGGCCCGGACGTTGGCGGTGAACCCCTCGAACGCCGCCGTGTCCGCCCGCGGTGAGGTCACCGACAGATGGATGAGCTGCAGAAGGGTCTCCAGGTCCTTCGGCGACCCCCCGCCGGTCAGGCCCTCCTGTGTCATCCCGATGAACGGAGTGACCGACACCGCCTTCCCCGCGAGCCGCTTCTGCAGCGACACCACGTCGAACCGCCCGATCCCGCCCAGACCGAGCAGGGTCGGGGCGAGTGAGGTGTTGAGATAGGCATCGGGCGTCACCAGCGACGCTCCCCCCGGGCTCCAGGCCCGGAAGAGGATCTCGTCCGCCTGGAAATCGGTGGGCCGGAGAATCACCCGTGCTCCGTTTGACAAGATCCAGGTGAGGGTTCCGCTCACCGAGTCCGCCTGCTCGGACACGATCCGTCCCGGCACCGGCAGAGGGTCGATCAGGGGACCCAGGTCCAGCGACTCCTCATAGGCGGCGAGTTCCCGGTTCCCCACCGCCGTGATCGCCTGCAGCAGCACTGCGGCGTCGGGGACGGCGGCCGCGTCCGATTCAGGAGCGTTGACCAACACCACCTGGCTCTCGCCCGACCGGCGGGCCCGCGCCGATGCGTTGAGCTCGTCCAGGGTGATGGAGGGGAGGAGGGCCTGGGCCAGTGCATAATCGTGGTCGATGCCCGAGGACACCTCGCCACTCAGCAGATCCTCCACGTAGGCACTCGCATAGCGCGACGACGGCGTCCGTTCCCGTTCGTCCCAGGCCCGTTCGAAACCCCGCAGTACCTCCTCCTTGGCCCGCGCCAACTCCGCCTCGGTATACCCGAAGCGCTGCACCCTCTCCACCTCGGCGAGAGCCGCCGTGAGGCCCTCGACCACGCCGCCATCCCGAACGCTCACCCCGACCACCTCCACGTCGGCGCTCCGGACGAAGTTGCCCCCGCCCACCCCGGCCCCGATGAAGGGCGGATCCGCCTGCTTGGTCAGGGCAAAGAGGCGGAGGTTCAAGAGGGCGTCGTCGATGCGCTGCAGGAGACCGGCCCGGAAATTCTCCACGGTCACCGTTCTCGACGGAGGCGTCTTTTCGTAGATCGTGACCTGCGATCCGGTGGCCTCGGCGTCCGTGGCAATCGACACCAGGGGCTCCGCATGCGGCGGCACGGGGAACACGATCCGGGGCCGAGGATTCGGAGGACCGGCCAGGCCGCTGAAGCGCTCCCGGATCAGCGCCTCGATCCGGTCCACGTCCACGTCACCCACGACCACCACGCCCATCAGGTCCGGCCGGTACCAATCACGATAGTATCGCACCAGCGCCTCACGAGGAAATGTCTCCAGTGTCCCGCGGTCCCCAATGGGGAGCCGCTCCGTGTAGCGGGAGCCCTTCAGCAGAACCGGGAGTTGCTTGTCGAACATCCGCTGGTCCGCGCCAAGCCCCAGGCGCCACTCCTCGATGACGACACCCCGCTCCCGCTCCACCTCGGCGCTGTCGAAGGTGACGCCGTGGGCCCACTCCTCCAGAATCAGAAAGGCGGTATCCACCACAGCCGCCGTGTCGGTCGGGATCTGCAACTGGTACGTGGTTTCGTCGAACGACGTCCCGGCGTTGAGATGGGCACCGAACTGCATCCCGATCCGCTCGATGTAGTCCACCAGCGTCTGTTTGGCGAAGCGCCGAGTGCCGTTGAAGGCCATGTGCTCCACGAAATGGGCCAGCCCCCGCTGGTCATCATCCTCCTGCATCGAACCGGCATTCACCACCAGACGGAGCTCCGCCCGGTTCTCGGGCCAGGCGTTGCGACGGATGACATAGCGGAAGCCGTTGGGCAGGGTGCCCGTCCGGATCGCCGGATCGATCGGGAGCGTGTCCGAAGGATTCGGAGCCGGGGCCGCCGTCTGGGCTTGGACACCACCGACACCTGCCCACACGAGGGCTGTGACAAGACCGAACGAGACGCGCAAGACTGGAAAACGAAACCACATGAGACGGAGAAACCTTTCGTATCGGGACGGCGAGCCCACCCTTGATGGGGGGGCGGCCCCCGTTCGTGTTCTTTCGTGCTGTTCGTGGTTGAGCCTCTAGGAGGAGACGTCAACCGGTGCCGCCGAGCACACGCCCCCAGGCCTGGAAGGCCACCCGGAAATAGGTGGGGCTGAAGAGAACCCAGTCCGCCACGTCGGCGGGGAGCCGGTACCGGGCCGCTCCCTCCTCGGCGGAAAGCCCCTCTCCCGCGGCCTGTCGGGCGGCGTCCCCCACATGATCGAGCATCGCCCGGTAGCGCCGCATCCCCGCGGCATCGGTCAGGGTCCCGTGGCCGGGAACGTACACCACTCCCGGGTCGGCGCCGATGGCGCGGACCGAGGCGTCCAGGTCGGGGGGGATCGCGTCGACGAAGTTGGGAAACATCCCGTACCAGAGCAGATCGCCACAGAACACCACGGCCGGGTCCTCCACGCGGAGGATCACATCGCTCGGCGTGTGGCCAGCCAGGGCTGTCACTGTTATGCGTCGTCCGCCGAGATCGATCACCCCGGGGCGGGTCGCCGTGATGGTGCCTTCCGGCCAGACTCGTCTCGCTTCGGGGACCCGGCTCCGTTCCATGAGGAGTTGTCGGGTGACGGGTGTGGCGAGCCGGCGGGGAGCGTCCGGGCCGGTGCCGTAGCCATGCAATCCGTTGCAGTGGTCGGCGTGATAGTGCGTCACCACCACGTGGGTCGGTCGCCGCCCCGTCAGGGCCAGCGCCTGGTCGGCCATCCAGAGGGCGCCCTCGTCGCTCCCGAACCCCTCCACCACCAGCACCCCGTCGCGTCCCGCCACGATCCCGCCGTTGCAGAGGGTGCGCCGTGCCAGGGGATCCTGCACCAAAGGGGTCGAGACCAGGGCCCAGACCCCCTCTCCCATCCGTTCCAGGCGACCCCACGGTTCCTGACGCACCACACGTCCGAGCGACGGGGAAAAGACCCGGGCGGCGAGAGCTGGCGAGGCGCCCGACAGCAGGAGCCAACCGGCACAGCCGCTCGCGCGGGTCACGAAGTCGCGGCGCGAGAGTCCTGAAACAGACCTGGTCACGGGATCTCCCGGTGTGGTGGTGGTCGTCAGGCGCCCTCCCCTCGGGGTCGGGGGCGACCCGGATAATACCCGGACGGTGGCGAGGGAGGGAGTTCCAGGCGGCATCGTCCATTCTCGGATGTCAGGACCACCTCGGATGTCAGGCACACCTCGGAGTCATCCCGAGCGCCAGCGAGGAGCCTGCCCCGAGCTTGCGAGGGGATCTATGGAGACGGGGTGGTGCACTTCCGGTTGGCTGCGTCCGCCCCCACCCCCGAGTTAGGGGGTCATACTGGGCAGCGAGGGAAGTGTGGAGACCGGTAGGTGCCGTACTGGCCGTTGGCCAGCGCCTCGTGCCCGAACCAACCGGGCCTTGGGGGACCGACCTTCAATCGGTATCTTGTATTCATGCCGGACGCTCTCTCTGCGACGCCTGGGTCCCCGACCTCTCGAAACCCTGATTCGTTCCAATGAAGATTACGACGTTCACCGCCGAGCACGTTCTCCAATACCTCCTCGCTGTGGAGGGGCTCGAGCGACCCTTCGGGACGATTGCCACTTCGTGGCCTGTCGTCAAGCGGTTTCTCGAAATGCCAAGTGGAGAATCACCGGACCTTGCCTCGTACCAAGTAAGCCACGGCGACTCAGACGATCCGCGGTTTGTTCAAGTCGTATTCACACGGCAACTCACCGACAGCGCCGACGGATTCGGGCCCCGCACCCGTTCGACGCTGTTCACGTTCTATTGGGACTTCGCCCAGCCATTTGACCTTGAGCCGACTGAGCTATGGAGCTCGGACTTTGCTGCGCTCAACGAGTTCTTCGAGGCAGTGGAGGCGCACCCCACTTTCTCCGCGTTAGCTGACGTACCGCCGGAAGAGGCCTACGTGCAAGTCGACGAGCCTGTCGGCGAGCCGTAGCCCGGAAGCAGCCTTGCCTTCCCAGGAAAGTTCTGCTGACCTTTCCCCCTGCCTTTACTCTCAGATCCCTCGCTGCGCGCTCGGGATGACGCTCCGTGCGGGGCCTGGGCGCCGTTTGCTGTGGGGCCTGCACCCCGCACCCTACGCCCTACTCCCTACTCCCTAAGCCGGCAGAGCCGGAACCAAAGAGGCTTACACACTCGGAGCCACAGATACTGCCCGGGTATGCTCGCGGTCTGCGGGGTTCCTACTCCCAAGACCAGATGCGGCCCGA
>JBDIWC010000048.1:0-28835 GCA_039794085.1 Gemmatimonadales bacterium
CAGGACCGGAACCCATCCCGAAGAAAACCCATGCGCGACCCTGAGGGATCCTCTTTGGTTCCGGCTGTGCCGGCTTAGGGAATAGGGAGTAGGGAATAGTCCCTTACGGACCAGATTGAACACAAAACGGCAACAATATTGTGGGCGACTCCCAACCCCCCCCGCCGACCGTTCGGGTCACGGCGATCGCATCGGCCGCGCCGGGCAAGGGGAATGGCCACAAAAAGCACAGAAGTCACAAGAGGCACACCTCGGTGCGCATGGGGTCCCACCAGGGGCGAGAGAGGTTTCTGTGCCTTTTGTGCTTCTTGTGGTTGGCTCTGGGGGTGGGGAGAGGTACTCGGGCAGGACCGGAACCCATCCCGAAGAAAACCCATGCGCGACCCTGAGGGATCCTCTTTGGTTCCGGCTGTGCCGGCTTAGGGAATAGGGAGTAGGGAATAGTCCCTTACGGACCAGATTGAACACAAAAAAGCAGCAATATTGTGGGCGACGCCCGGAAACCCTTACGGGCAGCGTGTTTGACGGCGATTGGGAAGGCATCCAACTTTGAGGGATCTCGAGTATTCGCGTCGCGGAGCGCCGTGACCCGACGATTTGGTGTTTCCCGGGGCTGACGCCCCTTGCTCGGCCAGGGGAGGTGGCTCACGCCACCGAGGAGCCCGGACGACCACCCGGCCGTGTGAACGGCCTCTCGCCGCCGAGCCCGGGGCGAAAGCCCCGGGGAACCCACGCGATCCCGAGGCGCCTCTTTGGTTCCGGCTCTGCCGGCTTATGGAGTAGGGAATAGAAACAATAGGGTGTTGGGAAGTGGGTGAGGGGTATTGGGTATGGGGGGGCCGAGACCCGGTACCCAGACCCCAAAACCTGGTGGGGCATTGTGGTGTCCCCCTTATGTGCAGGTTTCCCGGGTGGCGGCATCTCCCGTTCGGATACTCGAACCGGGAGGAACCATGTACCGCACCCTCGTGATCCTGTCAGGCCTCGCCCTCATCCCCAGCGGCGCCCGAGCCCAGGGATGGATCGAACCCCGTCCACACCGCCCCATGCAAGGCGCCGTGGTCCGCGTGTCCTCGATGGTTCGGGCGACGGTGGACGGGCCCGTGGTGCGATTCGAGGTGGAGGAACAGTACCGGAACACCGGCGGCGGACTCGCCGAGGGGACCTATCTCTTTCCGCTGCCCGGAGAGGCGGTGTTCACCGACTTTTCCCTCTTCCAGGGATCCCAGGAGCTCCGAGGCGAGATGCTGCCGGCGGACCAGGCCCGGGCCATCTATGAGGAAATCGTGCGACGGAAGCGTGACCCCGCCCTCCTCACCCTGGCCGGGCATGGCCTGGTGCGAGCCCAGGTGTTTCCGATCGGGCCGGGCGAGACCCGTCGCGTGATCCTCCGGTTCACCCAGATGATGCGCCGGGAAGGGGACGCCTACCGTCTCCGGTACGCCCTCGGACAGCGCGGGACTCCCGACACCGCCGTCCGCATTTCCATCACGATTCCGGAGGCCGAGCCGTGGGGCCGGCCGTACTCCCCCACTCACGCGCTTTCTCTCCGGCGCGAGCACGGCGCACTCCACATCGACGTGGCCCCCGCTCGCGGCGGGGACCTGGACCTCCTGCTCCCCCGTTTCGACGGGAACGTCGGGATGGCCCTCCTGACCCATGCTCCGTCACCTCGCGAATCCGGCCATTTCCTCCTGGTGCTGACGCCCGCCCCCTCGGATGCTGCGCCCACACCGCGGGACCTGACCCTGGTGGTGGACGTGTCCGGATCGATGGCGGGGTCCAAGCTCGACCAGGCCCGGGCCGCGCTCCTTCAGGCGATCCGCACCCTGCGCCCGGAGGATCGCTTCCGCCTCGTGTCCTTCAGTTCGGGCGTGACCGAGTTTGCCGAAGGGTGGTCTCCCACCACGCCCGCCACCCGCCGGGAGGCGGAACGCTGGGTGAACCAGCTCGAGGCCCGGGGAGGGACCAACATCTCCGGCGCCCTGGACGCCGCCCTGTCCGGGCGCTCCACGACCGGCCGGCACCCCATGGTGCTCTTCCTCACCGACGGACTCCCCTCGGTCGGGGAACGCTCCGCCGAGGCCCTGGGGGCCCAGGCCGCGGCGGCCATCGGAGCGAGACGGGTCTTCCCGATCGGTGTGGGCCATGATGTGAACACCTGGCTCCTCGATCGCCTCGCCCGGGACGGGCGCGGCACCGTGGAATACGTCGCACCCGGAGAGAGCGTGGAGGAGGTCATGGGGCGGGTCGTCACGCGGACCAGTCGTCCCGCCTTGACCCACCTTCGGCTGGTCCGCGCTCCCGTGCCCCTGGAGGAGCTGGCGCCCGCCGAGTGGCCCGACGTGTTCGCCGGTGACGAGGTGGTGATCACGGGGCGGTACCGGGGAGCGGGCCGGGGTCCGCTGGTGATCGAGGGGAGCCGGAATGGGCGGATCGAGCGGATCACCGCAAACATTGTCTTTCCGCGGGAGACCGCATCGAACGGATTCATTCCAGTGATCTGGGCCTCGCGGCGGATCGGAGAGCTCACCCGCACCATTCGCCTGGAGGGAGAAACCGCCGCGCTCGTCGAGCAGGTCCGTACCCTGGGCCTCCGGTACGGGATTCTCACGCCCTACACCAGCTACCTGGTGCAGGAGCCGGGGCTTCTGGCCAACCGGGATCTCCCCGCCACGATGTCGGCTCCGCGCCCCGAGGACCAATCGGGAGCCGTGGCCTTCCGGGCCGCGCGGGAGAGCCGGGACCGGACAGCCGCCAAGTCCCTCGGCGCAGCGGAGGCGGTGGCCCTCGATGCCCCGGCTGGCCGCATCCACGGAGAAGGCAGCTCGGTCCGGCGCATCGGTGGGCGGATCCTGGTCCTGCGGAACGAGATCTGGACGGACATGGCGGCCCGCGATACCGTCCCCGTGATCTCCGTCGAGACGTTCAGCGATGCGTGGTTTGCCCTCCTGAGTGCCCTGCCCGAACTGGCCCCGGTCCTGCAGCATGGGGACACCATGCTCCTGGCGGGCCGGATGGTCAACCTGAGGTTTGGCGCCACCGGCACAACCCGCTGGAAGGCCGGAGAGCTGGATCGCATCATCCGGGAGTTTCGCGGCCGATGACAACCGCGCTGGCCAATCTCTTCGCCGAGTATCACGAGTCCCTCGTCCGGATGCTCTATCGCCGGACGGGCGACCGGGACCAGGCGGAGGATCTCGCCCAGGAGGTCTTTGCCCGGGCAGCGGTGGCACCGCCCCGGAACCCCCGCCCCTGGCTCTTCGCCGTGGCGCTCAACCTGGTGCGCGAGGAAGGGCGCCGAACCACGCGACGGGCGCGCCGTCTGGAGCTCTACCGCGCCGAGACCGATGTACCGGGACCAACGCCGGACGATGCCCTGACCCGCGAAGAGCGCGTGACCCGGGTGCGCACCGCCCTGGCGGCGATTCCGGCCCGGGACCGTGACGCCCTTCTCCTCAAGGCGGAAGGGTTCAGCTACGACGACATCGCCACGACGCTGGGGCTCGCCCCCGGCGCGGTCGGGACCACCCTGTCCCGCGCCCGCCGACGGCTGGTCGCCGCGTATCGTGAATGCTCCACGGAGGATCAGCATGCCGCATCTTGACGAAGGCACCCTGCACGCATTGGTGGACGGTGAGATCCCCTCCTCCGATCTCCCCCCTCTGCAGGGGCACCTCGCCTCCTGCGCGGCGTGCCGGACCGCCCTGGAGGAGGCCCGGGCCCTGGCCGGTGAGGCGCTCGACCTGGTGGAATCTCTCCAGGTCCCGGAGGCATCGTCCCCCCGGTCCGGGGGTGTCCCGCTCCCCTCCCCGCGCGCGAGTTCCCTTCCCTGGACGCGGTTGGCGTGGGCGGCCACCGTGGTGGTGGCCGTGGGTGTGGGATACGGCGTCCGGGACATCCTCCCCCCCCCCCCCCCCCCCCTCCCCCCGCCCCCGCCGACGCGGTGACGCAGGCGGCGCCGGATGACATCGCGGCGTTGACTCTTGCCCCCACGGAGCGACCGGAAACGGTGACGGCGCCCATCAGGAGAGAAGCGGACACGGAAGAGCAGACCCGGCCGAGCGAGCCGGGCGTCTCTCCCCCGGCGCCGGTGGCCAAGACCACGGCGATCGATTCGCCCACGACACCGGTCAGTGCCGCGCCTCGTGTGACGGGTGGCAGCACACTCGACGCCGCGGCCCCCCTGCTCCGGGACCTGCCCGCAACACCACTCCCGACTCAAGTGACCCTGCTGTCCGAATCACGTCGGGAGGCGCAGACCGGGAATCGCATCGCCATCCGGGGCCGGTCCTCGCTGTCCGCCGAGGAGGACGCCCTCACCCTGGACGAGGCGATGCGCTGGTCCGCCGGGCGGCTCCGTCTTCTCCCCGACCTGGTGCCGGCCGACCTGAGCCGCCGCGGGGACACGCTCCGCGTCACCTACCTCCTCGGAACCCGGGTGGTGGTGCTGGAAGAGATCTTCCACCCTGACACGGTGTTGTTTCGCTTCCGGACACCCGACGACTTCCCCGCCGACTCCCTGGCGGCGCTCCGGGCACGCCTCCCCTGAGACGCGCCCGGCACGATCACATGTTCTCGATGAGGGCGTCTCCAAATCCGCTGCAGGAGAGCAGCGTGGCCCCCTCCATCAGGCGCTCGAAATCGTAGGTGACGCGCTTCTGGCCGAGAGTGACCTCCAACGCATGGATGATCCGGTCCGCGGCCTCACCCCAGCCCAGATACCGAAGCATCATCTCACCGCTCAGGATCACCGACCCCGGGTTCACCTTGTCCTGTCCGGCATACTTCGGCGCCGTCCCATGGGTCGCCTCGAAGATCGCGTGCCCCGTGATGTAGTTAATGTTGGCCCCGGGCGCGATCCCGATTCCCCCGACCTGGGCGGCCAGGGCATCGGAGATGTAGTCGCCGTTGAGGTTCAGGGTGGCGATCACGCCATATTCGGCGGGACGGGTCAGAATCTGCTGGAGGAAGGCGTCCGCGATGACATCCTTGATGATGAGCCCTCCCGGGAGCCGGCACCAGGGTCCCCCGTCGATCTCCGTGGCTCCATACTCCTCGCGCGCGAGCTCATATCCCCAGTCGCGGAATCCCCCCTCGGTGAACTTCATGATGTTGCCCTTGTGCACCAGGGTCACGCTGGGTTTGCCCTGGGCCAGCGCGTAGTCGATCGCCGCCCGGATGAGGCGCTTGCTCCCCTCCTCCGAGACCGGCTTGATCCCGATCGAACTGGACTCGGGAAACCGGATGGCGGTGGCCCCCATCTCCTGCAGCAGGAAGGTCACGATCCGCCGGGCGTCGGGCGTGCCCGCCCGATACTCGATGCCGGCATAGATGTCCTCGGTGTTCTCCCGGAAGATGATCATGTCCACCTCCTCCGGTCGGCGCACCGGGGAGGGCACGCCGGTGAAGTACCGCACCGGGCGGACGCAGGCATAGAGGTCGAGTTTCTGCCGGAGGGAGACGTTGAGCGACCGGAATCCTCCCCCGATGGGGGTGGTGAGGGGCCCCTTGATCGCCACCAGGTGGGAGCGGATCGCCTCGAGAGTGGCCTCCGGGAGCCAGTCGTTCATGACGTCACGAGCCTTCTCCCCGGCATAGACCTCAAACCACTCGATCCGACGGGTGGTCCCGTACGCGCGAGACACGGCGGCATCGAGGACCCGGCGCGAGGCCCGCCAGATGTCCGGGCCGGTACCGTCACCCTCGATGAAGGGAATGATGGGGTGGTCCGGAACCCGGAGGGTCCCCCCCTCGAGCGTGATGCGGCTGCCGGTGGCGGGAGGGGACAGGTGGGTGACGCGAGGCGCTTGGGCCGTCATGCAGGAATCCTCAGTCAGGGAAGGTGAACTGGAGACGAAAGGGCCTCAGGGGCGGGCGATGGGGAGCCCGACGCCGTTGCCCCACTCGGTCCAGGATCCGTCGTAGTTGCGGACCCGGGGAAAGCCGAGCAGGAAGGTGAGCACGAACCAGGTGTGGGAGGACCGCTCCCCGATCCGGCAATAGGTGATGATCGTGTCGTCCGGGCGGAGGCCGTGTTCCTCGGCATAGACTGCGCGCAGGGCCTCGCCCGGGAGGAAGGTATGGGTCCCGGGATCGATGGCCCGGGCCCAGGGGATGTGCCGCGCACCGGGGATGTGTCCCCCCCGGAGGGCGCCTTCGTTCGGGTAGCCGGGCATGTGGAGGCGCTCCCCGGTGTATTCCTCGAGGCTCCGCACATCAACCAACGTCCCGCTACTGCCGACATGCGCCAACACCTGGTCCCGGAAGACCCGGGCCCTTTCATCGGATCGGGGGCCCGCGGTGACCGTGCCGGTGGGCACCTCCGTGGGCCGGGTGGTCATCGGCCGACCCTCCTGAAGCCAGCGCTGGCGCCCTCCATCCATGATCCGGAGGCGGTCGAGGCCGAAGAGATGGAAGACCCAGAACGCGTAGGTGGCCCACCAGTTGCTGTGGTCACCATAGAACACGATCGTGGTCCCGTCTTCGATCCCACAGCGGCGCAGCAGTCGCTGAAACGCCTCCTGCTCGAGGTAATCGCGGACCAGGGGATGATTGAGATCCTGGACCCAGTCGATCCGGACCGCCCCGGGGATGTGCCCCGTCTCAAAGAGGAGCAGGTCCTCATTGCACTCGAGAAGTCTGACATCGGGATCCTTCCGGTGGGCATCGACCCACTCGGTACTGACCAGGACCTCGGGGTGGGCATAGCCGCGGGAGGCGAGAGGGGTGACGGGAGGAGGGGCGGATTTCATGAACGGTTCCTTCCATGGGCGGCACCGGCACAACGGCGGGGGCCGGCAGGCGTCAGGGTCCGAGAAGATCCTCCAGGGCACGGTCGACCACCTCCGTCACTTTCCCATTCACAATCCGGCCGAGCACATCGGCCGCCTCCTCTCCGAGGTTGTCCGGGTAGCGCCGATCCCGGGCAAAGCGAACCACCTCGCCCAGGAGCACGGCGGCCATCAGGGTGCCCTCGGCGGGGTCGATGCCCCGACCCCCGCGCTGCTCCCGGATCGCCTCCTCGTAACCGGATCCCGGCACACTGCCGGCCCAGGGGGAGTCCGTGTCGTCGTCCTCACCCCGGTCCTCGGGCATCGGGACCAGGGCAAAAAGCCGGCATTGCAGCCCGGGAGGAGCCTCGATGGCGGCCAGAGCGAGGCGGACCGGGGCATCGAAGAGCCGCTCCTCCCGCACCAGGTCCATCGCCTCCGGCTCCACCACACAGCGGGCCACCAGCCTCTCGCCGATGAAGGTGCCCATGCACAGGAGACCTTCAGGCGTCCGGTCATCGTCGATGGATCGTGGCGAGAGTGCGATGGGATCGCCGGTGGCGACAATGACCTGGTTCGGGGACGGGTCCTCCTGCGGTTCACGGGTCATGCATTCAATCTAAAGGGATCGAGGCTCATTCGTTATCCCGTCGATGGCGGGCATGCGACGGTGCCGATACACACCTTGTTCGCGACGCCCGGGGAGGCGATACTCCCGTCCCTCATGTCCGTTCCCCTCGATCCATACGGTGCCACGGATCTCTCGCCCCGGCGGGCGCGCGTGACGGCGCTCCTGCTGTCTTTCCTGGCTTTCGCGGTGGTCCTGGCGGGTATCCCGTCCCCGCTCTTCGATCTCGACCGGCATGCGGTCCCCAAGGAAACCCTGGTGCATCTCGCCGCCCTGGTGGCGGGTGTCGCGGTGCTGGCTCGGCGGAACTCCCTCGGGATCACCACCGTGGAACGAATCCTCCTTGTCCTTCTGCTCTGGACCGTCGTGGGCGCGGCCGCTGCCACGAATCCCTGGATCGGCCTCCGGTCCGCCGCACTCACCGTCTCCTCGGTGACCCTGTTCCTGGTGGCGCGCCGGGTGGCACCGGCCGGCCGACGGATCCTCCTGGCGGGGGTGTTGGCCGCCCTGGTTTTCGGCGGGGGGACAGCCCTGGCCCAGGCTTACGGCTTCGACATCGGGGTGCTGGCGGAGAGCCGGGCCCCGGGCGGCACCTTCGGCAATCGAAACTTCATGGCGCACGCGCTGGTCATCGGATTCCCGGTTCTGGTGGCCGCCAGCCGGGTCGCCCTCGGTCCCGTGGCCCGGTGGGGAGCGCTGGCGGGCCTCCTGGTCTCGGGGGGGGGCATCCTTCTCAGCCGGTCCCGGGCCGCCTGGCTTGCGTTTCTCCTGGCATCCATCATCCTGGGCATCGGGTTTCCCTGGATGCGGGGGCGGCGATCCCCCGGGGAGCCCCGCCCCACCGGTACGCGCGCCGCGACCGGTGCGGTGGTGATGGGGGTCCTTCTCGCCCTGATCCTCCCCAACCAGCTGTCGTGGCGTTCGGACACGCCCTACCGGGACACCCTCGGTGCCCTCACTGATTATGGCAGCGGCTCGGGACGGGGACGCCTGATTCAGTACCGGACCTCTCTCCGGCTCGTTCCGGACGACCCTCTCCTCGGAACCGGCGCCGGCAACTGGGTGGTGCACTATCCGCGGGTCACCCGTCCGGGGGATCCCGGCTTCGCCGGAGCCGACCCGATTCCCACCAACCCGTGGCCCAGCAGCGACTGGGTGGCCTTGCTGGTGGAGCGCGGTGGGGTCGCGGTTCTCCTCCTGCTGCTGGCGGGCGCCGTCTTCCTGCGCGACACCGTGCGGGACGGTCGGCACGGGAACGGCGTGCGCGCCGTCACCACGCTCGCCGTCGTCGGAGCCACTCTCGTGGTGAGCCTCCTCGACGCGGTGTTGCAGACCGCGGTGCCTGCCCTCCTCGTTCCGCTCCTTCTCGGCGCCCTGGCGCCCGACGAGAGGACGGCGGGTCCTTCCGCGACGACTCCGGTTCGCGAACGGGCCCTGGTGACCGGTCTCCTCCTGTTCGTGTCCCTGGGGATCCTGCGCACCGGGATGGAGTGGGCCGCCATCCGGCACGCGGGAGCGGACCGGTCCACCCCGCGACTGGAACAGGCCCTGCGATTCGATCCCTGGAACTACCGGATCCGGGTGATGCTCGTGCAGCGAGGATCCTGCCAACAACGAGTGCGCCACCTCCGGGTTCTCGACAACCTCCTCCCCTGGCACCCCGTGGTGCGGGCCACCCGGGCCCGGTGTCCCGAGTCCGGCGCTTGACACGTCCCCCCGGGGCGGAGTATCCCTCCCGCATGGCAGAGACGCGCCCCCGCTCGGTCCGGGACGACATCAAGCAGACGCGGCCCTTCGACTCGGTCGCCGAGGAGGCCACCGTGTCCCTCCTCCGCACGGCGGACGTGATGCGCCATCTGGTGGGACGGGCCGTGGAGCCCCATGGGATCACAGGACAGCAGTACAACGTTCTCCGGATTCTGCGGGGTGCCGGGGCCGACGGCCTCCCCACGTTGGAGATTGGCGAGCGCCTGGTCGAACGCACACCCGGCACCACCCGTCTGGTGGATCAGCTGGTCCGGCGGGGGCTGGTGCGGCGGATGCGGGGAGACCGGGACCGGCGCGTGGTCCGGTGCTTCATCACGCCCTCGGGACTCGCCCTCCTGGCCACTCTCGACGACCTCGTGAGTGGGGCCAACGGCTCCTCGGTCGGTGGGCTCGCTCCGGAGGACCTGCGCACCCTGATCACTCTGCTCGACCGGGTCAGGGCGCGTGCGGGGTGAGGGGGTCACGGAGTGTTGCTCTCGATGGGAAGATCGGGACGCCCCCCCCACTCGGCCCACGATCCATCGTACACCGACACGTCGCCACTTCCGAGCAGTTCGAGCACCAGCGCCACGGCACAGGCCGTCACCCCCGACCCGCAGGAGGCGACCACGGGCTGCGCGGGATCGAGACCGGCGTCGCTCACGATCTTTTCCAGCAGATGGCGGGGCCACAGACGCCCGCTCCCGGGGTCGACCAGGCGGGCGTAATGGATCGACCGGCTCCCGGGAATGTGCCCGCTTCGCACCCCGGGCCGTGGTTCGGGCGCCGTCCCGGCAAACCGGTCGGGGCTTCGGGCATCGACCACCTGGGTTCGGCCATCACCCAACCCATCCCGCACCTCGCGCCAGGATCGGACGAGGCCGGGAACGCGCTCGGCCACGAAGGGCGCCGGCGGCCGGGCCGTCACGGTTCGGGTGACGCGTCCTCCCGCGTCCTTCCACCCCTGCAGGCCCCCATCGAGCACCGACACGCGAGTATGTCCCGCGGCCCGCAACATCCAGCGCACCCGGGGTGCGCTGAACAGCGTCCCCGAGGCGTCATAGACCACGATGCGATTCCCGGTGCCGACGCCGCGGGCACTCATCCGCGCGGCGAGCCGGCCGACCGAGGGCATCATGTGGGGATAGGGACTCCCCGGGTCGCTCTCCGCCTCCAGGTCGAAGAAGAGCGCCCCGGGAATGTGCCCGGTCAGGTATTCAGCGTACGCGGCGCGCCCAGTCGAGGGGAGGTACCACGATCCATCGAGCACCACCAAGGCAGGATCATCGAGGGTGGCGCGCAGCACGTCCGGCGCCATGACGGGAGGGAAGGGCGTGACCATCGGGGTCACCTTGGGGGCATCATGCGAGACCATCCTTCGTGAAGCTCGACCGGATTATCCTCCGGTTCCGACAGGCGGACCGGCAAACCCGCCTCGACACCCTGCTGGACCAATCCCGGCGCCTTGGGCATGATGCGGACCCAGGGGCTCACGGCGCTACCGCAGCGGGTCAAAACAATGGTGCGCGAGGCCTCGGCCTGAGGACATGCGGACGGGACGGGCCGTCATTGGTCATTGGTCATTGTTCATTGTTCATTGGTCATTGGTCATTGGTCATCGCCCGACCAGGGCCCCCCGATGGGCGGTCTCGAAGCGCTCCAGGACCTGCACCAGCACCCGCACCGACTCGAGGGAGCACGCGTTGTAGAGGCTGGCCCGCATGCCGCCCACCGATCGATGCCCCTTCAGGCCCTCCAGCCCCTGGCGCGTGGCCTCGGCGATGAACTCCGCCTCCAGTGCCTCGGTGGGCGCCCGGAAGCAGACGTTCATCCGGCTCCGGCTCTCCGGGTCCGCGGTGCCGCGGAAGAAGCGGCTCGCATCGAGATAGTCATAGAGCAGCCGGGCCTTCTCCTCATTCCGTTCCGCCATTCCCGCCAGTCCCCCCTCGGCGGCGATCCACCGGAACACCTCGCCCATCATGTAGATCCCGAAGGTGGGCGGCGTGTTGTAGAGCGACCGTTCCGCGGCATGGGTCCGGTACTGCAGGATGGTCGGGATCCCCGGGTTCCCCACGGCGACCAGATCCTTGGCGATGATGACGAGAGTGATCCCCGCGGGGCCGAGATTCTTCTGCGCACCGGCATAGATCACGCCGTACCGGGCCACGTCCACCGGCCGGGAGAAGATGTCGCTCGACATGTCGGACACGAGCGGCGCGCCGACCGGCACCGCCGGTTCCGTCGCCCATTGGGTTCCCACGATGGTGTTGTTGGAGGTGACGTGGGCGTACACCGGATCGGAGGACCACGCGATTTCGTCCGCTCGCGGCACGCGCCGGAACTCCTCACCGGCGGTGGTGGCCGCCACATGGGTCTGGCCCAGGCCCTTCGCCTCCGCCAGCGCCTTCTTGCTCCAGGTCCCCGTCACCACGTAGTCGGCGGTGCGTCCCTCGGCGAGGAGGTTCAGCGGCACCATGGCAAACTGGTGTGAGGCTCCACCCTGCAGGAAGAGCACCTCATGGGTGTCCGGGATCCCCGCGAGATCGCGGCAGGCCTGTTCCGCCCGGTCGCGGACCCGGGCAAACGCCTTGCCCCGGTGGCTGTGCTCGAGCACGCCAATGCCGGTGCCGCCGAGATCCCAGATGTCCTGCTGGGCCTGCCGGAGTACCGGCTCGGGCAGAACGGCGGGTCCCGCCCCGAAATTGTGGATGCGCTGGGTCATGGTCTCCTCACCCGATCGGTTTCACGTCGGCACTGATGATGTGCCCGTTGGCTCCGGCTATCCGCGCCAGGGCGGAGGCGGGGGGCAGGGCGGACACGTGGATCCGGGCGCAGGTGGCCTGCGCCCCATGGTACAGGATGTTCTCGACCTCCTCCACGTTGATCGCCTCGTCGGCCAGGATCTGGAACACATGGGCGAGCACGCCCGGCCGGTTCTTGTGGCGGATCGAGAGCACGTGGGTGGCGGAACTCTTGGCGAGCCGGTTGATGCAGTTGGGAACGCCTCCGGTGGCGCGGAACTCGGTGACGATGCGGATCACCTCGTGCGCGATCGCCACCTGCGCCTGCTCGGTGGAGGCTCCGACGTGGTGGGTGCCATAGACCCCGGGGAGATCGATCAACGGGTTGGAGAAGGTGCCGGTGCCGCCGGCCGGCTCCTCCGCGTATACATCCAGGCCCACCCGAAGTCCCCGCTCGCGCACCGCGACGGCCACGGCCGCTTCGTCCACCACCGACCCTCGCGAGGTGTTGATCAGGGTGGCTCCGGGCTTGAGGGCGGCGAGGAACTCCGCGTTGACCAGATGCTTCGTCTCGGGGGTTCCGGCCACATTGATGGAGACGGCATCGCTCAGCCGGGCCACGTCGATCGGAGTTTCGCAGTATCCGATGGCCGACCGCGTGGCATCCTCGATCGTGAGCTGCCGGGACCAGGCGCAGACCTGCATACCGAAGGCCTGGCCCCGTTTGGCGATCTCGCGACCGATCTGTCCCAGCCCGACGATGCCCAGCGTACGACCGTGCAGCCCGCGGGCCCGGCCGTACTCGGCCTTGTTCCAGATGCCGGCCCGAAGGTCTCGGACCTGGTCGGGAATCCGGCGATCCACCGAGAGGAGGAGCCCCATCACCAGTTCCGCGACGGCGATCGAGTTCCGGCCGGGACAGTTGGACACGAAGACGCCGAGCCGGGAGGCGGCGGGCACGTCGATGGTGTCGGTTCCCGCTCCCGCCCGGATGACCAGGCTCAGCCCCGATCCGGCTTCCAGGGCGGCCGCGGTGACTTTCTTGCTCCGGACGATGAGGATCTTGGGATCGTACTCGCGCAGAAGGGCCGGCAGATCGTCGGCCGTGACCCCCGGCTCGACCCGAACGCGACACCCCAGTTCCTGCAGTCCATCGATCCCGACCTTCTCGAACTTGTCCGCGACCAGCACCTTCATGGAGACGCCCTGCCATTCTCATCGAGGGTATGAACGAAGAGCCCGCTCCGAAGCTTGGGCTCGAACCAGGTACTCTTGGGGGGCATGATCCCCCCGCGATCGGCGATGGCCATCAGCTGTTCCACCGTCACCGGCGCCATCGCCACCGCCAGTGCCGCCTCCCCGTTGTCCACCCGCCGGGAGAGATCCGCCGTCCCCCGGATTCCACCGACGAAATCGATGCGGGGGTCCGTGCGGGGATCTCCGATGCCGAGGACCGGTCCGAGCACCTGGTCCTGGAGCAGGGCGGCGTCGAGCGAGGCGACGGGGTCGTCCGCCCGGGCCGGATCGGGAGTCAGCGTCAGACGATGCCACTGACCGTCGAGGTAGATGCCGAATTGTCCCGCCCGGTCCGGGGCCGCGGCCTCGGGGGACACGGGGTCGAACTCCCCGAGAGCCGCCAGCCGTTCCCGCACCTGGCCCGGGCCGACCCCGCCGAGATCCCGGACCACCCGGTTGTAGGGGAGGATGGAGACCTGATCGGAGGGGAACAGAACCGCGAGGAACCAGTTGTAGGGCTCCGCTCCGGTGTGGGCCGGATTGGCGGCGCGGCGCTCGGTGCCCGCCCGCCAGGCGCTGGCGGAACGGTGGTGCCCGTCGGCCACGTAGGCCACCGGGATGGAGTCGAAGGCGCGCACCACCGCGGCGGGGTCGGCGATGGTCCACACCCGGTGGCGCACGCCGTCGTCCGCGGTGAAGTCGCAGAGCGGCTCCCCGGCCGCCACCTGATCAACCACACCATCCACGGTCGCATCCGCCGGATACGTGAGGAAGACCGGTTCGGCATTGGCGTTGAGCGTGAGGACGTGCCGGGTGCGGTCGTCCTCCTTGTCGGGACGGGTCCGCTCGTGCTTCCGGATCACGTCGGAGGCATAGTCGTCGATATGGACGCACCCGACCACCCCCCGCTGTACCTGACCGCGCCATGTCAGCTCATAAAGATAGAGTGACGGTTCGGGGTCCCGGACAAGGGTGCCGTCGCGGCGGAAGCGATCGAGGGCACTCCGGGCCGCGGCATACACGGCGGGATCGTGAGGGTCGGTCTCGGGCGGGAGATCGATATCGGAGCGTCCCACATGGAGGAAGCTGTGCGGATTTCCCTCCGCGAGGCGGGCGGCCTCGGCCCGGGTCACGACATCATATGGGGGAGAGGCGACACGAGCCGCGAGGGACGCGGGGGGGCGCCAGGCGGCAAAGGATTGCAGGCGGATAGGGCGACCTCCAGTGGGTCAGGTCAGGGCGCACGCATCCTACTGCGGGCGCGGGGCCGCGTCAAGTCGGAAAGGAAGTTGAAGTTTCAAGTTCGAAGTTTGAAAGGGTGAACTTCCCACCGTCCCGATTCCGGTCGCGGTGGCGGTACCGCCGTCGGGGATGCAACCGGCGGGAGTGCACCGACCCGTCTCCATAGGTCCGGGGGTTGACCTCCGAATAACGCTCCCGGATGTTCTCCTCGCTCCCACTTCGAACTGCACATTGCTCCTTCAGACAAGGGCGGTCCACGGACCGCCCCTACAACTTCGAACTTCCCTCAGGGAAAGATGCCGAGCTCCATGTACGACACGGCGATCTTGTCGATGGCGCTCACGTAGGCCGCCACGCGGAGATCGACGGCACTGCTCATCCGGGTGCGGACACCCCGAATCTCGTGATAGGCACTCACCATCGTCTCCTCCAACCCGGAATTCACCAGGTCCTCCTCGCTGGCCCCGTGAGTGATCGCCCGAGCGTCGGCGTCCAGAAACTTCCGCCCCGTGGCGGTCTCGATCGCGCCCAGCAGCCGACCGTAGGCTCCCTCCTCGAACCGCTTCCCGATCCGCCCGAACCGGACATGGGAGAGATTCTTGAGCCATTCGAAGTAGGAGACGGTGACCCCACCGGCATTGAGATACATGTCGGGGAGCACCATAATGCCGCGGGACCGCAGGATCGAGTCTCCCTCGGCGGTGGTCGGCCCGTTGGCCCCCTCCGCGACGATCCGGGCCTGGATGTGCGGCGCGTTCTCGGCGGTGATCTGTCCCTCCAGGGCCGCCGGGACGAGAATGTCACAGGGCAGGGTCAGGGCATCCGCCGAGGTGGGCACATCGGTGGCCCCGGGAAATCCGAGAAGCGACCGGGTCTCCTTGCGCCATGACACCACCTTCTGAAGGTCGAGGCCCTTCGGATTGTGGATCGCCCCCTCATGCTCGGCGATGCCGACCAGGATCCCGCCCCCCTCCTCGATGAACTTGGCGGCGTGGTACCCCACATTCCCGAGCCCCTGCACGACCACGCGCTTGCCCTCCAGCCCCGTCGTCAATCCCAGGGCCTTCATGTCCTCCACCACCGAGCACGCCTCCCGCAACCCGAAGAAGATGCCCCGGCCCGTGGCTTCGGTCCGGCCCCGGATCCCGCCTTGGGATACCGGCTTGCCGGTCACACAGGCGAGCGCATTGAGTTCCTCCGGCTTGAGGCTCGCGTAGGTGTCGGCCACCCAGGCCATCTCCCGGGAGGTGGAGCCGTAATCGGGCGCCGGCACATCGATGCCCGGTCCGATGAAATTCTTCCGCACCAGTTCGAAGGTGTACCGCCGGGTGATGCGTTCCAGCTCCTGCGCGGAGTATTGGTGCCGCGCGACGCGGATCCCCCCCTTGGCCCCACCGAACGGCACGTCGACAATGGCGCACTTGTAGCTCATCAGCGCGGCCAGCGCCTGCACCTCGTCCTCGTTGACCGCCATGCTGTAGCGGATCCCCCCCTTCGTCGGGGTCTTGTGCTGGCTGTGCTGGGCCCGCCATGCATGGATGACCTCGATGGTCCCGTCGTCCCGCCGGACCGGAAAGGCCAGATAGTAAATGCTGTTGCAGGCCTTGATCTGCGCCAGAAGACGGGGATCATGATCGGTGTAGGCGGCGCCCCGGTCAAAGCTCCGGTTTACCTGCTCCAGAAAGCTGTCAGCCGACGTCATGCGGAGCACGACCTTTCCAAGGGTTCTGCGGGAAGTATCGGACGGGAAATCACGGAGATTGAATCCTGCTCCCCCGGGCCTCGAGGGTATCGCGGGCCCGCAGGGCACCCCGAATCGCCCCCGCTCCGGGGAGTGACGAGGCGCCGAGAATGCTGTCGCGAGTCCGCTGGTCCCCGGCGGAAGGGGTCTCTGGCACCGTCGCCGGTGGCTTCGCGGAATCGGTCCGGCAGGCCCCGGACAGGGCCAGCAACGCCAGCAGAGCCACCCGGCAGTATGGCATCAGGCGCCGCCCTCGGCCAGGACCACGGCAAGCCACGCTCCATCCGGACTCACGGCCAGCCGGGTGGCGGCACCGGTCCCCGGCGCGTCGAGGGTACCCACCGTCTCCCACTCCTCCCGTCCCGGAGTCCACCCGAAGAGGGCCCGGCCGCGGGCCATGAGAAGAGTCCCGGCGGGAGTCCAGGCAAAATCCTGGGCCCCCGGCACGGCCAAAGTCAGAGGCTCCAATCGGGCGACACCCGGCTCCCACGCCATGATGCGACCGGGAGTATCGGGTTCCCGGATCAGCACGCTGATGCGGTCGGTCCCGGGGATGCGCTGGAGGGAACGTCCCACGTCCAGAGCCAGGGTCGTGGCGGAGTCGGACCCGGGAGCGGCGAGCTGCAGAGTGGAGGGTGACCCGAGAACGAAGGCGAGGAGGTCCCCCGTGGTGGTCCAGGCATAGTAGCCCACCGGGGCGAGGCCGGGCAGGAGAACCCGAGGAGGGTCCCCGTTGACCGGAAAGACCCAGAGCCGCTGGGTGCTGTCCCGTTCCACCCGCACCACCGTGATTCCGGTGCCGTCCGGTGTGGGACGCGGCGAGTACTCGCTCTCGGGGGTGGAGGTGACCCGTGCGACCTCGCCGCGGGGCAGGGTGATGCGGTAGATGTCGGCCTGGGCATCATCCCGGATGCTGGTGTAGTAGAGGGTGCCGTCGGGGCCGAAGAAGGGCTGGTTGTCGTATCCGGGCCGGGAGGTCAGGTTGCGAGCCGGCGCGCCGAGCCGCAGGGAGGAGCCTTCGGTGACCAGGGGGACGATCCAGATGTCCGTTCCCCCCTGGGCACCCGCCACGCGGGCCCCGGGCCCCGTGCACACGACTCCCGCCAGGAGGCACCGGACCAGGGTCACGGTGGTACCAGATGCCCCCCATCCGGGAGATCGCGACACGTGGTGTAGGGACACGATGGACAGGAAACTACGGAGTCGCCGATCAATTGTCATCCCCGAACTTCAAACTTCAAACTTTGACCTTCGACCAGCCACCCACTCTTTCCACTGCGCCGTCGCCGGCCCGACACTCAGCAGCTTTCCCGACCGCACCAGCGGCATGCGCAGCAGCAACGGTTCCTCGACCAGCCGGGTGAGCCACCAGTCATCCGAGCGGAGCGACACCCCGAGCCCCAGATCCCGGTAGCGGGCGCTGGAGACATCGACCAGGGCCGCCATTCCGAACGCCTGAACAAAGCGCCGGAGCTCCCCGGGCTGGGCGGGCCGCACGCTGAGGTCGGCGAAATGGACCGGGATCCGCCGTTCGGCGAAGAACCGGAGGGCGTCGCGGGTGGGGGCGCTCTTGCGAATCCCGAAAACCTGTACGTTCATTCCCAACGTTCTCCACAACAAGGGCGTACCAAAGTAGCATCTGCGGCTCGGGGATGCTCCGTACCCATGCCGTCACTGCTGCCCACTCCCGTTCTCTCAGCAGGAGTCACCCGCTCATGCCCCGTGGTACGATTCGGTACCTGACGTTCTGGACCGGCCTGCTCGCCGCCGCGCACACTCCTCATCCCCTGGCGGCCCAGGAGGGAACCTGGGCCCTCACCAACGCGCGCATCCTCACCGTGACAGGAAGTCCGATCGAGCGGGGAACGGTGGTGATCCGCAACGGACTGATTGCCGCCGTGGGTGCCAGCGTGACCGTCCCCGCGGGCGCCCGGGTCCTGGACCTCGCGGGCAAAACGGTCTCCCCCGGCTTCATCGATCTCCTGAGCGGGATCGGTGCCCCGGCGGTGCAGGCCCCCGCCGGTCGCGGCTTCGGCGGAGGGGGTGGTCCTCCCGCGCCGGGCGCCGGACGTCCCGCCACCCCCATGGGATTCGACCCCTCCGCCAGCGTGCTCGACGACCTCACCGCCTCGGCCGCCGACATCAACGCTGCCCGGAGTGCCGGGATCACCGCCGTGCTCGCGGCCCATGGCCGCGGAACCTTCCGGGGCCAATCGGCCCTTCTCCCTCTGCATGATACCGTGTCCGCCTCGGCCACCATCCGGTTCCCGGTGGCGGCTCATCTGGGCTACGAATCGGCCGGATTCGGCCAGTACCCCGGGTCGCTCATGGGCGTGATCGCCGTCCACCGCCAGACGCTCTACGACGCGCAGCACCAGGCGAAGGTGGAGGCCCGGTACGCCGCCGACCCGCGCGGCCTGACGCGCCCGGTGCGGGATCCCGGGATCGAGGCGCTGGTTCCGGTGGTGGAGCGTTCCCTTCCCGCCTTCGTGGCCGCCAACCGGGAGAACGAGATCCGGCGCGCGGCCGCCCTCGGCACGGAGTTCGGACTCCGCCTGGTCGTGGCCGGTGCCACCGAGGGGTGGCGAGCCGCCGATGCCCTGACCGACGCGGGCCTCGTCGTGTCGGTCAACTTCCCTCAACCCGCGGCCACAACCGGATGGACCTACCGGGGAAGCCGCCGCCACCCGCTCGACGACAGCACCACGGCGGCCGAGGAAGCGCGTGCCCTGATCGAGGGGAACGCGGCCGCCCTGCACCGGGCGGGACACCGCTTCGCTCTGGCCAGCGGGGGAACCCGCGGCGCCGATTTCATGGCCAACGTCCGGAAGGCGATCTCCCGGGGTCTCCCGGCGGAGGTGGCGCTCGCCGCCCTCACCATCCGCGCCGCCGAGCTGGCGGGGGTGGACCGGATCCTGGGAAGCATCGAGACCGGAAAGATCGCCAACCTCGTCATCACCGACCGGTTCCCGCTGGCGGACAGCGCCGTGGTGAGCGGCGTCTTTGTGGACGGGCGGCACTACGAGGTGGCCCCTCCGCCCCCGGAACGAGCCGGGGCGCGCGGCGGCCAGGGCCGCGGGGCGGGCGGGCGGCGTCCCCCCCCGGGAGGCGCCGGACAGGCCGCGGCGGGGCACCCCGCATCCGGAACCTGGCTCCTCACGCTCAACAGCCCGCAGGGCACCCTCGACCAGACCCTGGTACTCACCGCCGATGGCGACCAGCTCGGCGGTACCATCGCCACCCAGTTCGGAACGCTACCCATCACGGGCCGGGCCGCCGGAACATCGCTGGCCTGGTCGGCCACGATGGCGATGGGGGGCCAGTCGTTCGACCTCACCTTCGATGCCGCCGTGACGGGCGAGCGGATGACCGGCACGGTCACCGCCGGCCCGTTCGGCTCCTTTCCCTTTTCCGGAGTGAAGCAGCCATGAGACAGGTTCACGCACTGATCGGTCTGGCGCTGCTCGGCCTGCCTCTCGGAGCGGCGGCCCAGGGCCCCGATACCTCCTGGGATCCCCAGGCCGGACCGCTGGCCACGGCCACCCCCGCCGCGGGCACTCTCGTGGCCGTCACCAACGCGACGATCATGACCGCCACGCGCGGCACCATTCCGCGGGGCACCATCCTCATCCGGAACGGCCGCATCGCCGCGGTCGGCGCCGACGTGACCATCCCCGCCGGGGCCCGGATCATCGACGCCGAAGGGAAGTACGTCACGCCGGGCATCGTGGACGCCCATTCCCACAGTGCCACCGAGGGAGGCGTGAACGAGGGGTCGCGGTCGAGCACCGCGATGGTGCGGATCGAGGATGTTCTACGGCAGGAAACGATGGGTCTCTACCGTGAGCTTGCTGGTGGTGTCACCACCCTCAACATCCTCCACGGGTCGGCCAACGCGATCGGCGGTCAGAGCGCCACGGTGAAGATCCGCTGGGGTCTCCCGGTGGACAGCATGCGGATGGCCGGGGCGCCTCCCGGCATCAAGTTCGCGCTGGGCGAGAACGTCCGCCGAACCAACCGGCCGCCCCAGCCCGGGCAGGAGCGGCGCTACCCCTTCACCCGGATGGGCCAGGAGGAGTTCCTCCGCGAGCGATTCACCCGGGCCCGGGAGTACGAGGCGCAGTGGACCGCGTACGAGGCGGCGGTGAAGGCCCGGAAGCGCGGCGAGCCGGAGCCGATCCCCCCCCGGCGCGACCTGGAGCTCGACGCCCTGCGCGAGGTCCTGAACGGAACCCGGCGGGTGCATGCCCACTCCTACCGGTCGGACGAGATCGCGATGCTGGTCGACCTGGCCCGGGAGTTCGGCTTCCGGGTGGCGAGCTTCCAGCATGTGCTGGAGGGCTACAAGGTGGCCAACGAGCTCGCCGCCGCGGGGAGCGGCGCCTCCACCTTCGCCGACAACTGGGCCTACAAGATGGAGGCGTGGGACGCCATCCCCCACAACGCGGCCCTCATGGCCGAGCGTGGGATCCGGGTGTCGATCAACTCCGACTCCGATGAGCGGGCCCGGCGCCTCTACCAGGAGGCCGCCAAGGCGATGCGCTATGGCGGCGCCACCGAAGAGGAGGCGCTCCGCATGATCACCCTCAACCCGGCCTGGCAGCTCGGCGTGGACGACCGGATCGGATCGATCGACGTCGGGAAGGACGCCGACCTGGTGATCTTTTCCGGCCATCCCTTTGCCCCGGGGAGCCGGGTGGAGAAGACCCTGATCGACGGGCGGGTCTTCTTCGACCGGGACCAGGCCCCCACACTGGAACACCGCATGGAGCAGGAGCGGAATCGCCGCCGACCCGTGCCCACCACCTCCGACGACTCGGGAGCCCGGTCATGACCATGCACCCGTTGCGCGGGGCCCTGGCCACCGCGGCACTGCTCGCTCTCCTTCCCCCGGCCGCCGCGGCACAGACGGCGGGGCCGGTCATCGCCATTCGCGATGCCACCATCGTGCCGGTGACGGCCCCTCGCATCGCGCGGGGCACCGTCCTCATCCGGGGTTCGCGGATCGCGGCGGTCGGGGCGGACGTGGCGATTCCGGCGGGTGCCACCGTGATCGATGGCACCGGCCTCACCGTCTATCCCGGCATGATCGATTCCGGGACCCAGCTCGGTCTCATCGAGATCGCCTCGGTACCCGGCAGCACCGACACGCAGGAACTCGGGACCTTCAATCCCCACAACGACGCGCTCACCGCGGTGAACCCCCACTCCGAATTGATCCCGGTGGACCGCGTCAACGGGATCACCACGGTGATCACCTCCGCGGGGGGAGGACTGATCAGCGGGGCCGCCGCGCTCATCGACCTGGCCGGGTGGACCGGCGCCGAGATGGCGGTCCGACCGCGAGCGGGGATGGTCGTCACCTGGCCGCGCAGCGGGGGCCGGGGCGGCTTCGGGGGAGGAGGAGGGGGACGGGGCCAGCAGGGAGACGCGGCGGAGCGGGTTTCCCGCCAGGTGCGGGAACTGCACGAGTACTTTGCGGAGGCCCGGAGTTATGCCCGGCAGAAGGAATCCGCCACCGCCCAGGGGACAACCCTTCCGCGGACCGACCTTCCCTTCGAGGCGATGATCCCGGTGCTGCGGGGCGAGTTGCCGCTGATCGTGAACGCCGACGAGGCCGACCAGATCCGCGGTGCCCTGGCCCTGGCCGACTCCTTCCAGATCCAGGTGATCATCCGGGGCGGGACCGAGGCGTGGCGCCTCGCCGATACTCTCGCCGCCCGGCGCGTTCCGGTGATCGTCGGACCCCTGACCCGGGTCCCCGGCGAGGACGACCCCTACGACATGATCTACGCCAACCCGGGGGTCCTCGCCAAGGCGGGGGTGGTGATCGCCTTCCAGACCGACGATGCCGCCGATGCCCGGAATCTTCCCTTCCATGCGGGGCTCGCCACCGCCTACGGGCTCGATCCCGAACAGGCCCTGGCGGCGCTCACCATCAACCCGGCCCGGATCTGGGGTGTGGACCACGAGTTGGGCAGCATCGAGGCGGGCAAGGTGGCCAATCTCATCGTCACCACGGGAGATCCCCTCGACGTGCGAACCACCCTGAGGCACCTGTTCATCCGCGGGACCCCGGTGGCGCTCACCGACCGGCACACGAAACTGTACGAGCAGTTTCGAGCGCGACCGAAGAACAATGAACAATGATCAATTATTATCAATGATCAATATGGAGTGAGATCACGACTCATTCTTCATTGTTCATTGTTCACTGTTCATTGTCCACTGTTCATTGTTCACTGGCGACGCCACGGTCAGGTTCACGCCGTCGGGATCCTCGCAGAGGGCCACCCGCATCCCCTCCTCTGTTTCGGGTCCGCTGAGGCAGCACAACCCGGCCGCCGTGAGCCGGGCGCAGACCGCGTCCACGTCCTCCACGGCGAAGCCGAGCCGGCACGACCCGGCGATCATCGGGGGGTGATGCTGTGCCGGTGTGCTCACGTGGGCCTGCCGGAGCGCCAGGGTCACGTCCCCCAGGGTGCACTCGGCGCCGTCCTTCTCCTCCCGAACTTCCATGCCCAAGAGGTTCCGGTAGAACGTCACCGAGCGATTGAGGTCACTCACGAAGATGATCACATAGCGAAATCGCATTGGGACTGACCCCCTCTCGGGAATAGGAGCAGGCGCGAGAATCCACTGTTCGCCTCACGTCCCCGTTGACTCGCGCAGATGGCAAGTCACCCCGAATTGGTCACCGTTCACCGTTCATTGGTCATTGGTCATTGGTCATTGGTCATTGGTCATTGGTCATTGGTCATTGGTCATTGGTCAGGTCGTCGAGAGTCCGTCGAGGTGCCGTCCGACGTGGGCGATTACGAACCGGGGCTCCGCCGGGACCCGGGAGGTGAAGTAGATCCGCAGGCAGTGGCGGGGATCGTAACTCACGCCGAGGGCGATGTGTTCCGCCGCCTCGACCACCTCTCCATTCGGAAGCCGGGCCATGTACTGCTGTCGCATCCGGTCGGGCATCCCGTCGGAGATGCCGCGGCGGTAGTCGACGCCCAGGTCCCGGAAGGCATCGCGCAGGGAGGTCCCGAGGGTTCCCGCCTGGCGCCGGCGCGCCACGAGAGCCATGGCGTCGAGCACGGCGGCGGCGCGGTCGGCATCCCGGTACGGGCTCTCCTCCGCGGTGCGCACGGCCTCATCCAGCACCAGGAGTGCGTCATCGTGCGCCACGGCGGCCTGGCGGACCGCGGCGGCCAGGGTGGTGGCATCAGAGTCATCCTCCTCGACCGCATCGAGGCCCTGGATCTCCTCGTCGTCCGTCCCCGTCGCCACCTCGGTTGCCACCAGGCCGAACTGCTCGCGCAGCAACCGCTCGATGTCGCCCAGGCGCCGTTCCAGCCCGGTGGCCGAGGCCCCCCGCACGGCGTTGTTGGCGCGCAAGGCGGTGATTTCATCGACCAGGGTCGCGTTGAGCCCGAGCAGGCGGTCGAGCGCGCCGAGCGCCTCGTCGACGCGTCGTTCCAGACGATCCATGGTCTCGCGAACCAGCCGGGTCTTCCCCGTGATCCCCACCTCGCGCTCCCCTCCGACCGGCGAAGAGTGAGCCGCTGATGGGGTTGCCGACCCGCGTGTGTCCCCCTTCCCCGCTCCCGGCAACCTGGCGTGGGCGGAACCTCGGAGTTCGTCCACACCGGCGGGTTCCGCGATCCGGCCGCGTCCGGCGAGGCAGAGGGTACCCCGCACCTGGGCCCGCACCACCGGATCCACGACCCGGTCGGCGACCAGGAGGGGGTGAACCGAGGGGCGGTCGGCACAGGAAAACCCGGGGAGGTAGGCCCGGAGGGCCCCCCAGTAGCAGGAGAGGCGACGGTCGCCGAGGGCGTCGCTCAACCGGTACGTGGTGGGGTGCCGGTCCATCACATACACGTGGGCCACCCCGATCAACTCCTCGGCGAGTTCGGAAGGAGACACGAGATACTCCCCGGTCTCGGTGGGGGCGAGGAGGGCCACGGGGGCCGGCCGGTCCTCCCCGACCAGCACGGTGGACACGAAGTCCTCAATGTCCCGTTCGCCGAGCACGCGGGGGTCGGCGTCGATCCGGTCGAACACCAGGCGCACGGTGCGGTTCAGATCGGCGAGAAAGGAGGGATAGGCCTGGCCCACGCCGACCGGCCCGCAGACGGCCTGGAGGCCACCCGGCGCGCCGACCCGAACCGTCAGGGAGGCAAGACCGGGTCGTTCCGAAAGAACGGCATGGGTGGTGAGCGCCACCCCGGGTACGGTCGGGTGGGGGTGCCGCCAGAGGAGCTCCCCGGTCCACTGCTCGGCACCGGTGGCCACCTGCCACTGGGCGGCATGGAAGCGCCCGAACACGTCGGTGGTGCCCGCGTCCCGGTCGAGGGGCCGGTACCCGGAATGAGCCCGGCCCATCGCCTCGCTCAACACCGCCAGGGCCTGGTTGACGGTGGCCGTGCCGAGCCGGGGCCGGAGCTGGAAGGTCGCGGCGTACAGGAGATCGTCCTCATGCGCGGGACGGGCGAGCCCGGCGGCGGCCGCATCGGACACCATGCGTCCCGCCGCGCCGATGAGGCGAATTCCCGTGGCGGTGATGCGCTCCTCGCGGTCGCGACGGGCGGGGGATCCGGGGGTCGAGGTCATGAGGGGAAGGTATTGGGGGTAGGCGGTAGGCGGTAGGCGGTAGGCGGTGGGCGGGGGGCGGGGGGTGGTGTTGGGTGTTGAGGTATGGGCGAAGTGCGTTTTCATGTCCTGAGTCCTGTGTCCTGCGTCCTGGGGCGTTGGGTGTCGGGTGTCGGGGTCACGCACCGGTCGCGGTCCGTGCCTGAATCTCCGGCACCCGCGCCCGAAGCGGTGACCACCCTGCTACGTTTCGTCCATGGTGACCGGTCGGCAGGTATGGATTCCCCGGGAGGTCCCCGGGCTGTGGCCGCAGACGCCCATGGGACCGCCTCCGGTTGTGCCGGTGGCCCGTGGGCCTTGCCCGCAAGCGGGGAACCCGTGACCCGGAAATGGTGGGCCCTTGCCGGGGGCGGGGTGCTCCTTCTCGTGCTGGGCTCCCTGGGCCTGCTCGATCGAGTCCTCGAACGGACGCTGCGCGCCCCCGTCAACAACTATCTCCGCGACCACACCCTCGCCCTGCTCAACGTGGAGGGCGTCTCCGGACTCACCATCACCCTGCCCCACCTCGATCTCAAGCTGGGCCGCCGCCGTCTGGACCTTCGCGACGTCCAGATTCGGTATGACCGTGAGGAAGAGGGCCAGAGCACCCGGTTCGAGGTCGTGGCCCCCCGCATCACGTTGTCCGGCATCGACGTCACGGACCTGATCTGGCACCGGACCTTCCGGTTGAGCGGGGTGCGAATCGACAGCCTGGTCATGCACCACGCCGAGGAGGGGCCGCGGGACACCACGACGTCGGCACCCACAACCACACCGGGCGACACGCTGGCCGCAGTATTCCCCGCGCCCGACACCCTCCTCTACCAGATCGTGGCCAACTGGCTTCCGACGGACATGAGGGAGGGACGCATCGATCGGCTGAGCGTGAATCATGCCACCTTCGTCAGCCGGATCCGCCGGGGCGAGGCGGTGACCTTCGACTCCACGGCGGACCTCGCGCTGGTCATCGAGGGGCTGGAACTCGACAGCGCGCGGCTCCAGGTATTCGAGCGCGGGTCGCTGACGGTCGCCTCCCACACTCACGTCGTGGAACCTGCACGGGACAGCGTGGTCGTGGAGCGGGTCGGTCTGACCGTCGACCAGCGCGACACGGCCTACACCGTGGGAGCCGCGCGGACCGGACCGGGCGGCAACCGGCATCTGATCCGACTCGTGGGGCTGGCTCGCTCCCAGGCGCGCAACACCCTGACCCTCGATTCCCTGCTGTATGCTCCGCGCGACCCGGGCCTGGGATTTTTCCGCGATGCGCCCGCGCGCAGCACGCGGGTGGTGGCCACCGTGACGGGCATCACCCTGAGCGGGTTCCACCAGGACGAGATCCGGAATCGCCGGGTGGCGCCCGACCGGATCGGGATCACCACGCTGGAACTCGATGTGCTGGCCGACCATCGGCAGCCGCCGGGGCCCCCGCGCCGCCGAGTGCCGTGGCCGGCCCGGGTCGCCTCCCTGCCCTGGACCTTTGGAGCCGACACGCTGACCATCGACGGCGGTTCGATTCGCTACGCCGAACTCCCTCCCGGCCAATCGCGGGCGTCGGAAATGGTGTTCGACCAGGTGCGGGCGACCCTCACCAACGCCACCAACGACACGGCCCGTGCCGGACCCCGGGCTCCCATGGTGATCCACGCGAGTGCGCTCCTGTATGGACGAGGGCGACTGGAGACGGTGATCGCGGTGTCGGTCCAGCCCGGCCCCATGGCGGTCAGCGTGAACGGCCACCTCGGCGCGATGCCTCTGGCCCCCCTCAACCGGTTTCTCACGCCCGGAGAGGGCATCGACATCACCAGCGGAACGGTGGAACGGGCCGACTTCGCCTTCCGGGTGCGTCGGGGTCTCGCCTCGGGAACCTTCACGGCCCACTATTCCGACCTCGATCTCTCCGTGGTCGACCCCGTGACCGGCAACCAGAACGTCGGCGCCCGAATCAAGACCCTCGTCGCCGGCCTGATGGTTCGCGGATCCAACACCCCGAACAAGGAAGGGGTGTTGTCCTCGGCGGAGATCGCATACGAGATGCTCCCCGACGACACCTTCTGGGGGACGCTCTGGCGGGCGCTTCGGTCGGGCATCGTGAAGCAGGTCAAACGGTAGGTGGTAAGCGGTAGGCGGTAGGCGGTAGGTGGTAGGCGGTATAGGCGAGGTTGTCATCGCGAGGACCCCGGAGGGGTCCGTGGCGATCTCGTGAGCGGAGGCCCGCGCGGGGAGATGTTGGCCGGCCATCATGCCGGTGGGGTCATCACGCCCCCCGCCGCTCCGCCTGGTGAATCAGTCCGCGTGGGAGCCGGGAGATGGGGAATGGCAATGGCCGCGCCCCTCACTCCGGGTAGACGTTGGCCACGTCGAGGAGATGCCATGACCCGCCCACGCGCCCCAGGGCGCAGCTGATGCTCCACCCGCAGCGCAGCCGTTCGGTGGCCGACTCGGGAACCTGAACTGGACCGCACCGGCTTGCCCTCCGTCCCCCCATCACCTCGAGCCAGATGAGCCCTGGTTCCACCCTGGCGATCCCGTAGTGGTCGAACTCCCGGTAATCCTTCTCCGCGAGTGCCACCGCATCGATGCCACGCCGATGGGACGCCTCGCGGAGGATCTGCGCGGCGCGAGCGGCACGGGGAAGATTCCGGCGCGCAGCCGCACAGGTCTCCGCGGACTCGGCGGTGTCTTCGGGAGACGCGTACCCCTGGGCCAGAAGCCATTTCGAGAGCCGTTTCATCACGGTGCCCGCCACCCGGAGCAGGTCCTCCCCGGCAACCACCTTGCGGATCAGGAAGTACCCCAGGAAGCCGTTCAGATTCCCGGCGATCTTGTCCGCCCCGAAGAGATCGCAGAATTCGAGATGCTCCTCGCCTTCGCCGCTCTGTCCCCGGTCGAAGAGAGCCGCCTCCGTTCTGGTCAGGCTCTCATGGCCATAGCGATTGAGGTAACTCCGGAACAGATCGAGAACATCCTCATACCGTGCCAAGGTCCGGGGAGCGAGCCGGGCCCGCTGCTCGTCGAGGAATTCGCCGAGGATCACCTGAATGCCGGGTTCCGCCCGTCGGGGGAGGGAGATGACCTTCGGGCTCATCGTGCACTCTCCTGTCGCAGCTGTTCCTGGTATCCCGCGGTGGGAACAAGGTATCCCGGCGAGGCAGCTCCCGCCACAGGGTGCAAGCGACCTCAGGATGACGCGGTGAGTGCGCCTCTTGCCAGGGCCGCTGCAAAGTGGCCGTTGCCATCTGCCCATAGGATGCTCGGGCGTTCGGCACCGGCCCTCCGGAGCGCCATCGAACAGGGAGAGCGGGTTGTTCCCGCGTCGCTGGTCCTCTACGAGTGGCTCCGGGGGCCTCGCCTGCCGGAGGCCACGCTCTGGACGCTGAACGTGGAGGACTTCGCGGACGTCCCGGGGCTCGTGGTGCTACTTCCCTTCGAGAAGGGAGGGAAGAGGACCTCTGACTGTGCGAGCGTCACGCCGAGCGCTCCGTCGCTTGTTTCAGTCGAATTCCCCCTTCCACCGCCGGTCCAGGAAGGCCGCCACGGGAAGGATTTCGATTCCGTCGGCGGTGACGCGCCGTTTGGGCTCAAGACTCACAACGATCCGCCGCCGGACCCTGTGGTGGTCGAGCGCGAGTGCGCCGAGTTCTCCCAGATGATGATCCGCTATCCGCGAGGAGGACTTCACCTCGATCGCGGCGTGCATCCCGGGTGCCGCCAGCACGAAATCCACCTCGACGCCGCTGGCGAGCCGCCAGTACGCCAGATCCCATCGCCGGTCGCGATACTCGCGATAGGCCGTGAGCTCACGATGCATGACTTCACTTTATCATGATAAACCGCAGTAGCAACGCGGGCACCAGTTCGTCGGCGAGGCGCCGCTCCAGTCCACCGTTATGGCCCCATGGTCGCGTCCAGCGTGTCTCGTTGGTCTCCGCAGGTCCGGGCCGCAAAGCCGACCATGACCAGTGCGCTTTCCCGTATCGGCTTCTCCTGTGGCGGGTCCGGGGGAGTGACCTGCACCGGGGTCAACCCGTCGACCCTCGTGCTCGCCGTCGCCGAGACCCGGAACGTGACAGTCACCTACAGTGTCGGGGCCCCGGGCACCG
>JBDIWC010000049.1:0-28450 GCA_039794085.1 Gemmatimonadales bacterium
GTCCATCCACTTCAGGGTTGGGCTCTTCCGGCTTCGGCATGGGTTCCTGTCCCTCCGGAGCCCTCTCCCCGCCCCCAGAGCCAACCACAAGAAGCACAAAAGGCACAGAACCTCTCTCGCCCCCTGGGGGGCCCCCAGGCGCCCCGAGGTGTGCCTCTTGTGATTTCTGTGCTTTTTGTGGCCATCCCCCTCGCACGGCGGGGCCGGGGCGATCGACGGGTCTGACGGGGGGGTCGGGCGTCGCCCACAATATTGTTGCCGTTTTACGTTCCATCCTGTCCGTAAGGGACTAAACTGGAGAAGAAGCGAAAGAGTGAACACCCGCATCCAGGCGATCACGCGCAAAGCGGACGGATTCCACCATCCGGACTACTTCGCCCCCAGGGTCAAGCAGGCGTTCCCGGGCCGATCCTGCACCTATATTGGAGAAGAACCCAAACTTCAAACTTCAAACTTCCTCCCCCCTTCCCATTTTCCGCCTTCTCCTTCAAACTTGAACCTTCCTCAGCTGGATGCCAGCCATGCGCCGTCTCCCCTCGGGGCTCCTCGCCCTTCTTCTGCTCGTTATCCCCGCGGTGTCGGTGGCCCAGCAGACCGCCAAACCCCCACTCCATGGCCGTCATTGGATTGCCATCACCGGCAAACCCCTCGCCGCGACGGCGGGAGCGGCGATCTTCCAGCAGGGGGGGAACGCGGTCGATGCGGCGGCTGCCATGCTCGCGGCCACCGCCACGATGTGGGATGTGTTGAGCTGGGGAGGGGAGACCCAGGCGCTCATTTATCACCCCGGCCTGAAAAAGGTCATCGGGATAAATGCTTTGGGATGGGCGCCGAGCGGTGCGACACCCGAATACTTCGCCGCCAAGGGGCACCGGTTTCCACCTGAATTCGGAGTGGATGCCGCCGTCACCCCCGGCACGCCCGGCGGCCTGATGGTGATGCTCGCCGAGTATGGGACGCTGAGTCTGGCGCAGGTGCTGGCCCCGGCGATCCAGATGGCGGACGGGTATCCGATCGAGGCGCAGACGGCCAACCGGATCGAGGGGGAGAAGAAGCGACTCGCGGAATGGCCCTACTCCAAGGCCGTGATGTTGCCGCACGCGGGCCAGGAGCGGGAGGCTCCGGTGGCGGGCGAGATCTTCCGGCAGCCCGACCTGGCCGCCACGTTGCGGAAGCTGGTGGCCACGGAGAGTGAGGCCCTGGCCCGGGGGGCCACGCGCAAGGCGGCGATCCTCGCGGCCAATGACCGGTTCTACAAGGGGGACATCGCCCGGGAGTACGTGCGGGGCGCCCGGGAGCAGGGGTCGCCGGTGACGGAGGAGGATCTGGCCACCTGGACGGTGCGGATCGAGGAACCCGTCTCCACGACCTACAAGGGGATCGAGGTCTACAAGCTCAATGTGTGGACCCAGGGGCCGGCCCTCCTCCAGGCGTTGAACATCCTCGAACAGGCCGACCTCAAATCGATGGGGTACAACAGCACTCGCTATCTCCACACCCTCTATCAGGCCATGAACATGGCCTTCGCCGACCGCGACTTCTACTACGGGGACATCTACAACGGCCCGGAGGAGCCGGTGCGCGGCCTCCTGTCGAAGGAGTACGCCCGGCAACGGTTTGCGGGGATGAACCACGAGAGGAACGATTCCACGGTCACACCGGGGGATCCGTACCCCTTCCAGGGCGGGATCAATCCCTTCACCGAGATCCTGCGGAAGTGGGACCCCACGGGACCCCGCCCCGCGGTGGCCGATGACGCCGCCTCCACGAGCGCCCGGGCCCTCGACGACGACTTCATGCGGGCCTTCTACGCCGGCACCACCAGCATCCAGGCGGCTGACACCGCGGGGTGGGTGGTGAGCATCACGCCGAGCGGTGGGTGGCCCCCCGCCGTGATCGCCGGACGGACCGGGGTCGGGATGAGCCAGCGGGCCCAGAGCTTCGTGACCTCACCGGCCGATGGCCCCTACAACGTGGTGGGGCCCCGGCGGCAACCCCGGGTGACGCTGACCCCGACTCTCGCCCTCAAGGATGGTGCGCCTTTCCTGAGCTTCGCAGTGCAGGGGGGCGACAGTCAGGACCAGAACCTGCTGCAGTTCTTTCTGAACGTGGTGGAGTTCGGGATGACGGTGCAGGAAGCGACCGAGGCGGCCAATATCAACAGCTTCCAGATGCGGGCGTCCTTCGGGAAGCACGAATCACGGCCCGGCCGGATGCTGGTGGCCGAAAGTGTCCCGGACTGGACCCGCGCCGACCTCCGGAAAATGGGGTACCGACTGGAGTTCCAGCGCCGGACCAGCGGCCCGATCAACGCGATCTGGTTCGACCGGGTGCACGGCACATTCTGGGGTGGCTCGTCGAACCACGGTGAGGACTACGGGATTGCGTGGTAAAAGCCAGGGAATAGGGAGTTGGGAGTTGGGAGTGGAGTAGGGAGTAGGGGCGACGCACGCGTCGCCCTGGGGCGACGTACGCGTCGCCCTTGCTTGATAGGCAACCCAAGCCCGTCATTCCCGCGAACGCTGACGGAGGTGACTCCCCTCTCCCGCCCTGCGGGAGAGGGGCCGGGGGTGAGGGCATCGGGCGTGAGCGCCGACTGTCAGGCCTTCGGGAGTTCGGACGACCGTTCGATGATCGATCCGACCAGCCCGTATTCGATGGCCGCGGCGGGATCGAGCCAGAAGTTGCGATGGGTGTCCTCCTCGATGCGTTCGAGGGTCTGACCCGTTTCCCGCGCAAAGATCCGGTTCAGGCGATCCCGCATGCGCAGGATCTCCCGGGCCTCGATCTCGATGTCACTGGCCGATCCTCCCGACCCTCCCGCCGGCTGATGCAGCAGGAAACGCGTATTCGGCAGGCAGTACCGGTCTTTCGTTGGCACGGACACATAGATCAGCGCACCGGCACTCGCGACCCAGCCGGTTCCGATCATCTGGATCGGGGCGTCCACGAAACGGATCATGTCGTGAATGGTGTCTCCCGCCTCGACATGTCCCCCCTGCGAGTTGACGAAGATCCGGATCGGCTTGGTCGATTCCGCAGCCAGGGCCAGCAGCTGGGCTGAGATATGGGCCGCGAGACGCTGGTTGATTTCCCCGCTGATGATGATGGTGCGGGCGGTGAAGAGCCGCTCCGCGAGCAGATCGGTGGAGGTGGATCGTGGAGAATCCGGGGTGTTCAGAGACATGGCCAGGCTTCCGAATGGGGGGAAAACAGGTCGGTCACGGGCAGAAGAATAATCGGATCCGGGACAATAGCGTGACCCGCCCGCGCGACCGCCTGGTCCGGGCGGGCCCCCGGTTCTGTTTCCCGGACTCCGCTTCCCGTTATCTTTCCGTGGTTCCGTCCGCGTTCGGGTCGACCGGCGCGGAGCCTGTTCCTCCTCCCAGGAATGCCGTGTCTCCATCCCGACCAGACAAACCCGCCCCGACCGGTCTTCATCGCCTGCACCAACCGCGCCTGAACAAGGGAACCGCCTTCTCCCCGGAGGAGCGAGAGGCCTACGGGCTACGGGGTCTCCTCCCTCCCCGCCGGTTCACCATGGCGGAACAGCTGGACCGGGCGTTGACCAATCTCCGGCGCAAGAACTCGGACCTCGAGCGGTACATCTTCCTGACCGCGATGGAGGACCGGAACGAGCAGCTGTTCTACCGTCTCGTCATCGACCATCTCGCCGAAACGATGCCGATCATTTACACCCCCACGGTGGGGGAAGCGTGCCAGCAGTTCGGCGACATCTTCCGGCGTCCCCGCGGGCTCTACGTCACCATCGAGGACCGGGGAAGCATCCGCCGAGTGCTGAGCAACTGGCCCACCCGCGAGGTCGATGTCATTGTGGTGACGGACGGGGAACGGATCCTCGGCCTGGGTGATCTCGGGGCGCAGGGAATGGGAATACCCATCGGGAAGCTCGCCCTCTACAGCGCCTGCGCCGGGATCGACCCCGCCCGATGTCTCCCGATCACGCTCGATGTCGGAACCGACACGGCGACTCTTCGGGAACGTCGGTTCTACACCGGGTTGCAGCGACCCCGCGTGCGAGGGGAGGAGTATGACGCCTTCCTGGACGAGTTCGTCGAGGCGGTGGCGGAAACCTTTCCGATGGCGCTGCTCCAGTTCGAGGATTTCGCCACCGAGAACGCCCTCCGCCTCCTGGCGCGCTACCGTGATCGTTACCGCACCTTCAACGACGACATCCAGGGAACCGCCGCGGTGACGCTCGCCGGTCTCTACTCCGCGGCCCGGGCGATGGGATCGAGCCTCCGGGACCAGCGGATCCTCTTCTTCGGCGCCGGATCCGCCGCGGCCGGAATTGCGGACCTCATCGTGCGTGCCCTGAGGGGCGAGGGATTGTCGGAGGACGAGGCCCGCGGCCGGTGCTGGTTCTTCGATTCGAAGGGACTCGTGGTCCGGTCGCGGTCCGACCTTGCGGTCCACAAGCGCCCGTACGCGCATGACCACACCCCCGAAACCGATCTCGTCGCCGCCATCCGGTCGGTGGCCCCGACGGCCCTTTTCGGCGTGTCGGCCCAGGCGGGGGCGTTCGGTACACCGGTGCTCGAGGCGATGGCGTCGGTGAACCCGCGACCGATCATCTTTCCGTTGTCCAATCCGACATCCAAAGCCGAGTGCACCGCCGAGGAGGCGTATCGAGCCACCGGAGGACGGGTGGTGTTCGCCAGCGGGAGTCCCTTCCCGGAGGTGGTCCAGGACGGCACCCGGTTCATTCCGCGCCAGGCCAACAACGTCTACGTGTTCCCGGGAATCGGCCTGGGAGTGGTCCTGTCCCGGGCGCGGCGGGTGACCGATGCGATGTTCCTCGCGGCCGCCCGCACCCTCTCCGACATGGTGGCCCAGGGGGATCTGGACCGGGGAAGCCTCTTCCCCCCCCTCGAGGAGATTCGCTCGGTGTCACGGAAGATTGCCGCCTCGGTCATCGCCGTGGGCGAGGAGGAGTGCCTGGTGACGAAGCGGGTTCCGGAACCGCGGGAGGAGTTCATCGCCTCTCGGATGTACGACCCGCGCTATCCATAGGTCCGGCTCGAGACGTCGGGTCGGAAGGTGTCAGCGGGGGGTCACCGTGACCTTCGCCACCATGCCGAGGGCCTCGTGCAGGCTACAGAAATAGGCGTATTCTCCCGGAACGGTGGGAACAATGCGGATCTCGCCGTCGGCGTCCACGAGGCCGGAGTCCCACCCCTCGGCGCCTTCGGGGAGAGAGGTGTGCTCGGGGACGGCGGCCCGGCCCGGCTGGTTGGTGCTCGTGTGCGGCATGCCCCCGACGTTGACCCAGAGGATGGTGTCTCCCACGGCCACGGTCGGGCTGGCGGGGTCGAAGGTCATGTCGTCCCGCATTTCGATGCGGAGCAGGCCGTCGGTGCTGGTGGGGGCGGTGGCCTGCGGGAGCCCGGGATCCTGTGGGGCGGGATCGGTGTCCGGAGCGGGGCCACAGGCGGCGGCGAGGAGGAGAATCCCCAGGGCGAGGAACCGACCGGGTCTCACCGGCGTTTTGGGGATATGACAGCGACCCTGAAGTATTGCGAACTCCGGCATGAGGCACATTCTCCGGCGAAGGGTGGTTTGGTGAAGCGCTTCTGGAAGACAAGACGCCCCGGAACGCCATCCGGATCGGAGGAATAGCATGCGCATCCTGCACCCCTTGTTCGTCCACCTGCACATCGCCTTTCTCCTGATGGCTTTCGTGGCCATGTACACGTGGCTGATCCGGGGCCTCGCGTCGAGCGTTTTCGAGGACCGGATCTACCAGTTCGCCCGCGCCAACACCTGGGCCGGCATGGCCACGGTGGCGCTGTCGATGCTGGCGGGAGCGCGGGACGGATTCTTCGGGTCGGTCGCCCGGTTCAACGGACCGATCGGGGGCTGGCTGGCGCTCAAGGTGGTGCTGGCGGTGCTGTTGCTGGTGGTGTACGGGCTCTTCCTCTATTGGAGCGGCACCAAGAAGCGGTACCTCCAGGAGGACCGGAAGGCGATGCTCTGGTGCCTCGGAACCCAGTTGGTGGGGATCATCCTGGTCGGAGTGATCACGGCGATCGGGACCATGGTGGTGTATTTCCAGGACCAGCTCTCCCGCTTCGTGCTTCCGCTCTGATGGGGCGTCCGGTGAGACGGATCGTTGTGGTGGGTGGGGGGTTCGCCGGCCTCTATGCCGCGAGCCAGCTCGGGCGCTCCGATCTGGGGGCGGACGGGGCCGAGATCACGCTCATTGACCGGAAGAACTACTTCACCTTCACGCCGCTCCTGCCGGAGGTTGCGGCGGGGAATCTCAGCCGAGAGCACGTCATCCAGGGCTATCGATCGCTGGGCCGGCGATATGGATTCACCTTCGTGCAGGGCGAGGTGCTCACGGTTGACCCGGCCGCGCAGGTGGTCGTCACCACCGACAATCGGTACCCCTATGACCATGCGATCCTGGCACCGGGCGCCGAGCCGGGATACTTCGGCAACGCCGACCTGCCGCGGCACAGCTGCCCCCTCGTGTCGGTGGACGACGCCGTGGCCATCCACGACCGGGTGGTCCATGCGATGGAGGCCGCGGCGCGCACCACGGACACCGCCACCCGGGACGCGCTGCTGACCATCGTGGTGGCGGGGGCCGGGCCGGCCGGGGTGGAAACGGCGGGGGAGCTGCATCACTTCGCCAACGACGTGCTCGGCCCGTACTATCCGACTCTTCCCCCGGTTCGCGTGCTGGTGGTGTCGGCGGGAGACCGGATCCTGCCCGGATTCGACGACACGCTCGCGGCCGGAGGGCTCGTGGCCCTTCGCGGGATGGGGGTGGAGGTGGAACTCGACACGATGGTGACGGGTGCCTCGGCGGGGTGTGTGGAGACGAAGGGACCCGACGGGGTCATCCGGCGGATGCGCACCGGAACCCTGATCTGGACGGCGGGCACCCAGCCCGCGACATGGCTCGCCAGCTGCGGACTGCCGCTGGAAAGGGGATCCCTGAAGGTCCTCCCCACACTCCAGGTGGCGGGGTGCGACACCCTGTTCGCCGCGGGTGATGCCGCCGGACTCGTCGACCCGCGCACCGGCCGGGGCTACCCGAAGGTGGCTCCCATCGCCCTCAGCCAGGGCATCCGTGCGGCGGGGAACATCGAGAACCTGGTGTACGGGCGCCCGCTGGAGGAGTACCACGCCCACCACGCGGGCAAGATCATATCCCTCGGCCGGGGTGTGGCCTTTGCCGATGTGCTCGGGTTCCAGCTGCGGGGCCGCGCGGCGTGGTGGATGTATCGCACCGCCTACACGCTCAAGCTGATCGGGTTGAAGAACAAGGTGAGGGTGGTCATGACACTGCTCTTCAACCGGATCTTCGAGAGGGATATCGCTGCCGCCGGTGCGCGTCCGGCACCCCCGCCTCCGCTGGATCCCGCTGGTCCCTGAGGAAATGTCGGTTGATTGACGGGACCACCACGGCCCGTCATTCCCGCGCACGCGGGAATCCATGCATGCAGGGGATTGAAGATCAGGACCTCACCACCCCGAAAGCCAACCACAAAAGGCACAAAGGGCACAAACGGCCAACCAGAGCGGCCCTGGTTCGGTGCCCTTTCCACAGGAACAACATACTGTCAATCCTGTTCATCCTGTCAAAAGACCACGCTCACCGGGATCGAACGGCCATTTCTGACAGGATTGACAGGATGATGCAGGATGACCCAACCCGTCCCCGGCCATCTCCTGTCTGTTCAGTCGAGTCGACGTGGGGGGCCTCGGAGGGCATTGTGGCTACTCGATCACGAACCGGGTGGTGACTTCGGGTGCGCTCCGCTCCCCGCCGGCCACGATCACCTCGTGGCGACCAGGCTGGAAGGTCACCACTATCCATCCCTCCCTCCCCGGTCCGAGTTCCGTGATTCCCCCCACGGCTTCGGGGCGGTCCCCGTCGTCAAGCCGATTCAACGACACGGTGACATTCCCCAGTCGCTCGTTGGTGATCCGGACGATGCGGCGGCCCGGGGCCGGGGTGGGAAGCCACGTTACGCTGTCCATCCCGATCTGGAGGATCGCATCGGTGAGGGGGGGCTCTCGATCGGGTGAATTCGGGGGCGAGTCGAGACCGAAGGAAGCCATCGGAGGAACAGAGGACCCGCTGTCGGGCACGGGGGGAAGGCAGAGAACGATGTACCGGCCGGCGGGGAGATGAAGTGTGACCACAGAGGAGTCCCCTGGAGGGGCCACTCCCGGCCCACCGATCCACTCCATTCCGGCGGCTGGAAGAGGGTCGTGGCGGGTGTACCAGGCGACGACAGCGGAGTCCGTTGTGGAATCGTCCAGTCGCGCCAGGGTGGCCCGCTGGATCTGGCCGGTGGAGTTGAGGAGGGTCACGTCGGTGAAGCCCGGACCCTCCGGAGTGCTGACGATGCAGGTGCCATCGTGAACGAGGCGCAGAACCCCGTTTCGTGGAGAATCGGTCTCCCCACTCGTGCACGCAGTGACACCACCCACCAGCAGGGCCACGAACCATCGGTTCACGATAGCCTCCCGGGATGCGGACCAGGGACGGCAGGACGATCCCCGGGCCTCGGTGCCTAAAGATACGTGAGTGAACAAGTCTTCATGGTGTCAGTTCCGGAACCTTCACCGCCACGGGTGAATATTGTATGCGGCGCCATTGTGGCCGCCGGTGGTGTTCACGCGTTCAGGTTGTGCCGAGGAGGCCCCATGTTCCGCCGATTCCTGGTTCCCGTGGACGGTTCGCCCTTCAGTGAACTCGCCATTCCCGTTGCCCTGGATCTCGCCACTCGGGAGGGTCCCGGCGCCGAGGTTCATCTGGCGCTGGTGTATGAGCCGATCCTCGACGTTCAGGGGGTGCCGCCGATCGATCCGACCTATGGGAAGTCGATCCTCGCGGGGTACGAGGAGGTGATGGCGGATCTGGTGTCGCGGACGGGAACGGACCGTCTGACCCCCAAGGCGGAGGTGTTGATCGGCCCGGTAGTGGCGACTCTCACCGATCATGCGAAGAAGGTGAAGGCCGATCTGATGATCCTGACGAGCCATGGCCGGGGGGGTCTCAATCGCCTTTGGTTGGGGAGCACCGCTGAGGGGCTGGCTCGGCACGCCGAGGTTCCGGTGCTTCTGCTCCGGCCCGATGAGGATGTGCCGCCGGGTCTTCCTCCGGTTCGTTCGGTCCTGATCCCGTTGGATGCTTCGGGATTCGGGAAGGAGATCGTGGAGTGTGCGGTCCGGCTCGCCGGGGTGGAGGGGGTCACGTATCATCTGGTGCACGTGATCCAGAAGATTCCGGTGGTGCTGAGCGCAGCCAACCTGGACCACGATGTCGAGTTGTATCAAGCGCGGCGGACCCTGGCCCGGGACTATCTGGATGGGGTGGCCGAGGGTCTTCGGAGCCGTGGGGCGACGGTTCGTGTGGAGGTACGGGCGTCGAATTCCGTGGCGAAGGAGTTGCTGGCGATGGTGGAGGAAGGGGACTATGATCTCATCGCGATGGCCACCCATGGCCGGAGCGGGATCGGGCGGATGGTGATCGGGAGTGTGGCGGACAAGGTTCTGCGAGGGACGCGGGTGCCGCTGCTGCTGCACCGTCCGGCGGAGTGATGAGCCCTCACCCCCTGGCCCCCTCTCCCGCAGGGCGGGAGAGGGGGGATGTGCGCGGGCTCGGCGTCTGCGGTGACGGACCCTGAAGGACACCGGATCCTCCGTACCCGTACCCGTACACGTACTCGTACACGAGCGGTTCCAGAGCCTACGGTTTTTGACAGGGGCGCGTCCACCCGACAACCAACCATTGATCTCAGTGCGCAAGGCGTGGAGCGACGGGAATCATGCGGAGACCTCCGTGTCCTCCGCGGCCTCTGTGGTGACCCCTCCCCGCTCCCCGTCTCGGACGCCGGGCATCGGCATGATGGGGGCCCTTCCACCCCCCACACAAAGGCTCCTGATCTCGGCGCGCCAGGCGTGGAGCCGCGGGAATCATGCGGAGACCCTCCGTGTCCTCCGCGGCCTCTGTGGTGCCCCCCCCTACGTCACTCCGGATTGAACCACAGAGAACACGGAGGACGCAGAGGGTTGACGGCATCCACGAGGCGTTCCCAGTCTCGGTCCCCGGGCATCGGCAGGACGGGGGCCCTTCCACCCCCCAGAAACAGAATCCGGATCTCGGCGCGCGAGACTTGGAGCCGCGGGAATCATGCGGAGACCCTCTGTGACCTCCGTGTTCTCTGCGGTGATTCCTTCCCGCCTTTCCCGATCCCATACCCCCGGGCATCGGCAGGATGGGGGCCCTTCCACCCCCCAAAAACAGAATCTGGATCTCGGCGCGCAAGGCGTGGAACTGCGGGAATCATGCGGAGACCCTCCGTGTCCTCCGCGACCTCTGTGGTGACCCCCTCCCCACCCCAGAATGAACCGCAGAGAACACGGAGGACGCAGAGGGTTGTCGGTTCACACGACACCCTCCCCGTCTCGGAAGGCGGGGATCGGCATGAGGGCCGAGTGAAGCCACAGATGACACGGAGGGTTCGGCCCACACCATCCGCGGAAAACGATGGAGGGCACATCCGCATGTCACCGGATTGTGACGCAGAGCACAACATGCATGGGACGGCAATCACAATGGCCCAACTTATGCTTGCAGCGCGCAATGTGTGACCCTTGACATACCCACCACTGTTTCGGATATTGGTTAGGGTCAAGATCCCCTCGGCATCGCACCGATCGGGCTCTTGATGGCAGTGGTCCGCCCGCCCGGGCGACAAATGGAGGTGTCACATGGGTTCCATCCCGCAGTCTCGCTCCGCATGGCTGGTTGGCATGTGCCTTGCGGGGGGGGGTAAATTCTCTCCGGTTGTGACAGCAGCACCGTGAGTACTCCCTCCGAAGTGCAGCCGGTACCAACCACGACCTCCGCAAATGTTGTCCAGGAGGGATTCGACATCCCGAGCAGTCCCCGGTACCACCTGAAGGTGGATGGATCCGGGTCGTTCCGGCCGGGTACCCCTGTCATCCTGACCGTTGATGTCGAGAGCATGAAGGGAACGGGTGCCACTGACCTCGAGCTGTATCTCCCTGAATTGACGGCATTTGAGGCCTCCCCTGCAACCTGGAGAGGTATCCCCCGCGACACCCGGATGACCCCGGCCCAGAACCGGCAGATCGCGCTGAACCCGGGGTCGCGGTCCGGGCAACCGTTCACGGTGGTCTTTCCGGAGCCGGGGCTCTACACGGTCCAGGTGATTGCCCGCCAGCGCGCCCCCGATGCGGTGCGCGACTGGACCCCTCAATCGACCACGACCCACGCCTGGGTGCTCGTGCTGGAGGATGGGGGGCGGTTCTCCCCAGTGTATGACACGACGATGATTCTCCGCGACGCCATCAGCACGGGCCCCTTCCGCCATGTGGATCCGCAGCGTCAGGGGCCTCCCGTCAGTGGGGTCACCGCGTTCCGGGGTGGGGAGAACCAGTTTTGCGAAGTGAATTGCCCGCCCAGGGACTGCTGTTTCGGCGGGTCTCTGACGTATACGGATCCGGTTCTCAATCAGATTCTGCCCTTGGGGGGTGTCACGGTCCAGCTCAGCTTCGCCACCGGGGAACTCTTCCAGACGGTGGCGTCCACCGGCGGGTACGGGGGGCTTCCCTGTCCCAACCCCGGTGAGACCGGCTTTCTGTCCTTTGTGACGATTTCATCCGCCTTCACCGTACGAGACCACGGTTCGGCCGGCACGACGTTCGCGAATGTGTCCTCGGCTGTCTGCGGCACCACCTACATGGCGCACAACACGGTGCTGGACGGCCCGCTGGTCTTTGCCCACATGACCACGGCACGTAACAACGGGGGGAATCTCTTCGGCAAAGTCAGGGGCCCGCTCCCCGTGGACATCGAGACTCCGCCGTCTCCTGATGCACACAGCTTCTACTCCCCGTCTCAAGACCGGATCCATATCATGGATACGGAGGTGGACGAACAATTCGGGGGTTTTGTGGCTGCGCACGAGTACGGCCATGCCTTGCAGGCCACTGCCTTTGCCCATGGGGCACCGGGAATGGGGTCGTGCAACAATCCACACGATGTCGGTCTACCGAACACCATGGGATGTGCCGTTTCAGAGGGGTGGGCCGACTACTTCTCCATCAGTGTCATCCCGACCAATCTCTGGGATTTCGAATCGAATCCCTGGGTTCTGAACTTCCCGTTTCAAGGTGCCCAGATCGAGGGCGCGGTCGTGGGGTACTATCTGGACATGTCGGATCCCGCCAACGCGAGCGAAGCGGATGCGCTGAGTCTGGGAACGCGATTCGTCGCCGACATCATATCGTCATGTGAGAATTGGGAAGGCGCTGGTGCGGCAACCATCGCTGAACTGCGTAACTGCTTCAATAACACTCTTACAACCGGATTTCAGCTCGTACCACCGGTGACCTTCCCTTCCGGGTGGACCCTGAGTGGAATGGAGCAGGACTATGATTGGAATATCCTCGGGTGTCGCGGTGCCTCCTGCTCCTAGTCTGGCTTCACTCGGTCGCGGCCTGATCTGTGCCGCTGGGGTCTTGGTCGCTTCCTGCGGGACCGAACCGGTTGACATCAATGCCATCGGGGCCACCATCTTTGGTGTGGTTTCCCGGGAGGGTGTCCCGGCGGTCGGGGTTGCGGTCCGCACGTCCTTGTTTCGGGAGCAGTGCCAGGAGCCTGTCCAGACCACGGCACCAGTTGTGACGGACGGCATGGGCCGGTATCGCAAGGTCCTGGTGTTCGGACTCACTGCGCCGGGAACGCCGTTCTGCGTCGAAGTGCGGGTGGTGTTTGAGCGCGATCGAGTGGCAGACAGCGTGACGCTCAGCGGCATTCCGATCACGATGTCGGATTTCGTGGCCGTGGGCCAGCCGAGGGACAGTTTCCGGGTGGATATCGTGCTGCCACCGTGACAATGGACAGTGAACAATGAACAGTGAACAATGAACAGTGAACAATGAACAATGAACAGTGAGCAATGAACAATGAACAATGAACAATGAACAATGAACAATGAACAATGAATGGTTGAGGCTGGAAAACTGCTTCGACCTTCGCTTCCGGGTGGACGCTGAGGGGAATGGAGCAGGATCATGATTGGAACATGTTCGGGTGTCGCGGTGCCTTCTGCTTCTAGTCTGGCCTCGCTCGGTCGCGGCCTGATCTGTGGCGCGGTGGTTCTGGTCGCTTCCTGCGGTACTGAGCCAGGGGACATCTTCTCCATCGGGGCAACTGCCTTCGGGACGGTGTCCCGGAGCGGCCTTCCCGTAGCGGGCGTAGAGGTCCGCAGCACTCTGTTTCGGCAGGAATGCGTGGAACGGGTTCAAACCACTTCGCCCGACACTACGGACGACCAAGGCAGGTACCGCAAGTTCCTCGTATTCGGACTCACTGCGCCGGGGACGCCCTTCTGCGTCGAAGTGCGGGCGATGTTCGACCGGGGTGGCGTTCCAGACAGCGTGACCATCGGCGGTATCCCGATCACGATGTCGGACCAGCCGCGGGACAGCTTCCGGGTGGATATCGCGCTGCCGCCGTGACAATGAACAGTGAACAATGAACAATGAACAGTGAACAATGAACAATGAACAGTGAACAATGAACAATGAACAGTGAACAATGAACAATGAGCAGTGAACAATGAACAGGGAACAATGAACAGGGAACAATGAACAGGGAAATGAACGGATAGATGAGGCTGGGATGGGTTGCGATCTTCCCTTCCGGGTGAACGCTGCGGGGAATGGAGCAGGATTATTATATGAGTGGAACATTCTCGCGTGTCGCGGTGCCTTCTGCATGTAGCCTGGTTTCCTTCGGCCGAGGCCTGATCTGCGCGGCAGGGGTCCTCGTCGCTTCCTGCGGGACAGAACCGGGGGATATCACCAGTGTCGGCGCGGTCGTTTTTGGGCGCGTCTCCCGGGAGGGTATGGCCGTGCCGGGCGTGGAGATTCGTTCCTTTGCGTTCCCGCGGTGTGCTGATCCGACGGGACCCCGGCAGCCTGTCCTGACGGATTCTCTGGGCCACTACCGCGATCTGCTGACGACAGTGCTGACCGCCCCCGGTACACCGTTTTGTGTCGTTCTCCGTGCCGTGTTTGTCCGCGATGGGATCACCGACAGCGTGACCATCAGCGGGGTCCCGATCACGATGTCGGAATTTGTTGGCCCGAACCAACCGGCGGACAGTTTTCGGGTGGATATCGCACTGCCACCGTGACAGTGGACAGTGAACAATGAACAGTGAACAATGAACAGGGAACAATGAACAGGGAACAATGAACAGGGAACAATGAACAGGGAACAATGAACAGGGAATGAACGAATAGATGAGGCTGGGAACTGTTGCGACCTTCCCTTCCGGGTGGACCCTGAGTGGAATGGAGCAGGATCATGATTGGAACATGTTCGGGTGTCGCGGTGCCTTCTGCAGGTAGCCTGGCCTCCTTTGGCCGAGGCCTGATCTGTGGCGCGGTGATTCTGTCCGTTTCCTGCGGGACAGAGCCAAGGGATATCAACACCATCGGGGCCACCATCTTTGGCGTTGTTTCCCGGGAGGGTGTCCAGGTAGCTGGAGTCTCGGTCCGCACGTCCTTGTTCCGGGAGCAGTGCCAGGAGCCTGTCTAGACCACGACACCAGTAGTGACGGATGGCATGGGTCAGTATCGCAAGGTCCTGGTATTCGGACTCACTGCGCCGGGAACGCCGTTCTGCGTTGGGGTGCGTGCAGTGTTCGATCGCGACGGGGTCGCCGACAGTGTGACCATCAGCGGGATCCCGATCACGATGTCGGAGTTTGTGGCCGTGGGCCAGCCGCGGGACAGCTTCCGGGTGGACATCGAGTTGCCGCCGTGACAGTGGACAGTGAACAATGAACAATGAACAGTGAACAATGAACAATGAACAGTGAACAATGAACAATGAGCAGTGAACAATGAACAGGGAACAATGAACAGGGAACAATGAACAGGGAATGAACGAATAGATGAGGCTGGGAACTGTTGCGACCTTCCCTTCCGGGTGGACCCTGAGTGGAATGGAGCAGGATCATGATTGGAACATGTTCGGGTGTCGCGGTGCCTTCTGCAGGTAGCCTGGCCTCCTTTGGCCGAGGCCTGATCTGTGCCGCGGTGGTTCTGGTGGCTTCCTGCAGCACCGAGCCAGGGGACATCTTCTCCATCGGGGCAACTGTCTTCGGGACGGTGTCCCGGAGCGGTCTTCCCGTAGCGGGCGTAGAGGTCCGCAGCACTCTGTTTCGGCCGGAATGCGTGGAACGGGTTCAGGCCACTTCGCCCGACACTACGGACGACCAAGGCAGGTACCGCAAGGTGATGGTATTCGGGTTGACTGCGCCGGGAACGCCATTCTGCGTCGAAGTGCGGGCGGTGTTTGAGCGCGATGGAGTGGCAGACAGCGTGACCATCAGCGACATCCCCATCACGATGTCAGGGTTCGCCGGCCCGAACCAGCCGGCGGACAGTTTTCGGGTGGATATCGCGCTGCCGCCGTGATCGCATCTCCGGGTTGAAGACCGGGTCCCCGGAGCCTGCGGCGCCGGGTTCTGACAGACACTGGTTCCCGTACACAGAGTCGCTGTGGGTGCGCCGCTTGCGGCGCACCCGGGAGCAGGCGGGACTGGACTCGCGACGGTGCGCCGCAAGCGGCGCACCCACAGGACACAGAGGCTGGCCTGCCGCTCCGCGGGGCCCGCCTTCCTTACCCAGATCCCTCGTTTCACTCGGGATGACGCTCCGATGGCGGAGTGGGTCTCGACCTCCTCGCCTCCGCGTGAGCCTTCACACTTCACACTTCGAACTTCAAACTTCCCACGAGCCACCCCGACGGGGTCCCCGAACCTTTCGCCCCACCGGAAACCGCGTAGATTCCCTGACAACCCTTCTTTTGTCCTGGCCGACGGTTCCCGATGTCGATTCGCTCCACCCAGCCGCTCGTTCGCTCCCTGGTGGCCCGGTTAATCTCCGGGATCCCTCTGACCTTCTTCGGCACGATGAAGTTCCTGAACGAGGGCACCCAGACCAACTTCCAGGCCACCCTCGGTCTGGCCGGTTTTCCCCAACCCGATCTGTTGATCTTCGTGGCCGCCACGGTGGAGGTGGTGGGAGGAGTCCTCCTGCTCACCGGGTGGTACGCCCGGATCGGCGCGCTCCTGGCCGTGGCCGAGATGCTCGTGGCACTCTATGTTCACCTGACGGTGGATTTCTCACTCGCACCCGCCGGGGGGCCTCCCCATTGGCTTCCGGTCACCGTTCTCCTCTCCGCCCTCCTCGTGTTGTGGACGGGTGGGGGCCGAGGCAGTCTCGATCGCCACCTGACAAGGAGTGCTCCATGAGCCGTGCGCGCGCCGCACTCGCGGTGTTGTTTTTCTCCGCAATTGTCTTCCCGCTGACGGCCCAGCAGATGGATCCCCCGGGCGGGTCGCTCGTGATCGTGGGCGGCGCGATGCGGGACACCGCGATCGTCCGGCGCTTCCTCGATCTGGCCGGGGGGCCCGATGCACCGATCGTCCTGATCCCCACCGCCGGTGGCGCCGAGAGCTATGACCAGGCCTGGGAGGGGGGACAGCTCTTCCGCGCCCTGGGGGCCACCCGCCTCACCGTCCTGCACACGTATGACCGGGGCGAGGCGGACACCGAGGCGTTCGCCGCTCCCCTTCGCGAGGCCCGTGGCGTCTGGTTCGGCGGCGGGCGTCAGTGGCGCCTGGCGGACTCCTATCTCGGAACCCGGACCCACCAGGAGCTGCGAGCGGTGCTGGCACGCGGCGGCGTGGTCGGCGGATCCTCGGCGGGGGCCACGATCCTCGGGTCGTACCTGGCCCGCGGCCACACTCGCGACAACACCACGATGATGGGGGATCATACCGAGGGACTCGGTTTCCTGACATCGGTGGCGATCGACCAGCACCTCCTCCGGCGGAACCGCCAGTTCGACATGCTGGAGATCGTCGAGGCCCACCCGGAGCTGCTCGGCATCGGGATCGACGAGAACACCGCGATCGTGGTCCAGGGCGAGGAATTTGAGGTGATGGGCGAGAGCTACGCGGTGATCTACGATGCCCAACGCCGGATCGGGGAGCGCGGGGGGTTCGCCTTTCTCGCCCCCGGTGACCGATTCCACCTCCGGACCCGGACGGCCTCCCGCCCCCGGGCCCAGGGGGACCCCCTGCAACGATACCAACGGATTGAGGACAAGCCATGATGATGCGTCGCGGACTGCTCGCCCTGCTGCTCTCCCTTGCGGCTCCCCTCTCCGCGCGGGCGCAAGCTCCCGATCCCGCGATCAGCGCCCTGGTGGAAGGGATCAGCGCCGAACGACTCGACACCATCATCCGGGCCCTGGCGGGGTTCGGGACCCGGCACACCCTGTCCAGCACCGACTCGCCGACCCGCGGGATTGGCGCCGCCCGGCAGTGGATCCTCGACCGGTTCCGGGCGTCGAGCCCCCGGCTCGAGGTGTCGTTCGACACCTACCAGGTGGCTCAACAGGGACGGATCACGCGCGACGTGGAATTGCGCAACGTGATGGCGATCCTCCCGGGTCGCAGTCCACGCCGCATCTACGTCAGCGGCCACTACGACACGGTGGCCCGGCCCGAGGAGGGGAACACCTTCGACTGGGCCCAGGGCGATCTCCCGGCTCCGGGAGCCAACGATGATGGCAGCGGAACGGCGCTCGTGCTCGAACTCGCCCGGGTTTTTGCCAACAGCGGATTGACCTTTGATGCCACGCTGGTGTTCATCGCCTTCGCCGGCGAGGAGCAGGGGCTGGTGGGGGCGGGTCTGCACGCGGCCCGGATGGCGGCCGACAGCGTGGTGATCGATGCCGTCTTCAACAACGACATCGTGGGAGGGAAGGGAGCGGGAGACGGTCGCACCGACACCCGCGCGGTCCGGGTCTTTTCCGATGCTCCCGAGGACGGGGTCTCCCGTCAGCTTGCCCGGACGGTTCGGGAGGTCGCCGCGCGCTACGTTCCCGGACATGAGGTACGCCTGGTGGCCCGGCTCGACCGATTCGGGCGCGGGGGCGATCACACTCCGTTTGCCCAACGGGGTTTTCCCGCGATCCGCTTCACCGAAACCCATGAGAATTACTCCCGCCAGCACACCGTGGCGGACACCCCGGAGGGGGTGGACCCCGAGTACCTGAGGCGGAATGCGATGGTCAATGCCGCGGCGGTGGCCGAGCTCGCTCTCGCCCCGGCGGCGCCGGTGGTGTCCGCTCCCCGGCGGGGCCCGATGCTCGGACGAGGGCCGTCGGGATACGACGCGGCCCTGCGCTGGATGCCGGTGGACGGAGCGGCGGGATACCGTGTCGTGTGGCGCCGGGCCTGGAACCGGGATTGGGAGTTTTCGCGGGAAGTGCGTGGCGCGACGGAGCTCCTCCTGCCCAACGTCTCCATCGACGACTACGTGTTCGGCGTGGCCGCCATCGGCGTGAACGGGCATCAGAGCATCGTGTCGGCGTACGTGACCCCCGGGCGAGGCCTCGTGAACCCTCGCACCCGCTGACGCCTCGATTCGTTCATGGCTGACCTGGAGGTGGTTCGGGCGGAGGCGATTCAACGGCTCTGCGCAGCTCACGCGGGGGACCATATTCCCCTGGTGGTGTTCGAGGACCGGCTGGAACGCCTTCGCACCGCTGAAAGTGAAGGCACCGTGGCGGCTCTCGTGGCGGACATCGATCCGTCCGGCGAGTGGACGCAGCCGGGAACTCTTCCGGCGCGACTGGGGGCGCTGTCGCCGCTCCGCATCGCCAGCTACTTCTCGTCCACCACGCGGGCCGGTTTCTGGAGGGTTCCCGATCGCCTTGAACTCCAGATTCTCTTTGGCTCCATCCGGCTCGATCTGAGGGACGCCGATCTCATGTCGGACCTGGTGGAGATCGAGGTCTCCTCGACCCTGGGGTCCTCCGAACTGGTCGTACCCCCGGGCACCGCGATCGAGAACGAGATCGACGAGACGCTCTCGTCCTCGAGTCACAAGCGGAAGAGGGCCTCGGGGCGAGGGCCCGTCTCATCCGATCTGCTGGTTCGTCTCACGGGGCATCTCCTGCTGAGCGAGCTGGTGATCAAGGAACGGCCCCCCACTCCGGCCGTGGACGAGGGAGGTGCTCAGAGGAAATGGTGGCGCCGCCTGATCCCGGGCGCGTGACGGCGCACCGATGTCAGAACTGGTGAGGATGCCGCGGGGTCACGCCGTCATAGCAGGCCCGAATCCGGACCATGTCGGCCTCCAGGTCGCCGGTGGGCAGGATGGGATCGCGGAAGCCGACGATCTTGCGCCGGTAATCGAACCAGGCCGGCACGATCGGCACTCCGGCGCCCAGGGCGATGCGGTAGAATCCGGTGCGCCAGGTCGCGACCTTCTTCCGGGTGCCCTCCGGGGCGATGGTCAGGATGAGCTTCTCGCGCTCGCGGAAGGCGGCGATGGCGCGGTCCACATGGCCCTGCCCCTGGCCCCGTTCCACGGGAATTCCCCCGAGCCATCGCAGAATCCCGCGGACCGGCCAGCGAAAGAGCGTGTGCTTGCCGAGCCAGGAGACCCGGAATCCGATGGCGAAGAGGGTGCATACCCCTATCAGGAAGTCCCAGTTGGACGTGTGTGGTGCGGCGATGATCAGGAAGCGGGGACAGTTCGGAATGGCCCCGTCCAGGCGCCACCCGGAGAGCCGGAAGGCGAGGCGCCCGAGGGCTCGGGACAGGCGATTGCCTCGGGTGGGGACCTGATCGCCCAGGGGAAGGGTCAGCGCTCTCTGCACCGGCCAATCATCTCCGGACCGGGGCGTGGGGTCAAGTCGTGGTCACCGGACTCCGGAGCTGCGCGCGGATGAGCACCCGGATCGCCAACGGCCCCACGGCGGCTCAGGCCCGGGCGATCACCGCGCCTCCGGGTCCCCTGCTGGTCGTGGCGGGTCCCGGAGCCGGAAAGACCTTTTGCCTGATCGAGCGCATCCGCCACCTGATCCTCGAGCGGGGAATCCCGGCGGACCGCATTTGTGCCGTGACCTACACCAACAAGGCCGCCGGCGAAATCGCCCTGCGCCTCGACGAGACGATGCCCGGGGTCTCGGCCCAGGTGCGTCGCGGAACGGTCCATTCGGTGGCGGTCGAGATTCTGCGGGCCTGGCCCGTGGAGGCGGGTCTCGACGCCGGGTTCGGGATCGCGGATGACGCGGCCCAGATGGCCATTCTCGACCGAATGGGGTACCACGGGAGACGGGGTCGGGCCCTCCTCGGCGCCTTCGGCCGGCATCGTCTCCGCGGCGACGACCTGGACCCCGAGGATGTTCCGGTGCTCCAGGGATATCTGTCGAGGCTGGTGCGCGGGAACCTGGTGGATTTCGACGGCATCCTGGTGCGGATGGCGGCCCTGCTCGACGAGCATCCCGGATTGGCGGAGCGGATCGCCGCCCGGTGGGACGCGATCCTGGTCGATGAGTTCCAGGATGTGAACCGTCTCCAGTACCGCATCCTGAAGCACCTGGCTCCGCACCGGCATCTCTTCGCGGTGGGTGACGATGATCAATCGATCTTTTCCTGGACCGGGGCCGATCCCGATGTGCTGACCCGCTTCCAGCGGGACTTCGGCGTGGCCGCGCCGATCATTCTCGATCGGAACCATCGGTCGAGCGTCGCGATCTTCGATCGGGCGCGCGCTCTGGTGCAGCGCAATCCCTCCCTTTTCGACAAGGACCTGGAGGCCACGCGCGAGTCGCCTCACCCCGTGGTGGCGCTTCGTTTCCCCACCGAAAGGGACGAGGCGGCGTGGATCCTGGGGGACCTTGCCGCGGCCCGAACCCGGAATCCGTCGCTTCGCTGGGGTGACTCCGCCATTCTGTACCGGATGCACACCATCGGTGCCTTCCTCGAACGGGAACTCCTCGGGGCCGGCATCCCCTGCCGCATGGCGCGGGGCCAGGCCCTGGGGGACGACCCGATCATCGCGGTGATCCTCCGATCCCTGCGGGTCATGGGGGCGCCCGGGGACCCCGGCGCACTCGAGGCGCTGGCTCACGCGATGTTGCCTCACGATCTCCTTCAGGAGGCGGGCCTCGCCGAGTCACCCGACCTGGTGGCCGCGCTTCGGGCGCATGCGGCGAGCCTGCCCCGAGAGGCGCCTCACCGGAGACCGGCCTGGCGCTTCGTCTATTTCGTGGAGAATCTGCGCGGCCTCCTGCGCACGGCCGGATCGATCCGCGACGTGGTGCGGGATCTCCTCGGGCAGAACCTGGGGAAAGCGCAGGGACCGCTCGACCGTCACGCCCCCGAACTCTCCGATCCCGCCGGGTATCCCGGCGCGTCCGCCCTGGCGATCCGCCTGCGGGAGGCGAGTCTCCGGGGGAGGACCATCTGGATCGAGCCCGACCGGGGGATCGAGGCGGGTCTCCGCGCCATGCTCCACGCCCCCGACTCCGGTTACCGGCCGATGACCCTCACGCCCGAAAGCCAGCCCGACCCTGAGGACGTGGTCCTCGCCCGCGGCGATGTGGCCGACGGCGGGTGGCCGGTCCTGTTGTTCAAGGCGCTCCAGCTCGCGAGCACAGTCGAGGAGGGGTTGGGAGAGGGTGGGTACGTCACCTTCGATCTGGAAACCACCGATCTCGACATTGCGACCTGCGAAACGATCGAGATCGGGGCCGCGCGGGTGCGGCACGGACAGGTGGTGGACCGGTTTCACACGCTGGTCCGCCCCGGGGGACCGGTTTCCGAGGGGGCCACCCGGGTGCACGGGTATCGGGAGGAGCACCTGCGCGATGCTCCGCCCTTTGCCGAGGCGTGGGAGCGGTTCCGGGCTTTTGTTGGTGACGATCTGGTGGTGGCTCACAACGGGCAGGACTTCGACATTCCGGTCCTGAAACGCCAGGCGGCACCCCATGGCGGTACCGGCACCATGGCCTTTCTCGACACCCTTCCGCTGGCCCGCGCGGTGGTGCAGGGGAGTGCGAAGCTGGAGCACCTGGCCCGCCGGTACGGGGTCGACACCGGCACGAGCCACCACGCCCTCGACGATGCGGTCTGCCTCGCGGGCGTGTACGAGGGGCTCACGCGCGACCGCGCGCGCCGGAATCGCACCGTGGCCCTTCCTCAACTCCTCGGGCCTCTCGGGCTCGCGCTCGCCCTGGCCAGCGCCGGCCCCGCCGACCCGGAAAAGGTGCTGCTGCGCCGGATCACGCGGGCCGCGGCTCTCGGGCCCTGGAGCCAGATGCTGGAATATTACGCGTCCTGGCGGGATCGGGAGGGGACTCCCGAGGCTCCGACCCTGCAGGTCGTGATCGAGAGGTTGGGAGGGCATCGGCTCCTGGAGAGGATCCGGGCGGAGAGGCGGCCGGAGGATCGCCATCCCGCCGCCCTGGCCCGGCTGGAGAGTCTGCTGGCACTGGTGGAGCACCTGCCCCTGGCCGAGGCAATTCCCGAGTTGCTGGATCGCGCCGCACTGTCCACGTCGGACAGCATCGAAGCCGACCCCGACCGGGTCAACCTGCTCACCCTGCATGCCACGAAGGGATTGGAGTTTTCCACGGTCTACATCGCCGGGGTCGAGGATCTGACCATCCCCGGCGCCCGTACACTGCGGGACGCACGGGCCGCGGAGCTGCCGGAGGCACGGAGGCTCCTCTATGTCGGCATGACCCGGGCCCGGGATCGGCTGGTTCTGACCCGCACTGAAACGCGCAACGGGGAACCGGGAGGGGGGAACCTCTTTCTGGACGAGATGGGTCTCGACCCTCAGTGGGTCATGCCGTAGATGAGCAGGTTGATGCCGAGCTTGTAGGCGGGCGTCGCCCAGGTCGGTGTTCCAGTTGGGACGTTGGGGACCTGGAGGATCTCGTCGATGTCGTACATGGTGTGGAGGAGGGGGTGATCGAGAGGGATGTCCACGATGGGGTATTCGGGCAGCACCTGGCGGATCTCCTCCGCGAACGAGTCCCACTCACGCGAGCCCCAGAAGTCGTCGACGATGAGCATGCCGCCGGCGTGGGGTAATCGGTGGACCAGCTTCCGCGGCCCCGGCGGAATCCGTCGCTGTAGATGGCCCGGGTGAAGGAGAAGGCGTGCTCCGCTCCCGGGGGCACGTCATCCTGGAGCGGGGAGCGGAGAGGAGACAGGGCGGGAGAGGTGCCGGTGGTTGCCAGGAGGACCACGAGGACCACGCGCGTGATCACGGGTTGTTCTCCACACGAGGAGAGTGCATGAGGCACCGGGGCAGATCGGGATGGACCGTGGCACGCCGGGCGCGCACCATCGCCCGTCTTCTCCTTCTGAGCACCGGAGCCGGGTGCGCCGGGACGCCGCCCCTCGAGGTGCGCACCACTCCCTTCGCGGCGATGGTGGAGCAGCTCTCGGAACCGGGCGGGTTCTTCGACACCGACAATCTGATCTCCAATGAAACCTCCTACCTGCATGTGGTCGGGGCCTTTGCCCCGCTCGGCGTGCGTGGGGGAGCCTATGTCGGGGTCGGGCCGGACCAGAACTTCTCGTACATCGCCGCGATCCGTCCCGAGATCGCCTACCTGATAGACGTCCGTCGGGACAATCTCCTGCACCACCTTCTGTTCAAGGCCCTTTTCTCGGCGGCGGAAACCCGCACGGAATATCTGGCCCTGTTGCTCGGGCGCGCCACCCCGCCACCCGATTCCGCGCGTGAGTCCTGGGCGGTACCGCGGATCGTGGCCTTTGTCGATTCTCTCCCGCTGGGTCCGGACACCGGCGCCGCGGCCCGCCGCCTGGTTCGCACCCGGGTCCAGGGGTTCGGACTGGACCTGTCGGAGGGTGATCTCGCCACCATCGACCGGTTCCATCGCACCTTCATTCTGTCGGGTCTCGATCTTCGGTTTACCACCTTCGGCCACCGACCCCAGCCGTATTATCCCACGTATCGCGATCTTCTGCTGGAGCGCGACCTGACCGGTGCGTACCGGAGCTTCCTCGCCGAGGAGGACTCCTATCACTTTCTCCGGAGCCTGCAGGAAACGGATCGCATCATCCCGGTGGTGGGTGATCTGGCCGGTCCTCACGCCCTGCGCGCCATCGGGGCCGACATCAGGTCCCGGGGGCTCATGACCTCGGCCCTGTACGCCTCGAACGTGGAGTTCTACCTGATGGGCGACGGGCTGTTCGGCACCTTCGCGGAGAATCTCGCGGCGCTCCCGCACGACTCCACGGCGGTGATCATCCGGAGCTACTTCGGGACCGGATTCCGGGGCCGACATCCGCAGGCCGTGCCCGGCTACTACATGACCCAGTTGCTGCAGCGGATGGACCGGATGCTGGAGGAGTGGAGGGCCGGATCGATCCGGTCCTACGGCGACCTGGTGGTCCGCGGCTCCCTTCCGCTGGCCCCGTGATCCCCGGGAGGGCTCAACCGGTCTTCCGCCGTTCGGTGGTGTCGTCCGGGGGGGAGGGGGACTGGCCGAGACTGGCCCGGAGTGCCTCCATGAGGTCGAGAATCCGGGCTCCCGACGCCTCCTCGGTGGGCTGGGTGGTGATCTCCTCCCCGTCGACCTTGCGTTGTATTGCCGCCATGACCCGTTCGCGGACCTCGTCCCGGAAGCGCTCCGGATGGAACTCGTCGGTGGCGGTCTGCTGGATCAGTTGGCGGGCCAGCTCGAGCTCGGCCGGCTTGACCGGGGTGTCCCCCACGGGAACCTCGCTGGGGGGACGGAGTTCGTCGGCATAGTGAAGCTGTTCCATCACCAGAAGGTGGTCCAGGGGGCGGATGAGTGCCAGGTACTGGTTGCCCCGGGCGGCATACTGTCCGAGGGCCGCGCGCCCGGTGTCCCGAAGGGCCTCGGCGAGGAGGCGATAGGCGCGCTCCCCCCCCTTGTCGGGGCCGAGGTAGAAGGTCTTGTTCACATAGGACCGCTCGACCGAGTCCAACGGGACGAACTCGGCGATGTCGATGCTGTTGGTGGCGGTTTCGTCGAGCGTCTTGAGTTCCTCGGGGGTAAACTGTACATACTTCCCCTTGGCGAACTCGTACCCCTTGACCATCTCGTCCCGGGGGACGGTGGCCCCGTCGGCCGGGCAGATGTACTGCTGCTTGAGGCGGGATCCGCACGCCTTGTGGAGCAGGTTGAAGGAGATGGACGCGGCCGACTCGCTCGAGGAAAAGAGCTTGACCGGGACCGACACCAGTCCAAAGGAGATCGTGGCAGAGCCGATGACGCGCGCACCCATGTGGCAAAACTATAGGGTTTCCTGAGCATGGGCGCAACCAGCCCGGGCGAGGGACCGGACCGCGGGAGTGGGGGTTCGGGAAGCGAGCGCCTCGGTCCGTATCGCGCCAAGCGATCGCTCGACCGGACCCCGGAGCCGGGAGGCGCCCCCCCGCGCCCCGGGGGGAGCCGGTACGTCTTTCACAAGCACGCCGCCCGGAATCTCCACTGGGATCTGCGCCTGGAATTCGAGGGGGTGCTGCTTTCCTGGGCCGTCCCGAAGGGCCCCTCCTACGATACCGCGGAGAAACGTCTCGCGGTTCATGTGGAGGACCACCCGGTGGAATACGGGGACTTCGAGGGTCGCATCCCCGAGGGCAACTACGGTGCGGGGGCGGTCATCACCTGGGACGCCGGCACCTGGGTTCCGATCGGGGATCCTGCCGAGGGACTCGTCTCCGGGAAACTCCTCTTCGAACTGCGGGGGCACAAGCTCCGGGGCCTCTGGACCCTGGTCAAGATCCGGAAAACCGAACGGGAATGGCTTCTGATCAAGGAACGAGACGACTGGGCGGCCTCAGCGGAGTCTCCCCGAGTGGTCCCCGAACAGTCGGTGAGGAGTGGCCTGCTGGTCGAGGAGTTGAAGGCGGGGGTCGATCCCGTCTCCCGTCTCCGCGATCGCCTCGCCGAACTCGGGGCCCCTCTTCTCACTCCCGGGGCCCCGCCTCCCCGTCCGATGCTTGCCGAACGCGCCGAGAGGCCCTTCACCCGCGACGGCTGGGTGTTCGAGCCCAAGCTTGACGGATACCGGATCCTTGCCCTGCGCGAGGGAGCGGTCACCCGGCTTCTCACCCGCAACGGCCGCGATGCGACGGCGGCCTTTCCGGAAGTTGCGCGCGCGGTCGAGGCGCTGCCCTATCCTGATCTTGTGCTCGATGGGGAGGTGGTCGCACTGGATGAGGCGGGTCGGCCGAGCTTCCAAGATCTGCAGCGGAGAGCGCAGTATCTGCGACCACACGACGGGACGCGGGGCGCCTCACTCTCCGCGGTGCGGTACTATGTCTTCGACCTGCTGACCCTGGCGGACCGGGACCTGCGACCGCTTCCCCTCCTCGCCCGCAAGGAGATCCTGCGCCGGGTTCTCCCTCCGGTGGGCCCCCTCGCGATGGTGGACCATTTCGACCGGGAGGGGGAACGGGTGTTCCGCGAGGTGGAACGTCTCGGGCTCGAGGGGCTCGTGGCGAAGCGCGCCGACGCGCCGTATCGGGAGGGGAGGTCCCCTGCGTGGCTCAAGATCCGGAGCGAGCGCACGGGAGATTTTGTGGTGGTCGGGTACACCGAGCCCAAGGGTTCCCGGGCCGGTTTCGGCGGGCTCCATCTGGCCACGCACGAGGGAGAGGGCGGGGCCTTGGTGTACTGCGGGAGTGTGGGCAGTGGTTTCGCAGAGGAGGATCTCACCGCCATACGCGCCCAGCTCGAGACCCTGCGAGAGGAGACCACGCCCTGTCGTGAGCCCCTCCCCGACGGAGTGGCGGGGACCTGGACCCGCCCGGTTCTGGTTTGTGAGGTCCGCTTTGTGGAATGGACCGATCAGGGGCAGCTGCGCCAGCCGGTGTTCCTCCGGTGGCGGGACGACAAGGGACCGGAGGACTGCCTCCGTCACCTTCCGGAACCCGTGGCCGAGGATCCCCCGCTTCCCGAGAACGCTCCCGCCGTCCCCCACGAGGTTCACCTCACCAATCTCGACAAGATCTTCTGGCCCGAGGAGGGATTTACCAAGCGGGACCTCATCGAGTACTACGAAGCGATCGCCCCCTGGATGCTGGTGTATCTCCGGGATCGTCCCGTCGTGCTGACCCGGTACCCCGACGGCATCACCGGACCCTCCTTCTTCCAGAAGGATGCTCCGGAGTATGCCCCGGAATGGCTCCGGCGGGAGACGATGTGGAGCGAACAGGCCGGGCGCGAGATCCGGTACTTCATCGCCGACGACGTGCCCTCTCTGCGGTACCTCGCCAACATGGCGGCCATCCCGCTCCACATCTGGGCCAGCCGCGCGGCTCAGCTGGAGCGCCCCGACTGGTGCGTTCTCGACCTGGACCCGAAGGAGGCGCCGTTCTCCTCCGTGGTCACGGTGGCGCTGGCGGTTCATGCCCTGTGCGAGGACGTGGGGCTCCCCTCGTTCGTCAAGACGACCGGGTCAACGGGTCTGCACATCCTCCTTCCCCTGGGCCGGATGCTGACCCACGAGCAATCACGGAATCTGGGAGAGCTGCTGGCACGTGTGGTGGTGGGAACCTGTCCCGAACTGGCCACCGTGACCCGTATCATCGATCGCCGGGAGGGAAAGGTGTATGTGGATTACCTTCAGAACGGGCATGGCAAGCTCATGGTGTCGCCCTTCAGCGTGCGACCGGTGCCCGGGGCCCTGGTGTCAATGCCCCTCCGGTGGGAGGAGCTGGGGCCGGACCTCAATCTGCGGGACCACACGCTCCGGAACGCCGTCGAACGGATGGAGACGTGGGGAGAGGATCCGATGGCGGGGGTTCTGACTGCCGTGCCCGATCTGCCGAATGTCCTGGCGCGGCTCGCCACCCGCCGCTGAACTGCCCGGTCCCCCGGGCCCAACACCATGGAGTGGTCCGTGCCTCTGCGCACCCGCAACCGCGTCGCGATCCTGCTCACCCTCGTGTCCCTCGTCATGCTCATCCCGGGCCTGTTGGCGCCGCTCATCACCATCACCGCCTCGATGGACCTGCTGGGCGTGTCGCGTGAGCTCTTCCGGGAAACCCGCAGCATTCTCGGCGCCATCCAGAGCCTGCACGATTCGGGTAATGATTTCGTCGCCGGCCTCATCCTTCTCTTCAGCATTCTCGTGCCGGCCCTCAAGGCCCTGCTCCTGTTCGTGATTCTTCTCCTGCGGAAACCGGAATCGCGCCACCGGCTCTACCTCTTCGTGCGCTCCATCAGCAAGTGGTCCATGGCGGATGTGTTCGTGGTCGGCGTGTTCATCGCCCTCCTGGCGGCCAAGGCCACCGACAACCTCGACGGCGTGATCGGAAGCGGCTTCTACTGGTTCACGGGGTACGCCGTAGTCTCCAACCTGGCGTTTCAGTTCCTGGTGGTACGGGGAGCAGGGAGTAGGGAATAGGGAATAGTCCCTTACGGACAAGATTGAACACAAAACGGCAACAATATTTTGGGCGCCCCCCGGACACCCGCTCCGGCCGTGCGTGTGACGGCGTCTGTGACGGCATCCCACTTGGGGCTCTTCAGGGTTTC
>JBDIWC010000050.1:0-26995 GCA_039794085.1 Gemmatimonadales bacterium
CCTTGGCCCAGCGCCAGCTCCACCTCGGACACGCGCCACGGGCTGGGGAGGCCCAGAATCCTGCTATACAGATCTCGATCTCTCATGGATGCAGGCTAACTTACCCACTCGATCAGGGGAAGAGCCCGTTATCGTATGGGGTCATCTCAGCCGGGACAAAACCCGTGGGGACCACGCTCCATCGGTTGGTGCCGTCCAGAGCGGAGTACGCCGCGACGGTTCCAAACTGACGCGACAGGACGTACATCATCCCCTGGTCCCCATCGCACACGAGCCGGCCACGGATCGTCCCGCCGCGGGTGATCGGCAGGTCCAACCCCACGGGCCCGCCAAACGAACGGAGCAGGGTGCCGTCCAGCGAGTACTCATGAAGGATGGTCCCGTCGCTGTAGGCGAGGAGGAAGAGCCGCTCCCCCATGAGGCATGCATCAGCCGGCCATCCCGCGATTCCGAATGTTCGCGCGAAGGTGAGGCCACCAGAACCCAACGCAAACACCGAGATGCGACGGAGCATCGTGTCGAGCACAAGAACCGAGTCCCGCCGGACCGCCACCAGCTTCGGATTCCTGAATTCCCCCGGCCCGTCACCGATCCGGCCCTCGGCGTCGAGCAGTGCTCCCTCAGGTGAGAAGAGAGAAAGGAGACCGGCCTTCCCGTCGAGCAGGAGGATCCTCCTGTCCCGCAGGGTGATGACGCCCGCGATGTCACCGAAGACCTGGGAGGGCTCCCCGTCCTCCACACCGAGAGCGAGAATCCCTTCGGAGAGGGTGACCTCCGGAGCGCCGGTCTGTCCCATCGCACTGTTTACCCCTGCCAGCGAACACACTGACAGGACGGCAAGAACCTCGACAAACCATCGTCTGTTCATTCATCCCATTCCCTCACAAGGGGCCTGCTGCCCAGGATCTACCGACTACCCTTTCCACCTGGAGCTCGGGCGACGCTGCCGCGTCGCCCCTGCCGCCTATCTCCGCTTCCTTCCGACGCCCGGACAGTCCACCGCCTCAAGACGCACCTCGACATTCCGCGCGTCATACTCGTCGATCTTGTCGTTCCGGGCGATCAACGACCCGTCGGAGGCGAGCCGGTACATGATCCGCTGCGGGAAATTCTGGGTCCGGTTCTCCCAGATCGCGATCTCGTCCGACAACTGGGTGAGGGTGTAGTAGCTGGGGGTTCCCCCTTCGGTGGCCGCGATGTACGCGATGCCCGAATCGGACTTCTCGATCCGGGTGAACTCGAAGGAGGTGGCCGTGTTCTTGGTCAGGTACCGGGTCGTGGCGAGCATGAGGTTGTCCGACGGCGTGGTCCAGATCTCCTCCACCGTGGAGTTCTTCTCGCCGAACGGGGCGGCCCAGCACCCCGACATGAACTTGAGCTTGCCGAAGTCGAAGTCCTGGGCGAGGGCCGGGGTCGTCACCCCACCCGCCGCCAGGGGAAGAAGGAGAAGGATCCGGAACAGGGACACACGGCGACGCTTCATGGGACTGCACTCCTTGACTGCGAATTGGTTCCGATCGGTTCGTGCCACGGACTCGCCCTCCGAAGGGGACCGGGGCCACTCGGGGTATGGGGACGATTATCCTGCCCCGGGGAACACGTCCCCCCCGAGGGTGCAGCTGTGTCCGTCCGACGTGGCACCCGGTTCCCCCTGACGCAGCCACCGGGAAGTACAACACCCCCCCTTCACAGATCCCTCGGGCGTTGCCCTCGGGATGACGTTCCCAATTCTATCCCGGCGTCCGGTCCTCAAACCTCCCCGACGACACACTTCGAACTTCACCCTTCGAACTTCCTCCTCACCGTGGACCCTGGCGTTCGCCGGGGTGACGCTCCCAAGGCTACCCCTACCTCCTCACCAGCGTCAGGATCACATAGCTCGCCACCGGCTCGTCGTCCTGATTGGTCACTTCCACGTCCCACGCCACCACGCCCTGGGGCGGCTGTCCCTCCACCGGCTCCTTGGCCGTCTTCTGCTTCACCGTAAGACGCGCCCGTATCGTGTCCCCGGGGTAGACCGGCTTCACGAACCGCAGGGTCTCCAACCCGTAGTTGGCGAGCACCGGCCCCGGCGCGGGATCCACAAAGAGACCCGCCGCCGCCGACAGCACGAAATACCCGTGGGCCACCCGCCGCTCGAAGATCGAATCCCGGGCGGCCAGCTCATCAGTGTGGGCGTAGAAGGTGTCGCCGCTCACGCCGGCAAAGTTCACGATGTCGGCCTCGGTGACGGTGCGCCGATGGGTGAGGCGCGACTCCCCGATCTCCAGCTCGTCGAAGGTTTTCCGGAAGGGATGCACCCCATCCGACGTGGTGTCGGCGCCGCGGGTCCACTCCCCGGTGATCCGGGCCAGCGTCGTGGGCGACCCCTGGATCGCGGTCCGCTGCATGTAGTGCATCACCCCGCGGGCTCCCCCCATCTCTTCCCCACCGCCGGCGCGTCCCGGGCCCCCGTGCACCAGGTGCGGCAATGGCGACCCATGCCCGGTCGACTCCCGGGCCGCGTGACGGTTCATCACCATGATCCGCCCATGCCACGCCGCAGTGCCGAGCACCACATCCCGCGCGATGCGATCATCGGCGGTGAAGAGGGATCCGACCAGGCTCCCCTTCCCCCGCTTGGCCAGCGCGATGGCATCGTCCACGGTGTCGTACGGCATCACCGTGTTGACCGGCCCGAACGGCTCGATGTCGTGCGCCTGGGTGTTGGTGAACGGCTGGTCGCAGTACAGAAGCAGCGCCGGGAAGAAGGCGCCCCGTTCCCGGTCTCCCCCGTCCAACGCAAAATCCTCGAGCTGGCCATGCACGAGTTCACACCCGGCGCGGAGGGCCTCCACCGTCCGCCGGACCTCGTCCACCTGGCCTCGGCTCACCAGCGGCCCCATGCGCACCCCCTCCCGGGCCGGATCGCCCAGCACCGCCTTGTCCAGCCTCTTCCCGATCGCGTCCACCACCGAATCGACCCGATCGGCCGGCACGATCGTCCGCCGGATCGCAGTGCACTTCTGTCCCGCCTTCACCGTCATCTCCCGGACCACCTCCTTCACGAAGAGATCGAACTCCTCCATGCCGGGAGTGACGTCGGGACCGAGGATGCAGCAATTGAGGGAGTCCGCCTCCATGTTGAAGCGGACCGAGTTCTCGATCATGGCCGGGTGGACCTTGAGCTTCCGGCCCGTGACGGCGGATCCGGTGAAGGTTACCACGTCCTGGCAGGTGACGTGATCCAGCAGGTCGCCGGCTCCGCCACAGATGAGCTGCAGCGCTCCCTCCGGCAGAATCCCCGACTCCAGCATCACCTGAACCATGCGATGGGTGAGATAGCTCGTGGCCGTGGCCGGCTTCACGATGGCCGGCATCCCGCCGAGGAAAGTGGGGGCGAGTTTCTCGAGCATGCCCCAGCAGGGGAAGTTGAAGGCGTTGATGTGGACCGCGGTTCCCTCCAGCGGCACCGCGAGATGCCGGCCCACGAAGGTGCCCCCCTTCGAGATCGGCTCCACGCCGCCGTCGAGGTGGAAGCGCTCATCGGGGAACTCCCGCCGCCCCTTGCTCGCGTACACGAAGAAGGTGCCGATGCCCCCCTCGATGTCGATCCACGAGTCGGTCTTCGTGGCCCCGGTGGCGGCACTGAGCGGATAGAACTCGTCTTTGCGCGACATCAGATACTGGGCCATCGCCTTCAGCATCCGCGCCCGTTCGTGGAAGGTCATCGCCCGGAGCGCCGGCCCGCCAACGTCCCGCCCCCAGGCGAGCATTCCGGCAAAGTCGAGTCCGGTGCTCGTGGCATGGGCCACCGGCTCGCCGGTCACCGCATGACAGAGCGCGGTTCCGTCTCCTGTCCCTTCCACCCACTGTCCGCCCGCATAGCTCGGCAACTTCATTCCTGCGACTCCTTGGCTGAAGTGGCGGGAGACGGTGCACCACTCGGCGCACCCTCCTGTCGAGTGATGGTCCAGGGCCGGTACCCCCCCCCCACCTCCTGCACCGGGCGGTCCGCGGGCACGCTCCGCAGCGGCTCCACCGCCCGGAGCGAGCGATCACACGCCTCCGGCAATCGTTGATAGAGCCGCGTGCCCTCGGTTTTCCAGGCGAGCATCTCGTCGCTCACCTCCTTCACGACCCGGGCGGGGTTCCCCACCACCACCGACCGGTCCGGAATCCGCATCTCGGCCGGCACGAAGGCAAGAGCCCCCACGATGCACTCCGCCCCCACCACGGCCTGGTCCATCAGTACCGCGTTCATCCCTATCAGGCTGTTGCGTCCCACCTGCGCCCCGTGCACCACCGCGCCGTGCCCGATGTGCGCCCCCGTCTCCAGCCGGACCGTGATGCCCGGGAACATGTGGACGGTGCAGTTCTCCTGCACGTTGCACCCCGCCTCGAGCACGATGCCCCCCCAGTCCCCCCGGATTGCGGCGCCCGGGCCGATGTAGCAGTCGGGCCCGATGATCACGTTGCCCGTCACCGCCGCCTGCGGATGCACGAAGGCCGTCGGGTCCACCACCGGGATGAACCCCTCGAAGGCGTAGCAGGTCACGACCCGCCCCGGGTTGGTGCCGGAGACGTGCAGAATCTCCGATCAACCGTCATCCCCGCGAAAGAACAGCTCCTCACGCGGAGACGCGGAGGCGCGGAGGGGTGTACAAGGCTGGGATGACCGGCAACTCCAGGCCCTGAGAAATGAGTGACCCCACTCCCCAACCACCAACCATCACAGGGAGTTCGGGGTACGAGGGGTGATCTCATCGACTCAACCTCCGCGTCTCCGCGTCTCCGCGTGAGCCCACTCCGGATCCCGGGAGGCACGACCCCACAGGGAACCCCGAGGCGCCGAAAATGGATCCCTGCGTGCGCGGCACTGACCGGCAGGGGCCGCCTCGCCAATCGACCAAGGTATCCCTGAGTTGCGTCATCCGGCCCGCTCCAGGATCGTGGCCATCCCCTGCCCCACGCCGATGCACATGGTGCAGAGCGCGTAACGGCCACCCGTCTCCCTCAGTTGATGCGCCGCCGTGAGGAGAAGCCGTGCACCCGACATCCCGAGCGGGTGTCCCAGCGCGATCGCCCCGCCGTTCGGATTGATCCGGGCGTCGTCATCGGCCAGGCCGAACTCACGGGTACAGGCCAGCGACTGCGCGGCAAAGGCCTCGTTCAACTCGATCACGTCCATGTCGTCCATGGTGAGCCCAGCCCTTGCGAGTGCCATCCGCGACGCCGGCACCGGGCCGATCCCCATCACCCGCGGTTCCACCCCCGCCACGCCGGACGACACCACCCGCGCGAGCGGCGCAACACCCAGCGCCTCGACTCCAGCCTCGCTCGCGAGCAGAAGGGCGCACGCCCCGTCGTTGATCCCGCTCGAGTTTCCCGCCGTCACCGTGCCGCCGGACCGGAACGCGGGCCGCAGCTTCGCCAGGGCCTCCAGGGTGGTCCCGGGACGGAGAAACTCGTCCTCCCGCATCACCACCGGCTCCGGCTGCCGCCGGCTGGCCGACACCGTCTCAACCGCCACGATCTCCCGCTCGAATCGCCCGCCACTCCGGGCCCGCGCCGCCTTCTCCTGCGACCAGACCGCGAACCGGTCCTGATCCTCCCGCGCGATAGCAAACCGTTCCGCCACGTTCTCGGCCGTCTCCCCCATGGCGTCGGTTCCGTAGCGTTCTTTCATCACCGGATTGACGAAGCGCCACCCGATGCTGGTGTCGAAGAGTTCCGCGGTCCGGGCCCAGGCCTGCGGGGCCTTCGACATCACGTAGGGCGCCCGGGTCATCTGCTCCACGCCACCCGCGAGGTACAGGTCTCCCTCCCCCAATTTGATGGCCCGCGCGGCCGACACCGCCGCACTCATGCCCGAGGCGCAGAGCCGGTTCACCGTTTCCCCCGGCACCGACCAGGGGAGCCCCGCCAGGAGCAGCGCCATGCGCGCCACGTTCCGGTTGTCCTCCCCCGCCTGGTTGGCGCACCCCAGGATCACGTCGGTAATCCCCGCCGGGTCGAGACCGGGGTGACGCGACAGGAGCGACCGCAGAACGTGCGCCGCGAGGTCGTCCGCCCGAACCGGCGCCAGACCGCCGCCGAACGCCCCGATCGGAGTGCGAACCCCATCCACCAGAAATGCCTCGGCCATGCCGTCTCCCGCTCCTGTCTGTGTCAATCGGCCCGATTCACGCGCCGGGCCCTCGTCAATCCGGGGAAATCTAGTTTATTTGTCGAGCGAGCGAATCGTATCGTACCACGCGGAAGAACCACCCGTACCACCTGACTGACCCCGGAGCACCATGGCGTATCGGTACATCGAGCATGAGGAGGGAGACGGAGTCGCCCGGATCGTCCTCAACCGGCCCGACGTCCTCAACAGCATCCACACGGCGATGGCGGACGAGATCCGGCAGGCGCTGGACGCGGCCGCCCGCCCCGAGATCCGCGCCGTGTATCTCACCGGAGCGGGCCGGGCCTTCTGCGCGGGCCAGGACCTCGCCGAGGTGGCACCCGGGTCGGGCCGGGAGGACTTCGCTCAGCAGGTGCGCACCGTCTACACCCCGCTGGTGCTCGCCATCCGGCGCCTGGACAAGCCGGTGGTCTGCGGAGTGAACGGGGTCGCGGCGGGTGCGGGCGCCAATCTGGCCCTGGCCTGTGATCTGGTGGTCGCGGCCGAATCGGCCTCCTTCGTCCAGGCCTTTGCCAGGATCGGTCTCGTGCCCGACACCGGGGGAACCTGGTTTCTCCCCCGACTCGTCGGCCTGGCCCGGGCCACCGCCCTCACGATGCTCGGCGAGAAGCTCGCGGCCGCGGAGGCGGAGCGAATCGGGATGATTCACCGGGTCTGTCCCGATGCGGAGCTGGAGGCGGTGGCGGGAGGGCTCGCGCGCCACCTCGCCACCCAACCGACCACCGGGCTCGCCCTCACCAAGCGTGCCCTGCACGCCTCTCTCTCAAACTCACTGGAGTCCCAATTGGAGCTGGAAGCCGAGTCGCAGGGCATCGCGGGCCGCACTGCCGACTACGCCGAGGGGGTCGCCGCATTTCAGGCCCGGCGGGCGCCCTCCTTCACGGGGCGCTGAGCGTGGCCATTCTCACCAGGGGCACCACCGTGGGCGTGCTGGGCGCCGGCACCATGGGCGCCGGGATCGCACAGGTGGCGGCCACGGCGGGCCATCCCGTGCAGCTCATGGATGCGAGTGCCAGCGCCATCGAGCGGGCCCGGACCGACCTGCGCCGCCTCCTCGACCGTCAGGTGGCCAAGAACCGCCTCAGCACCACCGACGCCGACGCCATCTTCGGCCGCGTCTCCTTTCATGCCGGCACCGATCCCGCCCCGTTCGCCCCCGCCGGAATCGTCATCGAAGCGATCATCGAGCAGCTGGAGGCCAAGCGACAGGCCTTCCTCCAGATCGAGCAGGTCGTGTCGCCGGCCACGATCCTGGCCACCAACACCTCCTCCCTCTCGGTCACCGCGGTGGCGGGGGCCCTGGTCCACCCGGACCGCGTGGTCGGGATCCATTTCTTCAACCCCGCGCCGCTCATGCCCCTGGTGGAGGTCGTGCCGGGACACCGCACCACAGCCGCCGTGACCGACGCCGCCGCCGCCGTCGTGCGCCGCTGGGACAAGACGGTGGTCATCGCGAAGGACACGCCGGGGTTCATCGTCAACCGCGTGGCTCGGCCCTTCTACGGCGAGGCGCTCCGAATCCTGGAGGAGCAGATCGCCGACGCCGCCACCGTCGACTGGGCGATGCGCGAACTCGGCGGGTTCCGCATGGGGCCCTTCGAGCTCATGGACCTGATCGGAAACGACGTCAACTTCGCCGTGACCTGCTCGGTGTTCGAGGCCTTCTTCGGGGACCCCCGCTACCGCCCCTCGATCACCCAGCAACGGATGGTCGAGGCCGGCCTCCTGGGACGGAAGACCGGACAGGGACACTTCTCCTATGCCGCGGACGCCAAAGCGCCTCAACCCACCCGCGACACCGATCTCGGCCGCCGGATCGTGGATCGCATCCTCGCCATGCTGATCAACGAGGCCGCCGAGGCAGTGCGTCTCGGGATCGCAACGATTGAGGACATCGAGACGGCGATGACCCGCGGCGTCAATTATCCGAAGGGGCTCCTCGCCTGGGGTGACGAGATCGGGTGGAGCGAAGTTCTCACTCGGCTGACCGCCCTGCAACAGGAGTACGGTGAGGATCGATACCGGCCAAGCCCCCTGGTGCGTCGTCTCGCAGCAGATGGCGGAACCCTCACCCGATGATGACCTCCGCTCCCGCTCTCCTGCAGGCCCAGCGGATCGTCGCGGCCATGATGTCGCAGGACCGCTTCAGCCAGTGGCTCGGCATCGAGATTCTCGACGTGGCACCGGGCACGGTGCAGCTTGCAATGCGGGTTCGGCCGGACATGGTGAACGGCCTTGGCGTCTGTCACGGGGGAGTGACCTTTGCCCTGGCTGACAGCGCCCTGGCCTTTGCCTCCAATGGTCACGGCCGGGTGGCCTTCAGCGTGGACACGAGCATCACCCATTCCGCTCCCGTCCGTGACGGCGACATCCTCACCGCCCACGCGACAGAGGAGGGAACGACGAAACGTCTCGGCTTCTATCGCGTCACCGTGACCAACCAGAACGGCACGCCCGTGGCCTGGTTCCGAGGCACCGTGCTTCGAACCGACACCGCGCACGAGATCGCCCCCTCCTCCCGGACGGAGCAGTAGACCATGGCCCCACCCCCGACACCCTTCTCCACCGGCCCGCTCGACTGGCGCCGCGTCGCGCGCCTGGTGCTCGCCTCCCGCGCCCTCGACGACATCGAGGAGCAGCAGCTCGTCCCTCAGAAGAAGGTGCTCTACCAGTTCAGCGCGCGCGGGCACGACGTGGCCCAGGTCATCCTCGGATCGATGCTCACCCACCCGCACGACGCCGTGAGCGCCTACTACCGCTCCCGGCCGATGCTCCTCACCGCGGGGCTCACTCTGGAGGATGCCTTTGCCGGGCCGATGGGGAAGTCGGGAGGGTTCAGCGATGGCCGTGACATCGGCGTGGTGTGCAACCTCCCACCGTTGAACGGCCCCACCGTGCTTCCCATGGCGGGGGACGTCGGGAGCCAGTACACCCCCGCCGCCGGCTGGGCTCAGGCCATCCGCTACCACGACACCGTCCTCGGCGACGCCACCTGGCGCCACGCCGTCTCCGTCGTGCTCGGCGGCGAGGCCTCGGTGGCCACCAACGGGTTCTGGTCCGCGCTCACCATCGCCACCACCCAGCACCTCCCGATGCTCTTCTACATCGAGGACAACGGCTACGGCATCTCCGTGCCCGGCGCCTTCCAGACACCCGGCGGCAACATCGCCACCAATCTCGCAAGCTTCACCCATCTCACGATCCGCGAGGGCGACGGAACCGACCCCGTCTCAACGGAATCAATCTTCCGTGAGTCTGTGGGGTTGCTCCGCGAGGGCCAGGGCCCTGTCTTGGTGCATCTCACCGTTCCGCGCCTCTCGGGACACTCGGGACAGGACACCCAGGCCTACAAGCCGCCCGAACTGCTGGCACGGGAGACGGCGAACGACCCGCTCCCCAAGCTCAGGACCCATCTGGTCCCCTCGACCCTGAGCGAAACGGAGTGGGCCTCCCTCGAGGCGGAGGTGGCCGCGGAAGTCCAGACCGCGCTGGAGGGCGCCCTGGCCCGCCCCGAATCCGATCCCGCGCAGATCCGCCGGCATGTGTTCCTCGAAACGCTGCCCGACGGCACACCCGATCGGCAGCGGGTGGGGGGATGCCCCCAACCGATGTCGCAAGGGTCAGATGTGGCCGCTCCCGAGGGCCCGCGGATCAACATGCTCACCGCGATTCGCCGCACCCTGGAACAGGAGCTGGTGGGCAACCCGCGGCTCCTCGTGTTCGGAGAGGACGTCGGTCCCAAGGGAGGGGTGCACGCCGCCACGATGGGGCTGCAGGTGGCCTTCGGGGAGGGTCGCGTCTTCGATACCTCGCTCTCCGAGGAGGGCATCATCGGCCGGTCGGTCGGAATGGCGATCGCCGGCCTCATGCCGGTGGCCGAGATCCAGTTCCGCAAGTACGCCGATCCCGCCACGGAGCAGCTCAACAACTGCGGCACCATCCGCTGGCGCACCCACAACCGGTTTGCGGCCCCGATCGTGGTCCGGATGCCCGGCGGCTTCGGCAGCAAGTGCGGCGACCCCTGGCACAGCGTGTCGGGAGAGGTCACCTGGGCCCACGCGGTCGGATGGCAGGTCTGCTATCCCTCCAACGCGGAGGACGCCGTCGGGCTCCTTCGCGCCGCCATGCGGTGCCAGAACCCGACCATCTTTTTCGAGCATCGCGCCTCGCTCGACGGCGTCTGGGCCCGGCGTCCCTGGCCCGGCGACGATTTCGTGCTCCCCCTCGGCCGGGCCCGAACGATCCGGGCGGGAACCGACCTCACCGTGGTCACCTGGGGCGCCATGGTGGAGCGGTGCGAGCAGGCAGCGGGGAGCGCCGGTGGCTCGGTGGAGATTCTCGACCTGCGGACCATCATCCCCTGGGACCGGGACGCGGTGCTCGAGTCGGTGCGTCGCACCCGGCGCTGTCTGATCGTGCACGAGGACATCCAGACCGCGGGCTTCGGAGCGGAGATCGCCGCGGTGGTGGCACAGGAGGCCTTCCTCTCGCTCGACGCGCCGGTCTCCCGCATCGCGATTCCCGACATCCCGACGCCGTACCATCCGGACCTCATGGATGCCGTGGTGCCGAGCGTCGAGGTGATCGCCGAGCGAATGCGCGAGCTGCTCGAATTCTGACGCCCGCGATGAATCGTCATTCCCACGAACGCGGGAATCCATGTTGTGCAGGCTGAACCCTTGACCGCGGGACCGTGTGCATGAGCAACCTTGTGGATGTCAAACTCCCCGCCGATCAGGCCGAGGGAACGGAATCGGTGGCCGGCACCTGGTTCAAGGCGGTGGGAGACGCGGTGACCCGGGACGAGCCCCTGCTCGAGATCAGCACCGACAAGGTGACGGTGGAGATCGCCGCCCCGGCCACCGGGGTGCTGCAGGAGATCCTGGTGAGCGAGGGTGACCCGATCGAGGCCGACACTGTCCTTGGACGCATCGCGGTCGGTGATCCGGCTGCAGTGCCAACGGCGGCGCAGAAACCGGCGGCCACCGCGCCCGCAGCCGCGGCCGGCGCCCGGGCCTCGACCGCCGTGACGGGTTCAGGAGCAGCGCCGGTCATCGAGCTCACCCCCGCCGTCCGCCGCCTCCTCGAGCAACATGGACTCGATGCGGCGTCCATCTCCGGAACCGGTCGCGGCGGCCGGATTACCGTGCAGGATGTGGAGCAGCATCTCGCCTCGGCAGGAGCCGGTTCGACGGCTCCCACGGCGGACGCGCCTACCGGTCCCTCGCGACGGGTGCCGCACACCCCCATGCGGGCTCGGATCGCTCGGCACATGGTGGCGAGCATGCAGACGGCACCGCACGTCACCACCCTCTTCCAGGCCGACCTCTCCGCCGTGCTCCGGCACAAGGCGGCACTCGCCACTCAGGGCACCCCCGTCACCCTCACCGCCTATTTCGTCAGGGCGGCGGTCGAGGGGATCAAAGTCGTGCCCGAGGTGAACGCCCGCTGGCATGATGACGCACTTGAACTCTTCGACGATGTGAATCTCGGCATCGCCACGGCGCTGGAGACGGAGGGTGGACTCATTGTCCCGGTGCTGCGCAGGGCTCAGACCCTGGACCTGGCCGCCATCGGGGCCCGAATCGCTGATCTCACCACCCGGGCGCGCGCCGGCACCCTCACCCCCACCGACGTGCAGGGCGGCACCTTCACCATCTCCAACCACGGGGTGAGCGGGAGTCTCCTCGCGGCCCCGATCATCATCAACCAACCCCAATCAGCGATTCTGGGGGTCGGCAAGCTGGAGAAGCGAGTGGTGGTGATCCCGGGCGCTTCGGGAGAGGAGGACCGGACCGCGGTCCGGCCGATGGTGTACGTCACCCTCACCATCGATCACCGGGTGCTCGACGGCCACCAGGCCAACCGGTTCCTGCAGCTGTTCGTGGAGACGCTGGAGAAGTGTGAAGTGTGATGCCGTCATTGCGAGGGCCCGCAGGGCCCGTGGCAATCCCGTGAGCCGACGCCGGCTCCGTGAGACGCCGGCTCGGCCTTCCTGCCGGACCGAACATGGACCCCGGCGTTCGCCGGGGTGACGCTCCGATGTACCCTTCGGCCCCTTCTCCTTCGTGCCTTCGTGCCTTCGTGCCTTCGTGTGAATCGACCCCTTCTCCCGAACCCCTTTCCTTCGCGGCTTCGCGTCTTCGCGTGAGACTTCCTCCCTTCAAACTTCAAACTTCCCATCACGGCGCCGTCAACTCCCCGTACGTCTCCGGTCGCCGGTCCCGGTAGAACTGCCACACGTTCCGCACCTCGCGGATCACATCCAGATTGAGGTCCGCCACCACCAGCTCGTTCTTGTCGCGGCTTCCCTGCGCCAGGGTCTGCCCTCGCGGATCGCAGAAGTAGCTCTGCCCGTAGAACTCCCCGATGTTCCACGGCCCCTCGACGCCCACCCGGTTGATCGCCCCCACGAAGTACGCGTTGGCCACCGCGTGGGCCGGTTGCTCCAGTTTCCAGAGGTACTCCGAGAGTCCCGCCACCGTGGCCGACGGGTTCAGCACGAGCTCGGCGCCATTCAGACCCAGCGCTCGGGCGCCCTCGGGAAAGTGCCGGTCGTAGCAGATGTAGACTCCCACCCGTGCGTAGCGGGTGTCGAACACCGGGTAGCCGAGGTTTCCGGGCCGGAAGTAGAACTTTTCCCAGAATCCCGGCGCGCAGTGCGGGATGTGGTTCTTGCGGTACTTGCCGAGATAGGTGCCGTCGGCGTCGATGACGGCGGCGGTGTTGTAGTAGATCCCGGGACCATCCTCCTCATACAGCGGCGCCACGATGACCATCGCGTGCCGTTTCGCCACCTCCTGCAGCAACCGGGTGGTCGGGCCGTCGGGAATCGCTTCCACCGCCTCGTACCAGCGGGCCGTCTGTTCCGCGCAGAAGTAGGGACCGGTGAAGATCTCCTGCATGCAGAGGATCTGCACCCCCTCGCGACCCGCCCGTTCGATGAGTTCCAGGTGCTTGTGGAGGTTGGCTTCCCGGATCAGGGGGATCGCCTCGTCGGTGGCGCAGGCATGGGTAGCCTGGATCAGGCCGCACTTCACGACACGGGGCATTCGCACACTCCGGGAATCGGGTCAGGATCGCGCATCCGGCATCGCCGATCGCATGAAGAGAAGATACAGGATGAAGCTCAAGGCGAAGGTGACGAACCAGGCGTAGGTGTAGAGATGATCGAGGAACGTCGGCGTCGCCACCATTCCGCCGGGAGTCACCGCGGCACGGAGGAACCCGGGAACCACCGGCAGCACCGCGAGCACCAGCGCCGCCACGGCCCGCAGGTTGAATCCACGGCGGTAGGTGTACCGGCCCTGGAGCTGGAAAAGCGCCGTGGCATCGAGGGTCTGGCGCCGGAGCACCCAATAATCGGCGATGAGGATCCCGCCGATCGCCCCCATGAGGCTCGAATACCCCAGGAGCCAGGTGAATATATATGCTGCCGCATCGGCATATAACCGCCACGGCATCATCAGAACCCCGATCACCGCAGTGATGATCCCCCCCATGACGTAGCTGATGCGGCGGGGACTCAGGTTCGAAAAGTCATTGGAAGGAGACACCACATTCGCCGCCATGTTGGTCGTCACCTGGGCCGCGAGCACCACCAGCGCCGAGAACACGATGGTCCCGGCACTCCCGATCCGGCTCACCAGCACCACCGGGTCCCACACCGGCTCACCGAAGATTCCGATCGTGGCGCTGGTGACCGCCACGCCGATGAAGGCAAAGGCCGTCATCGTGGTCGGAAGACCAAGCGCCTGGCCCAGCATCTGGGAGCGCTGGCTCCGGGCGTACCGGGTGAAGTCGGGAATGTTGAGGCTCAGGGTGGCCCAGTACCCGACGTTGGCCGTGAGCGCTGCGGGGAAGAGTACCCAGAACGGGGTGCTCCCGGTCCGGAGCCCCTCGGATCGGGAGAGGATCTCCCCGAGCCCGCCCCCGGCTCGAATGGCCCACACCAGGAGCACGAGCCCTCCCGCCAGGAGCAACGGTGCCGCCCAGCTCTGCAGCAGCCGGATCCCCTCGGTCCCCTTCAGAATGATCGCCACCTGCAGCAACCAGAACGCGGCAAAGGCGTACGCCACTCCCCCCGTCACCTGGCTCCACCCGGGCCACGCCGCACCGAGGAGCAGATTCAGCGCGAGGGCGCCGATCCAGGTCTGGATCCCGAACCATCCACAGGCCACGATCGCCCTGAGGAGCGCCGGGATGTTGGCCCCGCGCACTCCGAAGCTGGCCCGGCAGAGCACCGGGAACGAGATGCCGTACCGGGTGCCTGCGTGCGCGTTGAGGATCATCGGGATCAGCACGATCACATTGCCGAGCAGGATCGTGATCATCGCCTGCCACCAGGTCATCCCCTGCTGGATGAGACCCGAGGCGAGGGTATAGGTCGTGATGACCACACTCATCCCGATCCAGAGTGCCGCGATGTTCCAGGTGGTCCAGGTTCGCTGTTCCGGCGTGGTCGGCGCCAGGTCCCGGTTCCAGAGCGGGCTTCCTTCCGCGTCGCTCCCGGTCACACCGTTTCCGTCCCGTTCCCCACGGGAGCCGGACCCGCATGGGTTCTCGGCAGCCACTGTCCCCGCCCCTCCGTCCCCACCACCCGGTAGTTGTCCACGATCACCTCCCCGCGCGAGAGAGTGGTGCGGGCAAAGCCGGCGAGGTCCCACCCTTCGTAGGGCGACCAGTCGGCGTTCGTCTCCATCGTCGCCGGATCCACCGTGCGGGTTTTCGTGGGATGGATGATGGCCAGGTCGGCATCGGACCCGATGGCGATCGATCCCTTCCGCGGAGCGAGTCCCATCAGGGTGGCCGGGTTGGTGGCGAGCTTAAGGCTCATCTCTTCCAACGTGAGCCGCCCCTTCATTACTCCGTGAGTGTAGACCAGCGGCAGCAGCGTCTCCAGGCCCGGCATCCCCATCGGAATCCTGGTCCAGTCCCCATTCCACATCGCCTTCTGCTCGCGGGTGAAGGTGCAGGTGTCGGTCGAGACTACCGAGACGTCGCCGTCGTGGAGCCCGGCCCAGAGTCGTGCCACGTCCTTGGGCGTCTTGAGCTGGGGACAACAGGCGAAGAGATGCCCGTCCTCCCGGTCGAACACCGCGTCGTCGAGCACGAGGTACTGCGCGCACGTCTCCGCCACGACCGGCACTCCGCGCTGCTTCGCCGCCCGCACCAACTCGGTGCCCTCGGCGGTGGACATGTGGACGATGTAGAGCGGGCCCCCCGTCGCCTCGCTCCAGCAGATCACCCGCTGAATCGCCTCCGCTTCCACAAAGTTAGGGCGGGTCATGCGATGGAGACGGGCCCCGTGCTTCTTCATCAGCTCGGGGGTGTGATGCCGGGCGATCAGTTCGTCGAGCACCGCGGCGGATTCGGCGTGCACCAGGAGCATCGCCCCGTGCGCCTTCATCTGTTCCAGCGCGCCGAAAAGGGCCCGGTCATCCGATTGCCATCCCTCCGAGGCGTAGATCATGAACGCCTTGAAGGTCGGGAAGCCCTGCGCCACCATGGCGCCGATCTCCTCCTTGTGATCGTTCCACCGGGTGAGACAGAGATGAAAGGTGTAGTCTATCAGCGCCTTCCCCTCCGCCTTGGCCTTCCAGTTCCGCGCGGCGTCGGCGAGGGACTCCCCGGCGTACGGAATGGCGAAGTCGATCACCGTGGTGACACCGCCGCGGGCCGCCGCCCGGGTTCCGGTCCGGTAGTCGTCGGATGAAACCGTGCCGCAGAAGGGGAGCTCGAGGTGCACATGCACATCGAGAGCCCCGGGAAGCACCAGGTGGCCCGTGGCATCGACCACCTCGGCGCCGACGGTGTCGAGCCCGTCGCCCAGGGCGACGATCTTTTCCCCCCGGATGCCGATATCGCCGCGGAAGGTGGCACCGGGGGTCACCACCGTGCCGCCTCGAACAACCCGGTCAAAGCGCATGTCCGTCTCCCGTGTCAGTTGGCCCGGCCCCCAACGAGGGTCAGCGCCCGATCCAGCACATCGACCGCGAAATCGGCGTCCTCGGCGGTGATGCAGAGCGGGGGCTTGATCCGCAGCACGTTCCCCTCGAGCCCTCCCTTGCCCACCAACAGCCCCATCGTGCGACACGCCTCGAGTACCGCCATCGTCTCCGCCTTGGCCGGTTCCTTGGTGGCCCGGTCCCGCACCAGCTCCACGCCGAGGAGAAGGCCGAGGCCGCGCACATCGCCAATCAGCGGATGATGGTCGGCGAGGTGCTGGAGCCCCGCCTTCAGCCGTCCGCCCACCACCCGGGCGTTCTCCTGCAATCCCTCCTCCTCGATCACGTCGAGCACGGCGAGCCCCGCCGCCATGCACACCGGGTTCCCGCCGTAGGTGTTGAAGTGGATCCGCTGCGTCATGGCCCGCGCAATGTCCATGCGGGTGGTGACGGCGGCCAGCGGAACCCCGTTGCCGATCCCCTTGGCCATGGTGACGATGTCGGGCACCACGCCGTAGTGCTCGAACCCCCAGAAATGGTCCCCGGTCCGGCCGAATCCGGTCTGGACCTCGTCGGAGATGCAGAGGCCCCCATGGGCGCGGACGATGTCGTACACCGCCGACAGGTAGTTCGGCGCGCCGGCCGTGACGCCGCCGACTCCCTGCACCGGCTCCGCGATGAACGCGGCGATCCGTCCCGGCGTGCTGAACCGGATCAGGTCCCGCAGCTCCTCGGCGCTCTGCCGGGCGATCTCCTCCGGGGAGCCGCTGTAGGGACTTCGATAGGGATCGGGACAGATGGCGTGGTGCACCCCCGGGGTGCCGGCCACCGGATACTTCCAGGTGTGGTGCGAGGTGAGCCCCATGGCACTTGGGCTCCCGCCATGATAGGCGTTGCGGAGCGCGATCACGTCGGTGTTGCCGGTCTGGAGGCGGGCCATGGTGATGGCCAGATCGTTGGCCTCGCTTCCGCTGTTCACAAAGTAGGTCACCTCGAGCCCCGGAGGCATCTTCGCGGCGAGGCGCTTGGCGAGCAGGGGAAGGTTCGGGTGCAGGTAGATCGTGGTGGCGTGTTGGAGACGGGCGCTCTGCTCCTGGATGGCCTGGACCACGCGCGGGTGACAGTGCCCGCACGACACGGTCACGATCCCGGCGAGACAGTCGAGATAGCGCCGTCCGGTCTCGTCGAAGAGCCACTGCATGTGGCCCGCCACGAGGAGAAGCGGCTCCCCGTAGATCGTGTACACCGCGGGGTTCACGTGGCGGTTGCGCATCGCCACCAGTTCCTCCCGCGACGGTCCCTCATAGCGGGGCGGCGTGTAGGAGCACTCCGGCATGGGGACCCCGGTGGTCACCCTCCCCGTGGCGGCCTCTCCTCGTGTGGCAGTCATGACGGCACCTCCTGATTCTCGGGGCTCGCGTATCCCTCCACCGGTTCGTGGCCTCCCTGGTAGTCGCTCGCGTCGGGTCGGCGGATGGCCGACTGCGCCACCACCCGGTCCCGCCGGAGCCCGCGGAAATCCTCCAGCGATCGCCATCCGCGGTCGGCGTGCCGTTCGAGGAAGGCGTCGAAATCGGCCAGGAGACGCTTGATAAGATTGGGACCAACGGCCTGATCGAGCATCGCCGCGGTGCAGACCTGCACGGTGCCGCACCCGAGCAGGAAGTAGCTGAGCGCCTGGTCGAACCCCGAGATCCCTCCGATTCCGGAGAAGGCGCGGTCGGGAAAGGCCTGGTTGAGACGGGCCATGTTGGCGAGTGACATCGGCAGGATGGCGGGGCCGCCGAGCCCCCCGCTGGACACGAGTCCATCGACCTGGATTTCGAACTCGAGGGTCTCCGGGTCGATCACCGGGAGCGCGGGAAAGGTGTTGGAGGAAACCACCGCATCGGCCCCGCCGCGGAAGCAGGCCGCCGCCTCGACCACCATGTCCCGGGTCGCGGGGGTCAGCTTGGTCCAGACCGGGATCGTCACGGCGGCCTTCACCGCCTCGGTGACCACCGAGCAGAGCCCCTGGTCCTTCCCGATGTTGGAGCCCATGTCCTTCCGGTCCATGTGGGGACAGGAGAAGTTGAGCTCGAGCCCGTCGGCACCGTTCTCCTCGCACACCCGGGCCAGGGTCTGCCAGTTCTCCAGTTCCTTGTCGTTCCCCGAACCCGCCATGATCGACGCGATCAGCACCCGGTCGGGGAAGGCATCCTTGATCCGACGGATCCGCGGAGCCCACCAGTCCAGGGTCTTGTCGGAGACGAGTTCCCAGTTCCACGAGGAGTGCAGTGCCGCGGTGCCCTTCGGCCGTTTCCGCATCGAGACCACGGCGCTCTCGACGTCGGTCCGCAGGAACTTGGCCTTGGCTCCCACCACGTTCACCACGGGGTGCAGGCCGATGGTCTTGGTGACGACTCCGCCCCACCCCGCCTCGAACGCGCGCAGGATGTTGCTCTCGGACTCGGTGGGCGGCGCCGAGGAGAGGAGGAAGGGGTTGGGGAACCGGATCCCCGTGAAGGTCACTGTTCGGTCCACTGTCATCGGAACCGCCTTTCGTTGCCATCATCGGATCATTCCCACCCTCAAGGGCGGCCCACGGGCCGCCCCTACCGCCTACCGCCGTTTCGTTCCCATCCGACGCTCGGGCGACGCTCGCGCGTCGCCCCTGCCACGTCGTCCCTACCGCCTACCGCCTATCGCCTACCGCCTGCGGTTACGACATCCAGTTCACCCCGGCCTCGCGGTTCCACTTCGTCGTCATCTTCTTCGACTGGGTCCAGAACTCGATCGACCCGCGGCCCGTGATGTCGCCCACGCCGAACTTCGATTCGTTCCACCCGCCGAACGAGAACGGCTCTCTCGGCACCGGCACCCCGACGTTCACTCCGACCATCCCGGCACTGGCCCGCTCCATCACCCGCCGGGCGATCCCCCCGCTTTCGGTGAACACCGACGCCGCGTTCCCGTAGGGCGACGCGTTCTCCACCGCGAGCGCTTCGTCCACGGTGCCGGTGCGCACGATGGCGAGAACCGGACCGAACACTTCCTCCCGGGCGATCCGCATCCCGGGGGTGACATGGTCGATGATGGTGGGGCCGAGATAGTATCCCTCTTCCCGACCCGGAACCGTCACGTGGCGGCCGTCGACGAGGACGGTGGCTCCCTCGGCCTCGGCCTCGTCGATATACGCTGTGATCCGGGCCTTCGCCTCGGCGGAGATCACCGGGCCGAGATCCCGGCCCGGCACCATCCCCCGGGCCTGCTCCACCATCCGGCGGATGATGTGGTCGGTGTCGGACACCGCCACCATCACCGAGGCCGCCATGCAGCGCTGGCCGGCGCACCCCGACATCGAGGCCACGATGTTGCTCGACGCCATCTCCACGTCCGCGTCCGGCATCACGATCAGATGATTCTTGGCGCCACCCAGCGCCAGCATCCGCTTCAGGTGGGAGGTCCCGCGCCGGTAGACGATCTTGGCCACCTTGGTGGACCCGACGAAGGACACAGCCGCGATGCCGGGATGATCACAGATCGCCTCCACCGCCTCGCGGCCCCCATGCACCACCTGGAGGACGCCGGCGGGGAGCCCGGCCTCGCGGAGGAGTTCCACGATGCGCCGGGCGCTCAGCGGCACGAATTCCGACGGCTTGAGAATGAGACAGTTGCCCAGGGCGATCGCATTCGGCAGGGACCAGTTCGGCACCATGTTCGGGAAGTTGAACGGGGTGATGGCGGCCACGACCCCGACCGGGTAGCGCTCGATCCGGCACTCGACCCCCCGGCTCACCTCCAGCACCTCTCCGGGCGCGATCTGCGGCAGCGAACAGGCAAACTCCGCGAGCTCCGCCGATTTGAGCACCTCGGCCCGGGCCTCACCGGCAATTTTCCCGTTCTCCTCCGACACCAGCGCGGCGAGCGAATCGAGGTCCCGTTCGAGCAGCGCCTTGTACCGGTAGAACACCTGCACCCGTTCCTTGATCGGAGTGCGGGACCAGTCAGGGAAGGCGTCCTCCGCGCTCCGGACCGCCCGGTCCACCTCCTCGTGGGACGAGAGAGGAACGCGGGAGATCGCCTCCCCGGTGCCGGGATCGAACACGTCAATGGCGGGCAACACATCGTCGACGAAGTGGCCGTCGAGATAGTTCTGGACCGCGGGGTATTTCATCGTTCCTCCAACCGGTCGGGGACCGGCACTCCGGGAGGATGGAAGTCTAGGGAGCCGGAAGCGGGGGCGCAAATCACCCCCGTCGACCCGAGGACCGAGTCTAGTGGGGTTTGAAATGCTCGAAGGGCTGGTGACACGCCTCGCAGCGATGGAGCGACTTACAGGCCGTGGAACCGAAAGTGCTCTCCAGGACCGTGTCGGGTGACCCGCAGAAGGGACACGACACCGCCCGCACGGTCGGCCCGAATCCGAGCGGCGCCACCGGTTCGGCCGGTCCCGGAGCGGGAGGGGCGATGCCGTAGGCTCGGAGCTTCTCCCGGGCCTCGTCGGTCATCCAGCCGGTGGTCCAGGCCGGCACAAAGACCCGGCGCACCGTGGCTCGGGTGATCCCATGGGCGGCAAGCGTGTCCCGAACCTCCGCCTCGATCACCTCCATCGCCGGACACCCGCTGTAGGTGGGGGTGATGTCCACCCGGACGTCGTCCCCCTCCAGAACCACGTCCCGCACCAGCCCCATCTCGACGATGTCGAGCACCGGCACCTCGGGATCCTTCACCTCCCGCAGGAGTTCCCGGATCCGTTCCGCCGTGATCGCCGGACTCACGGCCATTACCAGCTCGCTCCCGGATGCGACCGGGCCAGGATCTGCATCTCCGCCAGCAGGTGGCCCAGATGCTCGGTATGGTCACCCCGCCGCGCGGGTCTCGCCACGACCGGCACCTCGGGCGCATGCAGGGTGGCGCGAGCCAGAACCTCCCTCACCGTTTCTTCCCACGGCTCCCGGAGCGTGGCCGGATCCGGGGCGACACCCCGCTCCGCGAGGCGCGCATCGACCTCGTCGGTCACGAAGAGTTCCCCGGTGAACCGCCAAAGCTCATTCAGGGCCTGCTGGACCCGAGCGTGACTCTCCTCGGTGCCGTCCCCCAGGCGAGCCACCCAGGTGCTGCTGTGGCGCAAGTGATAGGTGGTCTCCTTCCGCGAGCGTTCCGCAAGCCCCGCCAGCTCGGCGTGGGAACTCTCCCGCAACCGGCCGAGGTGGTGCCAGCTCCAGACGTCGAAGAGGAATTGCCGCATCATCGTCATCCCGAAATCCCCGCGGGGCAGCTCCACGAGCCGACAGTTCCGGAACTCCACCGCCTCCCGGAAATACGCGAGGGCGTCGGCGTCGCGACCCGCACCCTCGACCGTTCCCGCGAGTCCGAGCAGGAGATTGGCCTGCCCCACCAGATCCAGGGCGATGTTCGCGAGCGCGATGTCCTCTTCCAGGATGGGGCCGTGACCACACCATTCCGAGAGCCGGTGACCCAGAACCAGGCGGTCATCACCGAGCCGGAGGAGGAGCTCGAACAGGTCGAGGTCGGGAGACGAACTGCGCGATGAACCCGATGCGGCTGCCATGAGTCTCACTCTTTCCTCGATAAGGTCACTCCCGGAGACGGCCCGGACTCCACATGTCCATCTTGTACAGAAATCCCTCCCACCGAACCCCGGGTAGCGCGGTGGAAAACCCTCGAGCAAGATCGGCGGCGACGTCCGCGCTGGCCTGGTCGTGCCGAACACCCAGCGTCAGATTCAGCAGATTCTCCGTGGTGACCGGCCCGTTGAAGGCGAAGATCAGCAGGGTGGCCTCGGGAACCCAATCTCTCCGGTCCAGAAGGGGAAACGTGAGCACGTGGCGACCGGGCTCCAGCCGGGGAGTGACATCCTCCAGCGGATAGATCAGGCCCACCCCGGTCCCTCCCACGAACCGGAGGTGCTCGAACACCGCGATCCATGCGGGGGCTTCGAGCAGGATCGTCGCTTCCTCGCGCGTCCCCCGATCGCGGTAGAGGCGGGGCGCCATGGTTCCCCACGGGCCCAGCGTTTCCCGATGCGCCCCCGTGGAGGCACACCCGGGCAGCATCACCAGAAGGAAGGCCAGATGGATCAGACGCCGTCGCATGCCTCTCCCACCGGTGGGGCCACGAGTCAGAAGACCCGAACACCCCGCGGGACCTTGTAGAACTGCGGATGCCGGTACGGCTTGTCGTTTCCCGGGTCGAAGAACGGTCCCGCATCTCCCGGCGCCGACGCCGTGATCGCGCTCGACGGGACGACCCACAGACTCACACTTTCACCGCGACGTGTGTAGACATCCCGCGCATTCTGCAGCGCGCCCTCCGCGTCGGGCGCATGCACGCTGCCGGCATGTTCGTGGGGGCCACCGCCGGGGGGTTGGGAGAACACCTCCCAGAGGGGCCACTCCTCTCCCGCATGGGCTTGGGTGTCCGAGGGGGTCATGCCGCCTCCGTCCGGGTCCGGGTTTCCTGTTTCGCCGCATGGGCCCGGGCGGCGTCCCGCACCCAGGCGCCCTCAGCGTGCGCCGCGCTCCGTGCGGCGAGGCGTTCCGCATTGCAGGGGCCGTTTCCCTTCACCACCTGCCAGAACTCCTCCCAGTCGATCGGTCCGATCTGCCAATCGCCGCTCGCCTCGTCCAGTCGCAGGTCGGGGTCGGGCAGGGTGAGTTCCACCGCCTCGGCCTGGGGCACGGTCAGGTTCACAAAGCGCTGGCGCAGTTCGTCGTTTGTCTTCCGCTTGACCCGCCACCGGAGCAGCTCCGCCGAGTTCGGGGAGTCGGTGTCGCTCGGCCCGAACATCATGAGGGAGGGCCACCACCACCGGTTCACGGCATCCTGCACCATCGCGTGCTGGGCCGGCGTCCCCCGGGCCAGCGTCGCCACCATCTCGTACCCCTGCCGCTTGTGGAAGTTCTCCTCTTTGCAGATCCGGATCATGGCGCGGGCGTAGGGTCCGTAGGAGGCCTTGGCGAGCACCGTCTGGTTCACGATCGCCGCGCCATCCACCAGCCACCCGATCACGCCGATGTCGGCCCAGGAGAGGGTCGGATAATTGAAGATGCTGGAGTACTTGGCCTGACCCGTCAGCAGCTGGTGGGACAACTCGGCCCGGTCGATCCCGAGAGTCTCGGTACCGCAGTAGATGTACAGACCGTGCCCCGCCTCATCCTGCACCTTGGCCAGGAGCCCCAGCTTTCTCCGGAGACTCGGCGCCCGGGTGATCCAGTTCCCCTCCGGCAGCATGCCCACCACCTCGGAGTGCGCGTGCTGCGACATCATCCGCACGAGCTGCTTCCGGTACCGGGCCGGCATCCAGTCCTTCGGCTCGATCGATTCTCCCGCCGCGATCCGAGCCTCGAAGCTCGCGATCTGCTCCGGTGATTCCGCCGCGGGGGCGTTGGGTGTCTGTCCTGTCATCAGTACTCCACTCTCAAGGGCTCCGTCAACCCTTTACGTAACACCGTTTTGATCGACTTATCAACCTCACGGGCCCGCAGGCGGACCGTAACACAGCCAATGCCGTCATTCCCGCGCACCCGGGGGACGACGATTGTCAGGAATTCCCGGGGGGGGGGACAGAGGAGACAGGAACAAAAGCCGTCTGTCATCCCGAACGGAAGTGAGGGATCTAAGGAGGTTGCAGGTGAACTTCCCACCGTCCGGACTTCGGGGCTCGCCTGCTGTGCCCACAGGGCCCGGTGAACGCAGCCGACAGGAAGTGCATCCACCAGCCGTCACAGATCCCTCACTTCCGTTCGGGATGACGTACCTCATTCCGGACCTCCTTGCTTCGCGTGCCCAAGGGAACGCGATCACAGACATCGGCGATGACTCCGGCCCCGGTTTACCTTTTCCCCCGGGAAACCACCTTACAAGAACTTCGGGAGCACCCCATGTCCGACCCCACCCTGTTGACCGCCGGCCGCGTCACCTACCACGTGGAGAAGGGAATTGCCACCATCCAGTTCCACCACCCCAAGAGCAATTCGCTCCCCGGAGCTCTCCTCCGCGAGCTGGCGCAGACGGTCGACCGGGCTGGTGCAGATCCCGAGGCGCGGGTGGTGGTGCTCCGGAGCGAGGGGGCGGGGGCCTTCTGCGCCGGTGCGTCCTTCGATGAGCTCAAGGCGATTGCCGATCCCGACACCGGCAAGCGGTTTTTTCTCGGATTTGCCACGCTCATCCTGGCCATGCGCCGCTGCCCCAAGTTCGTCCTGGCCCGCATCCACGGAAAGGCGGTTGGCGGGGGAGTGGGCGTGGCCGCCGCCGCCGATTACGCGCTCGCCGCGGGGAGTGCCGCCGTCAAGCTGAGCGAGCTGGCAGTGGGCATCGGGCCGTTCGTGGTGGGTCCGGTGATCGAGAAGAAGATCGGGGCCGCCGCCTTCACCACCCTCGCGGTCGACGCCACCACCTGGCGGAATGCGGCCTGGGGCCAGCGGCACGGGCTCTTTGCGGAGGTCCACGACACGCCCGAGGCCCTCGACCAGGCGGTGGACGCATTGGCCGCCCGTCTGGCGGCGTCCAGTCCGGAGGCGATGGCTCGCATGAAGGCGATGTTCTGGGAGGGCACCGACCACTGGGAGTCGCTGCTCGACCAGCGGGCGGCGATCAGCGGGTCCCTCGTCCTGAGCGACGCCGCCCAGCGGGCCATCCGCGGATAGCCTACCGCGGCACGAACCGGAAGCGCGTCACCCGCCCCTGAGGGCCCACCGCCCATCCGGCGTCGCGGTCGGCGAAACCGGCGCTCCAGTAGTTCACCGAGTCCATCGCCGCCCACGAGCGACCGTGGTCCTGTGACCACGCAGCCCCGCCCGGACCCACCGCCACGATCAGCTCCTCGGGACCCGGAACCACCATGGCCCCGAAGATGGTGCCGGGAAAGGGAACCCGTCCTCCCGGAGTCCAGGTGGCGCCACCATCCTCGGTCCACGCCACCGCGTCCAGGGTCTCCCCGGTCATCGCGAGGTTCCCCCCCACGGCCACGCCGCGGCGCGTGTCGAGCCAAGCCACCGAGGTGAGCCCCGCCACCGTGGTGTCGTGCACCACCGGTGTTTCCGATACCGTCCACGTCTCACCGCGGTCGTCGGTGCGGAGCACCCGTGCTGCGAGCCCGCTCGCCCCCGTGGCGATGAACGCCGAGCTGTCACCGAGGGCCAGGACACAGGTGCCGCTGGCGGCGAAGGCCCCCTCGCCCGGCAGGGCGGGTGGCAGCCGGTCCGCGGCGATCGGCACCCAGGTGGCTCCGCCGTCCGCGGTCCGCAGCACGGGAAAGGCCCCGTCCACCGCGTCACTCATCACCAGGCCGGCCGAGGCATCCCAGAAGTCGAGACAATCGAAGAAGGCCCGCGGTTCGGCGTTGGTGAACTGGAGATGCCACGTGGCACCGGCATCGGCAGTGTGATAGATGCGCGACCGGTCCCCGGGGCCGGCACTCAGGAGCCACGCCACCTCGGCGGATGCTGCGTGGACATCACGGAACTCCAGGGAGTCGGCACCCGGCACCACGGCGATCTGCCAGGTGGTACCCCCATCCACGGTGCGCCCGTAGCGCCCCCCGGTGCCGCTGATCCACACCGTCTCCCCATCCACCACGCTGACCGCCTGGAACCGGGCGGTGACCCCCGTTTCCTGCTCCACCCGCTCGACGGTGAAGTCGGGCGTGGCCGGAGCCGCAGGGGCACACGCCGTCATCAGGCCGGCGAAGAGGAAGGCGCGGGAGACGGGAAAGCTGCCTGGGATGGTGACGAGGGGCGATCGGTGCATGGGACTCACGGGATGAAGGGTCAGGAAAGAGGTGATCTCACACCGCCGGAATGCCACCGGCGGATCGGAAGACCGTCATGGCGAGGGCCGAAGGCCCGCGGCAATCTCGTGAGCCGGCAGTGACCCGCACGACATGCGGCCGGCCTTCCTGCCGGAGCCCCTCCTCTCGGGCTGTAGACCTACGGTGCCCGGAACAGCTCCTCCAGCGAGACCACCATCGGCTCGGCGGCACCCGCCGGATGCCACCGGATCTCCTCCCGTTCGGTGGCGGGAAACAGCGACTCCGGAGTCCAGGCCTCGACCGTCCTCGCATCGGCGTCCACCAGCCAGTAGAGCGGAACACCCACCTCCTGGTACAGTCGGCGCTTGGGGAAGCGGTCCTGCCGCGCATTCGAGGGACTCAGCACTTCGACCACCAGCAGCAGTGTCTTGACCTGCTCCCAGGACATCGTCCGGGCTTCCTCGAGGTCAGCCACGAGAAGATCCGGGATCACCAGCGTGTCCTCGAACCAGGAGATGTCACCGCCGGGGAACCCCACACCGACCGGGTTGGCTTCCAGGTAACCGCCGATTCGCAGCACCAGGCGACCGACCACAAGCTGATGCAGGAGCCGGGGCCCCGGGCTCACCAGCAACTCCCCGTGAACCACCTCGTACTTGTTGCCGTCCTCCGGCATGGCCAGTATATCGGCCCCGGTGTAATAGTGCCGTGCAGGCATGCCCATAGTATCGGCTCGGCGGAAGGGGGTTGGCAAGGCATCGCCCCAAGGATGGCGGCGGAGCCATCCGGTCAGGTAACCCGAATTCCACGACGAGGAGACAAAAGAATGCGGGTCGATCCCGGGGATACGACGTCTCGCGTGTAAAGGGTCCGCTTCCCCCGTTATTGATGGTCGTCGAGGTGCCTCACCCTCTTATCGTGTGGGGGCGCCGGGGCGGTCAACACAGCACAGTAAGACTTCGACGGAGGGTGGGGGAACAGAGATGGAACGCAAAATTGCCAGGTCGCCAGGGCGCAGGGAGTTCCGTGCGTCTCCGCGCCCTTGCGCCCTCGCGTTGATCCGTTGGGAAACGGGATGGGAAGAACCACGATGGAATCGCCACCCCCCGGAGAGGGGGGAACAGA
>JBDIWC010000051.1:0-24992 GCA_039794085.1 Gemmatimonadales bacterium
TTTTTTTTTAAAGAAGAAGGCCGAAAATGGTTATGTTTGTTGGCGTGGGTTTCAAGGGTTGTCTTTCGCTTTTTCGCCGGGTTGTGTTGGGTGGGGGGGGGGGGCCCGCGGTTGTCTCTGGGGGGAGCCCCCCCCCCCCCCCGCCGCCCCCCCCCCCCCCCCCCCCGTTTCGGGACTGACGTTAGCGCTCACCGCTGATTCCCTGTTGCCGCGCGGGGCACTGGTGGGTGGGGTCCACTTCTCAGTCCCGGACAGTGGGCGTCTCGACAGTGCCGCCGTGCTCTGGACCGCGGGCCAGATGGCCGGCCCCGCCCTGCTCGAGGTGGTCCACGATATGCGGCTCGACAACCGGGCCCTGACCCTGGAGGAACTGTTCTCCCCCGGCATCATGTACTACCGGAGTGACGGGGAACTGGTCCTTCGGATCATGGGCGTGGTGTTCTTCGCGCTGCCGCCGGGCGGTGGTTTTCCCGAGTTCCTTCCCCTTCGATTGGCCCCTCCACCGGATTCGTTCGACCTGCTGGACCCCGAGGCCGCGGACCACGGGTTTCGGGCCCTCTGGACGTTCGAGGAGGACGAGATTCTTCTCGGGTTCAACGCTTTCAGCGGGGGTCCCTCGCCCGAGTGCGCGTTCGTGGATCTCTGGTTTTTCTGCGTCGGGGCTCCCCCCTTCACCCCGGAAAACATCTCGGACGGCCCACCTCGGGGGACCATAAGGGTGCGGGCCTTTGCCACGAGCAGCGAGGAAGTCCGGATTACCCGGGGCGGGGGAGGAGCGCTCGCCGTGCGGCCGGAGCGAACCGGGACCAACCGGCTGGACCTGGAGGTCGGGGTGTTCGATGCCGCCGGCCAGCCGATCCCGAACCGGATGGTGACGCTGGAACTTTCCGCGGTGCCGGGCTCGGGAGGGCACGCCAATGCCCCTGGTCCCGGGGACATGACCCACGCCAGCGGGAGGCCTGTTGGGACGCTGAATCCCGCTCCGCCGTACAACACAGGGCCGTCAGGGAAGGTGACGGCCGCCTATACGGCGCCGGCACCGAGCGGACAGATTGTGCTGAAAGGGACCAGTAGCGGGGCCACGGAGGCGAATGATACCATCGGGGTTCAGGTCGAGGGCCTGGTGCAGATTCCCCTGAGCGGACCCAATTACACCTTCCAGCCGACCACACGGCACCAGTCCGGCGACTTCTACATGGCGCCGGGGGCCATCGAGGTGATGAACGCCATCTGGAAGGAGTATGTTGATCGGGGTTTCCCCGTGAAACCGTCGGGGACGTTCACGATCACAGCCGCAGGACTGGAGAAGGGAGGGCTGTTCGACATCTTTGGGGACTGGAAGACGCCGCACCGGTACCACCGGCAGGGCGGGGACCTCGATTTCGATGACGCACTGGCTGAGGCAGATCCGCGGCTCATGAAATTAGTCTGCAGAGGGTTCACATACGGTGGCCGGGAGGTTGATTGCCAGTTTCACAACGGGAACCACTTTCACGCCGTCCTCGGCCCGAACCGGTGAACACCATGCGACTCCTCGGACTCATAGGCGTGTGGATTCTGTCCATGACCGCCGAACTCCCTGCTCAGAAGCCGGGCGATGTACGCCTGGATCCGGCCAGCGGCGATTACTTCGTCACAGTCATGAACGACGCAGGAGAGCTGGTGGAGATGCGCGTCGTCCCGCCGAACAAAGTCGTGCTCGACATGGCCCTGCGGGTTGAGAGTGTCGTTCAGGGCAGATGGCGATACAGTTATTCCGTCACTGTCCTTCCAGGAAGTATTCAACCTTTGTCGTTCTTCGAGGTGGATTGCCCGGCCCTAGCGGGCATTGGTGGCCTGTCAGCGACGATTCCTCATCCGTGGGCCGTGAGGCATTCGAGTGAAGTTAGCCTTCCCTCCTGCGACTTTTCTCAGCGCGGTACCCTCACCCTCCCTGTCGGGGGAACCCTCCTCGCCTCTCTCGAAGCGGGCTATCTGCCCTCGCGCGGTGCGGCCAGAGCCTTCGGGGCTGCAGAAGGCGTCCGGTGGCCGACATTCGACCCGATCGAGGAGAATGCGCCAGCGGTGGCCGTGGTCAACCGGCTTGAGGGCTTTAGCGGTGGCTGGAAGGAGATCCCGACCGTGGTTCCCGGCAGGGACCCCGCCACGATCACGGATGCCGGAGTCGGCTTGGGGCTCGTCCGGGAGGACCTCGATGCGAGCTGCGGTACCCTTGGGTGGATCGGTGATGCCGCGGTGTGCACCCTCCTGCACGGCAGCATCGCGGAAGCCCAGACCGCCTGGGGCCAGGGCAATGTGGCCTCGACCCGCACCGCCATCGATGCCTTCCTGGCCACGCTCACGGCCCACCACGACTCCACCGGGACCGGTCCGATCACCGACAATGCCTTCTGGCTGCTCACGGTCAACGCGGAGTTCATTCGAGACCTCCTGCCGGCGGGAGGTGCATCCGTCACCCTCCCACTGGCCGCGGATACTTATCTCCGGTCCGGCAGCCCGAACCAGAATCAGGGCACCGAGCCGATTCTCCGGCTCCGGGCCAGCGGCAACAACCGCGCCCTCCTCCGGCTCGACTCGGCGGCCGTGGCCACCGCCGTCGAGAGCGGGACCGTAACCAGCGCCCGGCTGGAGCTCACCATCACCCTGAACGCGGACAACTGGGGTGCCACCGGCCGGACCATCGATCTGCACCGCCTCACCCAGGCGTGGACCGAAGCGGGGGCCACCTGGAACTGCGGGGACGACCTGGATCCCGGCAACCAGAAACCGGACTGTCCCCTCTCGGCCTGGGAGATGGGCGGGGCGGGCCCCCATCCGTGGATCGCCACTCCGACCGCCACGCCGCTCATCACCAATGGCCTCCGGGGCGTCATCACCTTCGACGTCACGTCCGACATTCAGGCCATGCTCGGTGGGGGGGGAATCACTGGGGATGGATCCTGAAGAAAACGGAGGAGGGACCGAGCGGGCGGGTGGAGTTCGGGTCCCGGGAGAGCGCCACCCCTCCGCGCCTCATCCTGGATGTCCAGCCGTAGGGGTGCGGGACCGGCCCCGTGTGAGGCGGTTGGTGTGTCAGGGGAATGACACGCACACCGCGTGCAGAAACTCGTTATTGACAGATCCGAGGTCACGTCGTACGTTGGAATCATCCAGGCCATGTCCGGTGCGGGAGGCCATGGTGTCCGTGGTCCTTTGCTGTGTTGGAGGTGTGATGCCCCGAGTCCTCCCTCGCTGGCTGCTCACGGTGGTCTTGGCAGTGGGTTGCGCCGAACCGACTGAGCCCCCCGTGCCCCCGGTCTCCTTCAATCACGTATGCTGTGCCTCCGGCATTCTGGTGCCCTTCTCCGAGGATGGGCGCTGGACCGAACTGACGGTGGCTCCTGCGGGTGGCAGCAGTGCATTCACCTTCTTCATCAGCATGACCCATCCCCTGGAGAAACCGGTTCCCCCTGGTGGCGGGTCGGTCGGCTCGCTTCCGGGAAGCACCCTGATTCAGTTGGTGGTTCTGGGCTGCGATACCGCCATCAACCTCTGCTTTACAGCCCGGACCCGGCGCCTCTCGGGTGATGAGGAATCCGGCCAGATCCGGTTCGGTGCCGAGCTGAACCAGGCCCAGGACGACTTCGGCGACTTCCGGTATGATGTGTTTCTGGTATGATGTGTTTCTGGTTCGTGTGACCCCCCCGGACACCCTGGCCGTCGAACTCACGCTGGTCCGCGACTCGGTGGGTCCGGTCATGGCACCATTGTTTGACGCCGTGACACAGGTGGCCGAGAGCCTTGGGCCTCGGCGCCGCGCAGAGCGCACGGACACGGTGCGGGTTCACATACGGGCCAGGTACCTCCCGTCCGGTCTGCCGGCCGTGGGGGCGAGCATGCGACTGATCGGGGCACCGGTAGCCGGGAGCGGTGGCCATGGTCATTTTGACTTTCGCGGTCGTCCCGGAGGAACGTTCTTCAATCCCGGTGAGGATGTGGATGTTCCGGACGGCGGGGTGCGTGTCCAGGTCCGGTTCCCGCTTCCCACATCGGGGGACACCGTTCTGGTATACCGCACCAGCGGAGTTAGCGGACGCGAGCAACTCGCGGTGCAGGTGACCGATGGTCTCCAGAGCCAGGGACTGGTCCGCACCATGGTGGTTCGGTGGCCGGGACTCGTGGCCATGGCCCGGCAGGGGACGCACCATGGGTTCAAGAATCAGGACCCGAACGTCCCAGGCCAGCGGCACGGCAATGTGAACCACTGGGTGGAGGCGGGATTCCGCGACCGGGTGCTGGATGCCTTCCGGCGGTATTTCGAGGTGGTGCCGGAACCACGGTTTCCCAACCCCTCGCCCGGCGGCGGCATGGATACCCGATTCGTGATCACGGAGGCATCGTTGGAGTGGGGTGGGCTGTTCGATGTGGCGGAGGTCGCGCCGTGGCGTAACCCCCACAGGACCCACCGCAAGGGCGTGGATGTTGATGTGAGATCAACAACCATGAATGCTGCACGGCAGGAGGACTTTGAACGCGCGTGTGTTGTAGCACGTGTGTTCTGTTCACGAGAGCCGAATCCCAGCGTGCCGAACAATCCCCCGCACTACCATCTGAGTCCTCAACGAGCGAGGCAGCAATGAGCCGAACCCTTCTCGTGCTCGGTGCGGCCCTTCTCACGCTGCCGGTGTCCAGTGCGGGCCAGACCCTGGTGCGGGACCCCCAGGGAGACTACGTCCTCACGTATACGGACTTCAACGACACTCTACGCACCGTCGTGATCGAGGCAACAGATCAGGTTGGGGCGTCAGTCACCGTGCATGTGATCGCGAGCGCAGGCGTGTTTGTGTATCGGTACACTCTCGCCAATGGTTCCACCGCTCGTCGAGCCATTTCATTTCTCGACATCCCGTGTCCCGCGAGTGATCCAGCGCTCACTGTGCGAGCCCCAGCCTCTTGGAATGCCTCCGCCGCGGCGGACGGCAGACTTGAGGGAGTGTCTGGGTTGTGGCTCTGCAGTTATGGTCGCCGCGATATACAATCCGTTGTAGTGCCGGGGGCTTCATTGCCCGATCTGGAGATCACAAGTGCATGGTTGCCAAGCGTGCTCACGGCTCGAACGTTCGGGAATGCCGGGAGAGTGCTCATGCCTACGTCGGTCGACGACACGCCAGATACGGTTTACACGCTCGTGGATCGGGCACAGGGATTTGGCTTCTTCACCGGCGGCGGACTGGCCGTGCCCGTGGTCGCCCCGGCCCGCTCCCCGGCGGTGCTCGCTGATCCGGGGCCGGGACTGGACTCGGTCGCGGCGGATCTCTCGCAGAGTTGTACCCTGGGATGGATCGTCGATCCGAGCACCTGTGCCGCGCTCGGCACTCGACTGGACCAGGCGCGCCAGGCCCTGAGCCAAGGCAACGCAACCGGTGCTCGGGCGGGAGTGGAGAGTTTCCTGGCGAGCCTCAATGGGGCACATGGCCCGGGACGTCCGGTGAATGACAACGCCTTCTGTCTGCTCACGGTCAACGCGGAGTTCATTCGGGACCAGCTGCCGGCGGGAGGCGGGTCCGTCACCCTCCCGCTGGCCGCGGATACCTACCTCCGGTCGGGGAGCCCGAACCAAACCCAAGGCACCGAGCCGATTCTCCGGCTCCGGGCCAGCGGCAACAACCGCGCCCTCCTCCGGATCGACTCGGCGGCCGTGGCCACCGCCGTCGGGAGCGGGACTGTAACCAGCGCCCGGCTGGAGCTCACCATCACCCTGAACGCGGACAACTGGGGTGCCACGGGCCGGACCATCGACCTCCACCGCCTCACCCAGGCGTGGACCGAGGCGGGGGCCACCTGGAACTGCGGGGATGACCTGGACCCCGGCAACCAGAAACCGGACTGTCCCCTTACCGAGTGGGAGATGGGTGGGGCGGGCCCCCATCCGTGGATTACCACCCCGACCGCCACAAAGCTGATCACCAATGGTCTCCGGGGGGTCATCACGTTTGACGTTACCGCCGACATTCAGGCCCTGCTCGGCGGGAGCGTGCACCCGGGATGGATCCTGAAGAAGACGGCGGAAGGGCCGAGCGGGCGGGTGGAGTTCGGGTCCCGGGAGAGCGCCACCCCTCCGCGCCTCATCCTGGATGTCCAGCCGTAGCGGCATGACGCCCGCGGGATCACAGGCCCCGGATTCAGCCTCAGGCGATCCGCGCTACGTACCGGGTAGGGTCCAGCCGGCAATGGTGTCGAATCACTGTTCTTGCCGGGACGGACGCACGGTGCTACCGTTCTCCGATGCGCATAGCCTCTCTTCCGTCCACCATCGGCCTGGCCCCCCAGTGGGGGGCCGTGTGCGCATGCCTCCCCCCGAATAATCGCCGCCACAATTTCCGGCCCTTCCCGGCGCGGGCAGGCGGCTAAACGGTTCTTCCCAACCCGTTGGCTCCCACGACCCGCACCCGATGCGGGTTTTTTCTGTCCCCGATTCCGGAGGAATCCCCCGATGTGCGGCATCCTTGGCATCTTCGACCTCGAACCCGGCGCCGATCTGCGCGCTCTCCGGCGCACCGCGCTCGCCCGCTCCGCGCTGCAGCGCCACCGGGGCCCCGACTGGAGCGGGGTGCATGCCGACGAGGGCGCGATCCTGGTCCACGAACGGCTCGCCATCGTGAATCCGGCCGGAGGTGCCCAGCCGATTCGCTCGGCGGACGGTGCGATCGTGCTGGCGGTCAACGGTGAGATCTACAATCACCGGGAGCTGGAGGCCGGGCTGGCCGATCCGTACCCCTTCCAGTCCCGGTCCGACTGCGAGGTGATCAATGCCCTCTATCGGACCGAGGGACCGGGCTTCCTCTCCCGGCTCAACGGCATCTTCGCCTTCGCTCTCTGGGACCGGGGGGGGGAGCGACGCCGGTACCTCATCGCCCGGGACCCGGTGGGCGTCTGTCCACTCTATTGGGGACGCGATGCCGAGGGGCGCCGGTGGGTGGCCTCCGAGATGAAGGCCCTCGCCGGGATCTGCGCCGATCTGGAGGTGTTTCCCCCCGGGCACTGGTTCGACAGCGAAACCGGCACCCTGCGGTGTTATCACGAACCGCGCTGGCGGGACCATCAGACCACCACAGGCGTCCAGGTGGATCCCACCACTCTGCGGGAGGCCCTGGAACGGGCGGTCCACCGCCAGCTGATGAGTGACGTCCCCTACGGTGTGCTCCTCTCCGGTGGGCTCGATTCCGCGGTGGTTGCAACCTGTGCCGCGCGCTTCGCTCGCCGCCGAGTCGAGGAGGATGACCGGACCGAAGCCTGGTGGCCCCGGCTCCACTCATTTGCCATTGGTCTCCGTGGCGCTCCGGACCTGCAGGCTGCCGAGCTGGCGGCGAAGGCCATCGGGACCGTCCATCACGCCTTCGAGTTCACGGTGGAAGAGGGGCTCGATGCGCTCCCCGAGGTGATCCGGCACATCGAGTCGTACGACGTGACCACTGTGCGGGCCTCGACGCCGATGTTCCTCCTGGCCCGCCGCATCCGCGCCATGGGGGTCAAGATGGTGCTCTCGGGCGAGGGCTCGGACGAGATTTTCGGTGGATACCTCTACTTCCACAAGGCGCCCTCGGCGCAGGCATTTCACGAGGAGACGGTGCGCAAGCTCGACACACTGCATCTGTACGACTGTCTCCGTGCCAACAAGTCGATGGCGGCCTGGGGGGTCGAAGCGCGAGTTCCCTTTCTCGACCTCGAGTTCCTCGACCTGGCCATGGGCATGGACGCCGAACAGAAACAGGTGCTTCCGGGGCGAATCGAGAAGCAGGTCCTGCGTGAGGCGTTCCGGGGCCTGCTGCCCGAGGAGATTCTCTGGCGGCAGAAGGAGCAGTTCTCCGACGGCGTGGGGTATGGATGGATCGACGCACTCAAGGCCCACGCTGCGGAACGGATCAGCGACGCGGACCTCACCGGCGCGGAAGCGCGGTATCCCCTCAACCCTCCGGCCACGAAGGAGGGGCTGCTCTACCGGCGCCTCTTCGAGTCGGTCTATCCCGGGGACGCCTGCGCAGCCACCGTGCCCGGCGGGAAGTCCATCGCATGCTCCTCTCCGGTCGCGCTCGCCTGGGATGCCGACTTCGCCTCCGCCCCCGATCCCTCCGGCCGCGCGGTCGTGGGAGTGCACCGTGCACCATGAAATAATTTCATGGTTGTGCGTGTAATTCAGATCTCACTCCTATTCTCGGGGATTCCTTGATCACTCGTTGTCCCCGCGAAGCCGGGGAATGACGGGCCATTGCCATCCCCTCTACTTGATCAAAGTCGCTAAACCAATGCCTCACTGGCCAATAAGGTTGGCGCATCTTGTTAAATGAGGCATACCTAATTATATTATTAGTAATGCCACTCACGTTCATCCCACGCAGCGGTATTCCCATGGCAACCAACAAGCTCCTCCTGGCCGCCGGATGGCTCGCACTCGCGGGCTGCAGCAGTCTCGGTCCCTCGGCACCAGCCGATGCGGAGGTGCTGGCGGGGCCCCTCGAGGGACTCTCCGGTCCCCAATTGCGGCAGCACATCCTGGGTGACGAGGAGTTCGGGCGGATCTTCGGCGTGGTCGACGGGCTGGGGCCGGTGTTCGTTGCCGAATCGTGCGAACGGTGCCACGTGGGCGACGGGAAGGGGCACCCGGTCTTCAACCTCACCCGCTTCGGCCGGATGACTCCGTTGGGCTTCGATCCGATGCGACCCCATGGGGGTCCGCAGATCCAGAACCGGGCGATCCCGGGCCATGTCCCGGAAACGGTGCCCGACGAGGCCACCGGTGTTGCGGTGTTCATGGCGCCGGCGGTGACGGGGCTCGGGTTCCTGGAGGCGGTGGAGGACGCCACGCTTCTCGCGCTCGAGGATCCGGAGGATCTGGATGGAGACGGGATCTCCGGCCGAGTCCAGCTCGTGGACGAAACGGACGTGGTGTCGGAGATCGTGTCGCTGGAGTCGGTGCTCGACGGCACCACCGGGGCCTCCCGGCAGCGCATCGGGGGTCGCTTCATCGGCCGGTTCGGCAAGAAGGCCTCGGCGATCTCGCTTCTCCATCAGACGGTCACCGCCTACCGCGAGGACATGGGGGTCACGAGCGACATCCTTCCCACCGACCCGGTCAACATGGCCATCGGCGGGTTTGCCACCGACAACGTGGCCGACCCCGAGGTGTCGTCGGCGGTGGTGCAGGCGGTGGTGTTCTACCTCCGCACCCTGAAGGAGCCGCCGCGCCGCAATGCCGGCGACCCCGACGTTGTGGAGGGGGGCCGGATCTTCGAGGAGATCGGCTGCGCCCGCTGTCACCTGCCGTCCCTCACGACCGGACCCTCCACGATCCGGACCCTCGACCGGGTGACGTTCCACCCCTATACCGACCTGTTGCTCCACGACATGGGACCCGAGCTCGACGATGGTTACACCGAGGGCCGCGCCCTCACCTCGGAATGGCGCACCGCGCCGCTCTGGGGAATCGGTCTGGCCCAGGAATCCCAGGGCGGACAGACCTTCTTCCTCCACGACGGCCGGGCCCGGACCCTGCGCGAGGCGATCGAGTTCCACGGGGGAGAGGGGTCCGCGAGCCGGTTGGCGTTCCGGGCTCTCGCCGAGTCGCTCCAGGAACGGGTGCTCGCCTTCCTGAGGTCGTTGTGAACCGCCGCCGATTCCTCTCGGAGGTCGAGCGACTCTCCGTGGGCCTTGCCGCGAGCTCGTCGCTGCTTCCCCTGGTCGGGTGTGGTGGCCGGTCGTATATCCGCGGCGTCGTGACCGACAATCGACTTCATGTGCCCGCCGCCCTGCTCGACTCGGGTCCTGATCTTCTGGTCGAGGCTCCCAACCAGCGGTGGCCTCTTCTGGTCGTGCGCCATGCCGATGGCCGGCTCACCACGGTTTCCACCCGTTGTATGCACCGGGGGTGCCAGGTCGATCCGGTGGCGGACCGGCTGGTCTGTCCCTGCCACGGCAGTGAATACACCCGGGAGGGTGCGGTGCTCAAGGGGCCGACCCGGGCTCCGCTGCATCGCTTTGCCACGAGGATCGAGGGGGAAGAGATCGTGATCGACCTGAACCGGATGGAGGGAGAGTGATGCCGAGAGCAATGCTGTGGATCCCGGTGCTGGCGGTGTGGGCGGGGACGCTCTCCGCGCAGGACACCTCGATGGTGCAGGGGGGGATCTATCGCCGGCCCTTCATCGCCGAGGCGGGCCGGACGGCGATCGGCGGATATCTGGAGGCGAACGCGGCGTGGTCCCGCACCGATGGAATCAGCGAAGGGCCGACGACCAACCTCCAGCGGTTCAACATCTTCCTCTTTTCGTCGCTCGGGCCCCGTCTCCGGTTCACCTCGGAGCTCGAATTCGAGGAGGGGGGAGAGGAGATCCGGGTGGAGACCGCGGTGCTGGACTTTGAGCTGCATCCCGCCTTCGTACTGCGAGGCGGAGTGCTTCTTCCGCCCATCGGCGCGTTCAACGTGAATCATGATGGGCCGCGGTACGAGTTCGTGGAACGGCCCATCGTCTCCACCGAGATCATTCCCGCCACTCTGTCGGAGGCGGGGTTCGGCGCCTACGGCCGCTTCGGATCGCGCCAATGGGGGTTCTCCTGGGACGCGTACGTCAGCAACGGACTCAACTCCGGGGTGGTGCTCAACGAGGAGGGCCGGACCCGGCTCGCCGGTGGCAAGGGGGTGTCGCTCTTCGAGGACGACGAAAACGGGTCACCGGCGGTGTCGGGGCGCGTGGCGGCCCGTCATGCGACGCTGGGCGAGATCGGCCTGTCGCACTATCGCGGGATCTGGAACGTGTTCCGCCTCGACGGGGAGACCATCGAGGAGAAGCAGTGGCTCTCGCTCACGGCGGTCGATCTGGAGACGACGGTGGGACCGGTCGATCTCCGGGGAGAGGTGGCGTTCGCGCGGATCGATCTGCCGGCCGATCTCCGGGAGAGTCTCGGCGACCGGCAGTGGGGCGTGTACCTCGACGCGGTGACCACGGTGTTCCGGCCCCGGATCCGGGGGCTCGTGGATCCCCACCTGCGTTTCGGCGTGCGGCTTGAGCGGGCCGACTTCAACCAGGGTCGGTTCAGTGCGACGGGGCGGAAGCGGTTCGATGAACGGAATGCGGTGTCGTTTGCGCTGAGCTTCCGGCCAGTACCGGAGACGGTATTCCGGCTCAACTATCGTCTCGAACGCTTCCGCGATCTGCAGGGAAATCCCTCGGAGCGGACCTCGGCGGTCCAGGCCGGCGTGGCGACCTACTTTTAGCAGGGGATAGGGAGTAGGGTGTAGGGGCGACGCATGCGTCGCCCTTGCCGGGCTCCAGCCCGGCGGGCACCAGAGCGTTGGGTGCCCCTGCTCCCGGCACCCTGTTCTGACGTCAGTCAGGTGACATTGTGCAAGGGATCTCCGCGTCGTCGTCACTAGAGTCATCGAGTGGTGTGATGACCCTCAGACACGGAGACCTTCCATGGCGAGACTGACGACGTTGGTACTCATCGTGATGTTCCTGCCGCCGGGTGAGGCGGAGGCCCAAGGGCGTGGAATCCAACAGATCGGGCCGGCCGCGATCCGGCAGCACTTCAACGCGTACGATGCGGTCAAGGCCTATGGTGACGGGCGCTGGGTGCAAAGCTGCCACTCCGTCTCTGTCAACGAGGCGCCACAGCGTCCCGGTACCGGGTGGCTCCGCGACGTGCCGACCGAGTTCATCACCGGAATCGATCTCATTCCTTTCGACTATTCCCACGAGTTGGTCCGGCGAGGGGCGCGCTGTGGAACGGTGGTGCTCCATTTGGTGGAGGGGATGAGCCGGGACAGTCTGAACAAGATCGCCAAGGAGCGCCGAGAGCAGGGTGAGAAGCCGGAGACCACCTCCGCAGGTGACCGGGGAGCGTAAGCCCTCAAAACACGCATCGCGAACGTAGCGGGTGAGGCGCGTCGATCGCCCGCTGCCGAGAACCTGTCCTTTCCACCCGCGACTCGGGGGGACGCTGGTGCATCGCCCCAAAGGGCACGCCCCTACGACCTGTACCCTACAGGGCGGCCCACGGGCCGCCCCGACGACCTATTCCCTACAGGGCGGCCCACGGGCCGCCCCTACGACCTATTCCCTACTCCCTATTCCCTACTCCCTGCTGTACCATTCCCCGATGCCGGACAACCTCCTCACTCAGTCCGTCGAGGACTATCTCAAGGCGATCTACCGGATCTCGCTGGGGGGACGGAGCGCGTCCACCTCCGCGATCGCGGAGTCCCTGGATCTGGCGCCCCCCTCGGTGAGCGGGATGATCAAGCGGCTCTCAGAGCAGGGCCTGCTGGAGCATGTGCCGTATCGGGGCGTGGTGCTGACGGTGGAGGGGAGGAGGGCGGCGCTCCGGATGGTGCGACGGCACCGGCTCATCGAGACCTATCTGGTGGAGCGGCTCGACTACACGTGGGACGAGGTGCATGACGAGGCGGAGCGGCTGGAGCACGCGGTGTCGGACCGGATGGTGGAGCGGATGGCGCAGGCGTTGGGCCATCCGCGCTTCGATCCCCACGGCGATCCGATCCCGGATCATGACGGGTCAGTGGAGGAGCTGATCTACACGCCGCTGTCGGATGTGCCGGTGGGCGAGACGGCCGAGGTCCGGCGCATCGACACGGCGGAACCGGAGCGGCTCCGCTACATCGGCGACGCGGGTCTGGTTCCCGGCGCCGAAGTGACCGTGGCATCGCGGGAACCGTTCAATGGCCCGATGACCATCCGGTGCGGGGATGCCTCGCGGATCATCGGGCCGGAAATCGGGGCGCTGGTGCTCTGCACCAGGCCCAATGCCCGTTAGTCCTTACGGACAGGATTGAACACACAAGAGCAACAGTTATTGTGGGCGACGACTCCCCTCTTCGCCCGCAAGCCCGGCCTCCGCTCCCCTCCCCCATCGCCCTTTCGATCGTGCCCCCCGCGCCCCCGCGCTTCGGCCCTGCTATACTCCGCCCCATGTCGATCGCTTCCTTCCTTGCGCCCTTGCTTCTCATGCTCGGAACCGGGGATGCCCCCGTGGCCCACCACCCGGTACCCGACACCCGAGGACCCAGGACGCAGGACATAGGACATAGGGGGACACAGGACATAGGACACAGGGCGTTCGTACCCGGCTTCCGGCCGCAAGGGCGACGCATGCGTTTCCCCCACACCTACACCCTACTCCCTACCCCCTATTCCCTATCACACCCAACCCCCAACACCCAGCCCCCAATCCCCGTTCTCCAGGTCGCCATCGAACAGCGCCTCGCCACAGCACTCGGGCTCTCCCTCGGAGACACCATCTCCCTCGGCGCCACTCCCGATGCCGTCACCCGCCGAGCCGTCATCACCGCCATTCACGAGCCCCCGCCCGATCCGGCCACCGTGCTGCGAGGGGAGTACCGTCTCCGGCTCCACCTCTCTGACCTCGCCACCCTGCTCGGCGCCCCCGACCGGGTCGATCGCTTCGGCCTGGCTCTCCAACCCGGGGCTGATCCCGAGGCACTCTCCGCGCGCCTCAATCAGGGGGCCGTCGGCTTCCGGGCCGAACCCTCGGTTCGGATTGCCGCCGAATCCTCCCGGACCTTCGCGGTGGTCAGTCGCTTTCACCGGGCCATCGGGGTCATCTCGATCGTGGCCAGCGCCGTCTTTCTCCTCTGCATCATGCTGCTCAAGGTCGAGGCGCGGCGGAAGGACACCGCGGTCATGCGATTGATAGGGATCCGTCGTCGCACGATCTTCGGAGCCCTCGTTCTCGAGTCCAGCATCGTGAGCCTTGTGGGGAGCGCCATGGGAGTGATCCTCGCCTGGGTGGCGGGCGTAGTCACGAACCTCTACTACCAGAACCTCTTCGACACTCCCCTGGTTTTCTCCCTCCTCACCCCCGGCATCGTCGGATTCGGCGTCGCTCTCTCCGTGGTCCTGGGAATCGGTGCCGGGGCCGTGGCCGCCGCCCGCCTCTCCGCCGCCCAACCCCTTCTCCTCTGGCGGCGCGGGTGATCACGGGTATCCTGCGGAACCTCCGCCGCCACCCGGTGCGGAGCGGACTCGCCATCGGGGGCATCGCCGTGGCCGCGGCCCTGTTGCTCGACATGGTGCTCCTCAGCAGCGGAATGGAGATCTCCTTCGAGCGCCTGGTGCTGGCCCGAGGGTATCAGATCCGGGTTTCCCCGAAGGGCACCCTCCCCTTCGACACCGAGGCCACGCTCGCCGACGCAGGGGCCCTGGTCCGCTCGATCCGGGACGATCCCGGTGTCGCCCGGGCGGGGGCGATACTGGGGACGACGGTGTTTCTGCGCTCGGCCGACTCCCTGGTGCCCCTGACAGGCTACGGGTTCGATCCGAGGGCACAGGGACTGTATGAATTGCAGAAGGGATCCGATCTCGCTCCCGGCGATTCGGCGGGACTTCTCCTCGGGGAGGAGGCCGCGCGAATTCTCGGACTTGCCCCGGGCGACACCGTCACCGTCGAGGGTGAGCTCGACCCCCTCGCCGGCCTGGCCCGCACCGACCGACACCTGGTGGTGCGTGGTGTGGTCCGCTGGCTCTACGATGCCCGGGACCAGCTCTCGCTCGGCACCACGCTCGGTACCATGCAGCATCTCTCCATGAGCCGGGGGGAGGACCGCGCCTCCGCCATTCTCGTCATGGCCACCCACGACACCCTGGCCCCGATCGTGGCTGCCCGGCTCGCGGCCCGACACCCGGCGGTTTCCGTGAACAGTCTGGCCACCCTCGTGGCCCAGTTCCGGGGACGGCTCACCTATTTCCGGCAACTGTCCGTCATTCTCGGAGCCATCAGTCTCGGTGTCGCCGCCCTTCTCGTCGCCACCATTCTCACCATCACCGTCAACGAGCGACTCGGCGAGATCGCCACCCTGCGCGCCATCGGAATATCCCGGAACACCATCCTCCGGCAGGTGCTCCTCGAGGGGGTGGTGCTCACCGCAGTCGGCGGGAGTCTGGGGATGGCCCTCGGGCTCCTGACCGCAGGATATCTCGACACCATCCTCACCCAGTTCCCGGGGCTCCCCGCGTCGGTCTCCTTCTTCATCGCCCAGCCTGCCCCTCTCGCCGCCGCCGCCGCGGTGATCGCCGGGACGGGGCTCCTGGCCGGTCTGATCCCCGCCTGGCTCGCCTCCCGGGCTCCGATTGCCGCCACTCTTCGGGAGGATGGGGGATAATTTCCCGGCTCCCGAGATCCACCCCGCCGGTGGCGTCGTCCTACTTCTAAATGGAACCGGTTCCAGTCCCGGAACCGGCCGCTCCCTTCACCGGAACGGGCCGATTACTATGCTAGCTGTGAGCCAACCGACTACGGACCGTGGCAGGAACGCAACACGTCGTTTTCTCTCGGTCGAGCGCGAATCATCGATTCGAAAGCGACTCATCGCCCGGGATGAGCGGGCCCTGGTGGAGTTGATCGACCTGGCCACCCCGTGGTTGCTCGGTGTGACGCAGTCGATGCTCTCGGATCCGGCCGAGGCCGAGGAAGTGGTGATGGAGTCGTTTCATGTGGCGTGGAATCGGATCGAGATCTCGCCTGACGCCGAGGGGGGCCTGATGCCGTGGCTCCTGCGGGTTACCCGGAACCGGGCGATCGACCGGCTGCGGTCCCAGCGGCGGCACGTGGTCAAGACCCGTCGTGCGGAGATCTATTCGGACATCGGCGATGCCATCACCCAGCCGGAGGAGCCGAATGAAGCGGGCCAGCCAGGCTGGCATGTGCATGAGAAGGTGCAGGCGGCGATGAAGGAACTTCCCCCGGAGCAGCAGAAGGCGATCTACCTCGCTTTTTACCGGGGCCTCACGCATTCGGAGATTGCGGAGGAGCTGCAGATCCCGCTGGGCACCGTCAAGACCCGGCTTCGATTGGCATTTGGCCGGTTGCGCGGTACGCTGGCCACCCTGAAGGAATGGATCGTATGAACGCTCACGATTGGTACATCGAGAACCAGGCGGCCTACATCGCCCGGGCACTGGAACGGCAGGAGGAAGAACTCTTCGAGGATCACCTGCCCCGGTGCGAGAACTGCCGCAAGGCGATCGAGGAGATCGAGCGGGATCTCGGATGGCTTCCGATGGCGGTGCGCCCGGTGGCGCCGCGTCCCGGCTTCACCCGGCAGATCACCGTGGCGGTGCTGGATCATGAGATCCGTCCATTGTGGCGCCGGGTGATGCAGCCGCTGGCCATCGCCGCGATGCTGGCTCTCGTCGTGGGTCTCGGTCTGGTGAGCTGGCACTCGGCCCGTCTGGAGTCGACCCTGATGGTCACTCGGGAGCGGCTCGATGCCCTGAGCGACACCCTGGGCATCATGCAGCGGGCGCAGCACATCCTGCAGACCACCATCAAGGGGGATGGCTACGAAGGGGGCATGTTCATCTTCGCCGACAACTCCACCAAGCGGTGGAAGGTCGTGGTCCATGGCATCCCCGCCGCTCCCGCGGGCGAGGCCTACCACTTCTGGTTCATGTGCCCCGACGGGATGGTCAAGGGGGCCGAGGTGAAAGTGGATCCGACCCATCCGGCGATCCTGACCCTGACCCTTCCCCAGGACTTCGGCCCGGTGTATGGCGCGTCGCTGACGATGGAGTCGCTCAGCAACGTGAGCTCGACACCGCGGGGCAAGGAACTGGCGCACCTCCGACTGTGAGTCACTCCCCCGTCGGAGGTGAGTCGTACAAGACGCCCGGTCCCCTGTGACCGGGCGTTGTGCATTCGGGGTTGGCCCCCGGTCTCCGGACCCGCTACCATCCTGCCCATGACCACGATTCTGGAAGCGCACGAGGTGCATCGCGCCTACGACACGCCGGGGCGCGCTGTCTCGGCCGTTCGCGGGGTGTCGGTGGCGGTGGAAACCGGCGAATATCTGGCGATCACGGGCCCGAGCGGCAGCGGCAAGTCGACCCTCCTGCACCTCCTCGGCGGGATCGACACCCCCACCGACGGGTGGGTGGAATTCGAGGGGATCCGGCTCGACGCGCTGACCGACCGGGCGCTCACCCGGCTGCGCCTCGAACGGATCGGGTTCGTGTTCCAGCGCTTTCACCTCCTGCCGGTGTTGAGCGCCCGTGAGAACGTCGAACTGCCCCTGGCCGAGGCGGGAGCCGGCAAGGGGGAGCGACGGGCCCGGGCGGAGGAGCTCCTCCACTATGTGGGATTGGGAGACCGGTTGCACCACCGGGCCACCGAGCTGTCGGGGGGGGAGATGCAGCGGGTGGCGATCGCCCGGGCGCTGGCCAACCGGCCCGCGGTGATCCTGGCGGATGAACCGACCGGGGAGCTCGACATGGCGACGGGGAGGGAGATCCTGGCGCTCTTCCGCCGCCTCAACCGGGATGGCACCACGATCGTGGTGGTGACGCACGACGCTCACCTGGCAGCCGAGGCGTCGCGCGTGGTGGAGTTGCTCGACGGCCGGGTGGCCGCGGAGCAGTCGGCCTGATGCTTCTCATTCTGGCGTTCCGTCATCTGATGGAAAAGAAGGCGAGGGCGGTGGCCCTTCTGGCCGGGTTTGCGGTGGGTGTGGGCGTCATGATCGTGCTTCTCTCCGTGGGTGAGGCGATGCTGGTGCAGTCCCGGGACGTCCGGCTGGTCGGTGGAGGCGAGGTGACAGTGCTCCCGCAGGGGATCGACTTCGAGGCGCTCCGCACTGGAGCTCTGCGTGGGATGTTTCTCGGCGTGGACCGGGCCAGGTTCCTGCAGAGGATGACGCTGGGAGGCCCCCGGGAAGGGGAGGCGGTGCGGGCGGTGAGTCCGGTGATCGAGGACAAGCTGCTCTACCTCCGGACCCCGGATGGCGCGGTGCATCCGGTTCGGGCCGGGGGGGAGATCCCGAGCCGAGCCCGGGAGGTGGGGTCGGGGCTCGACGTCCTCGAAGGGACCTGGGAGGACACCCCCGCCGACAGCCGGTGGTTTGCCCCCACGCCGCAGCAGCTCTACGACGACCTCGACCGGTTCCACGTTCCCGACACGCCGGACTCGACCTGGGCGGAGTGGCACTACTTCAACGTGCGGGAGGGAGACGAGTGGTGGTACATCACCTACCTGGTCGCTGGAACGCCGGGGACCGATCAGTTCGGGGGACGACTCCTGGTGACGGCGAGGCGATCGGATGGGCGGCATGTGCGCTACGAGACGCGGGTGTCCGGTGACCAGGTCGTCTTCGACACCACCCGGGCCGATCTCCAGCTGGGTGCAGCCTACGTTCATCAACGCGGCGGACAGTACATCCTGTTCGGCCAGGCGAGGGGTCTGGACGGCACCCTCACCATCGATCTCACGGTGACTCCCGCACCACACCGGTACTTCCCGCCGATCGAGCTCAACGAGGGCGGCGGCTTCCGGTCGGGCTACGTGGTGCCGGCGTTACGGGCCCAAGCCACCGGCCGACTTTGCCTGGGAGGGGAGGGGCGCTGCCGGTGGCTCGCGAACGCGCCGGCCTATCACGATCACAACTGGGGGGTATGGCGGGATGTCACCTGGGAGTGGGGAGCAGGGCAGGGGACCCGCTACGATCTGCTGTACGGCGGGGTGCGAGAGGGTGAGGAGGCCCCGGGGAACGCGCCGTTCTTTCTGGCGCTGGTCGATTCGGCGGGACTCCGTCAGGTGTTCCGGTTCCGGACGATCGGGTACGAGGGAAGGCGGGAGACGGGGGTGCGGGGCGAGGAGGGTCCGGAGCGATTCACCCTCGTGGCGAGCCGGGAGCGGGACACGCTCCGGCTGGAGGTGGAGGTGCAGGATCTCCATGCCACGCCGGGCGGGCTGGACGGGAATCAGCGCCGGGCGTTTCTGCAGATGCGGGGGCGCTGGCGGTTCGAGGCTCGGCTGGGTGGATCCACGGTGAGTGACAGCGGGTCGGGGTTCTTCGAGACGTTCGCCCTCGCCCCCTAATCCGTCATCGCGAGGCGGCGGAGCCGCCGTGGCGATCCCGTGAGCGGTGAGTCGCGTGGTGGGTGAAGCGGATGGATGGCCATCACGCCGGGGCCCGACAGATCGGGCTCCGGCAGGATGGCCTGATGATCGTCTTGTTGCGTCGGCATGGGCTCACGAGATTGCCACGGGCCCTGCGGGCCCTCGCACTGACGGCATCTGCGTGCTCTCCGTCCCGGGGCGACATGGGCGTTACCTTTCAAGGATGTGGGGGATGTTCGAGGCCCGACCGCCCGGTGTACCGCTTCCGGAGAGATGATGACCGACCCGACCGCTGCTGCCCCGGAAGATATCAGACCGGTCGGCCGCACGTTGATGGACACATTCATGGATGGGTGGTCCCGGGCCAAGCTCGACCTGGTCATGTCGGTGTTCGCCGAGGAGGCGGTCTTCCAGGAGACACCCTTCAGCGCGCCCCTGCGGGACATCGCTTCCATCCGCCGGTACTGGAGTGACGTCCCCCTTCACCAATCGGAGATCACCGCCACCGCCGGGGAAATCTTCGGAGCCGGTCCCTGGTTTGCCACCGAGTTCCGGACCGTGTTTCGCCGCCGTCGTACCGGGGAATGGGTGGACGCCCGTGGGGCGATTTTCTGCGAAACTGTCGGTGGAAAGATTTCGGAGATGCGCATGTACTGGCATCGCTGGAATGGCGGCCGGGAGACAGGAATTCCCTGACCGTCGTGCCGCCAGGGGGACACGTGTCCTGAATGGAGGACAGAGAGATTCCCATCCATCGTCTCCCAAGTTCTTATATTGAAATAGTTTACGTATTCGTGGCCAGTGGCACGATTCTCGACACTTCTCGGGCTGCATAATTTCGCTCGGGTTGGCCGAGCTCGCTGATTGGAGGTCCCATGTCGTCTCGCATTCTCATCGCCCTGCTGGTTCCGGCGCTCGTCCTCCCTTCGGCCTCCATGGCCCAGGATCCGGCGATCAGGCTGTCGGTTACCGGCAACCAGCGGAGCAGTGACGGGGGTCTCCGCCTCCTTCCGGGAGATCCCGTCCGGGTGCAGGTGCAGACCAGGGACCCGGGGCACCTGCTGGTGATCAACGTCGAGCCCGGAGGAGAGGTCCGCGTCATCTTCCCGGTTGACCCGTTCGACGACACCTCGATTCGCGGCGGTCGCCAATATGAGATTCGGGACGCGGCGGCCCGCGAGAGCTTCATCGCCTCGGAAACCGGAGCCGGGCTGGTCTATGCCGCCGTGTCACCCGATCCCTATCGCTTCGATTCAGTGACTCGCGACGGCCGGTGGAATGTGGAGGCGCTGGTCGTGCCCCGCAGTGCCGACCCCGAGGAGGGCGCCACCAACTTGGTGCTGGCGATGACGAGTGACCGCGGCTTCGATTTCGACGTTCTCCCCTACCTGGTACAGAACGAAGTCACCGAGGTCGTGGAGGTGGTCGAGGAGAATCACTACTACGCGGATCCCTACTCCTATCCGGTGTACTGCGGATGGCGGAGTTACCGTTACTACCCGAGTTGCCTCGGATACTACGATCCCTACTGCTATTCCTGTGGGAGAACCGGTCTCTTCATCGGGATCGGGTTCGGCTCGCCCTACTACTACAGCCCCTACGGCTACGGATATGGCTACGGATACGGATACGGATTTCCTCGGGGTGGTTTCTTCGGTGGACATGTTACCCACACGTCCCGTCCCTTTACTCAGCTGACGGGCCGGGCCCGGGGGTATGGCGCCCGTCAGTTCGGGGGCGACAGGTTCGACGACGGGCGGCGCGGATTCGGCGACGACCGAGGGAGTTTTGACGACGGGCGAAGCGGTTTCGATGGCCGGTCGCGCGGGGGTCGGACTGTCGCCGCGCGTCCCGCCGTCGAGAGCCGTCCAGCGACCACCTCCGGTCCGATGGAGCGGGTGGCTCGGCGGGCTCGGCCCTCCACCGCGGCACGTGACGGTGGTCCGAGTGACCGCGGCAGAAACAGGGACGCGGAAATCGAACGGCGGCAGCCGACCCGCGTGACACCTGACGCTGCGGAACGGGGTGGCCGGGATCGGGTGCGCGCACGGCCGTCGACCGGGAACCGCTCCTCCGATGTGGCGCCGACCACCCGGTCCCGGGCGCGCAGCAGCACCTCGATCGAGGGTTCGGCGGTGACCCGTCCCGAACGCGCGACTCGGAACGTCGCGTTCACCCAAAGCAGCCAGGTGCAGCAGGATCCTCCGGCGCGGGCCCGGGCGCGGCCCAGCCGTCCCGAGCGCGCCAAGGAACCGACCCTGGTGAGACGGAAGGATCGCCCTTCCTCTACACGATCCGATCCGAAAGCAGCTCGGCCGAGTACCGAGCGGGCCCGGCCCGCAGAACGTCCCACCGCCCGGCCTTCGAGCGATCGGCGGCCCACAGCCAAGGGAGGCAATCCCTCGGGAGGTGGGAAGGCGTCGAAGGGGTCGGGCTCGGGGAGCCGGTCGCGCTCGCGGCGGCCCTGAAGAAGTGTGAAGTTCGAAGTTTGAAGTTCGAACTTCAAACTTCGAACTTCAAACTTGCTCTGTTGTTCCCTCCCCCGGCTATAATTCCGGGCCCTCTCCAGCGTTCCCCGGTTCACCCCAGCGCCAGGTACGTTCCGATGCCGAGCCAGGTTCCGATCCTTCTCGCGCTCCTTTCGCTCGTGGGCTCCACCCTTCCGGCGCAGGACGAGCCGGGTTGGATGCGACACCCCGCGATCTCCCCCGATGGCCGGACCATTGTCTTCACGCACAAGGGTGATCTCTACCGGGTCCCCTCCTCCGGAGGGGCGGCACTCGCGCTCACCGCGCATTCCGCGCACGATTTCACGCCGGTTTGGAGTCACGACGGGAAGTCAATCGCCTTTGCCAGCGATCGTTACGGCAATTTCGACATCTTCGTGATTTCCGCCTCGGGAGGTGAGGCCCGGCGGCTCACCTTTCATTCCGCGAGTGAGTACCCCTACACCTTCACACCGGACGATGGGGGAGTGGTCTTCGGGGCGGCGCGCCTCGATGCCGCCACCAGCCGGCTTTATCCGACCGCCTCCCAGCCCGAACTCTACGAGGTGCCGGTGGCGGGGGGACGGCCGGTGCAATGGCTCACGACCCCGGCGGAGAAGACTTCGCTGAGCCGCGATGGACGGTGGATGCTCTATCAGGACCGGAAGGGGGGAGAGAACGAATGGAGAAAGCACCATGTCTCGGCCATCGCCCGGGACATCTGGCTGCACGACCGGGAGAGTGGGAGCCATCGCCAGCTCACCACCTTTGCCGGTGAGGACCGTGATCCGGTGTTTGCCGAGGGGGACAGCGTCTTCTACTATCTGAGCGAGGCGAGTGGGACGTTCAACGTGCACCGGATGTCGCTCGCGGGGGGCGTCTCCGAGCAGGTGACCTCGTTCACCGGGATCCCGGTCCGGTTCCTGAGCCGGTCAGTGACGGGGGTGCTGGCGTTCAGCCACGACGGGCAGATCTACACGCTCACACCGGGGAGGGAGCCGGAGCGGGTTCGGATCACCGTGGCCTCTGACGCGCGGCGCAACAACGAGCGGGTGGTGGCGGTGATGGGAGGGGCGCGCGAGCTGGCCGTCGCCCCGTCGGGAAAGGAGGTCGCCTTCATCTTTCGCGGCGATGTCTTCGTGACGAGTGTCGAGGGCGGCATCACCAAGCAGATCACCCGCACGCCCGAAGCGGAGGCCGGGATTGGATTCTCGCCCGACGGCAAGGCGATCATCTATGCCTCGGAACGGGGGGGACGGTGGGCCATCTACGAGGCGCGTCGGGCGCGGGACGCCGAGGCGCACTTCTTCACGTCGACGGTGATCCGGGAAACACCGGTGATCGCGAACGACCGGCAGAACACCCAGCCGCTGTATTCGCCGGATGGGAGGGAGATCGCGTTCATCGAGGGACTCAACACCCTCCGGGTCTTCACCCTCGCCACGCGCCAGGTCAGAACTCTCCTCACCGATCAGCAACTCTTCTCGACCCGCCGCAACCACCACTTCGTCTGGAGTCCGGACGGGAAGTGGATGCTTTTCGACTTCGCCGTGCCGGGCATCGCGCCGGGCGAGGTGGGCCTGGTGCGAGCCGACGGAAGCGGCCCGGTTCGGAACCTCACGGAGAGCGGGTTTGACGACGGGTCCGCCACCTGGATCCAGGGTGGCGCGGCCCTGCTCTGGCGGAGCAACCGGGACGGGCTCAAGTCCCTCGCCCAGACCGGAAGCACTCAGGCAGACGTGTACGCCATGTTTCTCACCCAGGAGGCGTGGGATCGGTTTCGACTGACCAAGGAGGAATACGCTTTGCTAAAGGAGGAGGAGGAGAGGAAGGCGAAGGCCCTCTCCCCGGCCGACTCCGCCAAGCGACCGCCGACGGACACCCTGGTGCTCGCCTTGGAGGGCGTCCAGCTTCGGAAGGCGCGCCTCACCATCCATTCCTCCTCGCTCGGCGACGCCCTGGTGAGCAAGGACGGCGAGACCCTCTATTATCTCGCCCGGTTCGAGCGAGGGTTCAACCTCTGGTCCACCAACCTGCGGACCCGGGAAACCAAGATGCTCCTCCCGCTCAACGCCAACGGGGGCCGGATGGCGTGGGACAAGGAACAGAAGCGCATCTTCCTGCTGGCGGACGGGGCGATCGCCACCCTCGATCCCGTGGCGGCCAAACGGGAGACAGTGCCGATCCGCGGGGAGATGGTCGTGTCCGAGGATGCCGAGCGCGCCTATCTCTTTGATCACATCTGGCGCCAGACACGCGACACCTACTACACGGAGGGGTATCACGGAGTGGACTGGGAGGCGATTCGCCCGGTGTACGAAAAATACCTGCCCTTCGTCAGCAACAATCATGAGTTCGCCGAGATGCTGAGCGAGATGCTGGGCGAGCTGAACGTGAGCCACAGCGGAGCGCGGTACGCCGAGTCCTCCCCGGACGACGACGCCACCGCCTCCCTGGGGGTGCTCCATGACCAGTCGGGTCGGAGTGAAGGCGTGACCATCACCGAGGTCCTGGCGGGTGGCCCTCTCGACAAGGCGGGGATGAACATTCGGCCGGGGGCGGTGATCGTGTCGATTGATGGGGAGACGATCACGCCGGCGGAGGACATCAACCGGCTGCTCAATCGGAAGGCGGGGCGGAACGTGCTGGTCGTGATCCGGGAGAATGGGACGACCCGCGAAGTGGTGACCAAGCCGGTCACCCAGGCGGAGGAAGGGCGCCTGCTCTACGCCCGTTGGGTGCGTGCCAATCAGCGTGAAGTCGACAGCCTGAGCCAGGGACGGCTCGGCTATGTGCACGTGCCGGGGATGAATGATGGCGCCTACCGCACCACCTTCGAGGACGTCATGGGGAAGTACGTGACGCGGGAGGGGATGGTGGTGGACACCCGGTTCAACGGGGGCGGGGATCTGGTGGCGGACCTCGCCATGTTCCTGAGTGGCACGCGCTTCTTCGACTACACCACCGACACCCGGAGCGGGGGCTACGAGCCGAACTTTCGCTGGACCAAACCGAGCGTCTCACTCGCCAACGAGGCGAATTACAGCGATGGGCACTGCTACGCCTGGACCTACAAGAAGCTCGGAATCGGCCCCCTGGTGGGAATGCCGACCCCGGGAACCTGCACCTTCGCCGGATGGGAATCGCTCCAGGATGGGCTGCGGTGGGGCGTCCCCGGGCTCGGCGTCAAGGATGTCACGACCGGCCGGTATCTCGAAAACTGGCAAACCGACCCCGACATCCGGGTCAGGAACGAACCGGCGGTGGTGAGCCGGGGGCGCGATCAGCAGCTGGAGGCAGCCGTCCGGGAACTTCTGAGGGTGGTGGGGGCGGGCAGGTAGGGGGGGATGGGGAATGGGGAATGGGGAATGGGGAATGGGGAATAGGGAATTATAGGGAATGGGGAATAGGGAATAGTCCCTTACGGACAAGATTGAACACAAAACGGCAACAATATTTGGGGCGCCCCCCGGACACCCGCTCCGGCCGTGCGTTTGACGGCGTCTGTGACGGCATCCCACTTGGGGCTCTTCAGGGTTTCGCGTGGGTGAGAGACACGTCGATCGGGCGTTGTGCGCACGGTGCGAGGGGACGCCCCGGATT
>JBDIWC010000052.1:0-24423 GCA_039794085.1 Gemmatimonadales bacterium
GAAGCCGGAAGAGCCCAACCCTGAAGTGGATGGACCCGTCTGGTGAACCCGAGCCAACTTGCTCCGTGGCCAAGCGGTTGGCGTTCCCCTGGGCGAAGGCCCCGGGGAACCCACGCGACCCCGACGCGCCTCTGTGGTTCCGGCTCGGCCGGCTTGGGGAATAGCGAATGGGGACGGGGTACCCCTGGGAGCGCCGGGCGGGAGCCCGGCGAGCACCAATGTCAAGATGCTCCCTTACTCCCGCTTCTTCCGGTTGTAGGTGCCGTCAAAGATCGCGCGCCAGGTGGTTCCGCGGTCCGTGGAGATCTCCCAGACCTGCCGCACCTGGTCGGGAGTGACCGGAGTCCAGGTGATCCGATCCAGGACCGGCCCATTCGGCGTCTGCCGAGCCGGCCCCGAGAGCACCATCCGCCCCTCGACCAGACCACCGGAGAGATCGAGGATCGTCCCGCCGGCACCGACCCAATGCTGGGTCCACCGCTTCTCAGTGGGACGCCAGGCGTTGATGCTCTTTCCCCCGCTCCCATTTCCCGCGGTCCAGTTCTCGAGAAGAGCACATCCTCCGGCGAAGGAGACGATTTCGTTGTGTCCCACAACCCTGTCCTGTGCAGTCACCTCCCAGGAGCCGATCCAGAAGTCGAACTGATGGAACTCCGGTCCGGCGCAGGCAGGGGGAGGGCTCTTCTGGGCCGTAACCTCCCGGGCGTGAACCACCACCGCGGTGAGCAGTATCGGGAGCAGCACACGGATCTTCATCTTGGGTTTCTCCAGGTTCAGGGGATCGTCTCATGCGACCGCTGGTACCGCGCTATCTTCTGGGGGTCCTTCCTGGAGGCCGCTTCGATGTCGTTGCCCCCGACCCGCCTGCACAGCGTCCTTGACACCCCTTTTCCCCTGACGGACATCGAACGCCGGAGATTCGAGACCGACGGATTTGTGCATCTCCGAGGCGTTCTCGCTCCCTCCGCCGTCACCACCTGCGGCACCCGGATCACCCGGCTCGCCCTGGCGCTCGACCCCAACCGCCAGGTTCCCCTGGATCGGCGCGACACCTACGGCCAGGCCTTCATTCAGGTGGTCAACCTCTGGCTCAAGAGTCATGTGGTTCGGGATTTCGTCTTCGGCCGGCGGCTCGCCCGGATCGCCGCAGAGTTGCTCGGGGTCGATGGGGTGAGACTCTGGCACGACCAGGCGCTCTACAAGGAGCCGGGAGGCGGAATCACGCCATGGCACACCGACCAGTACTACTGGCCGATGGCCTCGGATCGCTGCGTCACCGCGTGGGTGCCGCTGCAGGAGACCCCGATCCCGATGGGCCCCCTTGCCTTCGCGGCCGGGAGCCATCGGATCACGGCGGGTCGGGATCTTCCCATCGGCGATGCCAGCGAGCGCGCTCTCGATGCCGCGGTGCGCGCCGCGGCGTGTCCGGTGGTTCAGGAACCGTTTGCTGCGGGAGACGTGTCGTTTCACCTTGGCTGGACCGCCCACCGGGCCGGCCCCAACACCTCCACCCTTCCCCGCGGGGTCATGACGATCATCTACATGGACGCCACGATGCGTCTCGCACCCCCCGCCAATCCGAACCAGGAGGCGGACTGGAAGGCCTTCTGCCCCGATGTGCAACCGGGCGACGTGATCGATGCGCCAATGACGCCGGTGATCTGGAGTCGGCATCCTCTCCAGGACGTAGGACTTAGGACGTAGGACTCAGGATGTCCTATGTCCTATGTCCTATGTCCTCTAATACCGCGGGACGGCCGGATCCACCTCCTCACTCCAGGCGGCGATTCCTCCCGTGAGGTTCACCGGTCGCGGAAACCCGTGCTTCAGCATCAGCTTTGCCGCCCGGCGACTCCGGACTCCGGTCTTGCAGTAGAGTACCACCTCGCGCGTGCGATCCAGCGTGTGGAGGCTCTCCTCCAGTGCACCGAGGGGAACGAGCCGGGCCCCCGGAATCCGGGCGATGTCCCATTCGTGCTGTTCCCGAACATCGATCAGCTGTACCCTCGCCCCCTGCCCCAGACGCCGGGCGAGTTCCGTCACGGAAATCGCGCCGATCGTGCCCGTGGCCTCATCGTGGTCGCTGTCGTTTCCCGTGAGACCGCAGAACGCCTCGTAGTCGATGAGCGCCTGGATCTCCCCGGTTCCGCAGGCGGGGCAGGTCGGATCCTTCCGCACCTCGATGCTTCGAAACCGCATCCGCACCGTGTCCACCAGCAAGAGCCTTCCCACCAGGGAGTCGCCGAGGCCGAGAATGAGCTTGATCGCCTCGGTGGCCTGGATGGTCCCCACGAGTCCGGGCAGCACGCCGAACACTCCCGCCTCCGCGCAGCTCGGCACCGATCCCGGGGGAGGGGGTTCGCGGAAGAGGCAGCGGTAACAGGGGCCGTCCGGATGGGCAAAGACCGACGCCTGGCCCTCGAAGCGGAAGATGCTCCCGTAGATGTTCGGAACGCCGAGCAGCACGCAGGCATCGTTGACGAGGTATCGGGTGGGAAAGTTGTCCGATCCGTCCACCACGAGGTCGAACCCCCGGGCGATCTCCAGCGCGTTGGTGCTGGTGAGACGGGTGTCGAACCGCTCGAGGATGACATGCGGGTTGATCTCCCGGAGACGGTCGCACGCCGAGTCGAGCTTGGCCCGGCCAACATCGCTGGTACCGTGAATGATCTGGCGATGGAGATTGGTAACGTCGACGGTGTCGAAGTCCACGAGCCCGAGGGTACCCACGCCCGCCGCGGCGAGGTACATCGCCGCCGGAGAGCCGAGCCCGCCGGTCCCCACCAGAAGGATCCGGGCCTGCTTGAGCCGGCGCTGGCCGTCGATGCCGACCTCCGGCAGGATCAGGTGGCGGCCGTACCGGAGGATCTCCTCGTTGGTCAGCTCCGGGAGCGGGATCGCGGACGGCGAAGGTCGGTGTGCCATGACCCGGAATGTATCACCCTTCCCCATGCCAGCACCCCCGGCCCCAGGGCGTAGGACGTAGGACATAGGACGTAGGACATAGGACGTAGGACGTAGGACGTAGGACGTAGGACGTAGGATGTAGGACGTACCCAGCACTCAGGGCGACGCATGCGTTGCCCCTATCGCCCAACGCCTATCGCCTACCGCCTCACAGTGCCGCCACCTCGCGCGTTGGGTAGTCGGTATACCCCTTTGCGTCTCCGCCGTAGAAAGTGGAGGGATCCGGCGGGTTGAGCGGTGCTCCCTCGGCGAAGCGCTCCACCAGATCGGGATTGGCCAGCATGGCGGTCCCATAGGCCACCAGGTCGGCTTCTCCATTCGCAATCGCCGCGTTTCCGCTCTCCCGGTCATATCCACCGTTCACCATCAGCGGCCCGCTGAATACGCCGCGGATGTGGGGAGTGACCCGCTCTCCCGCGCCTCCGAATGGGTGGTCCGGGGTGATCGCCTCCATCACGTGAAGATACGCGAGACCGAACCTCTCAAGCTGACGAGCGGCCTCGGTGAACGTGGCCACCGGGTTGCTGTCCCGCATGTCGTTGAACGGGTTGTGGGGAGAGAGACGGACTCCGATCCGGCCCGGTTCCCACGCCCTCGTCACCGCGTCGACCACCTCCACCAGGAAACGAGCCCGGTTGGCCGCGCTTCCCCCGTACTCATCGGTGCGATGATTGCTCCCGTCGCGAAGGAACTGGTCGATCAGATACCCGTTGGCGCCGTGGATCTCGACCCCGTCGAACCCTGCCGCCCGGGCCCGCACCGTGGCGTCGGCCCAGGCCCCCACCAGACCGGGGATCTCGTCCTTCTCCAGCGCTCTCGGCGTGGGAAAGTCCTTCATCCCATCCGTGGTGAACAGTTGTCCCGCCGGCTTGATGGCGCTTGGTGCGATCGGCGTCTTCCCGGTCATCACGGGGTGGGAGATCCGGCCCACGTGCCAGAGCTGCACCACGATCCTGCCGCCCCGGGCGTGGACCGCATCGGTCACCCGCTTCCACGCCGCCTGCTGTTCGTCGGTATGGAGGCCCGGAGTGTTGGGGTAGCCCAGGCCGTCCTCCCTCACCTGGGTCGCCTCGGTGATGATGAGCCCCGCACTCGCGCGCTGGGCATAGTACTCCGCCACCAGATCGGTTGGGGCATGCCCTTCACCGGCCCGGTTGCGAGTGAGCGGAGCCATGACCACCCGGTTGGGGAGCTCAAGCCGCCCGGCGGTGAATGGGGTGAGGAGTGGTTGAATCGTGTCGGTCATTGTCCTGCTCCCTTACTGAAATGGTGATGCGAGCAACGTATAGGTATGAACCATGCGTCGAAAACAAAGACTACCCCAGGTCGATGCCCTGGAGCTCTCCCCGCTCCCAGCTTCTATCCCTAAGCGCCTGTGAGACGGCGGCGTCGAGCCGGGACAGAATCGCGAGTCCCTCCACTATCCGGGTTCTCCCCAGGGCGGTGAGACCGGCCCGGATGCACCGGCGATCTTCCGGGTCCGGGATCCTCTGAACCAGGCCGTCGGACTCGAGCCGATCGACCAGCTGGGTGATGTTGGACTTCACACACCCGCACCGCTCCGAGAGCGCAGTAAGTGGCAGGGGCTCCTCCGATTCCGAGAGGTGCCGGAGGAGCCCGACCTTGGCGAGAGACAACCCCACTGCGGCGAGATCGGCGTCGGCACGGGCCTCGATGGAGTGGGCCGCACCAAGGAGCCGACCGATGGCAGGGTAGGGGTGGGCCGGGGTTTGGATGCTATTCATAAGTGAATAGTACACCTAGGAAACGTCTATGTCAATGAGAGGGGTGTTGGGGACGGGGTGTTGGGTTTTGGGTATTGGGTGGTTGTCTGGCCTCCGTCCTACGTCCTCTGTCCCAGGTCCTAAGCCGGCAGAGCCGGAACCCAACGGGGTGTCCTCAGGCTTGGCCTGGGTTCATGTACAGTCTGGAGCGCCTCTCCTACTCCCCGACAGCCAGCCACAAGAAGCACAAAAGGCACAAGACCACCACCCCGAGCGCCCACGCCCGCCACGCCCCCGAACGCAGACCGCATCGGTGGTTCCGCCCCTTTCGTGACGGCGAGCCCCCCCTCGGGGTGTCGCCAGAGGCCCCGTTCTGCCACGGCGCTCCGCGACTCGAATACACCGGAGACCTCGAAGCTGGATGCCTTCCCAAACGCCGTAAAACACGCTGCCCGTAAGGGTTTCCGGGCGTTGCCCAAAAATATTGTTGCTTTTTGTGTTCAAACTTGTCCGTAAGGGACTAAAGTCCTAAGTCCTAAGTCCTAAGCCGGCAGAGCCGGAACCAAATAGGCGCCTCGGGGTCGCGTGGGTTCCCCGGGGCTCTCGCCCGGGGAAACACCACTCGCCTCGACGCGGCGATCCGCGACGTGAACGCACCAAACGCCTCAAAGTTGGATGCCTTCCGGGGAGCCGTCAAACGCACTGCCGACAAGCGTTTCCGGGCGGCCTCCGAAGTTTTGTTGTCGTTTTGCGTTCAATCTTGTCCGTAAGGGACTAAGCCGGCAGAGCCGGAACCACAGAGGGGCCTCGGGGTCGCGCGTGGGTTTTCTTCGGCATGGGTTCCAGTCCCTCTGGAGCCCTCTGCCCACCCCCAGAGCCAACCACAAGAAGCACAAAAGGCACAGAAACCTCTCTCGCCCCGGTGGGACCCCATGCGCACCGAGGTGTGCCTCTTGTGACTTCTGTGCTTTTTGTGGCCACTCCCCTTGCACGGCGCGGCCGATACGATCGCCGTGACCCGAACGGTCGGCGGGGGGGGGGCGGGAGTCGCCCACAATATTGTGGCCGTCTTGCGTTCAATCTTGTTCCGTAAGGGACTAAGCCGGCAGAGCCGGAACCACAGAGGGGCCTCGGGGTCGCGCGTGGGTTTTCTTCGGCATGGGTTCCAGTCCCTCTGGAGCCCTCTGCCCACCCCCAGAGCCAACCACAAGAAGCACAAAAGGCACAGAAACCTCTCTCGCCCCGGTGGGACCCCATGCGCACCGAGGTGTGCCTCTTGTGACTTCTGTGCTTTTTGTGGCCACTCCCCTTGCACGGCGCGGCCGATACGATCGCCGTGACCCGAACGGTCGGCGGGGGGGGGGCGGGAGTCGCCCACAATATTGTGGCCGTCTTGCGTTCAATCTTGTTCCGTAAGGGACTAAGCCGGCAGAGCCGGAACCACAGAGGGGCCTCGGGGTCGCGCGTGGGTTTTCTTCGGCATGGGTTCCAGTCCCTCTGGAGCCCTCTGCCCACCCCTAGAGCCAACCACAAGAAGCACAAAAGGCACAGAAACCTCCTCTCGCCCCGGTGGGACCCCATGCGTACCGAGGTGTGCCTCTTGTGACTTCTGTGCTTTTTGTGGCCACTCCCCTTGCACGGCGCGGCCGATACGATCGCCGTGACCCGAACGGTCGGCGGGGGGGGTCGGGAGTCGCCCACAATATTGTGGCCGTCTTGCGTTCAATCTTGTTCCGTAAGGGACTAATCTGCGTCCTATGTCCTGTGTTGGCCTCTGTCCTAGGCCCTAATCCCATGTCCTAGGTCCTCTCCCAGTCCATCACTTGATCAGTATGAGATCATACTCTATCCTCATACCATGCCGAAGGCCCGTGTCACGATCACGATTCCCGAGGAACTCCTCGCCGCGGCGGACCGGCGGGCTCGGGATCTCGACCGGTCCCGGAGCTGGGTCATCGCGGACACGCTGCAGCGGGGCCTTTCGTCCAACGTCACCCCATCGCAGAACCGGTCGGCGGTCGTAAGAGAGCCCGTCGTCGGGTACCAGGCCGGGCTTGGTCCACAGCGGTTGGCGCAACTCGAAGCCGACCTCCGACTCACTCCGACGGAGCGAGTTCGCGTGGCCGAAAGCACGGCGAAGATTGGGCGACTGATCACACGCCCCGGACCGTCGAAGCGCGTCCTCATCTTCGACCGGTACGAGGATTATCTCGAATGGGACCGCCGGGAGAGGATCCTGCGATGACCGACCAGTTCCAGACCCATCTCGCGGAAGTGTGCAGCGCTCTCAATCGGGAGGGCGCCCACTATGTTCTCGTCGGTGGAGCCGCCTTGCAACTGTGGGGGACGACCCGCGCCACGCGGGATATCGATATTCTGATCGAAGCGACGGTCCCAAACGCCGAGCGGGTGCTGGAAGCCCTGGGACAGACAGGATTCGGACTTGCAAAGGAGTTCTTGGCCGAGGAGGTGGCCGCGAAGCATGTGACAATCATCGGCGATTTCCCCTGCGTGGACATCTTTACCGTCGCCTGGTCTGTTCACTACCCCGAGGCCATCACCGATGCGGTCTGGTTTGATCTGGAGGGTGTCTCGGTTCCGACCGCCTCCATCGAGCATCTTATCGCCTCAAAACGAACCAACCGTCTTCAAGATGCCGCCGACATCGAAGTGCTGGAGGAGATCAGGAGGCTGCGGAGAGAAGTTTGAAGTTCGAAGTTCGAAGTTTGAAGTGACCTCTCCCGCACCCCGTCACCCCTGGCGCCCTTGCGCCTTCGTGCCTTTGCGTTGAAGCAGTTCCATGAACATCGCAATCCGGACGACGGGAGCAGTGTTAGGTTTCCAGCGTTCACACCACCCCTCACCCCACGTTGGTCGGGGCAGGAACCGGTCCCGGACTCCATCTCCCTCGGCGCCCCTGCGCCTTCGCGTTGAAGCAGTTCCATGAACGTCGAGGTCGCGACAACGGGGTGTAGAGGCCGTTCGTGAACGGCCCGCACTGCACCCTGCAACCTCCTCAGATCCCTCTCTTCTCTCAGGATGACCCCCGTGTCATTCCTGCATGGCCTAGCCGCTAATCACCCCGGTGTCCTGAAACGCCACCGGCAGGAGCTCCGCGCCCGCCTCCCGGAGCGCTACCCGCACCCGGTCGGGATCCCGCGCCAGAAAAAGGATCGATCCTCCCGCCCCCGCTCCCACCGCCTTCCCGCCGAGCACGGCACCCGTCTCCCGGGCCACCCGCTCATAGCGCGCCATGGTCTCCGTCCGCATCCCGGCGTCGAGTTGCTGCTGTGCCGTCCAGTTCCGGTCCAGCAGCACACCGACCCGTGCCAGATCTCCCGCCACCAGCGCCTGGGCCATGGCGATCCCCGCGTCTCGAATGTCGTGCAGAGCCCGGGACACAGTCTCGTCTCCACGCTCCCACGCCTGCATCACCCGGGCGATCGTCTCCCCCGACACCCGCGACCCCCCGGTCCACGCCACCACCATCGAGGCTTCGAGCACGGAGCGGAACTCCGGATCCAGCAACAGTGGCTGCACCCGCACCCCGTCTCCCGAAAACTCCAACCGGTTGATCCCGCCGAATGCCGCGGCCCACTGGTCCTGCCTCCCGCCGGGATTCCGCACATCCGCTGATTCCAACTGATACGCATCCTCCGCCAGATCGGCCGGTTTCAGCGCCACTCCGGGGCTATGTCGCAGGGCGGCCATGAGCGCCACGCCGAGCGCACCCGAGGCGCCGAGGCCCGATCCGTGAGGAACGGCGCTCCGGGCCGACACCGTTCCCGGTCCGAACCCACACCGTCGGACGGCGGCGGCAAGGAGGTCGAGCCCCCGCATGTCCGTGCTCGCTTCGCCCAGGACCATGCTCTGGCCGGAATCCTCCGAGAGGAGCACCGTCTCATCGCCGCCCCAGGTCACCGTCACCCGCACCAGGTGGTTGATCGCCACGTTGGTGACGACGCCCCCCTCCCGGTCCGCGAACGGCGGCACATCGGTCCACCCACCCGCCAGGTCGAGCCGAACCGGCGCCCGCGCCACGACGGTGTCTCTCACGGTGTGCGCCAGCGGGTGACCGTGGGCAGTTCCCCCCGGAGGTCCATCCGGATTCCCGTGATCGCCCGGCGCTTTCCCTGGATGCCTCTGGCGTGGTAAAGGAAGGTGACGGGAACCTCGCGGGTCAGAATCTCGAGCAAATCCTCTCCCGGTGGTGCGGACAGACCCGACACGGCAACGAGAGGAGAGAGGTGACCCAGCATCAGATCGCCGCTCACGCCCAACACCGCGGCATCGAAGTCGGGCGTGTCGGCGTTGACCCGGGCCAGGTAGGCCGACAACTCGAGTTGCCGGATCCGCACCGAGATTCCCGTACGCGCCAGCTGGGCCTGCACCAGCTGTTCGAGGGCGGCCTCCCCGCTGCCCACGGTGAGGAGCTCGAACTCCAGCGGGGCGTCAAGGGACTCTTGGGTGCGGTCTCCCGGTCCCGCCTGGGATCCCCGAGAGGCAGGCACCAGGGCGATCAGCTCCGGGGGGAGCGGTCCCGTGCCGGGTGTCCCGTACCCGAAGGTGATTCCGTCGACTATCTCCGTGCGATCGAGTGCGAGCGCCACCGCCCGTCGGGCAGCCCAGCGATCGAAGGGTGGTCTTCGAGTGTTGAAGACAAGGGAGATGGTGAAAAGGAGGGGATAGTCGAGCACCTCCAGGTCCGGTTGGCGGCTGACAAACGCGGTGTGGGCCGGGGCGATCCCCGCCAGGTCGAGTTCCCCCGACGAGAGCGCCGCGAGCTTGGTGGCCGGTTCATCCACCACGGCCACCACCAGTCGCTCGAGCAACGGCGGCCCGCCGAGCTCGGCGGGAAAGTCCTCGTTGCGCTCGAAGACCCACCGGCGATTCGCCTCGTGCGTCACGAACCGGAAGGGCCCGTTACCCACCGGATGCTCATTCCACTCCGCTCTTCGGAGGTCTGTTCGTGGTGTCGATCCCAGGAGGTGCCTCGGCGCGATGGCGAGATCGGTGAGGACATCGGGTATCCGATCCTGCGGGGTGCTGAAGGTGAGGGAGACGGTGGTGTCGTCCGGCGCGTGGACGGAAGTGATCTGGCTCAGATCGGTGGCGCGGGGGTACCCCGTCTCGGGATCGCGGGCCGCGTCCAGGGTCCAGGCCACATCGTGGGCTGTGGTCCGTGTGCCGTCATGCCAGTGGAGCGCGGAGGTCAGGGTGAGGGTGAGGAGGGTCCGGTCCTCGGACCAGGTCCACCGGCGGGCCAGGTAGGGTTCGACCTGGAGCAGGGAGTCGTACCGGACCAGTGTGGTGAGCAGGACATACCGCTGCACCTGCTTCGCGAGGGGATGCGTGGTGACGAGAGGGTTGGCACTCTGCAGGTCGGCTCCCGAGGCGAGGAGCACGGTCCCCGGACGGCGGTCGGCCTGCCGGCCGCAGGCGGCGAGCAGGCAGAACAGCGCGATGACGGGTCTCGGCAACCGAAGCAGAAGCATCATGGACGTGTGAAGTTCGAAGTGTGAAGTTTGAAGTGTGGACCGGGGAGGGTGGAATGTGAAGGGGGAGAAATTGAAGGGTGAAGTTCGAAGTGTGAAGGGGGCAGGAGGACTGGGCCCTCGGAGCCCATTTTGCCACCGGGACGTCACCCCGGCGAACGCCGGGGTCCATGGTCGAGCATGCAAATGACTCACACGAAGACACGAAGACACGAAGGGCACGAAGCTCCTGGAACTGCCTCAACTCAAAGTCGCGAGGGCGCAGGGACGGCAAGAAGTTGAACCGCTGGGGGCGCGAGGACACAGAGGGTTGACGGCACCCACATCCCGTCCCCAGTCTCGGACGTCAGACACCGGCAGCAGCGGGAAATGATCAGATATTCCTTAACGGGGTGAATGACGATGCGTCCCTGGGGGTGGGACCACCTCTGACGGAGAGACCCGCATGCAGATCAACATTCTCGTGTGGCGAGCGGCGGGTGTGCTGGCACTCACCGGGTGCGGCGGGTCGGCCGCGACGTCACCGAGCGACAATCCGGGTCCGGACGCGACGAGTCCGGTGCCGATCGACCTGCAGGTCGATGGAACCGCAGGTACCTACAAGGGACTTCCGCTCCAGCTGGTGGACAACGGGGCTCCTGCGGTGCAACCGGTGGATGGGATCATCGGGATCGTGTGCGTGGGCATGAGCAACAGCAACCAGGAGTGCGCGGATTATCGCACCCGTGTTACGGGGGAGTTCGCGGGTCAGATCGCGCCAACCGTACGGGTGGTGAACTGCGCCGTGGGGGGGCATGCCATCGAGCGATGGATCGACCCCGAATTTGACGATGTGCTCTGGAATGCCTGCCTCACCCAACGGCTCCCCCAGGCCGGCGTCCGGCCCGACCAGGTCCGGGTGATCTGGCACAAGGCAGCCAACCAGTTCACCACCGGTCCCGGGGGAGTCCCCCTGCCCACCTACCCCACGGCGGGCAGCGATTTCGAGGCCTTTGTCCAGAACCTCGATGCCTTCGCGGCGCGGGTCCGAGGAAAGTTCCCCTCCGTGCAGGCCGTCTATACCTCTTCCCGCAGCTACGGCGGATTCTCCGGCAATCCGGGGCGCGGGGAACCCCTGAGCTACGAGGAGGGTCACGCCCTGAACCAGTGGCTCCAAACCCATGCCACCGTGGAGGGCATCTGGTACGGGTGGGGGCCCTACCTGTGGGCGCCCGACTGCGCCAGCGGGATGACCAATGGCGGGGGCATCTGCTATGTCCGGGGCGACTACGTGGAGGACGGGGTTCATCCCGGTCCCGGGGCGCGGCAGAAGATCTCGACCCTGCTGCATGCCCGGTTGCTCCGGGAGGCGTGGTATCGGAGGTAGGCGGTAGGCGGTAGGTGGTAGGTGGTAGGTGGTAGGCGGTAGGCGGTCCCGGTGATGGTACGACCTCCTACGAGCTGTGCCCTATGTCCTACGTCCTTTGTCCTACGTCCTGCGTCCGCGGTACATTCCCCCATGCTCTCCCTCCTGGCCGGCCGCCTGGTCCGGGGCCTCCTCGTGGTGTTCGGGGTCGTCACCCTGACCTTTGTCCTGCTGCACCTGGCACCGGGGAATCCGGTGACGCTCCTTCTCGGGCCCTCGGCGTCTCCAGCGCAGGTCGAAGCCCGCACCCGCGCCCTCGGGCTCGACCGGCCCCTGCCGGTACAGTATGGGAAGTGGTTGGGCCGGGCGGCCCGCGGCGATCTGGGAGAGAGCATCGCGACCGGTCGGCCGGTGGCCACCATGCTCCGGGAGGCCTGGCCCCGGACCGCGTTGCTCGTCGCCCTCTCCCTCGCGGCGAGTTACCTGCTCGGTCTCCTTGTCGGAGCCATCCAGGCCACCACCCGACGGCGGGGAGTGGATCACGCCCTCTCCATCGGTACCCTTACGCTGTTCGCCATGCCCTCCTACTGGCTCGGGCTGTTGCTGGTGATGATCTTTGCCTGGCAGTTGCGGTGGTTCCCCGCCTTCGGAGCGGCGGGTCTCGACGCCGATTTTCTGACGGGGTGGGCCCGGGTCCAGGATCGGCTGGCTCATCTCGCCCTTCCCCTTCTCACCCTCACACTGATCGGGGTGGGTGGCGTGGCGCGCTACGTCCGGGCCGCGATGCGGGATGTCCGCGAGGCTCCGTTCGTCCTCGCCGCGCGGGCCCGCGGGCTGGGGAACGCCCGGGTCACCCGGCGCCACATCCTCCGCAACGCCCTCGTCCCCGTCGTGACGCTGCTCGGCCTGTCGTTGCCGGCGCTCTTTTCGGGCACCGTGTTCATCGAGGTGATTTTCGGGTGGCCCGGGGTCGGACTGGTGCTGGTGCAGGCGGTCGGGGCGCGGGATCTCCCGGTGGTGATGGCGGCCACAACGGTCAGTGCCATTCTCGTGGTCGTGGGGAACCTCCTGGCCGATCTGATGACAGCGCGAGTGGACCCCAGGGTCCGTCTGGTGCCGGAGCGCACGGGTGAGTGAACGATCTCACTCCGCCTGGGGAGTGGGAGCCACTCTCGGTTCCGTCATCCTGGCTGTTCTGGTCGGGACGGCACTCCTCGCTCCCTGGATCGCGCCCGACCCCGGTGCCCAGAGCGACCTGGTCCACACCCGGTTCCTGGCCCCGTTCACCACCGACCTGAACGGCACCTTCCACCTGTTCGGGACCGACCGCCTGGGACGCGACCTCTGGGCCCGGCTGGCCCATGGAACCCGGATCTCACTCGGGGTTGGTGCGCTGGCCGTGCTTCTCTCCTCGGGGATCGGCCTGCTGGTGGGGGCGGTGAGTGCAGTCTACCCGCGCCACGTGGGGAGCGTGCTGATGGGGGGGACCGATCTGGCCCTCGCCCTTCCTCGCGTGGTGTTGCTCCTGCTGCTTGCCGCCCTCTGGCAGCCCAGTGCCGCACTGGTGGTGGTCGTGCTCGGCGTCACCGGCTGGATGCCGGTGGCCCGGCTGGTGCATGGCGAGACCCGTACCGTGCTTGCCCGGCCCTACGTCGAGGGTGCCATCGCTCTGGGATCACCCCGTCGCCGAGTGCTGCGAGCTCATGTGATTCCCAACGTGCTCACCCCGGTGATCACCGCCTCGGTTCTGGGAATGGCCAACGCCATCTCCCTCGAGGCCGGCCTCAGTTTTCTGGGCGTCGGAGTGCAGCCTCCCACGCCGAGCTGGGGGGCGATGATCGCCTCGGGACGGGAGACGATCGTGAACGCGCCGTGGGTGGCCCTGCTCCCCGGGATTCTGCTGGTGACGACGGTCGTGGCGCTGGCGATGGTGGGGGATCAGCTGCAGCGGACCAATGATCAATGATCAATGACCAACGAACAATGACCAATGACCAATCACCAGTGTCTCCTCCTGATATCGGACATAGCGCCGGATTGTTTATAACTCCTCGTCGACACCGGTCGGGGGCCCTGGCGAGACCAGCCGCGGGGACGCCATCCGTTGAAGAGAGGGACCGGCCGACTTGCCAAGTGGGGCACGTTGCTATAGTATTGAATCATTCGCTTTTCATTCTCCGCTGCCGGACCTCTACTTGGCACTCACGGAAAAGGTGCCTTTATGGTCGGTTCCCGCTCCCCCTCGCTTGGATCAATCCCACCGTCGAACCCAGTTTCCGCCTTTCCGGGTCGTCGCCGCACATCCTGTGCGACCCCGCGTAGAACCGTCACCGCCAGCACCACCAAGTCAGGTGCCAAGTCAGGTCCGGACGACACCACGATCTCACTCCTGATCATCGACGACAACCGCTTGCTCCTCGAGGGGCTGGCGGCGATGATCCGCGCTCAACCGGGATTCCGCGTGCTCGTGGCCTCCACCAGGGTCGATGAGGCCCTGGCGGCGCTGCCTGACCACACACCCGACATCGTGCTCCTCGATATCGGCCTGGAGGCCCACGACAGCCTCGATCTGACCGCGCGGGTGAGCCAGGAGGCCCCCTCGGCCCGGGTGATCGTCATGGGTCTCCTCTCCGGACAGGAAGACGTGGCCGACTACGTCCGGGTGGGGGCGTCGGGATTTGTCATGAAGGAGGCCTCGGTGGAGGACCTCTTCTCCACCATCCGGGCCGTCGCCCGCGGCGCCGAAGTGCTCCCGCCCGTTTTGACTCACACGCTGTTCTCGCAGATCAATCAGGACCCGACCCTTCGGAACGATGCCCGGCGCCTGGAAACCGTGGGCCTGACCGCACGGGAACTCCAGGTGGTCGACCTGCTGGGCAAGGGATTGAGCAACAAGGAGATCGCGACTCACCTGAACATCGCCGTGCACACCGTCAAGAGCCACGTGCACAATGTGCTGGAGAAGCTCGCGCTGCGCAGCCGCCTCGAGGTGGCCGCCTTCTCGCATGGTCAAACACCACCCGACCATCCTTCCCGCCACAACTCCTGATCTCGATCTCTCGCTGTCGCCAGGGCGTGCCGCGGCCCACCGGCCTGCGAAGGTGGATTGGACCCGCCTCCCGGTGGTCCCTCCGGACTCCATCCCATTTCATCCGTTCGATCGATTGTCTCCGGCACCTCGAACCCTCACATTTTATACCTGCGTTGTACCCCCGCGCTGTACCCATTCCGCGTTGTTTCGGGAGGGACCGGTCATCAGGCCTGTCCCTCTCCTGCCATCCGGATCCGGTGGCGTCCGAACCCGGGCCCTGCGGACTCCCCGCCTTCGGCATTCGGGTTGACACCTCAGGACTAGCTCCATTGAGCGATTGGCGGGCCGACTCCCTTCCGGTAGAGTTGTACCATGGCACGCTCGCGAGCACACCCCCCGGTGACCCCGGGGACGGATGGCAGTATCCATCGACAGCCGGAGGGCAGTCGCGGTCATCGACCTGGTGTCAGTGCCGCTGCTCCCGGCTTGGGGAACAGTTCCCGGGAGTGGGATGCCCCCATGCCGGTGGCGGGGTCATCGGATCAGCGGACGGAGGGGCGAGTGGATCTCCACAGGGGATCGCCGCCGCACGGGGCCAATGGGGCACTCCCCAGCTGGAGCGGGGACGACTCCCCCGACCCCTGGGACTTTTGCGGGCCGATCCCGGGGCGGCGGCGCGCGCACTGATCGAGCGAGAGGCCACCACGAGGACCGCGGGCACGGGGGAAGGGGTCGTCGTTCGTGAACAAACATACAGTGAGGAGAGTAACTCATGCGTCCACTGGTCCTGGTCGGGATCGTTGTCTTCGGTCTCGGCACCTTTGTGCTCCTGCGGGGAGCGAGCTTCACCTCCAAGAAGGACGTACTCCAGGTGGGGGACCTCAAGATCACGGCGGACGAGCGTCAATCGGTCCCGCCGTGGCTCGGCGGGGTGGCGATGGTGGCGGGTGTGGTTCTCATCGTGGCCGGGGCGCGGAAGCCCTCATGACACCCGCGGTGGGAGTCTGAGGCGTTCCATGGCCTTCCGTGACACTCGCCCCTCGCCGGGGGACCAGGCTCGTGCCACCCTGGCCTCGATCGGGGACGCGGTCATCACCACCGACCTCTCGGGCGCCATCACGTACCTCAACCCGGTGGCCGAGCGACTGACCGGCTGGACTCTCGCAGAGGCGCTGGGAGAACCGTTGGACCGCGTCCTGCCCCTCATCGCCGAGGCCAACCGCGCGCCGATCATGGATCGGGTGGCACGCTGTCTGGAGGAGGGGCGCTCGACCGACCTGGAGGACGGCGTGCTGTTGCTCCGGCGCGATGGGACCGAGGTTCCCGTCGGCGATTCGGCGGCCCCCCTTGTGGACCCGGCCGGAAAGACGGTCGGGGTTGTCCTTGTCATGCAGGATGAGAGTGAGAAGCGCCGGGTGGGACGCCGACTCACCTACGAGGCCACCCACGACGTTCTGACCGGCCTCATCAATCGCCGGGAATTCGACCGTCGGCTGGCGCGCATCCTGTCCGACCTCACGGACACCGATTCAGAGCAGGCGATGGTGATGCTCGACCTCGATCACTTCAAGGAGGTCAATGATTCCGGTGGGCATGACGCCGGCGACGCGGTACTCCGGAGACTCGGTCCGCTGCTCACTCGCCAACTGCGCAAGCGCGACACCCTTGCGCGTCTGGGTGGCGACGAGTTTGGCATCCTGCTGGAAAACTGTCCGCTGGACACGGCGGTTCACATCGCCGAGGGCGTTCGGCTGGCGGTCGAGCAGTCCCGGTTCACCGTGGAAGGCATCCCGTTCTGGATCACGGCGAGCATCGGCCTGGTTCCGATGACACCGGGGAGCGGGGGAATGGCGGCGGTGATGCGCGTGGCCGACGCCGCCTGCTACGCTGCCAAGGCGAGCGGAGGCAACCGGGTTCATCGCGGATCGGCGGTGCGCTCTGACACAGGCTCTCTCCAGGTCCAGGCGCCTCCCGGGACAACTGCGGTGCGACGACCGGAGGGTCGCGGGAAGTGGCGTCACACGGATCAGACCATCGCGTTGCCACACGGAGCATCGAATGACGCCCTCCTCAGGGACCACTGACGCGGCGCGGCGCCTCTGGGCGCGTCTGGCGGGGGACACCCACGAGCCGGTGGAGATCGCGCGGGTGGCGGGACAGCTCGGGGCGCAGCTCCGGCTGGGGCTGGGGCGCTGGATCGGGGTGGACGCGTACCAGGCACTCCTCGAGCGCGCCGCGGTCACCGCACGGACCACACATCCAGGTCTCGACGGTGTCTCCTGTCTGGGTGAGGATTCCGCGGTGACTCTCGCGGCGGTGCGAGTCCATGGGTCCGCCGCGGTGGTGGACGGCCTGGTGGCCCTGGTAGCCCTGGTGATCGAACTGCTGGGCCGGATCATCGGGCAGGAGATGGCAAGACACCTGGTGGAGCAGTGCGGGGCGCCTCCCCCGCACCCGCTCCCCCGCACGGAATCCAAGGAGAAAGCACCATGACGCGCAAACCCAAGGCCGCTCCCGTCACACGGACCCCGGCGTCACTGGAGCTTCTGGACACGGGAGTGCCGGGGCTCAACGACGTGCTGGGCGGCGGACTCCCCGCGCTGTCCTTCAACCTGGTCGCCGGCGGCCCCGGGTCCGGAAAGACGACACTGTCGCTGCAGATCCTCTTCGCGACCGCGACCCCCGAACGACCGGGCCTGTTCATCACCCTCCTCGGGGAAACCTCGCTGAAGCTGCTGCGGTACCAGCAACTCTTCAATTTCTTCGACCCGGCGCGGATCGGGTCGGACATCCACATTCTGAACCTCAGCGAGGATGCGCTGGAGGGTGACCTGGAACGGCTGCTGCTTCGGATCATCGCCGAGGTGGACCGGCTCCATCCACAGGTCGTCGTCGTGGATTCGTTCCGATCTCTTCTGCGGGTTCAGGGGACCTCGGCCCCGATCCGGGAGATCGAGCGCTTCGTGCAACGGCTGGCGATGCACCTCACGACCTGGGAAGTCACGTCCTTCCTGATCGGTGAATACCCCGAAGCCGAACTGCGCGATCCGGTGTTTACCATCGCCGACGGCATTCTCTGGATGACCCAGGAGGCGAACCGCAATTCGGTGGTGCGACAGCTCCAGGTCGTGAAGGCGCGCGGGATGGCCTCGAAGCCGGGGCTGCACACCCTGCGGATCGGCAGGGCGGGGGTACAGGTGTTCCCGCGAATCCCCGAATCGTCCCGGAGCCTGCACCCCAGGGGAAACAAGCGGCTGTCGAGCGGCATCCCGGAGCTGGATGAGATGATGGGCGGGGGAATTCCGGTGGGCGATTCCCTGGTTCTCGCCGGTCCCACCGGAGCCGGCAAGACGACCTTCGCCATGCGGTTTGTAGCGGCCGGCCTCGAAGCGGGCGAAGCGGCGGTGGTGGCGATCTTCGAGGAGCACCCTGACGCCTATCTCCAGCGGACCAAGACCGAGGTCGACCTTTCCGAGGCGATGATTCAGGACAAGCTGCGGGTGATCTACCTGCGGCCCCTCGACCTGTCGGTCGACGAGACCTTCGACGAAATCCGGTCGGCGGTCCAGGCGATCGGCGCCACGCGGGTGGTCATCGACTCGATCTCCGGCTTCGAGATGGCCCTCGCCCCCGCCTTCCGGATGGACTTCCGGGAGTCTCTCTATCGTCTCATCGGGGCCCTCACCGAACTCGGCGTCACCGTCTTCTCCACCGTGGAGGTCGTGGCCGGCCGGGAGGGTCCCGGGCTCCAGCTCACCGGGTACCAGGTGTCCTTCCTGACGGACGACATCCTCAGCCAGCGCTACGTGGAAATCGAGGGCGTGCTCCGCAAGGCCCTGGTGGTGGTGAAGATGCGGGGGAGCAACCACAATCGTGAGTTCCGGTTCTATGAACTCACCGGGAGCGGGGTCCAGATCCACGAGCCGCTCCATGACTACGACGGCATCATCACGGGGATGCCCACGCGCAAGCTTCGGCGCCCGCCTCCCGCGCACCCCGGCCTGACCGACCAGGAAGTGCTCGTGTTCGAAATGATGACCCGGTCGGGGCCACTCTCACCGGAAACGATCGCCCGACAGACCGGCCTTCTCCCCGCCGAGATCATGCCCATTCTCGATCGCCTGATCCAGCTCGACCATGTGAGCCACACCGACGCCGGCTACCTGGCCACCCCGCGATCCCGCGTCCGCTGATGGCCCTCGGCACGACGAAGCCTGAGCGATGGCGTTCCCGCCGGGAGTTTGACTCACGCTACCGCCAGCTCGTGGAACTGGCCCCCGACGGGATTCTGGTCCACGACGGCGAGCGGATCGTGCTCGGCAACGCGGCGGCCGTCCGGCTCGCCGGAGCGAGCTGCCGGGAGGAACTGGTCGGCCTGCCGATCGGCACCTTTCTCGCTCCGCCCTACCTCAAGGCGGTCCAGTCCCTCATCCTGGACGACAGGGAACCCGCCGAACTGTCACCTCCGGTCCGGGACACTTTTCGCCGACTCGACGGATCCCTGATCGACGTCGAGGTCCGGGCGGTGGCGTTCATGGATCAGGGGTCTCCCTCCGCCCATCTCGTGATTCGCGACATCACCGAACGCCTGGCCCGGGAGCGGTCGGCGCAGGAGCGGGAGGAGAGCGTCCAGCAGGCGCAGCGCATGGAGGCGGTGGGCGTTCTCGCCGGCGGTGTGGCCCACGAAGTGAACAACATGATGGCGGTGGTGCTGGGGTTCAGCAAATTCCTGCTGGAAAACCCGCGCCTGCCACCCGCATGTCACGGAGATGTTCTGGAGATCAGGAAAGCGGCCGATCGAGCCGGCTTGTTGACCCGGCAGCTTCTCAGTTTCAGCCGCCGGGCCGTTCACCAGCCGGTGCCCATGGACCTCTCCGCGGCGGTCCATGACGCCGAGGCCAGTGTCCGCCGGGTCCTGGGAGAGGGCCGGAATCTGGTGGTGGAGGAGGATGGGTTGCTTCCCGTCCATGCCGATCCGGGGCAGTTCCTGCAGATGATCCTCAATCTTGCGGTCAATGCTCGAGACGCCATGCCCGACGGGGGCACTCTCACTCTCACCACCGCCGTGGCCGAGCTTCCGGACAGCATCGCCGCCGGGGATGGGGCGACCATCCCGGCAGGCCGGTATGCCGCTCTCCTGGTGAGGGATACCGGCATGGGGATCGATCCGGCGGTTCAGGCGCGGATCTTTGAGCCCTTCTTCACCACCAAACCCCTGGACCAGGGAACCGGGCTCGGTCTCTCCGCGGTCCAGGGCATCGTGGGACAGCACCATGGTTACGTCACCGTGGCGAGCACGTCAGGCGTGGGCACGACATTCACCGTGTTTCTCCCCCTCCTTCCCACTCCCACACCACTCCCCCGAGAGCGGACTCGTCCGCCCTCCGATCCGACCAGGACCTGGGATGGAGTCACGGTGCTCGTGGTGGATGACGAACCGGCCGTTCTCTCGGTGGTCGCCCGTTGTCTGGAGCAGGTGGGATTCCACGTGCTGCAGGCGCGGGATGGAGGTGATGCGCTGACCACCATCGACAGGCACGGGCCCCCGGACCTGGTGCTCACCGACCTGATGATGCCGGGCATCGGCGGAGCCGCATTGGCACGGCGATTGAAGGAACAGTGGCCGGATCTGCCGGTCCTCTTCATGTCCGGGTTCTCGTCTGAGGAACTCCAACGGCAGGGTGCCCTCGACTCCCCGGGTATTCTGGTTCAGAAACCATTCACATTCGACGAACTGATGGCCGCCGTCGGGACGGCCCTCCGGCACGTGGCCTCGCGATCCGGGCATGTTTCCCGGATTGAAAGCCGGGCTCGGCGCGCTCCGCGCGACAGGCCCTGAAGGGCGGCGGAAAGTTTGAAGTTTGAAGTTCGAAGTTTGAAGATGGACCCCGGCGTCCGCCGGGGTGACGCTCCGATGGCACGGAGGGAAGCTACCGGAACAGCGGCCAGTCGCGGTGCACGCCCACGGTCAGGGCTGAGCGATGGTCCAGGAGGCCCCGACCGAAATCGATTCGCAGGACGCCCAGGTCCCCCTCGCCGATCCCGACGCGAAGACCTCCCCCGCCGTCCAGGAAGAACCGGTCGTTGCCCAATCCATCCGCCGCCGAGATCACCCGGGCCCCATCGAGAAACAAGCCAACCGCGAAGATGAACGGTCCGACGCGGTGGACGGGATGGTCCCCCGCGAGTCCCGCGTGGAGAATCCCCCGGCCCGCTCTCCGGCCGGCCAGAGCACCATCCCGGCTCCCCGGTTCCGCCCGCAGCGGAATGGCCCACGAAATGTTGCTGCCGGTCACCGGCCAGGTCCCCAGCGGGGCCCGCGAGCTCACCCCGTCGAACCCGAGACGGGTGGACCAGGCCGCGCGACCCAGCCCGGGCGAGGAGACCCACGTCGCACGGAGGCCACCCCGTGTGTACGAGGAGGGGCCCGAGAGCGCGGCCGCCTGCTCCCCCACCACCGTCAGTCTGAACCGGTCGCCCCACCCGCGCACCGTGGTCCCGGCCGACATCACCAGGAAGTCCCGGTTCCCGGACCAGCGCTCCACCCGGACTCCCGCCGACGGCCGCACCCCGGGGGTGATCCACCCGCCGAACTCCACCGCGGCCGATCGTCGCGAGTCCTCGACCACCCGGCCGTTCGCCGTGTCGAGCGCGAAACGGACCCGCTCCCAGGCGCCCTCCATTCCGATCACCCCCGGGAAGGGAAAGCCGACCGGAATGTCGGACCGGAAGGCGGCCCGGGGGCGGGCGGTCTCCCAGCGATAGAGAACACTCCAGAGTTCTCCGCCTCCCGTGGGACTGGCCACCTCGAGGCCCACCTCGCTCCGGGCCACGGCCCGGATCAGGCCCGCCGCCGCCAGGCGCCAGGCGGGACCCACCATCGGGCGTTCCACAACGGCGGCGCGGACCTCCACCACGCCGCCGACAACCGGCTGGTAGTACACGGACGAGGAGCGGAGCGCGGGGATCTCGGAGACCCGGCGCCGAGCCAGGGCGAGGCGCGATGGAGTGAGCACCGTGGCATGGGGCACCGACATCGCGTCCGCAATCTGGCGGAACCGGATCTCCCGGGTTCCGTCGATCCGGAGGAGATCCACGGTGGGGCTCCCGAGATGATTCCAGGCGGAGAGTGCGCCATCCTCATCGCCGGTGAGGTACCGGCTGGTGGCGAGGATCTGCCACCCCAGCGCGTCCTCGGGAACGAGCGCCAGGTATTGGGTGACGAGTGGGATGGCGTCGGCATGGCGTCCCTGCCGGAATCGGACAGCGGCCATCTCCCTGAGGATCACCGGTTCCCGGGGGCAGGCCTGCCGGGCTTCCGCGAGCAACCGGGCGGCGGCATCCAGTTGGTCGGCGGCCACGGCGTCGAGCGCCGAGTCGATCCAGGGAGCGCATGGCATCGGATCCGGCGGCGGCGGCGGAACCGGGGCCTCGGAGGGTACGACAGGCGACGAGGTCGGGGTCGGCATGGGCCGGATCACCAGTGCCCAGCGATCGGCCACGCCCCATCGCGCCATAAAGGTGGTCTCGTCCATGGTCATGAAGGGGGCAAGGGCGGGATCATGGATCACGACCGTGCCACCGCTCCATGCGAGCACAACGACGTAGTGGTATTCGTCGCGGCCCGACTCGATGAGGGCCACCACCGGGATGCTGTCGCGGAGGGACTGTTGAATCAGGTCGGGGGTCCCGCGAAAGGCCCGGGTGTCCCATCCCCGGGCGCGGGTGGCCGAGTCGAGTTCCGTCGTAAGAATCCCGCCCCGGTCGTGCCGCACCAACGCGCTGAAATCCTCGGCGTACACACCCCGTCGCCCCCACCATCGCTCGACCATGGCGACGGCCGCGCCACCGCAGAGCAAAACCGATTGGGGGAGATAGGGTACATCCAACACCACAGGAGAACCGGGGGGCGGCCCCGCGGGGGGAGCTTGCGCCATCCCCGCGGTGCTGCCGATTCCAGTCAGGATCCCCAGTCCCGCCATGACGAACCGCACGGTGGACCGCACCGGCGCGTCAACGTGCCAGTGCTTACACCGCCAGCAGGATGAGCACGAGCAGAATAATGATGATCACCGTGGTGCTGATCACCACCTTCTGGTCCCCGCCGGCCAGGACCTGGTCGGTGACCCCGGCCTGCTGGGCAAGCCGATCCAGCGACGCCCCGTCCAGGGCGGCCACCCGGGCCGACAGATCGGCGGGACTCACTCCCATCTGGCCGGCCACCTGCCGGGCGCGATCACTGGAGAGAAGAGAACGGACCGCTTCGCGATTGGCCCCCGGACGGGCCGCGACGGCGGCATCCAGGTCAGTGGTGCTGACGGCACTCCGATCCTGGGCGACCAGTGGGGAAGCGACACCGAGAGTGGTGGCGGCAGCAAGCAGGGAAAGCGAACGATATCTGGACATGCGAACTCCTCGGGAAACGGCGGGCATGAAGACCCGCTCAGTGTCGGACCCTGAACACTACCGGGGAAGCATGGGCATACCAATCGATCATTCGGGCGGGTCGGGACTACGTCGGAAGGATGAGTCCTGGCGGGGGACCTCACGGACCACGCGAGCAGTCGCTCACGGGATCGCCACGGACCCCTGCGGGGTCCTCGCGATGACGGGCTCGGCGCGCTCCGCGCGACAGGCCCTGAAGGCCGGCAGAAAGTTCGAACTTCAAACTTCCCTTCGCGTCATCGCGTCTTCGCGTGACCCTTCGAGACTGGAAGCCCGGGCGGGTCAGCGCGGTGGGTTCGGCCGACTGGCGTGAAGAATCGCAGCGTTCCAACCACCCGGACCACCGGCCACCCGCTCCCCCAGCTCGAGGATCAGGTCCTCCTCGGTGGTCATGCGAAGGCCCTTGACCGCTTCCTGAAACCGATGGGCGCCGACAGGTCCCTCAACCCCCACGAGGAGGAGGGTGATAGTGCGCCCCTCCAGTCGCGGCTCACGGGCAGGGTTGGAGGTCAGGCTTCCCGGAACACCCAGGGAGTAGCTGCAGAGGACCCGGCCACTGGCGGTCGAGGCATCGGGGTCTCCACCGACTCGGGTACAGAAGCGGTTGACACCCCCAACCTGGAATCCGGTGGACCCGCCACCACCGCTGTGGACAGTATTCTGGGAACCCGCACCGGCCTCATTCGGTGACCTTCCCCAAGCCACTTTCCACAAACCCTGGGATCGCCTCGTGGGGAGAGAATCGTCCGTGAGGCCGAGAAACCGAACTCCCGTCGGAGCCATGACGTAGACACCCACTGTCATCGGAAGCTCCGACTCGATGACTATCCGACCCCGGTCGAAATCCGCAGAAACGACGCGAAACGAGGGTGGGTCGGCCTCGGGAGACGGAGGAGGAACCGGCTGGACCGACACTCCCGGGCCGCATGCACCCAGCATCGACACCAGGACGATACTCGCTCTCATGGGGCACCTCCGGGTTGGTCCTTCTGCGAGTCGGAACGCTCCCGACTCACCACTGAGAGTGCCTGCTTGCAGGTGCCAAGTCAAGTCCGAGACTCGGACGGCTAGCCATCCCGGATCACGCGAGCAGTCGCTCACAAGATCGCCACGGACCCCTGCGGGGTCCTCGCGATGACGAGGCTACAGGAACTGCTGGACAGCCAACAGAATGGATAAACAGGACATACGGGACCTAGCATCCCGTGCATCCTGTCCATCCATGTCCCAGACAATTCTCGCATGCCGGACTCCGACCCCACGCGCGACGCCCCCCGTACACCCTACTCCCCAAGCCGGCCGAGCCGGAACCACAGAGGCGCGTCGGGGTCGCGTGGGTTCCCCGGGGCCTTCGCCCAGGGGAACGCCAACCGCTTGGCCACGGAGCAAGTTGACTCGGGTTCACCAGACGGGTCC
>JBDIWC010000053.1:0-23127 GCA_039794085.1 Gemmatimonadales bacterium
GGAGAGTCATCCCGGGCGAAGCCAGGAGCGTACCGTGCCATCGGAGCGTCACCCCGGCGGACGCCGGGGTCCATCTTCGAACTTCGAACTTCGAACTTCAAACTTCCTCGGGGGGGGGGGGGCCCGGGTTGCGGAGGACGCGGCGTGAGCGTTTCTTGCATCAGGCCCCCGATCCGACCCGGAGGAATCCCGATGTTCCGATTGATTGCGCTCGCGCTGGCGGTGCCCCTGCTGGTGTCGCCGGTGGCGCCACCCCAGGAGACCGAGTTCTCCCGGCTCGTGGCGCGATTGTCGGAGGGGCCCGGATTCTTCCAGAGCGACAATCTCGTCTCCAATGAAACTTCCTATCTCCACGCGCTGGACACCTTCCGGGCCCTGAAGGTACGCGGGGGGGCATACCTCGGGGTGGGACCGGAACAGAGCTTCAGTTACATCGCCGAGATCGAGCCCGAGGTGGCGATTCTCATCGACATCCGGCGCGACAACCTGCTCCTGCATCTCCTGCTCAAGGCGATGTTCGAAACCTCGCGAAACCGGCTCGAATACCTCGGGTTGCTCTACGGTCGTCCAATGCCCGACGATCTCTATCTCTGGACCGATCTCGACCTGGAAGCGCTCCTCGACTACATCGATCAGACTCCTCCGAACCTTCCCCGGCACCGCACGACGCACCAATCCCTCCTCGACCGGATCGCGTCCCATGGCATGACACTGTCGCCGGAGGATCTGGCCACCCTGCAGTACTTCCACGATGAGTTCGTGAACACCGGGCTCGACATCCGGTACTCCACCCGGGGGCGGGGACCTCGGCTTTCCTTCCCCACCAACCGCATGATCTATCTGGAAACCGACCTCGCCGGGAATCCCGGCAGCTATCTCGCGAGCGAGGACCGCTGGCGGCGGGTGCGGAACCTCCACCTTCGGAACCGGATCGTACCGGTCATGGGGGACCTGGCCGGACCCCGGGCCGTCCGCGCCATCGGCGACTATCTGCGCGAGATCCGCCAGACAGTGTCGGTGTTCTATGTGTCGAACGTGGAGCAATACCTCTTCCGGGGAGGCACCTTTCCCGCATTCGTCGACAATGTCAGGACGCTCCCCGTCCGGGACAACAGCGTCATGGTCCGGAGCTGGTTCGGGCGCGGAATGATCCTGTCCACCAGCCGCCCCGGGCATTTCAGCACCCAGATCACCCAGACCATCCCGCGATTCCTGCAAATGGCCCGCGAACCGGAGACGCTGGACTACTGGATGCTGGTCAATGACGCGATCCATCCCGCCACCCTCGATTCTGCCCTCGGCCGGCACCTGGCACCCCGGCGGCCCTGAGAACCCCGTCATGTGTGGCCCCTCGGGCTCTGAGACGTCTCACCTGATGCACCGGATTCCGAACCTGAGGTTCTGTCTGTCTCCTGATACTTCACCCTGACAGGTTCCTGTTCCATGAGATGTGTTGGTCACCCGATCCAAAGTCGCTGGATCGTCGCCGGGATCGCAGCGGCCGGGGCGGTGCTCCCGGTGTCTGTGCGCGCCCAGGTACCGGGTCCCATCCTGAGCGGGGTCGTGGTGGACACCCTCGGCCTCCCGCTGGCCCTGGCCGAGATCATCGTTGTGCGGGTGGGGGACTCAGCCCGGTACGTGGCGCGTGCGGGAGCCCGGGGCGGGTTCGCCATCACCGGCCCCGGGTCGGGGGAGTACGCCATCACGGTGCGGCGGATCGGGTACCAGCCGATTCAGGTGACCCTCTCCCTCCGGCTGGCGGAACCGAAATGGGTGCGGTTCGAAATGATCCCCCGGCCTCAGCAGCTCCCCGATGTCCTGGTGGAGGCGACTCCCGGCCCCGGGGAACGCCGGGGGCCGCTACTGAGCGGGTTGGTGGTGGACGATGCGCGGGAGCCGGTGCCGTTTGCCGAGATCGTGGTGAGCGGATTCATGCCGAAGACCCGGGGACCGTGGCAGGTGCAGACCGATGCCCGGGGCAGATTCCGGTTTCCCGAGGTGAAACCGGGGCAGTATGCGGTGACGGTGCGGCGGATCGGGTATGTGCCGATCCGGGCGTCGCTGTCGTTGAAGGAGACCCCGCGGGCCATCGAGTTCGTGATGGCGACATGGCCGGCGGAGCTGCCGGAGCTGAAGGTGGTGGCGCGGCGAAACGACATCCTGCGCGGGGTGCGGCGGGCGGCGGCGTACTTCGGGGAGTTCCTCACCCGGGACGACATCGAGGCGGCGGCCCCAAAGACACTCGGCGACTTCATGGCTCTGCACCTGCCCAACGTGGAGCCCGGCAACTTCTCGATCCCGACCATCCCGAAGAGATCGCTCCCTCCACTTGGCGGGCTGGCGCTGACCAGTTCCACGGGCCCGCGCCCCCGCACGAACGCAGGGGCCAAACGAGAAGCTTTCCTGGGGCCCCCGTGCCCCCCGGTCATCTCGATCAACGGGGCACCGGCCCAGGTGGGGTGGGCGATCAACGACTTCGATCCGCAGCAGATCGAAGCTCTCGAGGTATACCGGCGGCGGGACCGGCCCGCTCCGTGGGAGTTCCAGGACGATCTGGTGTACCTTCGCAGCCCCTGCTCCCTGGTGGTGGTGTGGCTCAAGGACCGCGCAACGGCAGTGGCCCCGGAGGAACCGCCGGGGTGAGGAAGCGATTCTCATGACTCGTCTGCTCCACCTCCGATGGCTCCCCTTTCTCCTGGCCCTCGGTGCTTGCTCCGCTGAGCCGGTGACCCGGGCCGCGGGATGCTGGGACCTGCGCTGGTTCCGCGACGGAGCGCCGCAGATCGGTCCCCTCCTGCCCGACCATGTTCACCTGACTGATAGTGCCGTCGAGGATGCGGGCGCCGCTCCCGGCCCGGGGGAATGGTTTCAGGTGGAGAAGGCACCCGGCGTGGTGGACACGTCCACGTCTCCCTTCGCCGCCGCGGTGTCGTGGCCCGACACCTTTCTGGAGCGAGGGTGGCACACTCTCCCCGGCGACTCCGCCTTCCTCGTCCTGGCTATTCCCGAGGCGATGCGTCTGGAGATCCGGTTCGGGGTGGACCCGAGCGGAGAAGCGATGCAGGGAACCGGCTGGTATCGGAGCAACGGCGACTCGAGCCGAATCGCGGTGAACGCCACTCGGCCATCGTGCAGTGGGGAGGGGGGGGAAGTCTGAAGTTCGAAGTGTGAAGTGTGAAGTTCGAAGTTGAAGGTGTGAAGTCATGAGCACCCCCCTCTCCCGCCCTGCGGGAGAGGGGCCGGGGGTGAGGGCCCTTCAAACTTCCGTCATCGCCCTCTGCTTGGTCCGGAGACCCTCCTGGATCCCGCCGCACACCATCTCGCACAGGTCGAACACATGCGGGTCGGCGATGCGGTAGAACGCCGTCACCCCCTCCTTCCGGCGTTCCACGAATCCCTGGTGATAGAGCAGCTGCAGGTGCTTGGAGACGTTCGCCTGCCCGGCGCCGGTGGCCGTGACCAGCTCGCCGACCGAACGCTCGCCCGCCTGGAGTGCGTGCAGGAGCGCGAGGCGCATCGGCTCGCCGAGCACGCGAAACCGCTCGGCGATGATGCGGGCCCGTTCCGGGGTGAGGATCGGGTGGGCGGGTTGGCGTGCAGAAGCCATGGTGTTTCCCCAGTGTGGGCACGGACCCCCTTGCCCGTGCCGATCTCTAAATATAACTTGATGGTTGACTAGTTGTCATCCCCTCACGGGAGGCTCCCCTGATTCTCGGATACGCCCTCGCCGTTCTCATCGGTGTCCTCCTCGGCCTCCTGGGGGGAGGAGGGTCGATCCTCACTGTGCCGGTGCTCATGTACTTCTTCGGCTTCGGCATGAAGGAGGCCGTCCCCATGAGTCTCGTGGTGGTGGGGCTCACCAGCGTGTACGGCGTGACCCGGCATCATCGGGCGGGGAACGTGAATTTCCGTACCGCCCTGGCGTTCGGGCCGATGGCGATCGTGGGATCGTTCGGTGGGGCGGTGCTGGCACTCCGCGCGAGCGGGACGCTGCAGGTCTCCGTGTTTGCGGTGGTGATGCTGCTCGCCTCCCTCGCCATGCTCTTCGGTCGCCGGATCTTCGGGCTCACGGAGCAGGGGGACGGGGAGCAGCAGAGACACCCCGCCGTGATGGGAGGGCTCGGAGGTGCGGTGGGAGTTCTGACCGGGTTTGTGGGTGTGGGGGGTGGATTCCTCTATGTTCCCGCTCTCGCCACATTTGGTGGGGTGACCATGCGGCGTGCCGTGGGCACGTCACTGGTGCTCATCGCCCTGAGTTGCGCCGCGGGCCTGACGCGGTATCTTGGCGCGGTCTCCCTGGAGTGGGGCATCACCGGCATCTTCACGGTGCTGGCTTTTATTGGCGTAGTGATCGGATCGAACCTGGCGCAACGGGCGTCGCACGCAGGGCTCCGAAAGGGCTTTGCCCTCTTCCTTCTGGCGATGAGCCTTGTCGTGTTCTGGCGGGGCGAGGGATGACCCAGGATCCCCCGCTTCCGCGGGGATGACGACTGATCAGAGATCCCCCAGGAGTTACCACCAATGATCTTCACGAGATTTTACGATTCCCTCCTGGCTCAGGCCAGCTACCTGGTGGGCTGTGGCGCCACCGGCGAGGCAATCGTGATCGATCCGAGCCGCGCCGTCGACCAATACATCGCCGCGGCCGAACGGGAGAGACTCCGGATCACCCACGTGACCGAAACCCACATCCATGCCGATTTCGTGAGCGGCACCCGGGAGCTCGCGTCGCGAACGGGCGCCCGGATGATCCTCTCCGATTCCGGTCCCCCCGACTGGCAGTACGCCTTCCGCGATGAACCCAACGTGGACCTGGTCCGGGACGGGGATGAGTTTGCGATCGGCCGGGTCACCTTTCAGGTGCTGCACACCCCGGGACACACTCCCGAACACATCTCGTTCCTGCTGACGGACACCGCCGCGTCCGCCGAGCCGATGGGGATGTTCACCGGCGACTTTGTGTTCGTGGGAGACGTGGGACGGCCCGACCTGTTGGAAAAGGCGGCCCACCTGGCGACGGAGAGTGAGACCTCCGCGCGGATGCTCTACCGGAGCCTGGCGGGGCTTGGCCGGTTTCCCGATCATGTGCAGATCTGGCCGGGGCATGGGGCGGGGTCGGCGTGCGGAAAGGGCCTGAGTGCGGTGCCGCAATCCACCCTGGGGTATGAACGCCGAGCCAACTGGGCCTTCGGCATTGACGATGAATCGGCCTTTGTGAGCGCCGTTCTGGAAGGGCAGCCCGAACCCCCCGCCTATTTCGGCCGGATGAAGATCGTGAACCGGGCCGGTCCGCCTCTGCTCGGGAGTCATCCCTCACCGGAGCGGCTCGGCGCGGGCCGCCTCCGGGAGATGCTCGACACCTCCCTCGTGGTGGATACCAGGCCCGCAGCCGACTACGCCTCGGGGCATGTGGCCGGCACGATCAGCATCCCATGGAACCGGAGCTTTCTCACCCACGCCGGATCGCTCGTCCCGGCCGATCGGGATTGCTGCCTGGTGCTGGCGGAGGACACGCCCGCGTTGGCGGAGGAGATCGCGGGGGCGATGAGCCTGATAGGCCTCGACAACGTCCGGGGTTACTTCGGGGGTGACGTGACCCGATCCTCCGAGGCCCAGGGAATGATACGCCAGATGTCGGTCAGCGAACTCGCCGACACCGACCCGGCGAGCCACACGATTCTGGATGTGCGTGGCCGTTCGGAGTGGGACCAGGGACACCTGGCCGATGCCCGGCTCGTTCCGCTGCCCGAGCTCCTGGCCCGCCTGGACGAGATCCCGCGGGACCGGCCGGTGGTGGTGCATTGCCAGGGCGGGGGACGCTCGGCGATCGCCGCGAGTGTGTTGGCCAGCCGGGGCTACGAGGTGAGCAATCTGACCGGAGGCTTTGGTGCCTGGCAGCTGGCAGGGCTGCAAACGGTAGGCGGTAGGCGGTAGGCGGTAGGCGGTAGCCGATAGGCAATAGGCGATAGGCGATAGGGGCGACGACTTCCTGCAGCGCGTCATCCCGAGCGGAGCGAGGGATCTGAGAAGGTTGCGGGTGTACTTCCCGTCGTCCGGACTCCGATGGTCGCAGTGCGCGCCTCCTCCCGCGTGGTCAGTAGCTATCTTCGATCAGCCCCCAGCCCCCAGCCCCCAGCCCCCAGCCCCCAGCCCCTGGCGGCAGGCGGCCTCGAGGACCCATTCCCATCCCGGATGCAGGTTGTAGAACGACAGGCTCACGCCCAGGAGGGTCCGGACCAGCTGTCGGAGCCGTGCCTCGGTGGTGCCGGCGAGGTCGGCCAGTTGGGAGACCAAGGGACAGAGCCTCTCCTGGCGGGCGAGCCGGACCACGCGACGGAAGTCGGAGGCGTGGGCCTCGAATTCGGCCTGGACCAGGCGTTGGATGGTGCGGCGGCTACCGGAGTGGTTCGTGGATGCTCCGGCGGGTGCCATGGCGGCCTGGAGGAGCGGGAGATGCTCGGGGTGGCCGAGCCGATGGGCGAGCCATTCGGCGAGCAGCGCAATGGTGGGGGTGGGTCGGGCGTTGATGCTTTGCAGCACAACCTCAGGCGAAGGCAGGGATGTCACCGCATGCGATATGATCGCGGTCTGGCCGTGGCGGGCGATATCGAAGAGCCGCACTCCGGCTTCGATCCGGGGAATGAGGTGCGGTGGGGCCACAATGGCGAGCGGTATCCAGGGTGGGAGAGGCTCGGCGTGGGTGGCCACGAGGGGGAAGCACTCGATGTCGGTCAACTGACACGTCAGGATCCATCCGAAGTGAGGGTGCGGGCAGGAGGGTGCCCGGCGCCAGGTCCGGGTTCCGGGGAGGAGAAAGCTCGGATCGTCCACGCATCACCTCCATCATGACGTTGGAAGGCAAGGGTGACCAATTTCCCGGTGACGATCGGGGGCCGTTTGGGATGCACATTGCCCGCCCTGGCGCAAGCGACCTACCGTCATGCGACAGATCTGGCACGCTGTGGTATGGTGGGGTCCGGCGCGTGCCCCTATCTTGTGCGTGACGCCGGGAATGAGCTCGGGTCACATGGACACACTACCAAGGAGGCACGGTGCAGTCGATCGCGAAGATCCTCTCCGCAGTCATGCTCGCCGCAGGCATTGGTTTCGCGGCCATCGCCCTCACTCCCACCCGGGCCGTCGCTGACGGTTGTCGTACGGAGAACACGGACTATCAGGGACCGGGCACCGGAACCCCCCAAAACTGCCTCGGGGGGACCTGCAAACAGGGTTGGTGCTGCCTGATCTGCGAACAGCTCGTGCCTTGAGGTAACCATGTCCGGCATCCGAGGTTGGCCAGGTAGTCTGCATGCATTCTATTCTTGGTACGTCCACCTGGCCACCCCCGGGGTGGCATGCCTTGCCGTATGCAGGTCGCGAAAGCCGGTCGATCACAGCACAGATGAGTGGTGTGCGGGACGAGGCAATGTTGCGTAGGGGGCTATGGCTCGGCCTTCTTATACTGCTGGGGGGCTGTTGGGGCGGCTCTGAACCAGGGAGTGAACTCCGCGTGGGTTCCCTCGCGCCCGAAGCCATGAGGGTCGATGGGCAGGACGCTCTCGTGATCGCAGGAAGCGTTGATGACTGCCTGAGTTGCGACCTTCTGGGATTATTCGTGGCACTCCGTGCCCTGCAACATTCGCAGGCACCAACCCCAGCCCCGGAGGTTCTCTTTCTCGCGATATCCAATCGCGCAAGTGACACCCTGTACTTTCGACAGACGATGCGACGAGAACGGGTGAAGGGGAGGATCACGTCAGTACTTCCCCGGGTGGCGGCGAAGCTATTCGTGCCAGGTAGACTGCCAGCGATGTATCTTGTTGGCAGTGGTGTTATTGTGGGAGCGTGGGAACCCTCGATCGAACAGCGACTCGTGACGATCGAACGGGATGAGCTCCTAAGACTGATCGAGAGCCGTGTCAGCAGCGAGCCGGGTCACTGACAACGAGAAGTACGTCATGTTCACCAGAGGCATCGCCTCCCCGTTGTGGATGTCGTGCCCACGCCGCTCATGGTCAAGACCTGTGGTGATTTCCGCTTGACTGACAGGAAGGATGAGGGTTCCCGATGCATCATCATTTGGTGTGGTTGGTCTTCACGCTGACAGGTCTGGTTGGTCTCGGGGGTTGCGACGACGGGCGTCGCCACCGCGAGAGTCAAGACGACCTTGTCGCCGGCGATCCGATCACTGTCGTGGATGGGCAGCAGTTCGATGAGGTCTTCGCTGTGTACGATACGCTGGAACTGGAAGAACCCCGAGGCGTCCTGACTGTCGCCCCGTTCGTGTCTCTCGATTCCGGGGGAGGGTTTCTCGTGGCGGATGGGGCTGAGCACCAGGTGCGGGTGTACTCACCCCAAGGGAAACTCCGCGAGGTATTCGGTGAGGGAACCGAACGGGTGGACTCGATCAAGTCGCCGGGACGTGCTCTTCGCCTGCCCGAGGGGGACATTCTCGTGGTCAACCTGACCGGCCCCCTGACCATCCTCCCGGCCCGTCACGAGGAACCATCCCGTTTCATTCCGCGATCCCTCCGTACGGCTCGCCACGCCGAGATCCTGAACGACCACGAAGTGCTCATGGTCGGCTCCGATTCGAATCCCGTCGCGGCCACGCTGTTTCGGCTCAACGTGGCGAATGGCTACTACTCAGAGAGGTACTTCGCACCCCCAGCGCATCTTGACAAATGGGTGACGACCTTCATGTCTGCGGTCCGGACGGCTCGGCGGGGAAACCGGATCGCCGCCGTTCACATGCTGTCGGACACGCTCGTGATCTTCGATCTCTCTGGAAGGGAGCAGAAGCGGGTCCACATTCCCATCGATCCGTTTCGAGCTCCGGAAGGGCCCCTCCCGGAGGACGTGACATCGGCGGCCGAGCGGTATGCCTGGACGGCGCAGTTCACGTTGGTCATGGACCTGTTCTGGATCGATGACAATGCGATTCTCGTCCAATGGGCAAAGGCCCTGGAGAACGGGCTGGATGCCGATGTGGGAATCCTCCAGATGGATACGACTGGCGTCAGGGCGTGGGCCATTGCGCCCTCCCCGAAGCTCGTTGCCGTGCGGGGAGAGGAGTTTTTCTTCAGGGATCCGCGCAACAATGACCCGAACCGATGGTGGGTGGCGAAGCGGAGAGTAAGTCCGAGGGAGCCTCCATCATGAACCCCCGGTGGTCGGCAGCAGCAATTGCGGCCGCTGTTCTCGCAGCGTGTGAGACGCCTCCATACGGGGCCCAGGACTGGACCGTTCGCGACAGTGCCGGTGTCACCATTGTGACCAATCACCCGTTGGAACCTGCCCGGGGCTGCATTGAGATCGCGACCCCGGCGGAGGTGGTCATTCGCTCAGGTGACGGAACCAACCCGGGGTCCCTCCCGCCGCTGATCCAGGTTCGTGGAGGGACCCTGCTGCCGGACGGGCGGACGGTGGTTCTGGCGGCCGGCACATGGCAGATCCTCTTTTACGATGCGGAGGGCCGCTTCCAACATGCCGTCGGTCGCAATGGCCAGGGCCCGGGAGAGTTCATCAGGCCCACGTGGCTCGGTTCGGGGAGGGGGGATACGCTGTTCATCTGGGATGCCAGCCAGCGCCGACTGACCATCCTGGATGGTACCGGGACGCTCCTGACGACACAGAAGGTGGACGGGGCAGCGGAGCATCCCGACATCGGGGGCAGGTTTGGGGATGGCTCTTTTCTCATGCGTCCGGGTGGGGCGGCGTTCTTTCCCCGGACGTCTGACGTGGTTCGACTGGAAGAAACCTACGGAAGGCACGACCCTTCCACCGGGGTCACAACGCTTCTGGCCGCTGGCAAGTCACGGGAGATGGCTCTTAGTGAGACAAGTGGGCGCTATGGCCTGCCGTTCGGTAGAGCGACCGTGGTGGCGGCGAACCGGGACCATTTGATTCTGGCGGACACCGGCGAACCCGAGCTTCGGTTCCACGACCTGAATGGACAGGTTCGCCGGATCGTTCGGTGGACTTCACCACCGATCCCGGTGACGGCACAGGACCGGACGGACTATGCGGTCCACTATGCCGCGGAGTCCCCTCGGTTCGCGCCTCCCCCCGATGCGGAGTTCGCACGGGAACGGCCACGGTTGACCTCGATCATCACCGACCACATGGGGTGGATCTGGGTAAAGAGGTACTCGGGCGGCTGGGAAGAACCACCACTCTGGCTCGTATTCGACGAACGAGGTGTCCTCCGGTGTGAGATCGAGCCGCCGGCCCGGTTGTTGGAGTTGGAGATCGGCGCCGACTACCTGCTCAGTCTGCAGCGCGATTCCACAGGGGAGGAGACCGTCATGCGCTGGGGGCTCCGGCGCAGGGTTGAGGCGGTGACGCGATAGGCATTACTCGCCGATCGGGGTACGAGCGAGGGGATTGGTTGTCTCAGCGTTCATGTGCTGGGACAAGAGCAAGGTCGTGTGGAGGACCAGGTCATCGTAGGTGGTATCCATGGAGCTGTAACTGCACATGTGATCAGGGAGGGTCCAATGCTGTCGATGGTAAGGCTTCTCACCGCAATCGCACTCACTACGGCTGTCGGTTTCGGTGTAATCGCCGTGACACCCGATAAGGCCACCGCAGGTGATTGCGTATTCGTGGCCGCTGACTTCACGGGGCCGGGGGATGTGGCCTGCCTCAACTCCAGCTGCTATGCCGGGTGGTGTTGTCAGCTCTGTGATCCGATCGAGCCGTAGAGATGACCACGACTGTACTCGGGAGGGTATGGCCCGAGGTCCGTGTTCTCTCCTGCCACCGGTTGGATTCGGCTCCCGAGCCCGGAAACCTGGTGACCGGGGGGGCGACGGGGGTTCACCCGGGACGTCAACCCCAAGCCCGCGGAGGCAGGCGGCCTCGAGGACCCATTCCCATCCAGGATGCAGGTTGTAGAATGACAGGCTCACGCCCAGGAGGGTGCGGACCAGCTCTCGGAGCCGGGCCTCGCTGGTGCCGGCGAGGTCGGCGAGTTGGGACACGAAGGGAGTGAGCCTCTCCTGCCGGGCGATCCGGACGACGCGCCGGAAGTCGGAGGCGTGGGCCTCGAACTCGGCCTGGACCTGGCGTTGGATGGTGCGATGGCTGCCGGAGTGATTCGTGGAGGCTCCGGCGGGTGCCATGGCGGCCTGGAGGAGCGGGAGATGCTCGGGGTGGCCGAGCCGATGGGCGAGCCATTCGGCGAGCAGCGCGATGGTGGGGGTGGGTCGGGTATTGATGCTTTGGAGTACCACTTCAGGCGAAGGCAGGGAGGCCACGGTACGAGATATGACCGCCGTCTGGCCGTGGCGGGCGGTATCGAAGAGCCGTACCCCGGCTTCGATTCGGGGAATGAGGTGCGGCGGGGCCACGATGGCGAGCGGTATCCAGGGCGGGAGTGTCTCCGCGTGGGTGGCCACGAGCGGGAAGCACTCGATGTCTGTCAACTGACACGTCAGGATCCACCCGAAGTGGGGGGGCGGGCAGGAGGGAGCCCGGCGCCAGGTCCGGGTTCCGGGGAGGAGAAAGCTCGGATCGTCCACGCATCACCTCCATCATGACGTTGGAAGGCAAGGGTGACCAACCTCCCGGTGACGATTCGGGAGCTGTGTGGATGCACATTGCCCGCGGTGATGAGCGACCTACCGCCAGGCGACAGAGCTGGCACACCATGGACTGGTGGGCGTATTGCCCGGGCCATATCATTCTCTGACAGGTTCCGGTCGGACGCAAGAAGGATGGAACGTCACACAACAGATCCCATTCCACAAGGAGGATTCCATGCTTGGCAAGATCGTCCGTGTTCTCGGACTGGTGGGCGTTCTCATCAGTTCCGGTATCGCGCCCGCCACGTCGGCCGACGGGTTCATGTGGCAGCCGCAGGAAGTCGAGGCCCAGGCGGTCGAGATGGGTCTGTGCAAGCTCGTGAAGGATATTGAGGGCGTCTATCACTGCCATGAAGCCGGAGACGACTGCCACGCCTAACTCCTGGATCTGATGGTGGAGAGTGGCCGGAACCTGTCTCCCACCGCAACCGTCATACACAAGGAACAATCATGCGACTGGAGCCCTTCGTCCGACTTGGCAGAGGCCGAAAATCACCAGTAGTCGCTTGGAACGGCATAGCGGCTGGACTGGTTACGCTGAGCCTTGCGTGTACGGAAGGAGCTCCTGCCGGCTCGCCCTCCTCCATTCGAAAGATGGAAGCGTCTGAGATAACCTCTCTGACACTTGTACGCCTGGACTCCTTGGTCTTGAGGACGCATGACGGCATGGTCCAAGGAATAAGCGATTTCGTCCGCTACGCGGAGGGCTTTGCGGTAGTGGATAGGTTTTCGAAGCATGTCCACCTCTTTGATACCGCTGGCAAGTATCGCCTGAGCTTCGGAGGCAATGGCGATGGCCCCGGGGAGTTTCGCGACCCAATGGGCGTGGCCATTGATGGAGCAGAGATCCTGGTCGTCGACCCAGGCCGGGGTCGGGCGATCAATACGTTTGACAGTCAAGGAGCTTTTGTTGCGGTCGAGCAGCTACCGATTCATCACGCACCCATCGCGCTGCACGCCGACGGGGGCAAGGTATACGTACTCGCCAACGGTGCTCATGATCCTGTCCAACTGGCCCAAGAAGGTGACGAGACACTATGGGTGCTTGGCGAGGAACTCGAGGTCCTCGGGCGGGGATGCTCTCAGGATCCCCGATATGTCGAGAGCTTGAAGCGACGGGGCAGGATTGATCGTATAGAAGGTGGCTCAATCTCGGTGCAGGGGGGACGGATATTCTGTGCTCAAGTGATTTCACCAGTCATCGAGGTCATGGATACGACCGGTATCCCCCTTGGTACGGTTCGCGTGGCGCCCCCGTTCTACAAGACTCCCATCGATTCGCCATTCGTTGCCAACGATAAGGTGTTTTTTGGCTTTCTGTCGCAATGGACCAGTCACCGAAAGGTATTTGGACTCCGTGATGGCGCTGGATTTGTCTCGGTCTATGGTCAATTCGACGAAACGCGGAGCGGGTTTCGTTACTGGTTGTTCCGCTGTGGCCTGGACGCCGACCTTAGGGTCTCCGATTGCGCCAGCATCGCGCTCGCGAAAAAGCCTCTTCTGGTCACGCCCGATGGCGATGTGTACCTCGAGGAAGACACTGGACCGAGCGAGCCTCCGGTCGTTGGGCATTACGCGATGACAGTGGAGCGCTAAGCGATGCCAAGAACACTTATGGCTTTTGTTGCCACGGTTAGCATGGTGGCTTGTGGGACGACAGCGCGCCCTTCCCATCCTGGCGGCTCTCCCGGCGGCCTGTCGCGCGCCCTGTCAGAACATGGAGTGCGTCTGGGCCAAGTGGCACCAGCAGTGCGGATGGAATGTAGTGATGGCGTTAGCCGTAACGTCGGGGCGAAGGATACCTACCAACTCATCACGTTCGCGACCAAGTCCGATTGTGCGATGTGCAATCGTCACCTCGCGTCACTCGACAGGGTCGAGTGGAACAATCTCCCTCCGGTGGATCGATTCATCGTGTCTTGGAGCCCAATAGCATCCGATGTGAGGCACATCGCTTCGGCGGGACAGGGTACTCCTCTAGGGTTGCCACTGTGCCTCGATCGGGAGGGGGTTCTTTGGGATAGCCTCAATCTAAGTCATACGCCGTTCACGACGATTCTGGCAAATGGCGTGGTTGTGTATTTGGAGGATCGTGACCTGTCCCGTGTCGGGAGACTTGAGGAATTCGTGGGAGATTTGTCCAGTCTACTCGCAGTGCCCAAGGTCCAAGACGTTAAGGCGCCGGCCAATCATTGATTGTGAAGCCGTCGGGTTGGCAGGCTGAACCTTGTTTCCTTGTTGGCCTTGCACCTGCCCTTCTGAAGGGCCAAGGGCCAAGGGCCGGTGTCGCGTGGTGCGTCGATGCATCGGCTCCACACCGCCGCTCTTTTCAGGATCGTTGGGTATGGCAGTGCTGAGGGACAGGAGCCACAGCCTTTAGCGCCAGTTGTCACCATCATGACCAACGGGGAGGCCGAAACCTTAGGCCCCGGGCAACGCTCCCGCGGCCCTTATGCGATGCAACGGGCTGTGTGATCAAATACACCGAACAGTGGATGGCGCGTTGGCTGTCGCAAAATGCGGGGTCTCGGAACTGGTGACCCTTACCTCCGACCTCAGGATCACAGCCCATCTCGGGCGTGGCGGCAGCGATCCCGGGGAGGGGAAGTCGGGTTGTCCACCTGTCACTTCCACCACCACACTGAAAGGCAGGCGATCAACCTCCTGGTGCCGGGGCCGCGAGGCACGCCGCGGTGATGCGAGCGGCCTGTCGCCTGGCGTCAGTCAGGTTCACGGATCCGTTTTCCGTCCTGATGCTGGCTGCAGGGTGATCCATGGTGGCGAGCAGGCCAAGTCCGGGTGTATCCGACGCCGGTTGCGACAAAGGGGTATGTGTTGCCTTGCGGGTCCTCCTGCGTCTCACCTGATACATTGGATACTGAACCGGGGGTGGTTTTCGCCCTCTGTTGTTCACTCTACCGTGTCTTGTCCCATGATGAAACAGGCCGGCCACCACATCCGAAGGACTTGGGCCCTCACCGGAATCGCGGCGGTCGGGGCAATGCTCCCGGTGTCGGCTCAGGCCCAGGTGCCGGGTCCCATCCTGAGCGGGGTCGTGGTGGACACTCTCGGCCTCCCGCTGGCCCTGGCTGAGATCATCGCGGTGCGAGCCGGAGACACCACCCGGTACGTGGCGCGGGCGGGTGCCCGGGGTGGGTTTGTAATCACCGGCCCCGGGTCGGGGGAATACGCCGTCACGGTGCGGCGGATCGGGTACCAGCCGATACAGGTGACCCTCTCCCTCCGGTTGGCGGAACCCTACTGGATCCGGTTTGAGATGGTGCCGCAGCCCCAGCAGCTCCCCGATGTGCTGGTGGAGGCAACTCCCGAGAGGGGACGCCGGGGGCCGCTGCTGAGCGGGCTGGTGGTGGACGATGCGCGGGAGCCGGTGCCGTTCGCCGAAATCGTGGTGAGCGGATTCATGCCCAAGACCCGGGGGCCGTGGCAGGTGCAGACCGATGCCCGGGGACGATTCCGGTTCCCCGAGGTGAAGCCGGGGCAGTATGCGGTGACGGTGCGGCGGATCGGGTATGTGCCGATCCGGGCCTCCTTGTCGCTGAAGGAGACGCCGCGGGCCATCGAGTTCGTGATGGCGACGTGGCCGGCGGAGCTGCCGGAGCTGAAGGTGGTGGCGCGGCGAAACAACCTCCTGCGCGGGGTGAGGCGGGCGTCAGCATACTTCGGGAAGTTCCTCACCCGGGACGACATCGAGGCGGCGGCCCCGAAGACGCTCGGCGATTTCATGACGCGCTACCTCCCGAGCGTGCCACCGGGCGGGTTCTCCATCCCGAACATCCCCCACGGGATGCTCCCTCCACTCGGCGGGCTGGCTCGCACCAATTCATCGGGACCGCGGCCGCGCTTGAACGCTGGCGCAAAGCGGGCCGCTTTCCTGGGCCCAGGGTGTCCGCCGGTGATCTCGATCAATGGGGCGCCGGCCCAGGCGGGGTGGGCCATCAACGACTTCGATCCGCAACAGATCGAGGCACTCGAGGTGTACCGGCGGCGGGACCGGCCCGCTCCCTGGGAGTTCCAGGAGGATCTGGTCTTTTTGCGGAGCTGCGGCTCGCTCGTGGTGGTGTGGCTCAAGGACCGCGCCACGGCGGTGACCACGGAAGAGTCGTCGGGGTGAGGTAGAACGTAGAACATAGGACGTAGGACAGAGGACTTAGTCCCTTACAGACCAGATGGAACACAAAACGGCAACAATATTGTTGCCGACGGCTGAAAACCCACACCGGCGGCCCGTGGGCCGCCGCGGGTTGGGAGGGAAGGCAGTGTACGGGCCGTTCGCGAACGGCCCGTACACGCCGGCAGCTCAGCCCAGGGGCCGTTCACGAACGGCCCGTACACGTCGGCAGATTGGGCAAGGGTCGTTCACGAATGGGGATAGGCCCAGCGAAACAGTGACCCAAGTTCGTGAACCGCTTTGGTTCCGGCTCTGTCGGCTTGGGGGAACTCTGATCAATTGACGGGATAACCAATGCCCGTCATTCCCGCGCAAGCGGGCATCCATTCTCCTCCTCAACCCCTCGTCGACATGGATCCCCGCGTTCGCGAGGATGACGAATCAGAGATTCCCGATGTCCTACTGTCCTATTGTCCTACGTCCTCTGTCCTCTGTCCTCCGTTCTCTCTTCTCTCTCCTCTCCCCTCTCTCCTAAAAATGCGTCGACATCTGGAACACCACGTTCCGCCCCTGATCGACGGCGAACCGCTTGAACCGGCTCATGAAGTTGGTGTAGGTCTTGTCGAACAGATTTCTCACGCTCACATCCACGTGCACCTCGGCATTGCCCACGCCGCCGACCGCTCCCGCGCCGAGTGACGCCAGGGTATAGCCGTCCGGGGCAAAGTCTTCGGGGTCGAGCCGGGTCTGACGCCGGTTGGTCTCGCCTCCCAGATCGAGATAGAGATCCCGCACGGAACGGCCCTGCTGCGCTGCCTCCAGCCGGACCCCGTAGGTGACGCGGAGCGGGGGCATGAAGGGTAGGGGTTGATCCCGGGACGTGTCCTCCCCGCGCACGAAGTCGCTGCCGCCCCGGAAGTGCAGCCAGGAGGTGGGGTGATACTCGGCCGCCGCTTCGAATCCGATCAGGGTGGCATCGGTCTGCGCGATGTTGAAGATCTCGAGATTGGATTCCGGATCGAAGGTTCCGGTCGGGTCCGGAAAGATGAAGTCGTTGATGCGGTTCACGAAGCCGCCCAGTTCGGCCAGGGCTAGTTCGATCTAGTTCCGATCGGTGAGCATGATCCCCGACGCCCCTCGGCGCTGCTGCATGCCGGTCATTTCGGGCATGTCGATGTTCGAGAACGGTCACGTCGGGCCGGACTGCGTCCCAGGTGGTGAGGTATTCCCGGCCGTTGGTGGCTTGGTGGACCTCGTGGCCCAGATGCGAAAGTGGCCCGCCATGAGTCGGAGCATGTTCGGGTCATCGTCCGTTCGCGAAAGCTGGACGGCACTGGCGGTTTTCGCCGGAAGCGGTGGAGTGCAGGGCAAAGTCCTCCACAGCACGGCGCACCAGAGGTATGTCGAAATGGCTGATTACGCCACGGCGTGAGCCATATCGGCAGGTGCGAGTGGGCACACCAGATGCATAACACGGGCGCAGAGGAGACATGGACGTCCCCGATTTTCAACGCCAACGTACCACACAGGCGGAATGACCATGCTGGTGAACGTTTGTCCAATCTTGAAGTCGGTGTCCATGCGATCGAGTCGTTTTCTGCTTCCCTTCCTCCTTCTCCTCGGGATCGGCTGTGGTGGTGATGGGGATCCGGTGGGACCTCCCGGGAGCCGCACCTTTCAGTTCGTCATGCGCCATCGGCCCGAACTGACCTTCCGTGCGGTCACGTCCGATCCTGAGGTGATCTCAGATGTCGAGGCCCAACTCGTGCTCCCCGCCGGCGAACGAACCATGCATCTCAACGGGGCGATCGCGCGGGGGAATGGGGGCCACAACGCTCCCTGGAGCTGGCACTTCTCGCCAGGGCAGTGGACCCTGGAGGAAGTCAGCGCCGAAGTGTGTGACGGGAGCCCGGATTGGCTCGAGGAAAATCTCGAGGAATTTCTTGCCCAACTGGACTTCTACTGCCCTTGGGATGCGATCGTGGACCGGGAGGTGAGTGGAACGTAGGAGGCAGGGCAGCCCCGCGGGAATCCATTGCAGGGGCCGTTCACGGTCGGTCGTCCCTCCGTCCTCCCTTCTCACTCCTCTCTTCTCTCTCCTCTCCCCTCTCTCCTAAAAATGCGTCGACATCTGGAACACCACGTTCCGTCCCTGATCAACCGCGAATCGCTTGAACCGGCTCATGAAGTTGGTGTAGGTCTTGTCGAACAGATTCCTCACGCTCACATCCACGTGCACTTCCGCAGTGCCCACTCCGACGACCGCACCGGCGCCGAGCGAGGCGAGGGTATAGCCGTCCGGCGCGAAGTCCTGGGGGTCGAGCCGGGTCTGACGCCGGTTGGTCTCGCCTCCCAGATCGAGATAGAGATCCCGCACGGAACGGCCCTGCTGCGCTGCCTCCAGCCGGACCCCGTAGGTGACGCGGAGCGGGGGCATGAAGGGTAGGGGTTGATCCCGGGCCGTGTCCTCCCCGCGCACGAAGTCGCTGCCGCCCCGGAAGTGCAGCCAGGAGGTGGGGTGGTACTCGGCCGCCGCCTCGAATCCGATCAGGGTGGCATCGGTCTGCGCGATGTTGAAGATCTCGAGGTTGGATTCCGGATCGAAGGTTCCGGTCGGGTCAGGGAAGATGAAGTCGTTGATGCGGTTCACGAAGCCGCCCAGCTCGGCCCGGAGACGGCCGCTCTGGACCCGAACGGCCAGGTCCACATTGGTGCTGGTTTCGTTGCTCAAGTCCGGGCTGCCGATCTCGAAGCGGCTGGTGCCTTCATGGACGCCGTTCGAGAAGAGTTCGAACACGCTGGGTGCCCGGAATCCCCGCCCCACGTTGAGCACGAGGGCCACCGGTTCGCTCACCCGGACCAGCGCCCCCAGGGTTCCGGTGACCGAGTTCCATGACTGAGCCTGGGCGGTGACGCCGAGCCCGGCGTCGTCATCCACGGTGAGGCGGCGGTGGTCGGCGCGGATGCCCGCACTGAGGATCCAGGGGCCGGTCGGGAGCTGCTCGAAGGCGAAGATGCCGATGCCGTTGGTGGCGGACCCGGGAACCAGGTCCTCCTCGCCGCCCTTGTCGAGCGTGCTCCGGATGGCCGAGACGCCGATGGTACCCGCGGCGGGGCCCAGGGTGTGACGGAGCCGGACATCGCCGGTCCAGGTCTCGGCGTCGAGAACGAGCGCCGGGTCCGGCTCGTCGTCGGCCTCGAACTCGCGCCGGAAGTTGCGCTGAAATCCGGCGTTCACCTCCAGGCGGGACCCTCCCCGGACGGGGAGGTTGAGTTCGGCCCGGAGCCGGTCGTCCCGGATCCGCTGGAAGCCGGAGAAATCGGGCTCCTCCGCGGGATCCTCATGGATCTCGATCCGTTCGTTCCGGTGCGCATAGTGGAGGCTGGTGTTGCCCCAGGTGCCGCGGGTTCCCACGGTGACATCGCCACCAAAGGAGCGATAGGCGGAGTTGGAAAGATCCCCGGTGGGGGTCTCGATGTTGCCCGCCCGGCGGGCCGAGAAGCTCCCGCGAAATCCGACGGCTCCCGTGGCGCCCTCCAGGCCCAGGGTCCCTTCCGGCGCCGAGCCGTTGGTTCCGAATCCCGATTTGAGGGACCAGAGCGCGAAGGGGTTCCGATCGATCGCGTCGGGGAGGGGGCGCTCCACCACGTTGATGACCCCGCCCAGGGCGTCGGAGCCGTACAGCACGCTGGCCGGCCCTCGAATCACCTCGATGCGCTCCGCGTCGGCCGTCTCCACGTTGGGACCGTGTTCGTCTCCCCACTGCTGGCTCTCCAGACGCTGGCCATCGGCAAGTACCAGGACCCGGTTGGAGGTGAGGCCGCGGATCACCGGCTTTCCGATTCCATTGCCGGTGCTGAGGTTGCGGAGCCCCGGTTCCAGGGCCAGGGTTTCGCCGAGGGTGGCCCGATTGGCGGTGCGTAGGGCCTCGGCATTGAGCACGCTGAGAGGCTGAGGCGACTCGAGTGCGGAGGTGGCCATCGCCGAGGCGGTGACCTGCAGGGTGGGGACCTCGACGATGGATATGGACATGGTGACATCGAGCGTCGCGATCCCGTCTCCCACGACCACCCTCCGTACCTCGGGCCGATATCCGATCATTGCGAACGAGACGGTGTAGGTGCCATTGGGAAGCCCACCAATGCGGAAGCTCCCCTCCCGGGACGTGGTGGCATGGCGGTGGACCTCCACCACTTCCACCCGGACCTCGGCGAGGGGCAGGCCCTCCGCGGTCTGAACTCGGCCGGTCAGATCGCCTTGATCTCCGGTCGGTACGGCGGCGAGGAGAGCCGCCAGAACGAATGTGTGCATGACCTGTGTTCCCTTTCGAATGCCCCCGTGCCATGGACGGAGACATCATCGCGTTGTTTTCGCATGGGCCGCGTTTCCCGTCACCGGGGGCGCGGATGTCAGTTGATGGAAAGGGCCGAGCGGGGTGGAGCGCGGGGAAGACCCGCGTGAGTGGGACGGAAAACGAGGAGCGGGACGGCGTGACCCGGCGGGGGCTGTGTTGTGATGACCGGCGCCGAGACCCGGCTCGGGGGCCCGGTGAACAGGCGGGTGTCGGGCAGGTGCAACCCGAGATGACAGTGGTCCGAGTGAGAGCCGCTGTCGGGGGATTCGTAGTGCGGTGCCCGAGCGTGCTCCGCCTGCCCCGGGGAGGCCAGGTGAAACACAACCTCCAGAGCGGAAAGTCCCTGCCCGGTGGCCGTGAAGGCCGCCAGCAGGACCGCGAACAGGGCGCGGTGGAGAGGGTTTCGGGAAACCGAGGTCGACATCGTCATTCAGAATACGCTACGGACAAGCCATCGGGAACGTTTCGCAGAGCGAGCGGCTCATCGCTGGCGGATCCGGTCGACCGCGCGGCGCACCATGACCTCGAGGTGGGCCATTTCGGTCGGTTTGACGAGATAATTCTCGGCCCCTTCCTTGAGGGCCGAGAGGGCTACTTCGATCTGGCTCCGCCCGGTCAGCATGATTACCGACGCCCCGCGGCGCCGGAGCTCGGGCAACGCCTGCATGCCGGTCATCTCCGGCATGTCGATGTCGAGAATGGTCACGTCGGGCCGTATCGCATCCCAGGTGGTGAGGCATTCCCGGCCGTTGGTGGCCTGGTGGACCTCGTGACCGAGATGCGAAAAGTGGCCCGCCATGAGCCGGAGCATGTCCGGATCATCGTCGCAGAGGAGCAGGCGCCAGGGGGTAGGGTCGGTCACTGCGATTCCGGGGTGAGGAGTTGGTTCCGTTCGCGAAAGCTGGATGGCCCCGGCTGTTTTCGCAACCGGAAGCTGTGGAGCGCAGAGGGGTGTCCAGCACACCGCTAATCGATATGCCGAAATGGCTGGTTTTCGTCCGGTGTAAAGCCATATTGGCAGGTATTCGTGGGCACACCAGATGCATAACATGGGCGCAGAGGGGACATGGAGATCCCCGATTTCAACGCCAACGTACCACACAGGAGGAATGACCATGCTGGTGACAACGACTCAACGGCCCCTGGACAGCGCCAGCCCGTGGAATCTTCACAGCGCCCCGTGGAATCTTCGGCGCCTCAATCGGTTCTTCGACGATGCCTTCGGAACGGGAGGCTTCGACGACGCTTCGGCAGGGCTGGTTTCCGCCTGGGTTCCCCCGTGCGACATCTTCGAGAACCAGGAATCGGTGAAGCTGGTCCTGGAGCTTCCCGGGGTGAAGCCGGAGGACGTGAAGCTCTCCCTGGAGAACGGCACAATGATGGTGCGGGGGGAGAAGAAGCAGGTGGCCGAGGAGAAGACGGAGAGGGTTCATCGCTACGAAAGGAGCTACGGAGTGTTCGAACGTCGCTTCAGTCTGCCGAACTCGGTGGATGCCGAGGCGATCAAGGCCAACTTCGAGCAGGGCGTGCTGACCGTGACGCTCCCCAAGGTGGAGCGGGCCCGGCCCCGGGAGATTCCGGTGACCAGCAGCTGAAGTGCCCGAGCCGAGTCACTCGCGGGGGCCGGGCCCAGGGGGTTCGGCCCCCGTTGCATTCCGGGGGTCGGAAACCGATTTCACGACTCCGGACGTATTCCATCACCGGCACCAGAGAGCCGGAGTCACAGCGTCTCGAGTCCCACCACCGGGTTGGTGGTCCGACAATCGGTTGACACAGACAGTGCGAGGTGCCACATGGGTGTGTCCGTGTGCATGAGTCCCCCGGACTTGCAGGATGTGTTGCGGCGCGAGATCCCTGCCGCCGCCGTTCTGGGGGTGTCGGTCCACCAGAGCTTTCCGAACATCGTCCTGGCGGCACCGCTGGCCCGGAACCGGAACGGGCTCGGTATCGCCTTTGCCGGGAGCCTCAACACTGTTCTGGTTCTGTCGGGGTGGCTCACGCTGTACCGGCTGCTCTGTGCCGAGGGACGATGGCCGTCGCGAATCGTTCTCCAGGACAGCGCGATCCAATACCTCTCCCCGGTGCCGGGAGACTTCCTGGCCGCGTGTGAGGCGCCCGAGCCCGGGGAATGTGAGCGCATTCTGCGAACAGTTGCCCGGAACCGGCCCGCTCGAATCTCTCTGGTGGCACATCTCGCCGCCCGGGACAACCCCGATGTCGTCGCGGCCCGATTCACGGGTCGGTACGTCGTCGGAGGGTAGCGTCCCGAGTCAGGGTCTGGGGGGTACCGTCCGCGCAAAAGAGAGGATTTCGGTGAAGGGGAGGTGATCTCCTTCGTCCGTTCCGTAATGGGCCGCTCGAATCACCCCGCCTCGATCGATGAGGAAATCAGCAGGCATGGTCGTCATACTTCCCTGGATGCGCCACGGCAGGTATCCCTTGCCGAACATGGCATCGAGGAGGGTGGGCATTCGGAAGATCATCCCCTTCAGCACGCCGAGCATCGAGTGCTCGATCCCCCAGGCGCGGTAGACGGTGTTGTCGGGGTCGGCGAGCACGGGGAAGGGGGGGGTGTGACGGTTCGCGTGGCGCTGAAGGTTGTCGAGCGGGGAATCGAAGACGGCCACGATGGTGAAGTCGTCGGCGGCTTCGGTGATTTCCGGGAACCGGGTCGTCAACTCTTGCAGTCTCAGGTTGCAGAACGGGCAGGCGGCGAACCGGAAGAAGGACAGGAGGAAGGGGCGGCCCGAGAGCGCGGCGAGATCCAGAGTGGATCCGTCAATGGCGGGGAGACGGAAGGGTGCGGCGGGTTCACCGACCGTGCGGCGCATGAGGACTCTCGTCGTGGGTGTCTGAGCCGTGAGCGGGCGACAGGAAACGTCAGCGGGATGGCATTGGATTCGTCCCCCCGAGGAAGTTTGAAGTTTGGGTTCTTCTCCAATTCCCGTGCACATGGCATGGCCGAAGCGCGGTAGACCTGACCGCCAGGCGACGCCGGATCGGTTCCCCTGCCCAGGGAACAACATCCTGTCAATCCTGTTCATCCTGTCAAAAA
>JBDIWC010000054.1:0-22898 GCA_039794085.1 Gemmatimonadales bacterium
GTGCCGAAGAAACCGAGCCCCTGCCACGACCCGGGTACGGCTTGTTCCCCCGTGAACGTGATGGGCGAGGCGGCGGTTCCAACTGCTGACAGCGAACCCCCACCCGTCACGAACATCCCCGTCCCCGAGCCGAAAATGAGCCGAGCCCCTGGCACGATCGTCAGGGACGTGCCGATTACCACTCCTTGGCCGACGCGGATCGGCAAACTGGTGATCTGCCACCTATGGGGGCCCCCAGCAACATTCTCATATCCAAGAATCCCCGGTGCACGGACATCAAGGTAGGGCCGGCCATTACCGGTCAGATAGTCGGCCGCCGGGTCCAGTCCCCCCACCAGCGCAGCGGGAACCTGGAGCCCCGCGAATGCGTTGTCGCGGAGTGCTACTCCGGTGAACCCCACGAGAGCTCCGGTATGTCTGACCGTCAGGCCGGTGCCACTGCTATGGTGGATAACGCTCTGCGACACGCGCACACTGGCTCCACCTCCCACCATGACGTTCGCGGGTTCGATGCCAATGAAAGGACCGCCTTGTTCACCGGCGTAGCCGACATCGACATGGGTGAGTTCGTTCGCGGAACTCGTGCCGAAGAAACCGAGCCCCTGCCACGACCCGGGTACGGCTTGTTCCCCCGTGAACGTGATGGGCGAGGCGGCGGTTCCAACTGCTGACAGCGAACCCCCACCCGTCACGAACATCCCCGTCCCCGTGGCGAAGGCGACGTTTGTTCCCGCAAGGATCCTGAGCGCCCCTGCAACAGAGATCGGGATGGCCACCAGGTAGTGAACGCAACCCACTGCACCTGGCGCCCACACTCCTTGAGCCTGCACTCCGTTGTTGATGATCGTGGGGGACGGGCAGGAACCAGGTCCGACCGTCACCCGTATGGTGGCTTTACCCAGGCCTCCGGGCCCGGTACAGGCGATTGCATATTCCGTCGTGGTTGACGGACTCACTGTGACGGAGCCAGAGGTGCTTGTCATCTGTGTCCATGGCGCCGAGCAGGTTGACGCGTTCGTCGCCGACCAGCTCAACGTGGAGCTTTGCCCAGCACTGATGGTCACAGGATTCGCGCTCAAGCGTACTACCGGCGGCAGCCCCGTTGGAGATGTCGGGCACCCAGACGTCACGTTGGCCACCTCGTTCAGGATGCACACGACCTCCTCGATTAAAGGATCTGGATCAAACCCTCTATCCTGATCACCACGTTGCATCTCGCTATGATCGTAACCATCGTGCACACTTCGCCGCTTCACCCAGTCTGGTAACGCCGATTTGGTCGTGACAACCCCATCATTCGGAGAAGGCAAGTTGAGGCTCGTCTGTTTGTACCACGGTGCTTCAAACAGATCTCCAACGCTACGCACGTCGAACGGGCGCAGGTTTCCTGCGAGCGCGTAGATCTTGGCACCGTCTGACATCGCGCCCTTGAGGTTGGCAATAACCAGGGACTTCGTACCCTGGTCGCGGACGCCGTTGCTAACGAACACCGGCGAGGCAAGGCACGCCAGGAAGAAGGTAACGCAACCGGCTGGATCGCTTCCCACCAGCGCATCGGCGATCTCCGTTCCCCCATGGGGACTACCCAACGTCACCAGTGCCTTGACCCGGCTTGAGCCATGCTGCCGCATATACTCTCTGGCCACGACCCCACCCATACTATGGCCCACGATAACCACGTCCTGGAAGGGCAGGTTCATGATCGCGTTGGACAAGAACTCAGCAGCGGTCGCCACACTGTTAAAAGTCGTATACCGCAGAACGTAGCGCTGGTACTCATCCGGGATCCCCTCGTCGTTGAGAAGTCTCTCGAAGTCCTTCTCCGGTTGGTAGGTCCGGAAGTACCCGCAAAACAGTCCAAGTGGTTTCCATCCGTGAATGAAGATGAGGCCAGTTTCAGCTCCCGACGAGGAGGATCCCGTTGGGTATGCCTCGAGCTTGTTCTCTCCCTGAGTACACTGGATGTTAGTCCCCATGATCCTTGCTGCCGTAACCGAGAACACGCCAGGAGACCGGACACTGTAGGCGATGGTCGACTGAGCATGACCCGTGATGGGAACAGTGAAGATCTCCGGGTTGGCGGTCACATAGCCGAACCGGGGCTCCGACACCGTTCCGAAGTTCAGAACACCATTTGTCTGCATGCCGGTTACCGATCCAGCTTGCCTGATCGTCAGAGTAACCGGGTTCGTCGTACTTGCTGCGGACTCCGAACCGGGAGAGAATGCGTTGCCGCTGGCGGGTTCTATCTCAATCGATATCGCTGGCGTGATCGCGGTCAGGTCCAGCTGACTGAACTCGGCTCCCTGCACATAGGCAACCTTCACGGTCACAGGACCGGCGGTACCCACCGCGTTTACTTCGACAAATGTCCCACCCCCCAGAGCCAAGGTGTCTATGTCACCTGGGTCGACTCGACTCTCTGTTTGTTCGATCACCTGAGCCATGAAAACAAGGTCGCGGTCCTGTGCCGAGAGGTTCACTGTGGCGACAGAATCCCCGCTTGGCAGGTAGCCGGGTGGCAGTCTCAGGGTAACCGTGTAATGGCCTGGATTGAGGCCAGTAAACCGGAACGCCCCGTCTGTGCCCGTCAGCGTGTTCCGAGAGAGACCCTGAGTACCGAGGAGGATTCGTACTTGAGGAATGGGCGTACCCCCAGTCGTACGAACCACCCCCGAGATCATCGCGGTCTGGGCTGGGGGCGGGGGTGGGGGGGGTAACGGCTCGGTTCCCCCGGTGCAACCGATCAACCATGACCCAATCACCACACCCAATAGCGACAGCCAGCGCCGCCTCGCGCAGAATGGCTGCCCTTCTATCGCTCCGACCAGGGGTCCTCCCATACTGTCACCTCCGATGTGATCTCACGATGTCGGCTCCGCCACCAACAGGTGGAACATGTCCTGACGACGGAGTCTCGACAGCGCTACATGTCCCCAAGGGTCTCCCCGATCTGCATGAATCCTCCAACGGCAATGGCCGCCGTGCTCACCAGCGTCAGGTACAGGCCAATGGCCGCGATGCCGAACAAGCTCCGGCCGGCAACGGTGGCCAGCAGGACAACCGCCACCCAGAATGAGCCGAGGAAGAGGAACCAACGGGCGCGAAGAGCACGCTGTCGGGGGGCGGCCTTGATGTTCAGGTATGACAGGAAGAAACACGTACCAAATGACAGAGGCAGCACCCACAACAGGCCGCTGACCTGCTGCGCCATCGCGAAGCCGCTTGCGCTGCCTCCGAACCCGCCAAACCAGGGAAGGAAGAACGCGACCACGCCAGCGGTTGACGCGAACACCACGGCCTTCTCGGCACCCGTTCCAGCGGCCCGGAATGTCTGAAGCACGGAGTGCTGAATGACGCTCGCCGTAGCCTCGGCGGCCGCGGAAGTCCGGGCTGCCGCGGAGGCCACGCGCGCCCGCACAGCGTCCTCCCGAGAGGCTTGAGGTGGCGGCGGTGGCGGTGTATACGGGCCTGCAGGCGACGGATCGTGAGCGACCACGACATCCGCGTAGCGCCGCCAGCTTCCGGCTCCCTCTTCGATGACCGGAGTGCCCTCGGCCACCACGCCCGACGCGCGGAGGCTTTGCAGGACGTCGAGGGACACCGGGCCCACCGTATTCTGGTTCTGGTCAGCGTAGTAATACGTTGGCATGGCTCCTCTCTTCCCATGACATTGACGAGTCCCTACGGGGTGACCTGAGTGCGCTATCCTCTTCTCGACGGTTCCCGTTACCGCCGAGCGCTCTCCTCCGTTGCTTTTCCCAGCCCCTGATGCAACGGCCCGTGTCGCGCGGCACGAACTCCCACGTCCTATTCCCAACACCCTCGCACCCCTTCGAGACGGTCTATCGCAGCGTGAGCAGTGTTTCTCCCGAGTGCCCGGTCGTACACCTCCATGTGCCCCCGAGTTGTCTCTCCTCACGCAATGACAACTCGTAGGTACAACCGAGAGCGGCGTTACCTCGGCGGATGTAGTGCATCTCGGTGAATACGATGGTAGGACCAACCAGCGCACCGGAGACAGAGTGAACCGCTTCGAGCGAAGGCCAGTCAACTTCACCCGTGAGTCTGCCCGACGGGGCGTCGAATGTCAGCACTTTAAGTCGCATGGGCCATCGCTCACTCGCAGTCCAGGACTCCCCCTTCCAGACATGCGAGGACTCCGCGAGGAGCTCCCTCATGCGGCTCACCTGGCCGCTCTCTCTCGCAACCGTGGCCGTAGCCTCTTGCGGTGCACGCCGAGCCGCGTTTGTTGGCTGCGTCGGATAGACTGGTTCAGGGCCGACCGGGGTACCGGCGGTGCTGTCCCTATTCCGGATCCTTTCAATCAGCACCGACACGACCTTCTTATGATCAGATTGGCGCGCACGCTCCAAGGCTGTGGCGCCACGATGGACCTCTGTTGGATCTGCCCCTGCGTCCAACAGGATCGCAACAACGGCGTCGTTCCCTGCAGCTGCAGCTGCATGGAGTGGGGGCACCGGCTCATATTCTCCGCCTCCCGCGAGAGGAGCGCCAGCGTCTATTAGAGCACGGACCACACTTTCGTGCCCCTTGCTCGCTGCCATTCCCAGCGCCGTCAGACCTGAACCCTCCTCCGAGACATCGAGACGGGCACCGGCCGCCACCAGAGCCTGCACAACCCCAAGGTGACCATGGCTCGCGGCCTCCATCAGGGGCGTGTGTGATGCCTTATATCCAAACCCCTCATTGACATCAGCCCCAGCGCTGATCAGCTGTGACACAACACGAGCATCACCGCCTGCTGCCGCGCAACCCAACGCCGTCGGTGATCCACCGTCCTCCGAATATGGTTCTGCCGTTGACACGGACTTCCTTGCCAGGTCAACGCGCAATGCGACGGACACGGTGTCCACCTGACATCCTGAGGGACCCTGCAGGCTCAGGCGTTCTCGTTGAAGGGTCAGGTGTAGAACATCGGTACTCGGCCACTCGAGGGAGTGCGGCTCGACGCGGACATCACCACCAGCATTCAGAAGCGCGACCGTCTCGATGTGGCCGTCAGGGTTGGGAATGTCCGTGCTCATGAGCGTGGTAACCACGTCGCTCCCATCCTGGGATATCCACTCTGCTACCAAGGTGAGGAGCTTGCCATCAGGCGCCCACTGGCCGGGTTGTGGGAGGTACAGGGCGGCCCCTACTGGAAGCGCGGACAAGAGATCGCCGGACAATACGCGCTGCGAATCGGGATGTACGATCCATGCGTAGAATCGTGTGTCAGTCGCGTACTCCACCGGGACTGTGCCAAACGTGAGAATCCTGTAGCCATGACTGCTGGGACGGGATAGCAGGATGTAATAGTCGCTCAGGTAGTTTGCCATCCCCGGCTTGACCCTGAACGGGACGGCATTCGCTCCGACGCAGATCTCTCCTGTGGCAAGATAGGAAATCGCTCCAATCGCGTCCTGTTCGGGGGTGACCATCAGTTGGCTATCCGGAAGACTCTTTGCCACACTCTTCCGGCGGCCCAACAGCCGGTCGACGAAGCTCCTCCGGGAGTGTGAACGCCCTGCTGCCTGAGCCGCACAACGGCGTGAGGCGATCGTGTCAATGACTCCGGTCGGGGAGGGTTGCTTGCTGAGTGCTGCCTCCATGTCTGGTCCTTGGGATGCAGCAGCTGGGCGCGCGCCAGTGGACGCCACTCCCGGAATGTCGTCACAGCTGATTGCGTGGCCAGCGATATCGGAAAACGCGCTTATCATACCCGACAACCACCCCTCGCCACCGCTCGGGGCGGCCATCCACTCGCCGTTCACGCGAGCCACGGGGACCCGTGCGAAAGGATCCTCACGCGCCTTCCAGTCGTTCCATCCCTCGCGGTACTGCCCACCGATCATGTAGGTAACCGCCTCCCACCGGTATTCACGCGACGCGCGAGCATAAAACGCCGCGCTGCCCTTCCAGTCGATGCCGTTCAGCTTGTCGGCCTCGGTGACGACAAGAGGAGTCACAGCCGCCCGTACCCCCCGCATCTGCACTATCGCGGCTTTCGACATCAGTTGCTCGTCTCGCAATGTGTAGTAGGAATCACCACACTTTGTCCACTGAGAAGCGAGCGTGCTCTCCGCGACCCGCATCGCACGACCGGACGACGCGTTGTCACACGCTGCCACAGTCAGGGCAACAGCTATGGCCACGAGAGGCGCAATGGCACGACGTCCGGATCCTCGAGTTGCAGCCGGGTGGCACCACACAAGGCTGCTTGCGCCCCACGAGCGCAACCCATACTCCTTGTCATACATGATCATACAGGTGGCTCCTCCCCATGGCCACAAGTCGTACCCGCTCGACCCACTTCGTAAAGACCACCAACCAGTCACCGATCCGAGGGGAACTCCCCCCCCCCACCGTGCCCCCCGCATTACTCGTATAGTGTCGCCAACGTGTCATTCCCTTTGTTGACCTTTGTCACGATGTCGCGGAAGGTGGCGGTCCAAACGAGGGAAGTGGGGGTGGGTGATCACCTTCTTCATCGGCCAGGTCGCCCCCACCATAACCGGCAGAACCGCGTTGAGGTCCTCCAGACCCGCCTGCACACACAACCCACTGGCTCCCAGAGCACGACACCACGTCCAAGGCCGGCAGCGGAAGAGTCAAGCCAATCCCCTCGCTTTCACGACCACCGTACCAGCGATCTTGTCGTGCCATGCCTGGGCGTTCTTGTCGACAATCGCCCAGAGGTATCCGAGTCCAAACACGATGCCGCTCAGAAACCGTCCCACGACCTCGCGCACGAACATCTTGCCGAAGCCAGGAATGCCCCCGGTTTGCTGGTCCACTACCTGCAGACCGAGCAGCTTCTTGCCGGGGCTCAGTCCTTGCCGCATCAGACTCAGGTACCAGATCACGTACAGGATTGGGAGCAGAACCGCGGCCATGACCCCCACGTCTTCAGACCCGGTCATGCCACCCAGAACAGCAATCCCTCCGAAGTACAGCAGCACCGCGATCAGCGGATCGAGCGTCAGGGCCACCCACCGGGCGAACAGGCCGGCCTTCCGGCCCAATCCGGGTGCCGGGATATACGCGTTGCACCAATTACAGAAGAACGAGTCGGGAGGGGTTTCCTTTGCACATGACGGGCAGTTCATTCTGACCTCCGGCTCGCTGAGGTTATTGATCAACAGGTCGGGCAAAGCAGGCGGAAGGACCTTTACCCATTCGCAGGTGGTGGCCTCCCGGTGGACCAGGCCGGTCTCGAGGCCGTCGGCTCCCCGGCCCCAGGCTCTGGCTACAGCGGTGGAATCGCCACGGCCCCACGCTTGCGCACGGCGAGCCCCTGGGAAGCCACGGTTGCGACCTCGCGTGCATTCATGTAACTCTGCGCAGTGGTGAACACCGAACCGTACAGGGCCTGTAGCTTGGGATAGAGCGGCCGGAGGAGGGCGGGATCGTCCAGAAGCGCAATGCGCGCTTGTTCCGGTGTCATGGCTGCGGTCGCGTACTTGTTGTCACTTGTGAACGAGAACGCCTCCGATGGTATATCGATGCTTCGAGTCCACATGCGGGTGTTCGTCACCGGTTCCTTCAATGAGAGGGTGACGCGGCCACCCAGAGACGCAGTGCCATTGAGCCGGTTGTAAGTACCCGTCTTCTTGATGATGCCACCCAGACCGGATTGTTCAACCACGGAGAGCGCTGTGACTTCAACATCCATTTGTAGCTCTGGTTCGAGGAGCAGCTGGGATGCCTCACGATCAGGGAAAACCATCGCCTCGAAGGAGTCAAAGGGTCCTCTGGCCAGATAGCCCAGGCAGGTCGCCAGCTCCATGAAGTCGCCTTGCATCGCATTGGATAGATCGGCGAAGAGCTGGGGGGCGGAGGCAGCCGAGTATCCCCGCGTCCAGGCGGGCTGGATCGGGCTCTGCCACCTTGGTGCGACGATTGCGAGGGTGATTTTGGTCGAACCGGGCTGCTGGCATGTCGTCGGCGTGAAATCGTAACTCGGCCTCGGCACCGGAGCCGCTGCCGGTGCTGATTGCGAGCTCATGCAGCCCAATGCACTAGCCAAGGGCGAGAGCAATACCAGCAAGTGCATCGCGGTTCGAGGCGCGGGTACGGAAAGACGGCTGAAATTGTGGCGCATTTGGATCCTCGAGTACCCTTGGGGTGACCAGGGAAACGTGCCGACGACAAGGTGTGGTGGTGGAGTTGACCCAGTTTCGTGGACACCTCCTTCGTTGGGGAAGGAGGACGTCCTGATGCCGAAGCAGCGGCTATCCACCGAACCGGGGCAACTTCACTCAGCGCGACCCCACCTTGCCGCCTCCGCCCCCCGGCCCTAACTTCCCCGGTGCGACCCAAGACAAGTCCGGCCCGACGAACGCAGCGACGACAAGGCGTGGTGGTATCCAACCTCCACCCCAGGCGTGACAGCGGCGTCACATGACGACCAGCACAGGGATCCCCTCCCCCGATTTCCCGGCGGCCCCCGGTTCGTTTCACCTCCGAACCCTTGGCACCTTAGGGATTTACGCGCCCGGTGGGTGTCTCCGTCTCGGTCCCGGCCTCCCCTTGTCCCTCCTGACGCACCTGAAGGCCATGCCGGGCAGTCGGCCCGGCGGGAACACCTGGCCCCTGTAGACTTCTTCACCCCACCAGCAGGAGAGGGCCGCGCGCACATGGAAGCCAACACCACAATCCTCGATCGGGTCCGTGCGGTACCGGCCCAGCGCCGGGTTTTCCTTCCGCTCGGATTCTCTCGGGACGAGGCCGGCCGGTGCACCGCCGAGATCCTGCGATTGAGCGCCGAGAACCACAACGATATGCTCCTCTGGCTCCCCCCCTATGGCAGCCTGCATGGGTCCCTGGCGCTGGGCGACCTCCTCGCCACCGGGGGCACCGCCCCCGTGATCGGCCTCCTCTGGGGCGAGGCCCGAACCGCCACCCCTGCCCTCCTCCAGACCTGCGCGCCTCGACTCATCACTCCCCATGCCACCCTCGCCCCGCGGCGGATCGACTCCGTCTTCCAGACCTCGGCGAGCCGCATGAATGGACCGCCCGGGGGCGCGGAGACCGTTCTGGGTGAACTCCGGAATGCACTGACGAGCCTCAAGCAGGACGCAGCACACCGCGTGTGGCAGCGCATCAGTACCCGGATCGGTGTCACGATCTCTGACCTCATGACCGACGTGGCGGACCGGCCGGCCTGGAACGCCGGCGAGTCGGTCAGACTTGGCTGGGCGGACGCCGTCCTGCAGGGCCGGCATGCCGACCTGGATCACGAACCGACCCCTCCCACGGTTCGGCGCCTCGCCATGGATGCCGTGCAATCGGAACGGGTGGTTCGGATCCAGGCGGAGCTCATCGCCGACATGGTCGCCGCCTCGATCGCGCTTCTGTTCCGGCTCAGCCAGGAAGGGGCCCAGCCCCTTCTCGTGTTGTTCGAAGGAGACACCGCGGACTTCCCCGCGACCACCGCCCTTCTCGACCACCTCGCGATGGTGCCCTGCACGGTCGTGGGATTGGCGAGCGGCACTCTCGGCCTGCTCGACACCGCCGCCCTGCAGGGGTGCACGATCCGGGCGGCCCGTGCCACCGCCTCGTTCCACCTGGCTGTGCGGACCGACTGGACCCAGGCCGAGATCACCATCACGGAAGAGATGCCGCCGGAGGAGGCGGAGCGGATGTTTCTTTTGGAAGCCGGACGGATCGGGACCCGCGCTGTCGCGGTGGCAGAGGTGCTCGCTTCCCGGAGCCGAGTGGCGGCCGAGGAATGGTCTCGTCGCATGAAGGGGGCGGTGATGATGTCGGCGGAGGAGGCGGTCTCTGACGGAGTGCTGGATGTCCTCCTCGACTGAGCCACACGGGACGCCCGCCACCGAGCGGGAAGTCCCCGGGCTCCCCATCATCGAGCCCGGCCGAGTCCTGAGTTGCATCGGGGCGGTACGCTGGTACCGCACGTCCCCCCTGGCGGATGAGTTGCTGCGGCTGGGCAGGATCGCCGACAAGCCGATCCTGCTGGTCATCGACTCCCCCGGTGGCGACTCCAACGCGGCGGACGCCCTCCATACCGTCATCAACCTGATTCAAGCCCCGGTGATTGGGCTCGTCGCAACCCGGGCCTGCTCCGCCGGGTGTGAGATCCTCCAGGCGTGTCGTGTGCGGTTGGCATTCCCGTCCTCGGCGCTCCTGGTGCACTTCTCCTCCATCACGTCCACCGAGCCCTTGACTCAGGCGAATGCGGATGCCCGGAATGTATTCTCGCAACAGCGTCGCGCCGCCCAAGAAGTCCAGTGGGCCACCGAGGTCAGAACCTTGGCCAAGCGCACCGGAATGGAGCTGGAGGCCGCCAGGCAGCTCCTGACCGAAGACCGGATCCTTCCGGCCAGGGAGGCGCTCGCCCTCGGCTTGCTGGATGGGATCGTGGGAGGGAAGTGATGTAGCGCCACGAATGGGGGGCGAGCTGCTCCCTTTTCTTACGATGGTGAATCCTGGCAGATGGGTTCAACGGGAAGTCCGAGAGTTCGGCGCTCACCCATTTGGGAACCCGGGATACCAGAACGAGCTCCAGTGCCCAGCGAACGAACCGCATTGCCATCGGCATAGAGAAGCCCAATGACGGAAGTGGTACGAAGGAGTGTGTCCCATCTTCAGTGCAGTGTGCGGCCCGTCCACCGAGCCCTTGGCCCACCGCCCAGAAAGCGGAGTGGGCCCGCCTTGCGCCTACGCAGACGGGCCCACCCTACGGGGAAAGAACTTGCTTGCTGCTACCGGGAACAGGCCGCGTCCGGGAGGGCCCGGTTCTGTATTCCGGGAAGAGGATCAGGATCGAAAGAAGTAACGAACCCGCAGACGAGCGAGTGATTGAAGACGTTGCCGCTCCCCGCGTCAACCATGCCGAAATCGCCATTCGGCCCATCGACCCCGAAATCACGAACATCGTTGTACTCGTAGGCTCCGCCATCCCCGGCAACGAAGAGCCCGACGTCGGAGTTGCCGGTCACCCGATTCTGGGAGACGACCGCTCCGTTGGCCTGAAAGATGAGAATCGCCGTGGCCGCGAAGTTCGTTGCTCCGAGCCACTGATTGCCGGCAACCTCATTGTGGCGGACCAGGCCGAGCGCGCCGAATCCCAGTTGCACGCCGTTGGCAGCCAGGTTCTGTTGAGTGGCGCTCGCACCGAGCCGGTTGTGCTCGACCACCACGTCGACATCACCGTTGGCGACAATCCCGGTTTTCTGGTATTCGTCGATCACGTTGTGGGTAATCCGCACTGACTGGGTGTTGGGGTGGGTACCGTCGAAAGGGGCGTTGCGCACTTCGATGGCATTGCCCTCCTGGCAGCCGCTCGCACCCTGATGGATCCCCACGACGCTGTTCATGGTGATCTCGCCCGAGGCACCGTCGAACATGATGCCGCGCAGACGATCATCACCCCCATCACAGACATTCGCCAGGTTCGAGACCGTCACCGTCACGTTGCGAACCGCCGCCCACAGTCCACCATTCTGTATGACCGCCCCGAGGAAGTGGCCCCCCGAGGGATCCACGGCCGTGATCGTATGGCCGTTGCCGTCGAGGGTCATGCCATCGGGCACGAGAAGGGTGCCGTCGGTCATGCAGTCCCCATCAAGCGCCATGATGCTCCCGGTCGTCGTGAAAGTGCAGTCGGTCGTCAGGGCGAACTCAGCCAGATTGTTCGCAACCGGAAAACCGGTCTCCTGGGCGGTCTCCGGATGGAAAACCATCCCGTCGAGATTGAAGGTCGGTGCCGCCACCGAAGCCGGCGGGCTGTCCGAGACCGCGGTTGGAGCGCCGTCGCACCCGAACAGGGCTACGACCAAGACCAGCAGAACCCTTCTCATTCTTCCCTCCCTGTGTGGCAAACGAATGGTGAGACCGATATGGCCACCCGATACCCCACCTTGCCGCCTCCACCCCCCGACCGTAACTTCCCCGGTGCAACCCAAGACAAGCCCGGCCCGACGAACGCAGCGACGACAAGGCGTGGTGGCATCCAACCTCCACCCAGGGCGTGACAGCGGCGTCACATGACGACCAGCACAGGCATCTCCTCCCCCGATTCCCCGGCGGCCCCCGGTTCGTTTCACCTCCGAACCCTTGGCACGGTGGGCCTTTACGCGCCCGACGGGAGCCTCCGTCTCGGTCCCGGCCTCCCTCTCGCCCTCCTGACCTACCTGAAGGCCATGCCGGGGCAGTCGGCCCGGCGGGAGCACCTGGCCGACACCTTCTGGGCCACCAGCGACGCCAGTCACTCCCGGCAGGCCCTCCGCCAGACCCTGACCCGTCTTCGGGTCGTTCTCGGACCGGAGGCCTTCGACGACCAGCACTCCGAGCTCCACCTCCGCGTCCCCCTGGCAGCGGACTTCCTCCAGTTCGTCGACGCCGTCGAGACCCGGGAGTTCGACCGGGCCCTGTCCCTCTATGAGGGTGAGTTCTTCCCCGAATACGGAAGCCCCGGATCCGCCGATTTCGAACAGTGGGTCGACGTGGAGCGGGAGCGCTTCCGGCGGCTCTTTCTCCGGATCGCCGAAGCGGCGGGCCGCGACGCCCTGGACCGGGGCGCCTCCCGGGAGGCGGTCCTCCTGGGTCGCCGGATGCAATGGGAAGTCCCCGCCTCCCAGGCCGGTACCCGCCTTCTCCTCGAAGCTCTGCTCGCCACAGGAAACCAGGACCTCGCCAGGGCCGAGGCCGATCTTGCCCTGGGGAAACTCCGCGAGGCGGGCCGCGACCCCGAGGCGGCCACGATCAGGGTCATCCAGAGCCTGGACAACCCGGCCCGGATCCCCCGGGAGGATCCCTCCCCCGAGGGGGATCTCCTCGCCGCGCTGGTCGGGCGGGAACGAGAGTTCCGATCCCTGATCGATGCGTGGAACCAGGCCCGCCAGGGCCCCGCCATCGAGGTCTGCATCACGGGAGCCGCCGGACTCGGCAAGACCCGGCTCCTGAAGGATTTCTGCCTTCGTTTGAAGACTCTCGGCGCCCGGTTCCTGGCGGCACGCGCGCTGCCAGGGGAGCGAGGTCTCGACTTTGCGCTGGTCGGAGACCTGGTGGGTGCCCTCGCCGAAATGCCGGGAGCCAAGGGCGTCTCCCACCAATCGGCCGCGGTACTGGTCGGGATCAATCCGGCCCTTTCCGCAACCTATCCCCAGCAGCCGGCACCGGCGAGCGACAACGCCATTCATCGCCGCGCCCTGGCTGTCCTTGACCTGGTGCGAGCAGTCGCCGACGAGGCGCCACTCGCCCTGCTGATCGACGATCTGCACTGGGCCGACGAGGCGTCCCTCCAGGTGCTCTCGTTCCTCGCCGGCCGCCTGGGCGGGGTCCGCGTGATGCTGGTGACCGCGAGCCGCCCGTCGGATCATGCGCTGGATCCCGCCCTCTGCGGTCTCCGGCTTCACCTCGCTCCACTCCCTCCGGCGGACATCCAGGATCTGATCGAGAGTCTCGCCACCTTCCCCCCCGGGGCCACCTGGGGTCCGAGGGTCGCGGAGATTCTGCAGCAGACAACGGCCGGTTCTCCGCTCCTGGTACTCGAGACGCTTCGGTTGAGCATCGAGGAGGGCGACCTGCTCCGCACGGACGGCGTGTGGGAGACGGCGGAGCCGGAGAAGATGCTGCGTCGCCTCGCCCAGTCCGATGTGCTCGCACTGCGCCTGGCGTCCCTCCCCAAGGAGGCGAGACACCTTCTCCTCTGCCTGGCCGTCGCGGGGGTTCCGCTCACGGACGAGGAAGTGGCCGCCGTGGGAGGGGACAAGGAACCGCTAGGGCTCTTGGAGCAGGCCGGGTCGTGTCATCACAGCCGGGCAGGATGGGAGTCGACTCACGACGAGTTGTCCGCCGCTGCCCTCCGCCTGGCCACGCCCGAGGAGTCGGCCCAGGCTCACCTCACGATCGGGCGATTGTTCGGGGAGCGGGCCACGGGGCTCCTGGGCTTCCGGCGCGCGGCGGCACACCTCCTTCAGGGCGGAGGACACCAGGATCTGGAACTCCTGGTCCGCCGGTGGATAGCGGCCGCCCGACGCACCGGCGACCAGAGAGGGGCGCGCACGCTCGTCACCGACCTGTTGGGCGACCTGACCCCGGCATCCGAGGTACGCCGGTTCACCCGTCGGGTTCCCCTCTCCCTGCGCTGGGGCCGACAGAGAGTGGCGGTGACAGCCGCCATGGCGGTCCTCGCGGGGTCCGTCGCCGCCCTCGCCAACGCCGGGCGGACCCCGGAAGCTCCCCCGGATGCGGTCCTCGTCGTTCCCTCTCGCCCGTCCGGCTCGAACAGCTCCCTCATACTTGCACAGATCTCCGTCCGCCGGCGGGAGTGGTCGGGCGTGGACACAATTCGTCCGAACCGCACTACACGAGCGACGACCCTGACTTCCAAGCGGGGTGACTGGCCTCTCACTCCCATTGGAAGTGAAGGCCGGCTGGTCTACCCCGAGTCCTGGCCCGATTCGGGAGGTGTTGACCTGACCCTGCGTGAGAGTGACGGAACCCTTCGGCGGCTTACCCATGCCCGGGGTGACGACATCGACCCCAGCCCATCTCCGGATGGCCGGTATCTCGTCTTCAGTACCGGACGATGGCGCGGACCGGCGAGCCAGGATCTTGCAATCCTGGATCTGGAGAGCTCGACGGTGCGTCGACTCACCCACGGCCCCGGTCGCGACACCAGCCCGCAGTGGTCTCCGGATGGAACCCGCGTTGCTTTCCTCCGCTACCATCCCGAAGAGGACGCGAGTCACCTCTGCTGGACAACCGTTGACGCGGTCACCACCAGGTGCGGCCCCACCGCCGTCTCCCCGGACGGGCGGGTCCACGCGTGGAGTGGCCCTCTCCACATCATCTTCGACGAAGCGAGCGACGGCTTTTACCGCCTCGCCATCATGCGGTTGTGGCCTGAGGAAGATCAGGTTCCCCTCGACTCGACCGCGACGGGCCGATTCGTTGTCAGCCCGGATGGCCGTTGGGCATTGACGCTTCCCGGGACCCGCGCCCCTGGAGAAGAGCAGTACTTTTTCCCGCTCGATGCACCATCCCAGCGGACGATCTTCCTCAGCCCTTCCGCTGACAGCCCCTCCCCCTTCTGGCTCCCGTCACCTTCCCTGCACCAGGCGGTGGATCGACTTCGGGTCACCTCCGGCTCGGCACCCCTCTCGGTCGGAGTGCCGCACCGCGTTCGGGTCGAGGCACTTCAGAGCACCGGTGAAGTCCTCGGCCTGGATCCGAGGGTCCAGCGGTGGTCATCGAGTGATACCACCGTTGTCTCCATCCTCTCCAATGGGTGGGTGATGCCCAAGCGCATCGGGCACGCCTGGCTTCACGTGTTGGCGGGGGGTTGGAGGGAGGACTCGATCCCTCTCGTTGTGGAGAAAGGGACCCGAGAGGATCTGTACACCGAAGACTGGGCGGACACCACGCTCACCGGGTGGGAGACGTTCGGGACCCCACGACCTCGGGTGGTTTCCCGGGCCGACGGGACGAGGGCGTTCCTGAACAACGGGGATGAAACCTTCGAGAGCGGCGCGGTGTCGGTCATCGGGTTCGACGCGTCCGCCGGCCTGGGGCTCGAGGCGGAGGTCTCCACCCCGGTGACGGCCCCCATCTGGCAGCAACTCAAGCTCAGTCTGGAGAGCGGGAGCCGCGCCGCTGACGATTTCATCCTCAGCGATCTACGGTGTGGGATCACTTATCCCGCCGGTGAGGGGAAACGTTTGGTGGACAGCGCCAAGGTCAGCGCGGGAGGAATGGCCGGCATCGAGATCTCCAGCATGGGATTCCGGTCGCCGGGGCCCTATACTGTTCAGATCCAGATCTTCCCGGACGGAACCTGCGGCCTGGCCATCGACGGCACCCCGGTCTGGCGGTCCGCCGATCCAGTGATCGATCCCCGCGAGACCTTCCAGGTCGTCATCGCCGGGCACTCGGTGGGGACAGAGATCCTGGTCGGCCGATTGGTGATGTGGCGAGGAATGAAGGCCGAGACCGACTGGGCGGCACTCCCGCCGGTCTTGAGGCCTTAGCTTGGTCGGTGCTGGGTCAGGGCTGGGTCCTCCTGTTTCACCTCGGCTGAAGCGGAGGCGATGCCTTCTGTGGGTGCGCCGCTTGCGGCGCACACGCGGGAACCGGCCCGCAGGTTCTTCCCACAGGTAGGGGCACGGCGGCGTGGATCGTAATCCCCGGGGGCTTTCGCCCCGGGCTCGGCTCTGCGGCCGTTCACACGGCCGGGCGCACCGGAATCATGCCCGAAGGGGCATCGTCCTTCCCAGCCCCGGGTTGCGGTGTGGGTGCGCCGCAAGCGGCGCACCCACAACATGCCACAGTTCCACCCACGAACGACGAAGACCAGGCGAGACGGCCGCTGCTTCGACACCGCGCCGTGTTCCGCTCACGGGATCGCCACGGACTCCTGCGGAGTCCTCGCGATGACGACCCCGGCGTCCTTTCAGGACCCGTCGCCGAAGGCGCCGAGGCCGGGCTTCAGCCCGGTGATCGTGGGTGCAACGGAAGAATGGACCCCGGCGTTCGCCGGGGTGACGATCCTGCTCGGGTTGAGATCCGGCGTCCTCCAGGACCCGTCGCCTCCTTCAGGCCTCTCTCCACTCGTCACCCGGCATGATCCGCCGCATGAACTCATCGAACAGCGGCACCGTGAACGCGGTGTCCCCATGGAAGGGACTGTAGATCATCCCCTTCGCGATCAACTGGGCTCGGGTCGGAGCCACTGACGTGACAGCTCTCTTCATGACGTCGGCGATATCCCCCGACCGATGGGGACCAGGTCCCAGCTCCGCCATGGCCCGGAGATACCGCTTCTCGAGCGGCGTGAGTCGATCAAACCTCACCCGGAAGAAACTCTCATCAAGCGCTGCGACGGCGCTCCGGGACGCCTCCCGCACGTCCTGGATCGTGATCGGCGACCTCTCCGCCACCTCCCAGGTGTGCTTGCCCCATTCCTGGACGAAATAGGGATAGCCACTCGTCTCCCTGACGATTTGATCCAGTGCGTCCTCCGTAATCTCCACGCCGAGGGCGCCCACGGGCACTTTCACCGCCTGCTTGGCATCCGTGGCCGACAGCGGCCCGACCTCGGGGAAGTCGAAGAGACGCTCGGCGTAGGACTTGGCGCTTCCCATCCGGCCCCGCAGCTGCGGGAGCCCCGCGCCGACGACGACAACCGGGAGTCGCCGCTGGGCCGTGCGGTGGAGTGCCGTGATCAAGGCTTCGAGCTGCGGTTCCTCGACGTACTGGAGTTCGTCGACGAAGATCGCCAAGGCAGTTTTCGCCTTCTGAACAGCCTGTCCCACAACTTCCAGGAGCGCCTGGAGATCGTGCTCGAGATCTCCATTGTCGGCCAAGCCCGGCTCCGGCTCGACGTCGAATCCGACCTCGATGTCTCCATACTTGACCTTGAGACCCTTGGCAAAACCTGCCAGGCCCCGGAGCCCTCGAATGGCAAGGTCCTTCGCCTTGGCGTTCCGGGAAATCCGCAGCAGGCCCTGGCGGAGTTGCGGCGCGAGGATCGCGGGAAGGGAACGGTTCTCCGGTGCCTCGATGCGCAGGGTCTGGATGCCCGAGGCCTCCGCATCATCCCGCATCCGGTCCAACAGGACGGTCTTCCCCACCCCGCGGAGCCCCACCATGAGGACGCTCTTGGTGGGCAGCCCCCGCCGCACTCTCTCCAGGGCGACGCGTACTGTTTCCCGGAGCTCGTCTCGGCCGGCCAGCTCCGGCGGCGGGGTTCCCGCACCGGGCGCAAACGGGTTGGTCACTGGATCCATGGATGTATTATAGCGATCTTAGCTAAATTAGCAAGTTCGTATAAATCACCTAATATCCATCAAACTCTGCTCGCCCTGTCAACCTTCATTGCCCTCGGACGGTGATCAGCCTTCCCCCGTGGGCCGGCCGGGGCATTGAGGCGATTCGAGGTATCCTGGAGGAATTTCCCGCCGAGCGGCTGGTGGACGCCACACCCCCTGTGGGTGCGCCGCGTGCGGCGCACCTGGGAAGATCCGACTTCCCTGCTCCTGGTGCGCCGCACGCGGCGCACCTACGACGGGACACCAACAAGGCGGTAGGCGAGGGGCGGTTCTAGGCGGTGGGCGGTAGGCGGTAGGGGAAAAGCGGTCACTGCAAGGGCCCGATCCCCCCTCTCCCGCCCTGCGGGAGAGGGGCCGGGGGTGAGGGTGTACGGACAGGGTGGGATTCGATGCGCAGCCCGCCGCCCCGGCGGGCGAAGCAGAGCGAGGACCGCGCAGCGGCCGCAGCTCCACCCACGAACGACGAAGGCCAGGCGAGATGGCCGCCGCTTCGACACCGCGCCGTCCTCCGCTCACGGGATCGCCACGGACTCCTTCGGAGTCCTCGCGATGACAACTCCCGTGTCCTTCAGGACCCGTCGCCGAAGGCGCCGAGCGCGGGCTTCAGCCCGGGGATCGCGCACTGCAAGCGATTGGCGGTGGGCGGTAGGCGGTAGGGGAAAAGCGGTCACGCAAGGGCCCGACCCCCCTCTCCCGCCTCTGCGGGAGAGGGGCCGGGGGTGAGGGTGTACGGACAGGGTGGGATTCGAACCCACGATACCCTTGCGGGTACACCGGTTTTCGAGACCGGCTCCTTCAGCCACTCGGACACCTGTCCAGACGAAACCCCAAAGGGCTTCACGAGTAAATCTACCAACAAATCAGCCGGTTTTCCACCGGGAGAGCCAGTCGGCTCACATGGCGGGACATTGTCCCAGACCCCTGTTCTCGCTATCCTTGGGCCCGGTTCCCGGAGGCCACCTCCGGGCCCTCCATGGCCCCGAAATCGTTCCCTGCTGCTGAAAGTCCCCCGTGTCCCCCGCCGAGACAATGACAACCCCGACCGGCGACGCCGAGCTGATCCGGGAAGTGGCCCGGCGCCGGACCTTCGCCATCATCTCGCACCCGGACGCCGGCAAGACCACGCTGACGGAGAAGCTCCTTCTCTACGGCGGGGCCATCCATCTGGCCGGCACCGTGAAGGCGCGCCGGGAATCGCGGCACGTCACCTCCGACTGGATGGAGATGGAGCGGGAACGGGGCATCTCGGTCACCTCCAGCGTGATGCAGTTCGACTACGGGCCGCACCGGGTCAACCTGCTCGACACCCCCGGTCACCAGGACTTTTCGGAGGACACCTTCCGCACCCTGGTGGCGGCGGACAGCGCCGTGATGCTGCTGGACAACCGCAAGGGGGTCGAGGCCCGCACCCGCCAGCTCTTCGACGTGTGCCGACGGCGGCGGATTCCGATCGTGACCTTCGTCAACAAGTGCGACCGGGCCGGCGAGGACCCCCTGCAACTGATCCAGGACGTGGAGGCCGATCTCGGCGTGGCCTGCTACCCCATCACCTGGCCGATCTACCACGACGGATCCTTTGCCGGCGTGTTCCACCGCCAGCTCGACCGGGTGATCCTCTTTGCCCGCGGCATCGATCACGGCGCCACCCGCACCGAGGGTCGGCGCTTCTCACTCCGCGAGCCGGAGCTTCGGACCATCCTCGGTGCCGCGACCCACGACCATCTGGTGGAGGAGATCGACCTCCTCCAGGCCGCGGGACACCCGTTCGACGCCGAGGCGGTCACCGCGGGTTCACTCTCCCCGGTGTACTTCGGCAGTGCCCTCACCAACTTCGGGGTGGAACCGTTTCTCGCCGATTTCCTCGACTTTGCCCCGCCCCCCGCCGCCCGGGACTCGACGGTGGGTCCGGTGTCGCCCACCGACCCCCGATTTTCGGGTTTCGTCTTCAAGATCCAGGCGAACATGGACCCCCGTCACCGGGACCGGATCGCGTTCGTGCGGATCTGCTCGGGACGGTATGAACCGGGCCGCGAGGTGACGCTGATGCGCACCGGGAAGACCCTGCGCCTGGCATCGCCCCAGCAGTTCCTGGCCCGCGAGCGAACCCTGGCGGAGGAGGCGTGGCCGGGGGACGTGGTGGGCATTCTCGACCGGGGTTCCCTCCGCATCGGCGACACGCTGAGCGAGATCCCGGGCGTGATCTTCCAGGACATCCCGCGCTTTCCCCCGGAACACTTCGCCCGGGTACACGCCTCGGACCCGCTCCGTCGCAAGCATCTCGACACGGGCCTTCGGGAGCTCTCGGAGGAGGGGGCGGCCCAGGTGTTCTACGCCGAGAGCGATGCCGGCCCCACGCCGATCGTGGGAGCGGTGGGACGTCTCCAATTCGACGTGATGCTCTCCCGCCTCGAGCATGAGTACGGCGCCACCTGCCGCCTCGAGCCGCTCGGCTACTCCCACCCCCGGTGGGTCACCGGTCCCCAGGCCGCCATCGACCGCGCCGCCAACCACCGGGGGCGGCTCCGGCTCTACGACACGACCGGGGCGCAGCTGTTCATCTTCGACGATGCCTGGGCGGTGCGGTGGGCCGAGGAGAACGAGAAGGAGATCGGATTCAAGGAGAGTCCGGAGTAGGGGGGATGGAGTAGGGAGTAGGGAGTGGGGAATAGGGAGTAGGGGTCAATCACCGGAGTCATCCCGAGCCGAAGGCGAGGGATCTGAGGAGGTCGCGGGTGGACTTCCCGGCGGCTGCGGCACCCGCCGTCCTGGGGGTGACTGGGGAGGCCCAATACCCAGAACCCAATACCCGGGGGGGGACTGGGGAGGCCCAATACCCGATACCCAATACCCAATACCCAGAACCCGATACCCGGTGGGGGGGACTGGGGGGCCCAACACCCAATACCCAGAGCCCGATACCTGGTGTGCGGAGTGGCTGGGTGTTGGGGACTCTACTGCTTCATCCGTCCGCTGCGATAGAGCCGGTCCGCCAGATGATAATAGGCCACCGCGTCCGACAGTTGAGCGCGGTCCGCCGAATCGGGTGCGACCACCGCGCGGAATCGTTGCTCGCCCGGATCCCACCGGTACTCCGTTTCCCGGGCGTGCAGGTCGAGCACCGCGATCCCGTCCCCCTTCATCAGTGCCAACTTGGTATTGTGGGTCATCAACGCCCGACCCTCTTCCGGCGACATCGTAAAGAGATCGCGCCCGAAGAATGGTGACATATAGGGGTGCCCCAACCGGGCGAGCACCGTGGGCGGCACATCGAGGGAGGAACCCCGGGTGCCGATCCGGCTGCCGGCGGGCACCCCGGGAGCAATGACGAGCACCGGCACCTGGTAGCTGGCCAGGGGGATCTCGGAGGCACCGTACACCCGGGCTCCATGGTCGCCCATGAGAACAAAGATCGTCTGATCGTACCAGGCGCGGCCCCGGGCCCGGGCCATGAACCGGCCCAGCGCCCAATCCGCGTATCGCACCGCGTGGACCCGCTGTTTGGCACCCGGGTCCTCGGCGATCCGCCCCGGGGGATAGGTATAGGGGCGGTGGTTGGAGACGGTGAGCACGAGCTGGTAGAACGAACGCCCGGTCCCGGCGACCGAGTCGGCCTGCGCGAGAGCCCGGTCGAAGATGTACTCATCGGCAACGCCCCACGCCGTCCGGAAGGCGCTGTCCGGGAACGCCCCCTGGTCGATGACCTGATCCACGCCATTGGCCGCCATGTAGTGCCCCATCCCGTCGAACAGCGCCCGTCCCCCATAGATGAAGGTCGTCGCATATCCCTCGGCGCGGAGAAAGGCGGGTAGGGTGAAGAGTCCTTCCGACGCGGTGCGCCGCACGATGGAGATGCCGGGGAGCGGCGGAATCGAGGCTGTTGTCGCTTCGAGCGCGCGGATGGTCCGGTTTCCCGTGGAGTACATGTCCGTGAACATCGTCCCCAGGGCCATCAGGGAATCGAGCGCCGGCGTCCACCCCCGCCCCAGGGAGTCGAGCCCTCCGACGAACTCCGACCCGAGACTCTCCTCCAGCACCACGACCACGTTGAGACGGCGCGGCGGCCCCGCAGGGTGCAGCTCGCGCCAGGTGTCTCCGTCATTCCGGAAGCCGTCAGGGGAGAGGGCACTCTCCGCGAGACCGGCCCGCACCCGTACCACCTCCTCCCCGGCGGGGCGGGTCGCGTACAACCCCTCGTAGGGAGCATCGGCGCCGAGCAGGGCGCGCCCGAAGGCGAGGTAGCCGTTGTCGCCGATTTCGCGGATGGTCCGGTCGTCGACGGTCCACGCCTCGCCCCCCGCACCCGTCACCCTCCCCAGAAGCAGCAGAAGGAGGTGCCCGCCGGCCAGGACCAGGCGCGGAGCGGGTGCGGCACCCGTCTCCACCGCGTGAGCGACCGGGGACCGGAGGAGCCGCACCACGACGAAGATGAAACCGACCACGCCGACCACGATCCACCCCAGGGGGAAGCTCTCCCGCAGGTTGCCGATGACCTCAGTGGGATAGATCAGGTAGTCGACCGCCACAAAGTTGAACCGGCCGCGGAACTCCGCAAAGAAGAGAATTTCGGAGAGGGTGACGAAGGCGATCCCCCCGAATGCCACGCCGAGTCCCCCGCGCAGAAGGAGCCGGCCCAAGCGGGTGGCGTGCCACCGCTCCGGGACGAGTTGCAGATAGAGGTGCCAGGGGAGGAGGAGCCAGGCAGCCACGATCAGGTCCCGCACCGTCCCGGCAGCCAGGGCCAGGGCGACCGCAGCGAGGCCGGCGCGGATCTCTCCGGCGGCCATCACCAGGAAGAGCCCGCGGGTGAGTGTTCCGACCAGGAGGAGGGTGGCCCCGAGCCAGAGGAGGGGACGCAATCGACCGGGAAACCATCTCATCGGCGGAACCTGTCTGCATAAATGACTGTCGGGTAACGGGAACCCCAATGCCCAATAATACCCGGTACCTGGAACCCAATACCTGATGTGGGTTCACTAGTGTCCGGTTAACTTGCGGAGACGGCCTTGTAAGTATGCTGTTTCCGGCAGTTTAGGCGATTTGTCGCCTGTCACCGACTTGAGCCCGGCTTCGACTCCGGGCATCCTCCACTCCTCATTT
>JBDIWC010000055.1:0-22493 GCA_039794085.1 Gemmatimonadales bacterium
CGCAGTCGCGGTTTCCGCAACAAGGAACGCTTCAAGACGGCCATCTATTTCCATCTGGGTGGCCTGAATCTCTATCCGGCTGGTGTCAAGTGAGGCCGGTTACCCACTCAATCGGGTGAAGACCCTCCGGGATGTTGCACTTCGATTCCCCCTCCCGCAAGGTCCTCCCGGTCACCCGGGGTGGAAGGGTCCCCATCCCGCCGATGCCGCAGGTGCAAGATCGGGGACCCGTCGCGGGAGCCGATAACCCTCTGCGTCCTCCGTGTTCTCTGTGGTTCCATCCGGGGTGGGGTGGAGTCACCACTGAGGCCGCGGAGGACACGGAGGGTCTCCGCATGATTCCCGCGGCTCCACGCTTCGCGCACCGAGATCACGGATTGTGTTGTGGGGGGTGGAAGGGCCCCCATCATGCCGATGCCCGCCAATCCGAGACGAGGAGCGTGTCGCGGATACCGTCAACCCTCTGTGTCCTCCGTGTTCTCTGTGGTTCAATCCGGGGTGGGGTGGGGCGATGAATGCTTCGCATGAGTGCCCTGAAGGGCGGGGCGGGCACGGTGGGGTCTCGGTCGACGAAGGGGGCCCGGCGCCCGACCAAGGGGAAATACCCTCGACGTTCACACCCCCGGACGGCGAGGGTACGGGGCTGCGACCCGCAGACCCCGCACGTGAGCTCGGAGTGTGGCAAAATCGGCGTCCCGGGTGACGACAACCCAGCCGAGTTCCCGGGCGCTGTGTGCCACCAGAAGGTCGTTCTGCCAATCGGGGCCGATGCGTCGGCCGCCTTCCGCCCCCCGCAGAACGCCCGTCCGATGCCATGCGGTCACGCTCGGTGCCACGATCCGACCCCTCCGCTCGAACGGAGCAAGCAATTCGGCCTCGACCAGGCGCCGGGCGGCCACGGTCCTGGCACCCGCGAGGAGCTCGCTGGCCACGACACTCGAGAGAACGGTCCAGGGAAGGGCCCACTCCAGGAATTGCTTGAACCGGGCTCGTTCCGCGGGGTCTCGCACGGCATCCACGATGACACTCGTGTCGAGCGTGTAGATCATCTCCGGGCGCGCGGGCTCCGGGGTGATTCCAGGCCACCTTCCTCGGCCAACTGGTCGATCGCCGAGAAGACCTCGGATCGAAAGGTGACGAGATCCAGGGCGGCATCCACCGCGGCCGTCTCCGTGGTGACTCCCAGCGCCAGCTTGGCCGCATCGAGCTTGCGCTGATCAATCACCATGTTCTTGCGCCGGAGCACGGGAGGCCTGCGGCGGCGGGTCCTGGATGACTTCGTCATGGCGCGTCTCCAGACGGGGATACCCAAAGATATGGTATAATACAGATGGAAACAAGACACAATCTGTATCCCGCCGGCTCTCTCCCGGGAACTCGTGCGCCATCCAGGCGTTTCAACGCGATGGCACCACCAGCACCGGCACCGTTGCCTTGCGAATCACCCCCGCCGACACGCTTCCCACCACCAGGTCGAACAGGTTCCCATGGCCGTGCGACCCGACGACGATCATCCCGGCCCCGACCCGATCGGCCTCCGCCAGGATCGTCTGGATGGTCGGGCCCTGGACCAGCAGGGGATGCACCACGTGCCCCGCGTCCCGCAGGAGGGCGGCCATCTTCGCGAGTCGCTGGTGCTCCTGGCGGAACTCGCGGGCCATCTGGTCCCGGACCTCGTCCGGCCCCGCCTCCATCCCGATGAAGCTCGGATCCGGCTCCGCAACGTGCAGGAGGTGAATGACGCTCCCTGGCGTCGCGAACCTCTTCACCATGTCGAGCTGTGCGTCCGCCACGGCGGAAAAATCGAGAGCGACGAGGAGACTCGCGCCTGTCGTGTGCGGGGTCATGAGCCAAGCTCCGGTCGGTGGATACCACGTTCTGCCAGACGTTCCCGAAGAATCCGTACCACGGCGCGGGTAAACTGCTCCTCGAAGCGGGAACTGATGTGGGACCATTCGGGCGTGGGAACCTGGAGCTCGGGATGGTCCTCGAAGTGAACGCCCACCGCATTGGCCGCGGCCAGAAGGGGTTTCCAGACCCGCTCCCGGGGGGCCACCTGCGCCTCGAACTCCCGGAACCAGCCGGAGGAGGGAGGTCGCAGAAAGACCACCTCGCCGCCACGCGCCCTGATCGCCTCGACATCCCGCGTCACCTGGGCCAGCAGGTCCTCAAATGCTTTCCGTGCCACGTCCGGCGGAGGCGGGGGAGGAAGATTCTCCAGGACGGCCTTCCAGGTTGATGTCACGATGGCGTTGTACTCCGGGTCGGTCTCGACCCGCTCCCAGAGGTCGGCGTCGCGGTTGCGGCGCATGTTCTCGATCTTGCGGACCGCCGGGGGGTGGTAGGGAAGCCCTGCGCGCTCGGGCCACCACGGCTGACGGGCCAGCACCGTGAAGAGCTTCAAATCGAAGTTGTAGAAGGCGAAGGTCGCTTCGAGGGGATAGGAGAGCAGGGTGCCGAGTCGCTCCGACGGGGTCTCGGTGCGATAGTGCTCGACGGCCCCTTCCCGCAAGCCGATGCCCGGCTGGAAGATGAGCGGCGGTGTGATTCCCACCAGCAGCAGCCCGCGGAAGTCCTCATCCTGGGCCAGATCGGTGAGCAGGGGGAGCGGGTTCGAGCCCTCGAGGGCGAGCTGGATCGGCTCGACCCCGGTCTCCTCCTTCCACACCGAGAGCCGGAAATCGAACTGGGTGCGGGAGGAGCCGATGAAAACGGTGGCATTCGGGCGACCCTGGTCCACCTTTCGGCGTGCCTCGGCCCACTGGCCGTCGCTGTTTCCGTAGGCCGGAACGACCTGCTGGGAGCGCCAGTACATCTCCCACCCGCCAATCGCCGCGACCACGAGTGCCACCGTGAGCATCACGGTGCGCGACCAGCGGCCCGGAGGAATGTCCCGGAGGATGACGGGCTCCGCGTCGAGGCCGGGATCAGAACTGGAAGTAGATGAACGCATTGCCGGACCCCTGAGTGATCAGAATGGCGAAGAGCATCCCCGCCCACACCACCGCCGTGAGCCACCCCGGCGCACGGGCCGCCACTTCTTCGAGGCGGCGATTCCGCATCAACCCATGCACGAGAAGTATCCCGGCGATGACCACCAGCACCGTCACCACGAGGTGGGTGGCGAGCACGAGTTCCGCATCGGCGGGGGGAAACCCGAGCATGGCGCGGATCATGCGCCAGGCGGTGGGAAAGTCCCGGGCCCGGAAGAAGACCCAGGTCAGGTTGACCAGGAAATACGTCAGCAGGCCGAGGCCGAGGCGGAAGGCGAGGGTCCCGGCGATCCGGGCACCCCGGAAGCGTCGGGCAAGCCAGCGTTCCACGCCGAGGTAGAGGCCGTGCAGGCCTCCCCAGACCACGAAGGTCCAGGCGGCGCCATGCCACAACCCGCCGAGCAGCATTGTCACCATCAGGTTCAACTGGGTGCGGTGCCACCCCTTCCGGTTGCCACCGAGGGGAATGTAGAGATAGTCCCGGAGCCAGGTCGAGAGCGAAATGTGCCAGCGACGCCAGAAATCGGAGAACCCTATCGCCGCATACGGAAAGCGGAAGTTGTCGGGGAGGGAGAAGCCGAGACAGAGTGCGATCCCGATGGCCGCGGTGGAGTACCCCGCGAAATCGGAGAAGATCTGTCCCGAGAAGGCGAGGGTGCCGAGCCAGGCGTCGCTGAAGGGCACCGCGGTGGCGGCCCCGAACACCGCGTCGGCGGCGGGGGCGAGGGCGCCATCGGCGATGACCATCTTCTCGAACAGGCCCAGCGTGAGGAGAGCGAGGCCCCAGAGGAATTGGTTGCGGCTGGCCCGGACCGGTGCCTGAAACTGGGGAATGAGCTGGGTGGGCCGCACGATCGGGCCGGCCACGAGCTGCGGGAAGAAGGTCACGAACAGCGCAAAATCGAGAAACGACCGGGTCGGCTCGGCGCGGCGCAGATACACGTCCAGCGAGTACGCCATCGTCTGGAAGGTGTAGAACGAGATGCCGACCGGGAGCACGATCGACCAGCCGGGTGCGCTCCAGGTCACGCCGATCGCCGACATCAGCGCCGCCCAGTTCTCCATCAGGAACCCGCCGTACTTGAAATAGCCGAGCATGCCCAGGTTGGCCAGCATGCTGACGGCGAGGAGGACCCGCCGACGGGTGATCACCTCGGTCCGGACGATCGCCTTGGCCACGAACCAGTCGACCAGAGTCGAGAGCCAGAGGAGGAGAACGAACGGGGGGCTCCAGGCGGCGTAGAAGAGGTAACTCGCCACCAGGAGGTTGCCCTTCTTCACGGTCCACGGAAGGGGGGCATGGTGCAGTGCCAGGACGAGGGCGAAGAAGAGGACAAAGGTCAGGGAGTTGAAGAGCACGGATCAGCACTCCATCGCAACACGGTGGACAGGTCGACCGGACCGGGACCTCCCTGCATCCCCGGGGATCGTGGGCAAGACAAACGCGCCGCCGGGTCAATTTGTCAATAGGGTGACAGACGGGTGGTGGCTCCCCGATCCAACGGGGGACAAATGCGGGGGCGTTGTGCGATGGTCCGTGGGTGCGCCGCTTGCGGCGCACCATGGAGCTTGGGAGGTCGGACTCGTCAGGGTGCGCCGCAAGCGGCGCACCCACAGCGGCGCACCCACAGCGGCGCACCCACAGCGGCGCACCCACAGCGGCGCACCCACAGCGCTGCCAGTCGACGCCCTCAGTCGAGGGTCTTGTGGAACCGCCGGATGCTCAACACCAGGAAGAACACCGCGAACCCGGCCAGGATCGCCGTGTCCTGCGCCACCCCGGCCAGGGGGAGCCCCTTGAGCAGGATCCCCCGGAGCACGTTCAGGAACCAGGTGAGGGGAAGGGCGGCCCCGATCCACTGCGCCAGCACCGGCATCGCCTCCCGGGGGAACATGAATCCTGACAGGAGAATGTTGGGGAGGAGAAAGAGAAAGCCGAGTTGCATGGCCTGGGCCTGGGTGCGCACCATGGTCGAGAGGAAGAGGCCGATGGCCAGGTTCGCGGCGATGAAGGGGAAGGCGGCGAGGTAGAGGAGGACGAGGCTTCCCTGGACCGGAACATCGAAGAGGAGCCGTCCAAGAAGGAGGATGACGGTGATCTGCACGTAGCCCACGAGGAGGAAGGGCACGGTTTTCCCGAGCATCAGGCTGGTCCGGCCGATGGGGGTGACCACGAGCTGCTCCAGCGTCCCCCGTTCCCGCTCCCGCACCACGGCGACGCTGTTGATGATGACCATGGTGATGGACAAGAGCACCCCGATGATTCCCGGCACGATGAAGACGGCACTCCGCACCGTGGGGTTGTACCAGGGCCGCACCCGGATCTCGATCGGTTGCACCACCCCGCGCGCCGCGAGGAGGGCCCGGCCCTGCACCAAACCCGCCTGGGCCGCGCCGCCCATCGCCGCATTGGCGGCGAGGGGATCGGAGGCATCCACCACCACCTGTGCGGTACCGGTGAGACCGCGGGCCAGATCGCGGCTGTAGGTGGGGGGAATGATGATTCCCGCGCGGGCCTCCCCCCGGGCGATCCGGTCGGTCATCTCCTCCCGTCCGGTGACGATTCCGGCGAGGTCGAAGTTGCCGGTGTTGAGCAACGTGTGCACCAGGGCTCGGCTCTCCTGGGTGCGCGACTCGTCGAGCACCAGCGTCGGGAGGTGGCGCACCTCGGTCTGGATCGCGTAGCCGAAGAGGGCGAGCTGGATGGCCGGGATCCCGATCATCATCGCGAGGGTGAGCCGGTCCCGGCGCATCTGGATGAACTCCTTCCGGAGCATCGGCCAGAAGGTCCAGCGGCGGATGCGGTCGGGGACGGGGATCATGCCGCGGCCTCCTCGTCGCGCCGCTGGAGCTCGATGAACACATCCTCCACCGTCGGGAGGTGGAACTCCGCGGTGATCGAGGCCGGTGTCCCGACGCCGATGAGGTGCCCGCGCGAAAGAAACGCCAGGCGGTGGCACTGCTCCGCCTCGTCCATGTAATGGGTGGTGACGAGGAGCGTCATCCCCGCCGCGGCCCGCTCCCGGATCAGATCCCAGAACCGCCGCCGGGAGGAGGGATCCACCCCCGCGGTCGGTTCATCGAGGAACACCAGCTCGGGCCGATGCGCGGTGGCGCAGGCCAGGGCGAGTCGTTGCTTCCACCCGCCGCTCAACGTGGCGGTCATCTGGCGCCGCCGGGCGTCGAGTCCCAGTTCCGCCAGAAGTGCCTCGACCCGCTCCCGCCCCTCGACGCCGATGAGGCCGTAGATGCCGGCGTAGAACCGCAGGTTCTCCTCCACCGTCAGATCCTCGTACAGCCCGAATCGCTGGCTCATGTAGCCTATCTTCCGGCGCACCGCCTCCGGGGCGGAGGCCACGTCGATGCCCGCCACCTGTGCCGAGCCGGCGGACGGGGGGAGGAGACCGGTGAGCATCCGGATGATGGTGGTCTTGCCCGAGCCGTTGGGACCGAGAAGGCCGAAGATCTCCCCGCGACCCACCTCGAGGTCGAGGCCCTCCACCGCCACGAGGTCGCCAAAGACCCGCCGGAGCCCCCGGGTCTGGATGGCGGGAACCAGTGTGGTCACGGGCGGGTCCCCTCTCGGGTGACGAAGAGCCGGACCCGCACCCAGAGACCGGGGTGCAGAGTTCGCGCCTCCTCCACCGGCTCCACCTTTACGCCGAAGAGGAGGTCGGCGCGTTCATCCTCCGTCAGGGCCACCCGGGGGGTGAACTCGGCCTGCGGAGAGATGGAGGCCACCCGGGCACGGATCGGGCCCGTGGGAAGCTCGATCACGGCGCTGTCACCCACGGTGAGGCTCGCGATCACGGTGGTGGGAAACCAGGCCCGAACCCAGGGCCGGTCCACCTCGCCGATCGTGACGGCGGGTGTCCCGGCGCCGAGCACCTCAGCCGGTTCGGCCATGCGGGTGAGCACGCGACCGTCGAACGGGGCCACGAGCACGAGATCGGTTTCCCGGGCCAGGGCGGAGTGGACGGCGGCCTCCGCGGCGGCCACCCGGGCCCGGGCCGCCGCGATCTGGTCGGGTCGGGTTCCGGCGGTGAGGAGCCGCAGGGTCTCGAGTGCGGCGTCGCGGCGAGCGGTCGCCGCATCGTGGCGGGCGACGGCGTCGTCGAGCGACTGCCGGCTTGTGGCGTTAGTTGCGGCGAGTGATTGGAGACGGTCCCGTTCCCGGGTGGTGCGCACCACCTCCGCCTCGGCCACGGCCAGGTCCGCCTCCGCGCGCCGGAGTTCCTGACTCCGGGCGCCGGCCTCCAGGTCCCGGAGTGTGGCGCGGGCCGAGCCGAGTTCGGCGCGCCGGAGGGCGATGGTGGCGTCGAGGTCGCGTTGGAGGAGGAGGGCCAGGGTGTCGCCCGCGCGGACCTCGTCTCCCTCGTCCACCAGCATGCGCAGCACGGTGGCGGGAACGGGCGGCCCCATGTTGGCCTCGTGGACTTCGACCGTTCCCTCTCCGAAGGCCAGGGGAGAGGCGCCCCCGCACCCGTTCAGCAGGAGGACGATGGCGAGGACGGGGAGGACAGGGCGGGGCAGGGTCATTTTTCGACCTCGGGGGACGGTGGTGCCAGGGCCGACAGGGCAAAGGCGGAGGCGTGCTCCCCGAAGCGATCGAGCAGCGGGGCGTCATGCACGTGGTCGGCGTCGAGGAGCTGCCGGATGGCGGGCTGGGCGATGAGGAAGTAGACCACCTGGGCGATGGTGGACACGGCAGCGAGTTCCGGGTCGAGATCACGGCGGAACACCCCCTCCTCCTGGCCTCGGCGGATCAGGCCGGCGAAGCGGGAGAACATGCCGCGCATGACGGTGCCGAAGATGGGACCGGCGACAGCGCCCTCATGATCGAGCAGCTCGCGGACCATGAGCTTGAGGAGGTTGGGATGGGTGGTGAGGTGGGCCACCTGGTGCGCCACGAGACGTCCGATGGCCTCGGTGGGGGAGGCGGTCTCGAGCCGAGCCTGGCCCTCCCGGGCGAACTCCTCGATGCGGCGGGTGAGGCAGGCCCGGTAGAGGTCCTCCTTGCCCGAGAAGTAGTAGTAGAGGAGGGCCGAGTTGGTGCCGGATCGGTTGCCGATCTCCTTGATGCTGGTTCCGGTGAGCCCGCGGGCAGCGAAGAGCTGCTCGGCGGCGTCGAGGATGGCGTCGCGGGATGAGGGTCCGGGGGCGGTGGTGTCAGGCTGAGCCATAGTTCAATTAATCGATCAATTAACATCCTGTCAACCCCAGCTTGGGCTGGTTCGAGTTACTTTGCCTTAGCAGCTTGATATAGGGGAGGGTGAGAACCTACGTCTACCGAGGGGTCCTTCAGTTGGGAGCGTGGTCATGAGGCAACTGCCAGGCAGGACATGTTTGACCTTGGTGCTCATGAGCCTCGGTGCGATCGGGTGTGGCGGGGTGTCCGGCGAGCGGTCCGGAGGTGGGCCGCTGGACAGTCTGACGGTCGTGGGCCTGGACCGGATCATGGGGGAGGGCTTCGAGGGGTTCGCTGACATTCGGGCGGTGGTGCCGTTGTCCGGCGGCCGTATCGCCGTGGCGGACGGCGATGATCGGGTCATCCGGATCCTCCAGAGCGACGGCACCTTGCTCCAGTCTCTGGGGCGGAAGGGCCCGGGCCCGGGGGAGTTCGAGCAACTCTCGAACATCTGGAGTTCCCCGGGGGACACCCTTGTGGCGCACGATTCGCGGCTCTTCCGCATCCAGGTGGGGCACCCCACCACGGGGTTCACCGACACCTGGAGCAGCAGTGGGGTCGCGGACTCGGCTCCGTACTCCTCGCCGGTCGGAGTCATGCGGGGCACCACGGTCGTGCTCCAATCGTCCCTTCCGCTTCGCCCAGCCGACCCACCGGTCGTCGAGCGTCCACCGCAACGGCTGATTCTCTCTCGAGCCGGGAGCACCATTGCGGTGATGACCGGGTTCGGTGGCCCCGAGGTCTATCGGGGGAGAGGATCGTCTGGAGGACAGCTCGCTTTTTTCAGGGCAACGCTCTATGGGGTGACGGAGGAGGAGATCTACGCCCTCGACACCGTGGGTGATACCGTAGCCGTCTACGGGATGGATGGTGGGCTCAGGCGGAAGATCTCCCTTCACCTCCCGGCTCGCCTGGTCACTGAGGAGGACATACGCGCCGATCGCGAACGGAGACGGAAGTTCGCGCAACAATTCGTCGGATCCGGGTTGCCCCAGTGGTTCATTCAGGGGCGCCTGGACGGGGTGGATCTGATCCCGAGTGCGGATTCGATGCCAACGGCCTCCGCCCTCCATGCGGACGAAGCGGGGCGCCTCTGGATCAAGCGCTTCCGTCCCCAGACGGAGGAGGAAGCGGAGGGCCAGCTCTGGATCATCTTCGAGGGGGACGGGACTCCGATCGGGCAATTCCAGCTCCCGGGGACCCTCTCGGTGTCCAAACCTTCCCGAGGAGTCATCTGGACCTGGGGCCAGGATTCGACCGGTGTCCCGTTCGTGCAGCCCTGGCGGGTCGAGGAGATCGCGCGATCAGCCGGTCGAGGGGTCCAGGATAGTGCCGCGCTGGGCCACGTCGAAGGCGTGAATATTCAGTTCAACTGAGGCGGAACACAGGGGATGTGACTCCGGTGGACGGCGCCCTCAGCCGAGGGTCACGCGAAGAACCTCCTCCGGAGTTGTGACTCCAGCCAGGAGTTGCCGAACTCCATCCTCGCGCAACGTCCTGAGTCCTTGCGATATCGCAAGCGGCCTCAGCGGCGCGCCACCTCCAGCATGGAGGACACTGCGCAATTCATCATTCAGGACCAACAGCTCATAGATCCCGGTACGGCCCAAGAACCCCGTCCCCCGGCAGATCTCGCACCCGGTACCAACCCGGATGGAAGGCAGCTGCTCAGCGGTGAGCCCGAGCATTCGTCGCGCATCGTCGGGTGGGGTTTCCCGCCTTCCACAGCCGTCGCACACCTTTCGCACAAGGCGCTGTGCCAGAACTGCCTCCACAGTACCCGCCGCGAGGTAGGGGGCGACGCCGAGATCGAGTAGCCGAGTGAGCGCGCTGGTGGAATCGTTGGTGTGGAGGGTGGAAAGCACAAGGTGCCCCGTGAGGGCCGCGTGCGTCGCAATGTCAGCCGTTTCTTCGTCCCGTATCTCGCCGACCAGCATGACGTCAGGATCCTGTCGGAGGAGGGCCCTGAGCGCAGTACCGAACGTCACCCCCACCTTCTCGTTCACCGGTACCTGCGGAACCCCCGGCAACTCGTATTCCACGGGATCCTCCACTGTCAGGATCTTCTCCCGCCCGGTGCGGAGTCGGTCCACCGCGGCATAGAGGGTGGTCGTCTTTCCGGAACCGGTCGGACCCGTGGCGAGAACGATGCCGTGAGGGCGCGTGATGGCTCGGGTGAAGGCCTCAAGGGTATCCTCCCCCATCCCGAGGTCACTCAGGACACTCCACCCCGTATCCTTGTCGAGCAGGCGGAGCACAATGCTCTCGCCGTGCAGCGTCGGGAGGGTGGACACCCGAACGTCCACCTGGCGGTCGCGGAGTCGAAGTCGTATGCGGCCGTCCTGCGGCACCCGCCGCTCCGCGATGTCGAGGTCTGCCATGATCTTGATCCTGCTCACGACCGCCGCGGTCAACTGGGCGGGAGGGGATGGCGCCTCCTGCAGCACGCCATCGATGCGGTACCGAACCCGGAGCCCCGCGAGGTACGTCTCGAGATGCACGTCCGAGGCCCGCGCATCGAGTGCCTCCAGCAGTATCAGATTGACCAGCTTTACGACCGGAGCCTCATTGGCCTGGCTCACCAGGTCGTCGAGCGCCTCGTCGTCGCGGACCGAGTGAACCGCCTCCACCGGAATCCCGGCGATCAGCTTGGCCGCAGTGTCCGCCTCCGGACCATAGATCCGCCCGATGGCCCCCCGGATGTCCTGCTCCCCAGCTCGCTCAAGGACCACCTCCCGGTCGAAATGGAGACGGAGGTCGTCCAGAGCCTGGTCGTCGGGGTGGTCCCGCCATGTCGCAACGAACACCTGGGCATCGGTGAGCCGAAGGGGCAGAAGCGCGTGGTGCTCCAGGTATGCTACCGAGAAATCCTCCGTGAGACGAATGACGCTCCCGAGGTCGATGGGCGTGTCCAGCCGCACGGGGGGAGGAAGGGTGGTCATCAGGGCCGCGGATGTATGGGAAGCCTGAGCGTGGAGTCGGCGGGGATGACCTTCCGGAGCAACTCAGTACCTTCGCGGAGGCCTTCCCGGATCTCCTCCATTCCCGCATCGTCCGAGACGATATGCGGAGTGAGAAAGAGAAACAGCTCGCTCTGGATCGTCGTGCGTTTCGTCGAACCGAAGAGTGCGCCAATCACCGGGATATCCATGAGGAGTGGTATACCGCTCCGGGTTCGTTCATCGAGCTGGTCCATGAGTCCCCCGATCACAGCCGTTCGTCCGTCCCTGATGAAGAGGTGGGTTGCGGCTTCCCGGGTACTGATGATCGGGGCGTCGAATTGCGACTCGGCCGTGGCGTTGCTGACCTCCTGCAACACCTCCAGGTTCACATAGCCGTCCTCGTTGATGGTCGGGAGGATGGTGAGTTTGGTGCCCACGTCCCTGAACTGGATGACCTGGTCGCGGATGGCGGCGTCCGTGGGGAGCGAACGCGACACCTGGACGAAGGGCCGCTCGGATCCAACGAGGATCCGTGCCTCCTGGTTGTTCTGGGCCAGAATGACCGGCCGGGAGATGATTCGGACTTCCCCACGCGACGCGAGAGCCGCGATGGCGACGTCCAGATCCACGGCACCACCGGTCAGCACCTCCAGCACGGCATCTCCCAGCGATTCTCCCCGGAGCGTTACACTTACGCGCGGGTTGACCGACCTGTCAGCCACACTGCCGGACACAGACAGACCCTTCTCTCTCGAGAACCGCACCTCGGCAATCACCACTTCGATCAGCACTTGGAGCGGTCGGAGGTCAAGGGCCTCCACCGCCTGCCGAATGACTTCCCAATCGGCCGGTTGCGCACGGATCAGGAGAGAGTTCGTCGTCTCGTCCGGGACGATCTGCACGTCGCCGACCAGCTGTCCCGGAAGGCCCCCACCGACCCGGTCTGGTTGAGCGCCGGCCTGCGGTTGCACCGGTTCGAGGGGTGGTGGCTGACGAAGCCCCCGGGAGAGCGGAACCTCCCGGAGGCCACTTACGCTGGGAGCTTGCGCCGCGCGATTTCCCCCGAAAACCGATTGCAATGTTCCGCTCAACCGCAGGGCCCGGGCGTGTTTCAGCCGGTATACGTAGAGTCTGGATTCGATTTCCGCAGCCTGATCACCCGCCGGTCCCCCCCCCAGCGCGACGGACGCGTTGGCACCCGCGACGCGAAGGAATGCACCTTCATCGCTGATGGTGAGCCCGTTGGATCGGACAAACGTTTCGAGCAGCGCCGCGATCCTGTCCCGAGGTATCGGTTGCTGCATGCGGAGCGTCACCCGTTGCGCCGGCAGATCAGTGTAGACCACGTTGAGCCCTCCCGCTTCGGCCAAGGCGGAGATGACCAGCCGGATATCGGCGTCTTGAAAATCGATCAGAACGCCCCCCTCAACCGGTCGGACGAGGATCGAGTCCTGCGCCGTGGCACGCGCGGGAAGCAGGAGAACCGCACAGGAGAGGGCAAGGCGAAGAGGCGAGCAACTCATGTCATGGCCCTGACTTCGGCACCGTGATCTCGACCCTCGTGCCGGTGGAAGTGAGGAAGCTGGCCTTACCCTTGGCAACAGACGACAGTTCGTATTGCCCGAGGCGTTCGCCCAGACGCAACAGCCGCGGGCTCTGGCCTCCCAGCTGGCAGATCGCGAACCCACTGCCATCGGCAAAGACGGCGGTACCGATGAGGTGTAGTAAGTCCTGCGGGGCCCCAGGCTCCGTTTCGTTCGCCACGGGTTCGCCGGGGAGACGGAACGGGTGAGCCGGCCGCCGTCGCTCCGGATGGAAAGGATCCTGCTCGACGGCGAGTGCAAGGTCCGCAGTCGTGGATGACGCTCTTGGAGACGGCTCTGGCGTGGAACTCGCGAGCAGCGTCCACTCCGAGGTCGATGGCGGTTCGAGCCGTACCGCGTCAACCGTCGTCCAGACGAGGACCGTACTCGCGGTGACAACGAGTCCCAGCCCCACGCGGGGGCCAGCCGTCCACCGTTGACGGCTCACAGGCCCGACTCCGACCCCGTGGTCGCGCCCGGGACAGACGTGAGCGCAAATCCAACTATCGTCGCGGCGAACCCGAGCACTTCTTCATCCCGGCTCGGCCCAGAGTTGATGAGCGCGGCGGGGGTGATCGTGATGCGTTCGACCACGGCCAGCTTTCCAGCGCCCTCGAGCCCATGCAGGAGGGCAAGGATTCCCTCGAGGTCCCCGACGCCCCGCACCTCGACTTCGAGCCTTGTCACCCCACTCTCGAGCGTCACCGCGGGCCGGGCTTCGTTCCCCTGCAGAAAGACGCGCGCGTCCGCGGCGAGGGCAGCCACGTAGCCCGCGAGAAGAGCCGACTGCATCAACGGATCATCGCCGTCGCCCCCACCGAAAAGACGGGGCGCCTCGGCCAGGAGTATCCTCTCCCCCAGTGCCAGCAAGGTGTCGTGACGGCGGGCCGACGCCAGCAGCCCATGTTCCCTCGCGAGAAGGGCTCGTGCTGCCTCCAGGCGGTTCCGCGCGTCCTCGACGGACCGAGCGTACGGTCGGATCCCGAACACGAAGAGCAGAGAAGGAACCAGCACCCAGGCCCCAAGAGTCACAGCCTTCCGGTCCCGCGCACCGAGTGAGTTCCACGCCCGCCTGAACCGTTCCACCACCTTGCGAGTCACACCTGTCATGGCACACCTCCCCGACTGATCCGTGCGCCGAGCGTAAACCGCTCAACCGGAGCACCGCCCTCGCCCTCTCGTCGCACCTGTTGGATCGGCGCGCTCGCCCGGACCGACCGAAAGGCCGGTGTCTGCTGCAGGGCCTCAAACACCCCCACCGATCGAGTGGCGTCTCCCTCCAGGACAAGACTGTCACCCACGGCGCGGAGCGACCGGATGTGTGCATCCCGCGGGAGGCGGACCGCCAGTTCGGCGATTACGGTGGACCAGCGCGGGGAAGATCCCTCCAGGTCGCCGAGCGCCGCGAGCCGCGCCTGGAGGCCATCGAGCAGCTCGCGCTCCTCGATCGCGACCTGTACCTCGGCTCGGATGCTCTCACGCTCCGCCTCCACGGCGGCGATCTCGCGGTGAAGGCCCCACAGGTGCAGTGCCGCAGCGAAAAGCACCAATGCGGCGGCGACTCCCACAAGCCGTCGCGTAAGGCGCCTCGCGGCCGAGAGACGTGCCTCGTAGACGCGAGGCGGAAGAACCTCGAGTGCGCTCCCGTGTGGTGCCCCCAGTGCGCCGAGTATGGCGGGGGTTACCGACCATTCTGGCGGGGCGAGCACAGCGATCCCGGAGGCCCGAAGCTCGGCATGGAGCATGCTGGCCTCTTCTGCGCCTCCGACAACGGCCACCGGGTCCGTGGAGGAGATCATCGTGGAATCCCACCCATCGAGCCGCACCCGACGCAGTTGCGTCACTCTTCCTTTCGTGAGTGCGTGGACGTGGACTACAGAACTCTCGATCACGATCAGCCCGGCGTCCCCCTTCCGAAGCTCAGGCCAGACCCGGACGGCGCCGGCAGGCCAGGAAACAGAGGCGGCGGTGATGGTGGCCACCACCCATCCGGCATTCTCGGCCGCGCCCAGAAGAGCTTCTACCGTGTGGGCAGAAGCCGTCGTGGCGAGGACGGGAAAGGGCCCCTTCCCACCATGTCGCAGAGCAACCGCCCCCGTAGTCTGGGGTTCGGTGATACTGGGGAAATACCGGTCTACGGAACGCCCCAGCACTGCTCGGAGCTCGGCCGAAGTGAGGCGTGGAAACTCAAGGATCCTTGACTGGGCAAGGGGCGGGAGTAGAGACAGGTGGAGAGGACGACCGGATCCCAACGCAGTTCGCATTTCGGCCAAGGCTGCCTGGAGTTCTTCCCCTTCCAGGCCAGCGTCGAAGTCGCGAGACCACACTTCCCATCTGGGGGGAGCGCCGCGGGCTGTGCGGAAACACATCGCCGCCACGACGCGGTCCGGTGCAAGTGCCAGACCCACGGGACCGCCTCTCACTCCGCCCCCTTCCAGATGCGGAACACTGCGTTCCCTCCTCTCACGAACAGTGCCCGCACCTGGGCCTGGGTCGGGGTACCGACCATCCACCCGTGGGCAAGCGCCTCCACCTCACGGGATTCAAAGACAACCCTCGCCGCGAGGGACACCTGACGCTCTTGGAGCTCGGCCCGGGATCCGGCCGAAAGCTCGAGCGTAAGCTCATCGAGGGACCGAAGCGGCCGCCGTGCCCGCTGGTGCTCGATGATGGTTGCCACCGCCTCCGGCGAGAGGCCTGAAAGGGCGGAGAGCACCGGTTCGGGGGCCGTGTTGAGGTTTACCTGCCCGGTTCCCCGCACGGTGAGGAGAGGCTCCACTCGACGATACAGTTGGGAGGTCATGCCGCGCACGTAGCGCAATTCGGTCACGTCGACGAAGGCACGATTGGTCGGGAGCACTGGTCCCCCCTCCCTGAGGTAATCTCCCCGTTCCGCACCACGGGCGCGGCGTAGATCATCACCATCCCGCCAGTCCGCAATTGCCTGTGCGAGGCGGTCCGCGGTGCCGTAGTCAACCCGCAACGCCCGGAAAAACCGCCGTAGCTCCTCCTCGTCCACATGGTTCAGGTTGAGGCGCGAGCCCAAGTCCCGGACCGTGAGACGGTACTGAACGCCGTCTATTTCCCCCGTGTCGCGCACCGACGGTGCCACATCCCGCCAGGGATCAAGAACATCCTCGGGCCGGGCGCCAAGCCGGCGGACACGATCGACGCGCTCCACCAGACGAGCGTGCAACTCCGCGATCGCGCCGTCCGCCACGGCCCTCACCTTGGCCAACTCCACCGCGTTTGCCGCGGCGAGACGGCGGTCCCGTGCCCGGAGTGAGAACTCGAGGCTCACCGCGGAGAGCAGAACCAGGAGCCAGAGTGCGGACACGAGCGCGAAGCCCCCCTCCCCCTCTCGATTCATTGGAGCACCCCCAGCGGTACCCGTATGGGAAGGGCCAGGAGCGGGGCCACAGGCAGGCTGTCCACACCCGACAGTCGCACCTCGATCCCCTGGGGAAGCAGGGTACTCGAGACCCAACTGGGCAACGTCTCATGACCCGCGACGATGCGGGTGGAGTAAATGATGTCAAGTTCCGTCACCGCCGAGTCGATTTCGACGACCGTACTCCTGGCACCTCTCCACTCGCGAAACTCGGCGGTGAGGCCCCGCGTCGCAGTCTCCTCGTCCCGGTCTACGAACAGGCGAACGATCGTCTCGCCTCCCGGTCCAAGGGGGGTATCGGCATCGGTGAGGAAGGTCAGTTCATCGTCCGGCCGATCATCGAACGTCCCGTCGAGTCCGGTGAAGGAGGGTCCGCCACCCTCCGGGCGGAGCTTCGCGCCCGCCAGCCAGCCGATGAGAGTCCGTCGTGCGGTCGTGGCGCTGACCACTTCTCCGGTCACGGCGTCAACCCGAGCCGGATGATCCACAACGGAAGCGAGGGCCGCGGTGCCGGCCGCGAGCGCCATCCCCACGATCGTCAGACCAATTACCACCTCCAGCAGGGTCATGCCGCGCTCGCTTCCCATCACGGTACGGCCCGACGCGGCGCCGGCCGGTAGAGCCGGGTCCGGAGCGTGTACTTCCCCACGTCCCAGGTCACTGTTACCGCGGCATCGTACAGGTCGCGGGTTCCGAAAGAGGGACGGACCACCATTTCCCATCGGTATTGGTCGAGCGGGGGGGCGAAGTGACCTCGCGTGACCGAGTCAGGGAGCGCGGATAGCCGCTCTGTGGATTGGAGGCGGAGCATGGCGAGGCGGTCAGAGGCCAGCGCCTCTGCTTCGAGCCCAGTGCGTGCCCGCTCCGCTGCGCGGAGTTCGCCGCTGAATGCCGCAAGTACTGAAACCGACGCGGCACCGACGATGGCCACGGCGACCACGGCCTCCAGGAGGGTGAAGCCGCCCTCAGGGCTACGGGACGCGGACATGAATCTCTCCCGTCCACGGGTCCGTACCGACGACGCGTTCTTCAGTTCCGGAGCGAAAAGAGGCAACCGCGCCCGATCCAGTTCCCCCCCCGGTCCGGTCGAATATCCAGCGCAACCGTTCGCCGGACCCGGTTAAACTCACGTTCGCTCCCGTAATAATCCGACCATGGGTGAGGGAGTCGCCGCTCTCGATCCAGTACCCGCCGCCCTTCGGGTCCAGCACAACCCTCACTGGAATGCTGCGTGTGAGCGCTGTTGTCCGGGCGTGCCGAAGCACCGAGGCCCACTCCTCGGCCACCCCCGTCAGGGCATTGTCCGGCGACAGGCCTCGGAAGGCCGGCACGGCGACCGCCGCCATGAGCGCCATGAGTGCAATGACGACCACCACCTCCACCAACGTGAACCCTCCCCGCCGGGATTCCCTCATCGGAACGTACCGGCGTTGACGCTGTAGATCGCCTGGAGGAGCGAGAGGGCGACGAATCCCACCAGCCCGCCGAACCCGACTATCATCGCCGGTTCTGCGAGCGACACGAGCCTTTGCAGGATTCGGGTCGTCTTTTCCTCCAGGATCTCGGCGCCCTTGAGCGTGAACTCCTGTAGCCGCCCCGATTCCTCCCCCACCTGGACGAGCTGGCCCAGCACCGGGGGGAAGAGTTGGCCCTCCCCAAGAGCTCGATGGAGAGCGACCCCCTCCCGCACTTGGGTCCTGATGCGCGCGGCCTCGTCTTGCGCGAGTGGATCGCCGAGACTCTCGATGGTGTCATCGAGCGCAGTGAGGAGGGGGGCGCCCCCTCCGAGCAGCACGCCGAGGAGCCGGGCGAATCGGGCAGCGAGGGAATGGCGGCGGACTGCGCCAACGATCGGGAGGGAAAGGAGGGCCTTCGCTGCCACTCTCCGTCCCTCCTCCGTGGTGCGGGACCATGCCAGGAGAACTGCTACCACCGCGGGAAATGCAAGCAGGAGGGGCCAGAAGCGTCGGAGCCCACCGGAGATCGCCAAGAGAAGGGCGGTGGAGGCGGGGAGCGTTGCTCCCGTGTCCTGCAACAGGTCCACAAACCGTGGCATCACCCAGAGGAGGAGAACGGCAACAGCAAGCCCTCCGCCGATCGCCAAGACGATCGGATAGATCGACACGGAAAGGAGCTTGCCACGAAGCTCCTCTTCCCGTTCAAGTTGGGCGGCGAGCCGAGTGAATGCATCGTCGAGATTGCCGCTCCGTTCGCCCGCCCGGACCAGGCCAACGTACAGGGGTGGGAACACGGCGGGATGTTCGGAGAGTGCGGCGGCCAGGGCCTGGCCCCGTTCCACATTCGACCGGACCGCACCGAGGGTGGCACCCACGCTCCCGCCAACCAGGTTCTCCGCCGCCTTTAGCGCGCGGGCAAGGGGGAGACCGGCAGGGAGAAGAGCGGCGAGGGCTCGGGTCGCTTCCAGTACCTGGCGTTTCGTGCCGCCCCCCCGACGTGAGCGGGATTCCTCCTCCACCACGGCAACGTCCAGAACAAGGAGTCCCCGGCGCTCGAGCGCGAGCGAGAGGGTTGCCGCATCGGAGGCGGCCTCCCGGCCTCGGACCCGGCGTCCGCCACTCTGCGCATCCACCGCGATGTACCGAAACGTGCTCGCTCTCACATGGCGCTCCAGGAGAACCGGGGAAGGTCACTTCCAGCTGGTGATGTCCGCTCCCTCGCCGTCGCCGCCGGGTTGCCCGTCGGCCCCGAGCGAAAGAAGGTCGTACCCGGTGCCGCTCTCGGGTCCCGGGCTGCGGTACACGTAGGCGTTTCCCCAGGGATCGAGGGGGACATTCTTCCGGAGGTAGGGGCCGCGCCAGTTCCGGGGCCGAGCACCGGCGGTGGGCTCCCGCCACAGGGCAGCGAGTCCCTGTTCCGCAGGGGGGTACGAACCGTTGTCGAGTCGATAGGCGTCGAGTGCGGCACCGAGCATCTCGATCTGCGACCGCGCCGTGGTGTCCTTCGCCGCTCCGACGTGCTGGAACACGTTCGGGGCGACGAGGGTGGCCAAAACGGCGATCACCACGATCACGACGAGGATCTCGATAAGCGTGAAGCCGTTCAAGCGTGGCTGACATGTTGCCATGAAAAAGCGCTCCTTCAGGTTTCACCTTGCCCCTATCTGTGCTATGCCTTACTGGCACTACTCCGACGCAAGGCGTTCGCTCCACAAGTCGCAGGCAGCTCTTCAGGGTAACTCACCTGTTCTGCGTCGCCTCTGATGGTTCTTCTGACCACCTCCTCCGAGCAACCCACACTGCAGCACTCAATCCATTTGACACGCTCTTGTTTCTCCCTCGGTCACACGAACCCACCAGGGGGGTGATCGCAGTTATCTTCCCACAGTAGCTCACGTCCCGCTCGGAGGAAAACGGGATTCTAACTCGGCTAGAAATTCTTCGGTTCCTTCGGGGTTCTGAGGTTCATAGCGCAACCCATCTGGGAGTTCGCGAAGACGCCAACCGGAAGGCACCCCGAACAGACGCATCTGGAGGCGACGGAGAGGACCCGGTGCGAGGCCGGCAATAAGCTTCCGCATATCTGCCCTGGCTATGACCTGCGCGTCCCTGAACACAGGGCGCGGATCTGCGGTCATTCGACAAGCTGCGTCAATTATCGGCTTGAACATCTGGAAATAATCACGGGGATCCCAGTGAGGGACATGCGTTGCCACTGCCATCGCCCGGACCGCATAACGTAGTCGTAAGAGAGAATCCTCCCGCACGGCAAGGCTGGCCATCCGAACCGCGAAACCCCACACAAGGCGCTCATGTCTCCGTTGAAGGGGGTTCTTGCCTTCATCCGCAACCCACCCGGTGCCAGGTTCTCTGGTCCCCTGGAGAGTCTGGCACGCATCCTCGAGACATGCGAGGATCGCATCGTCAGCGGGAGTGCCCAGCGGACCATCAAACTGAAAGTTTCCGGAACGATCCACCCGATCCAGGCAAGCAGCGAACGTCGTAGCATTCATCGCACGCAGGCTCCTAGGTGAAACGTCCTCACTACCGAAACAGAAAGGTAACCCGATCAAGGCCATTCCAGGACGCCAACCACATGAGTTCGTTGCCAAAACCCGTTAGCGTGCCGTTGACGAAGACGCTAGGACCGGTAGGGGGTGACACTGCAACAATCTTCGCCCCGAGGAGATCCCAGAACCTCAACCATGCCGCGTTGAGCGGATCCCAGAGGCCCACACGTACTAGAGCATTCCACACAGGCTTAGGCACGTTGAGAACAGCGTAACCGGCGACGCCGGCATATGCTTGAGTTGCGCTGAAACTACCAATGATGACTGTCGGGAGCGTCACGGTAGCCAGGCTAACCCCAAGCACGGTCAAAGCTGTATTGCGCACGACGTTATCAGTCAGTGGACGGCCGAGAATGAAGTTCCCCGTCATCGTGGATATACCGACCGCCGCGCCCAGCACACCCACGAGCGAGCATTGATCGCATAACCCGGTGGGGTCCGAGCGCGAAACAGGGTCGTTGCCGGCGTACCTGTAGAGGTCAAACTCGCCGCTTGCAAATAGAAGAGGATCGCGAGTTGTCCAACGTCCGATCTCGGAGTCATAATCGCGGGCGCCAAAGCGCACCAACCCCGTGGTGTGATCGTATAGCCCTCCGGCGAACCCGAATGGCTGAAATCCAGGATTAGTATCAAGCAGAACGCGGCCATACGCATCATAGTCAAGCCGCTGCGCAACGACGCCTGTCTCAACATCCACAACAAGGCGCACACTGCCGCGCTCGTCGTAGATCAGCCGATATGTAGCTCCTCCGCGCACCATATATTCCGGGACATTGGCACGTTCCCCATGAACGAAGCGGCTAACCAACGAACCGTCCCCATTCAGCTCCGCCACGATCGCGATCGGACCATCCCACAGCCACACCTGTGAGATAACGCCATCTGTCTTCTTGCCAACCCTCCGGCCATCACCATCAACTACGTACTCTACAAGGCGACCATCTGGCAGGCGGACTGATCGGAGATTACCAATAGCGTCATAGACGAAGGACGTCGTATCATTGCCCTTGACGCGGTACTGCAATTCCCCATTGGAGGTGTATTCGTACTTGCTCGCTCCGTAGGTAATCAACCGATCCTGTTCGTCTGTTGTTGCGACAATGGAGCCAGATGGGTAGGTGGCTTGAAGCCGGTTGCCGTTAGCGTCGTAATCGTAATGTTCAACAGGGGTTCCGTTCTGCAACACTGTTCCAAGGTGCCCCGCGCTATCGTAAACAAAGGCAAGCGCTGTGGTTACGCCACCCACCGTTTCGACCTTTGTTGTGATCCGTCCCAGGGAGTCGCGCTCATACGCCGCCCCAAACAGCGTAACGCCAGCATAAGCTGCCTCTGTGGCGCTCACCTCTGGTCCTGGACTAAACAGACTTGAGGTTGTCAGCCCGCCTATACTGGTGGCCGTGACAAAGCCTGTCTGAGGATGTCTTGTGAAGGTGATCGCGCCTGCGCTCGCAAGAAGACCATCCAGGTCGTAGGTACGGTGGATAGGAGCAGTGCCGTTGACCGAATCTGTGACCGTTCTAAAATCGGTATCGAATACCTTTGAAAGACGTCCTGCAATGGGGCCACTCCAGGAAGTCGCGTTGCGCAACCACCCATCATATGTATGACGCTGGGTGGCACCGCCAGTAACGGTCGAGCTTGTAAGGGTTCCTGTTATCGAATCTGTCACGGCGGTCAGCGTGTCGCCTCCACCAGGCAGCAGTATGGTCTGGGTCGAACCAGACGATGAGTACTTGATCTCGATGACCGAGCTATCAGGCCGGCTAAACAGTACGAGCCTGCCTGCTGAGTCATACGTAAAGCGCATCACGGGGGGACCGGTGCCGGCATCGGGCGCAACATGTTGCGTCAGGAGTCCCCCCGCATTGTGACTGAGCGTATGCATCTGACGCGCGGGTGGGGTGACCGTCAGGAGATTACCAACGGCGTCGTAGGTCATTTGCACGACCTGCCCTCCCGGGAGCCATCTCCTGATCAGTCGTCCTGCCGAATCATAGGCGAAGCGATGCTCAGCCCCCAGGGGATCAACTGCAAAGCTCAAGCGATCTCGATCGTCGTACCCGAAGCGGAGTGTGCGTCCACCAACCCTGGAGTCCTCAAGGCGTCCTTTATTGTCATATCGCCGGCTCATGATCGGGAGCCCAGGGACGATCACCTCCGTTGGCCTTCCCGCATTGTCTAGCTGTGTAAAAATAGATCTGCCACCCGCCGACCGTGAAGTAACAGTATTCGCTACTAAATCTGGCTCTTCCCCTGATCGAGTGGGTAAGTTAGCCTGCATCCATGAGAGATCGAGATCTGTATAGCAGGATTTTGGGCCTCCAGAGCCCGTGGCGCGTGTCCGAGGTGGAGCTTGCCTTGGGCCAAGG
>JBDIWC010000056.1:0-22469 GCA_039794085.1 Gemmatimonadales bacterium
CAGAGATCCTGTTTCTGTGCCGGGGTCAGCCCCGGCCGGTCGGTTCGTATCATCGGGCAACCTCTTCCGTGGAGGACTTCGAAGGAAGATGTTGCATCGACCCATTGAATGCACCACTTCAAACTTCAAACTTCCCACCAGCAGGTGCGCAATCGTGGTCTCCCGACCGGTGGTCTCAGCGGCCAGAACCTGCTCGGTCTGCTCGAATGCGGCGAGGTCGAAGAGTTGGGGAGGGAGAGCCGCATAATCCGGGTGGAGATCGATGATGGGGCAGGCGTTGTCCAGGGTGTCGTGAGCGGTGGCCATGGGAACACCCATCACCCGGCATACCAGGGGGCGGTCCTCGTAGATCCGGCACCGCCCCTCCGGGTCGAGGAGGGGGCACGGCTCATCCGCCATCGCGTCACACAGGGCATCGAACCGGTCCTCGCCGAGTGTCGCGATGTCCCAGGGTGATTTCCAGTGTGGCTCGAGATCCGCCATCTCCTCCACCTGGTCCCGGGCGACGGCCATCACCTCCGCCTGCTGCTCCGGAGGGAGAGAGCGGACCGCGGCGAGAACCAGAGCTGAGTCGAGGGCGCTGATGTCGAAGGGACCATGGCAGCAGGCGCTGCAACCGGCTCGGCAGGGGATCACGCCGGGGTGTCGTCGCTGCACGTCGCCCGACCAGCGGTCCAGGTCCTGGAGCAGGGTGCGGTAAGCGACCGGGTCGCTCATGCGGGAGGAGGTCGGCGGAAGGCGGCCGCCAGGGCGAGCCACCCCGCCAGGAACATCACTCCGCCAATTGGAGTGACGGCCCCGAGCCAGCGAGCTTCCGTCAGGACCAGCAGGTAGAGACTCCCGGAAAACACCAGCGACCCGATGACGAAGAGCCACCCGGCGAGACGAGCACCCGAGTCCGGGGCATGGCTGGTTCGCCAGGCCGCAAACAACGTTCCGAGGGCGTGGTACATCTGGTATCGCACCCCGGTCTCGAAGACGGCGAGATCCTCCGGGCTCAGGCTGGCGCGAAGGGCATGCGCACCGAAGGCGCCGATCGCGACCGCCAGGCCGGCGAGCACGGAACCGGCGACGGCCAGGTGCCGGGCCGGAGCGGTCACTTCTGCTCCCGTCCCGCCCAAGCCCCGAGGAGAGCCAGTGCCGGGAGGCCGAACAGAAGTGCCCTGGCCACGGTATCGGGAGAAGAGGGATCGGGACCGAACAGCATTCCGAGGAAGAGGAGGACCAGAACGCCAGCAAAGAGGGCCAGGGGACCGATGCGGACCTGGTGCCGGTGAGTCCGATGGACGGTGATGAAGACCCAGAGCCCTGCGGCCAGGAGCCCGAGTTCAACCACCATGGTGCCGGGGAGACTGTGCGCCAGTCCGAGGCCGAACCGGGCGGAGTCGGCGCCGGAGACGGGAAGGGATCCGGGAGTGGAGACGAGATCGAGGAGGAGATGGGACAGGGCGGCCACACTCACGAGGACGGAGGCGCGAAAGTGGCCCGCAGTGTCCCGGGTGGGCCGGGAGTAGTACACGGCACCGAGCACGACGGCCCAGAGGACCACGCCGGCCAATCCGTGGCTGATCGGGACGCGGTCCAGGACCACGGAGGATGTGGCGGTGGCCCCGGGCACGATGGCGACGTGCTCCCAGCCGAGGAGGAGAGTGACGCCGAGGAGGATGTCACTCAGCCAGGCGGCGAAGAGCAGCGTGCCCAGGGACACCTTGGGGTGAAGGCGTTGGAGGGCGAGTGCGACACCGGCATGACCAAGGAACATCGATTCGCTCCTGGAGCGGGAGGGTCACGTGGGACGGGTGCTGTCTGCTTCCTCGTGGTCAACCGCCATCCCCATGGCATGGTACCCATTGTCGACGTACAGGATGGTACCCGTGATGGCTGAAGCGAGGGGGCTGGCCAGAAACGCGGCCGCGGAACCGACGTCCTCGGGGACGAACTCGCGGTTCAGCGGGGAATTGGTCTTGTAGTAGGCCATCATCCGCTCGATCAGTCCGATAGCGGTCGCCGCCCGGGAGGCCCAGGGACCGGCGGAGATGGTATTGACTCGCACGCCCCATCGCTGCCCCGCCTCCCAGGCGAGAGTGCGGGTGTCGGCTTCGAGTGCCGCCTTGGCCGCGGACATGCCACCACCATATCCCGGAATCACCCGTTGCCCCGCGAGGTAGGTGAGGGAGAGGAAGTTTCCTCCCGGACGCATCATCGGCGCGAAGGTGCGGACAAAGGCGACATTACTGTAGGCACTCACGTTGATGGCGTCGAGGTAACCCCGGCGCGACGTGTCCACCAGGGCTTTCTTCACTTCGGGGGCGTTGGCCAGGCTGTGGACCACGATGTCGAGTCCCTGGTGCCCGAAATCCTCCACGAGGCGACCGGCCACGCCGGCCACGGTGAAGTCTCCCTCCTCCCGGTAGCGCTTGTTGTCCCGGATCTCCTCGGGCACATCCGCCATGGTATCGTAGGCGGCGTCGAGGGGATAGATCCGCTCGAAGGCCAGGGCCGATCCATCGGAGAGACGCATGCTGTCGCCAAGCTTTCCCCGCTCGAGGAGCTTCCGGAAGATGCCGAGAGCCGGGGGCCAGGTGCCGAGGCAGACGGTCGCTCCCGCCTCGATGAGGGCCTTGGCGATGGCAAATCCGAAGCCGCCGTCGTCCGCGACGCCGGCCACGAAAGCACGTTTCCCGCGAAGATCGATCCCGAGCATGAGGTTCAGGAACCCTCGTGTTGGAGTGGAAGGAATGCGGGAAAGTACCGCCCCCCGACCCGGAACACCAACCCGGCTATTCGCTCCGGAGGACCTCCAGCGGGGTCCGCTTGAGGATGGTGGCACTGCTCCAGAGCCCGACCCCGAGTGTCAGGGCCACCAGGCCGCTGGTGACGGCCACGAGTTGGGGAAGGGGCACGCGGAACCGCGTGTCGAAGACAAAGGTGGCCAGAGCCCATCCTGCCGCCGACGCGAGGACCACCGAGATGGAGGTCGCCAGGAGGCCCAGGGCCGCGTACTCCGTGAGAATGATGCGAAGCACCTGGCGCCGCGTGGCGCCCAGGGTCTTCAGCAGAACCGCCTCGCGAATCCGCTGGAAGCGGTTGGTCGACACCGCACCGATCAGCACGATGGCTCCGGTCAGCAGGCTGAACCCCGCCATGAACCGGATCGCCAGCGCGACCCGGTCGATGATGTTCTGGATGGCGTTCTGCAGCAGGGAGAGGTCGAGCGAGGTGACGTTGGGGAATGACTCGGCCAGCCGACGCTGGACCGTCCCCCGGTTGGCGGGATCGTCGATGCGGGCCAGAGTGGCCATCATCTGTGGGGCCCGTTCCAGGGCGCCCGGTTCGAACACCACGAAGAAATTGGGTTCGAGCCGGCCCCAGTCGATCTCCCGCAGGCTGGCGATGACGGTGCGGATCTCGATGCCTTGCACGTCCCAGACGATGTGGTCCCCGAGAGACACCCCCAGCTCGGCGGCCACGCCCTCATCCACGGAGACGCGCGCGGTACCGCTCGGGGCGGTGGGAGCGTCGGCCCACCACGTTCCCGCCACGATCCGTTCGGTGGCCACGAGGGTGTCGCGATAGGTGGACCGGTACTCCCGGCGAATGGCCCAGGAATCCCGCAGGGCGAGCGTGCTGTCCGCCTCTTCCACCCGGGCGGCGGTATCCCGTCCCGCGATCGCGCGGATCCGCATGGGGACGATCGGGACGATCGGGGTGGAACGGACTCCGGCGTCCCGAAGGAGACCTTCCACGCCCTCCCGCTGGTCCGGCTGGATGTCGTAGAACGCGATGTTGGGCCGGGAGTCGTCCACCTCGACGCTGATTTCACTCAGGAGGTTGTCCTGGATCAGGAAGAGGGTGCTGAGCAGGAATGCCCCGAACCCGAGCGCGAGGACGATGGTGACGGTCTGATTGGCGGGCCGGTAGAGGTTGGCCAGACCCTGTCGCAGGAGATAGGGCCACCGGGGCCGGAGAATGCGCCGCACGGCCCAGGTGAGACTCTTGGCGGCCGCGGCAAGAGTCAGGATCACGACAGCGATCCCCCCGGCGAAGCCGAGCCCTTCGAGCCACTCACCGGCCTGGATGACGGCCAGGGCCACCACGGTGAGCCCGAGAAGGAGGACCGCCCCGATCGCGAAGGGATCGCGGTGGCTCTTCCGGGTTTCGACATCCCGCCTCAGGGTCACGAGGGGGGAGACGCGCCGCACTCCGGCCAGGGGGAGGAGAGCAAAGATGGCGGCCACCCAGAGCCCGAGTCCGATCCCGAGTCCCACGGCCCGCGGGGAGATCGCCACCTCCACATCGACCGGGAGGAGGTCGCCGAGCATCCCGGGCAGGGCCTGCTGGATGCCGACCCCGATGGCCGCGCCCAGGATGCTGCCCAGGGCCCCCATGACGAGTGCCTGGAGGAGATACACGGCGAACACGTCCCCGGCCGAGGCACCGAGACAGCGGAGGATGGCGATGGTGTCGAGCCGCTGGCGGATGAAGACATGCACCGCGCTGGCCACACCAAGCCCTCCGAGGAGAAGGGCGATCAGCGCCACCAGGCCGAGATAGTTCCCCATGCGCGTCAGGGTGTCGCTCAAGTCCTCGCGGTCATCCTCCACGGTTCGGATCCGGACCCGCTCGGGCCGCAGGACGGGCCGGTACTCCTCGGCGATGACCTCGGCGTCGGCGGCGCCGGAGGGAAGTTTGAGATAGGTTTCGTACTCGGCGCGGGCCCCGAACTGCAGGAGGCCCGTGGACGCGAGGTCCCGGCCGGCGATCCAGACCGGGGGCCCGAAGGCCCCCTGGACTCCGAAGCTGCCGGGGGCGTCGATCACGGTCCCGGCGATGAGGAAACGGGATTCTCCCAGGGAGAGAGTATCTCCCGGCACCGCATCGAGAATGCTGAGCAGACTCGGGTCCACCAGGATGCGCCCTCCCGACTGGAGGTCGTGCCAGGCCCCCGCCGGTACTGTCTGATAGGTCCCGTACCAGGGATAGCCCGAATCCACCGCCTGAACCTGCACCAGGCGAACACCCGCGGTCCGCGGCACGTAGGCCATGCCGGAGAACGACACCACCGTGGCACGGGCTCCCGACGGATCGGAACCGGGGGTGGCGATCAAGGAGTCGGCCAGGAGGGAGGCCCGCTCCGGCAGGGGCTCCCGGCTCCGGAAGGCCATGTCGGCGCCGAGAAGCTCCCGGGCCTGCCGGTTCACCGAGACCCGCAGGTTGTCGGTGAAGGCGTTGATGGCCACGAGCGCGGCCACGCCGATCGTGATGGCCCCGGTGAGGAAGGCGAGTCGGCGGCGAGCGCCCCGGCTCTCCCGGAGGGCCATGCGGAGAACGAAACGAGGCCGGATCATACTCCGGTGTCCTCGATGACCTGCCCGTCGGCCAGGCGGATGGTGCGGCCCGCCAGTCCGGCCAGGCCGGGGTCATGGGTCACCAGAACGAGTGTCGTACCCGACTCGCGGTTCAATTCGCGCATGAGCTCGATGATTGTCTGACCCGTCTTCGCGTCGAGGTTGCCGGTGGGCTCGTCGGCAAAGAGAATGCGGGGCCGGATGGAAAAGGCGCGAGCCAGGGCCACCCGTTGCTGCTCACCCCCGGAGAGCTGGGCCGGGTAGTGGTCCAGGCGGTCTCCCAGGCCGACGTGGATCAGGAGCGACTCGGCCCGCTCGGTCGAGGGCTCTCCGCGGAGCTCGAGGGGAACCTGGACGTTTTCCCGGGCGGTCAGGGTGGGGATGAGATGGAAGGACTGGAAGACGAACCCCACCCGTTCGGCACGGAGCTGGGCCCGGGCATCCTCATCGAGGGTGCCCAGGTCCCGGCCGTCGAGCACGACCCGGCCGGATGCGGGGCGGTCCAGTCCCGCCAGAAGGCCGAGGAGAGTGGTCTTTCCGCTCCCGCTCGGTCCGATGATCGCGAGGAACGCTCCTTCGGGGAGCGCAAAGGTGATATCGTTCAGCACCGTCAGTGGCCTGCCGCCGGAAAGGTAGGTCTGCGTCAGCGACTCGCATTGCAGGATCACGACATGCTCCCTGGTGTTCCGTTTCGTGTGGCAAGAGCCGGACAGCTCCTTCCGGTCCTCCTGGTGACCTTCTTATACGCTGCATGTGGGGGTGAGGATTCCCCCCCCCTGCGGGACGACGATCCCCCTCGGAGACCCTCCCCCTCCTCCTCCCCCTCCTCCGAGCCGGGCGCCGAGGTCCGCGAATCGGGACCGGCCATCCTCTTCCTCGGAACGAGCTTGACGGCGGGATTCGGGGTGGATCCCGGCCAGGCCTTTCCCGACCTTCTCCAGCCCCGGTTGCACGAGGCGGGGCTCCGCTACCGCGTGATCAATGCGGGTGTGAGCGGCGAGACCTCGGCGGGAGCAGTGCGCCGGATCGACTGGGTGCTCGACCAGCCGGGCATCGAGTACGTGGTGCTCGAAACGGGGGCCAATGACGGGCTCCGGGGACAGGAGGTCGACAGCCTGCGATCGAACCTGCTGGCCATCATTGCGCGGGTCCGGCAGGACCTCCCCGCCGACCGCATCCTCCTGGTCGGCATGGAGGCGCTGCCCAATCTCGGCCCGCAATATACCACGCGGTTCCGGCAGGTCTATCCGGATGTCGTCCGGCACACGGGGGTGCGGTTCCTTCCGTTCCTTCTGGAGGGTGTGGCCGGCGTGGACAGTCTCAACCAGGCGGATGGCATTCACCCCTCCCCGAGGGGGCATGCCCGCGTGGCCGACCATCTCTGGCCCGCGCTCGAATCGATGCTGCGGGGGGAGGGGGAGGGGGAGGGAGGTTGAGGCGAACCCGAGTCAGGGTGTCGTGGCGGTGGCGGAGAAGGCGGTAAGGAGCGAGGTGCCGGGAAGGGATGCCAGCACGGCCTGCACTCCCGCCACCGGACCCAGGGTCCAGTCCACCCGGGCAAACCCAAGCGGATCGGTGAAGGTGACCGATTCGGACAGGGAGCCCCCGCCGCTCAGGACCTGCCACTCCACCCGCACGTTGGGAATCGCATTGCCGAACTGGTCCAGGACTCGAGCCGAGAGCGGCCCCGGCAAGGTCTGGCCCATGAGGCCGGTCTGCTGGTCCCCCGAAAATCGATCGAGGGCAAAGGGGAGACCCGGGAGCGCGCTGATCGTGAGGCGCGCCGGAGGGAGCCCCGGAACTTCCGCCGTGAACACCTGGTTGCCGACCAAAGTGCCGAGACGCCCCCCGGTTCGGGCAATCCCCCCCGGGCCGGTGATGACGGTTCCCTGGTTGACCACCCCACCGGCGGGTGGGAAGAAGTTGACCCGGACACCGGGGACTCCCAGGTTGTCGCTCGCGAGGACCTGAACCGTGAAGTCCTCGGGGAGCGCTGTTCCGACCTGGGCGGATCGCCCGCCGTTGCTGAGAACGGTGACGGCAGTCGGGGCCGGGGCGAAGGAGACGACCGTCGAATCACGAGCTCCGGAGGGCGTGGTGACCCGCAGGAGGACGCTTCCCCGCTGGGAGGGCGCCTGGACCTCGCCAATCAGGGAGACGGGTGCGAGCACGGGATTGCTGGACTCCCAGCTAAGGTACACTGGCGGATCGACCACGATTCCGCCCGTGGAGGCGAGCACACTGAAGCCAAACCCCGATCCGAGGGAGAGCACGGTGTCCCGGGGCAGGATCAACAAGTCGGTGATATCCTGCCCCGGGCCGACGAAGTCCACGGGGATTGCCGCCACCGGGAAGACGTTGATGCCCTCCGCCACTTCGATTCTCTGCTTTCCGGTGAAGAGAAGAAGATCGTCGTCGAACAGGTCGAGCGTGGCATCGAGTTGCTCGGTGGCGGCCCGCAGGGGGATGGCCACGCGGAGAGCGATCCGGTTCGAGTCGGCGGGGAAGACGATGACGGTGTCGACCAGGGTTTCCAAGGGGAGCCGGACCAGCCGGAACCGGACCCGATCCACCACCAGGTTGGTGAAGGCCTTGAAGTTGATGTCGGGCGCAAAGGACGGCTGGATGGCGAGGGAGGCCTGTTTGCCCGCGGGTCCGGTGCCACCGCCATCTCCGCACCCGGACGCGGTGAGCCACCCGGCCACCAGCGCCACACGCCAGAGCCGTCGCCTGCGGGACGAAGGACTTCCCATCCGAGCTTTCATGGGAGGAATCATAGGATGATACCCGGTGTGCGGGGAGTGGCCTGCGTCACAAACCGGACAATTCCCTCGGAAGGATGGGGCGTCTTCCGCAGGAAAACGGAGGCGCTGGGCAGCGATAAGATCATCTCGTGCAATGGTTTGGCCTACTTGGCGGTGGGGTCGTCGCCTTCCGGTGGACTTGGAGCGATGTAAGGCAGGTACACCCGTGCCGTGGTTCCTTCGGACTCTGCTGACTGGATCCAGACATACCCACCGCCGGCCTTCACGATGCCCTGTACGACGGTCAGTCCCAATCCGAAGGAGGAGGTCCGGGTGGTGAAGAACGGCTCGAACAGCCGGGTCCGGACCTCGGGGGGCATTCCCCGGCCGGTGTCGGACACCGAGAGCACAACCTGGGCCCCGGCCCCCCGGGGCCCGAGGATCGTCTGGGGCAACTCGGCGGGGTAGCTGTTGGCCGTGGTGATGGTCAAGACCCCCCCTTCCGGCATCGCCTGCGATGCATTCAGCACCAGGTTCAGAAGCACCTGCTGGAACAGGACGTAATCTCCCCGGACGAGCCCCAGGCCGGGGTCGAGGTCGAGCACGAGATGGGTGTGGTCACCGAGGACGCAGGTGATGAGTCCCTCCAGGTCCCGGACGACGTGGTTCCACTGCACCGAGGTGACACGGTGAGGGGAGGGAACGGCGAGGGCCTCCACCTGCCGGAGGAACCGGAGCGTGGAGGATCCGGCATCCTGCAGGGCGCGAAGGGCGGGATCGTCCGGGGTTCCGGACTGGCGTGCGTAGGTGCTCAGTCCGTGGACCGCATGCTCATGGCTGCGCGCAATTCCCCGGGCGAGCTGGGCCACGGCTCCCAATCGCTGGGCGAGCCAGAGCCGCTCCTCCATCTGTTTCTGATCCTCCACATTCCGTATCTGGCCCAGGAAGGCGATGGGGTGCTCCGAGCCGGACCCGGTGCGAAGGGGGGTCAGGTGAACCTGCACCGGGATGAGACGGCCGGTCCGATGCCGGAGGAAACCCTCCCCGCTCCACGGTTGCCCCTCCTGGGCCGCATTGCGGATCCGATCTGCAAGGGACGTGTCGCCGGTCAAGCGGGAGAGCCAATGGGCGGGAGCCTTGATGTACTCCTCGGGTTGGTAGCCCGTCAGCCCGGCAAACACCGCGTTGCCCCAGAGCACTTCGCCTCCTTCGTCGGCTCGGGGGGCGGAGATCAGCACCACGGCATCGCGGGATGCTTCCAGGGCCGCCTCCAGAAGCCCCGGCGCCGGACAATCGGAAAGAGGTGTCGTCATTCTGGGTGAAGTGTAACCCGGTTGGCCACTGGCATCCTCCCCGGTCGTCCCCTACACTTGAGCGATGCCCTTTCTCGACTCCAATCACCAGCGCGCCGCCATTCTCATCACGTTGCTGGGCGTGGTGGTGGCCATCGCGCTCGCGCCGTATGTCAGCGGCCTCCTGGGCGCACCGGTTCTGTACGTCATTCTCCACCCGGTGCACGCGGTGCTCGCCCGGCGAATGCCCCCACCCCTGGCCGCCGTCGTCGTCATCGCGTTGACGCTTCTGCTGGTGGTGGTTCCGGGGGTCTGGCTCGTCGGGGTTCTGGTCGGCCAGGCCCAGGGCATGGCCCGGTCGGTGCTCCAGTCTCCGGTGCTCGATCGCATTGCGGCGATCGAGATAGGGACCTTCGCGCTTGGCCCCCAGCTTGCCCGCGCGGGAGAACAGGTCATCAGCTGGCTGGGGGGGAATGCGCTCGGGCTTATCGGCACGGCCACCCGGTTCATCCTGAACCTGACCTTCTCGCTCTTCGCCCTGTACTACCTGCTCCTTCATCCGGCCCGGATCTGGGAAGGGGTGGAACCCTACATCCCCTTCTCCCGGGAAAACACCCGGCGGCTGCAGCAGCGCTTCCGGGATGTGACCGCCTCAACCGTCATCGGGACCGGGGTCACGGCCCTCCTGCAGGGAGGGCTGCTCGGCATCGGCTTCGCGATCTTTGATCTGGCCAATCCGTTGTTCTGGGGCGTGGTGACGGCGGTGTTCGCCATTCTCCCCCTGGTGGGGAGTGCCCTGATCTGGGGGCCCGCAGTTGTCGCCATGCTGCTCGACGGCCGTACCGGGGCCGCCGTGGGGCTCGGCCTCTGGAGCGCGATCCTGGTCATCAATGTCGACAACGTCATCCGCCCGATCATCTACAACAAGTACGCCAGGATTCATCCCCTCGTGACGCTGGTGGGAGCGGTGGCCGGGGTGAGTTACCTCGGATTGCTCGGCCTGCTGATCGGACCGCTCGCGCTGAGCTATTTCTTCGAGGTCATCGGCATGTACCGGAGGGAGTACTTCGCCCCCGTCGTCGGCGACGCTCCCGAGTCGGGGAACATTCTGGTGGTCCCGGGGGCCGGATCACCGGAGGAGGTTCCGCCACCCTGAGGGTCCTAGTCGGGGCGGTGTCCCGGCAGGAAGGCTGCCTTTCCTCTCTCCAAGTTGGTGTTGGCTCACGAGATTGCCACGTCGGCTTCGCCTCCTCGCAATGACGGCATCCGTCAGCATCCGAGCGAAAAGGGGCGCCGGAAATCCGGCGCCCCTTCCCGTTGGCGGTCCGTGGGGCGTTCAGAAATTCGGACCCCGATCAGTGCACTGGGCCTGGTTGCCCCGGGCCGGGCCCGCGGTTTCCACCCGATGCATCTCCGCCCGTCGGTTGGCCTGCTTCCCTTCCTCGGTGTCGTTGGACGCCCGGGGATTGCACTCGCCGTACCACCGGAGTTCGATACGCCCGGCGTCGATGCCCTGCTCCAGGAGCCAGGTTTTGACCGCTTCGGCCCGACGGCGGGACAAGTCGGCGTTGGACGCTGCGCGTCCCGTCCAATCGGTGTGACCCTCGACGACCACCCGGACCTCAGGGTTGGCCCGCAGCGCCTCCACCACCGATTCGAGCGAGTCGCGATCGGTGGGACGGAAGATCTGCGCCCGGTTGCTCTGGAACAGGGCCCCGGGGAGGATGATGGTGTCCCGGACGACAGGGGCCGGGCGATAGATCTCGATCGACGCGTTGGCGCTCCTCCCGTCCCGCGTGGCGGTGACCTGGTAGGTGCCCGGGGTCTGACCGGCGGTGTAGTTGCCGTCGGCCACGGTGCCACCCTGTCCGGACCAGGTGAATCCAGTTGTCTGGGTGGTTCCGTCGGTGAAATGCGCGGTGGCGACAAACCGGGCGCTCTCGCCGGGCCGGAGCCGGGCGGAGGCGGGAGCGAGGGCGACCCGCTCCACCACGTTCGGGCGAACCGTCACCGTGCCGCGGGCCAGGTGCTTCCCATGCGTCGCCGTCACGGGGAAGCTGCCGGCCGCAGTGCCCGCGGTGAAGAACCCGTCACTCGTCATGGTGCCGCCCTGGGCGTCGAAGCCGACCACCGGGGCACGAAGCTGCCGGCTCTGGCCATCGCACTGGAGCCCGGTGACGGTGAACTGCTGGGTCTGGCCCGGCTGCAGGGTGACTGTGGCCGGGGTGACCCAGATGCTGTCGATCCGGGTGGTGCACTTGTCCTTGAAGATCAGGCTGAGCCCCGCCTGGGCTCCCAGTGTCGTGTTGTCGCTCGCATCATTGGCGGGATCCGGCACGTAATCCACCAGGCCATCCACCCGCACCGACAACGGCCCCAGGAGCCCGACGCGGAGACCCACCAGGCCCCCGACCCCGACATCCGTCCCGTCGAACCCGGCGATCGCCTCGTCCTTGGTGTAGAAGTTGACCCCCGGACCACCGCCAATCAGAAGGTGGACCCGGTCGCTGCCGAGCGGGGCATGGTAGATGGCGCGCAGGTGAAAGGGGACAAAATCGATGGGGCGGCTCCGAGAACCCAATCCAAAAAAATCATTCTGGTCGGTCGCGTTGTAGGACCCGTCGAGTTCCAGGGAGAAGTTCTTGAGGATGAACCACCCAAGCCGACCGCCCGCTCCCCAACTGTTCTCGGTTTTCGATCCCCGGTCGAACGAGTCGTCGTAGTCGGTGAAGCGAGCGAATCCACCCAGTTCGATGGCGCCCTTCTGCTGAGAATGGACGGCGGGGGTGGCCACCAGCATGGCCAAGCCGACGAGAAAGAGTTTACGCATCCGACACGCTCCTTTGGAAGTAGTCGCACATTCAGCCACCAAACCTGCATTCAGCGGCACACCCCGGGCTACTCAACTGTCCAAGGCGTGACACTGACCCATGGTTCCAAGATCTACCCGCAGGCCTGAAACGCAAGTCGGGTAGCAACTTGGGGCATATACGGCCGGTTGCGGGAAGAAGTTCCCTCCTGCGATGGTCTGAGGTGGTGGCGGGGACGGGGCTTGCGTTCGAACCGCGATGTGCATATTTATTCATGATGCACAAATCGATCGTTCTCGCCTTCTCTGGAGGCCTCGATACCTCCTACTGCGTACCCCGCCTCGCGGAGCGGGGGTTCGCCGTTCACACCGCCTTCGTGGACACCGGCGGGTCCACGGCCGCCGATCGGGAGGCGATTCGAGTCCAGGCCCGGGCGGCCGGTGCAGTGGAGCATCACGAGGTGGACGCCCGGGCGGCGGTGTTTGACCGGTTTGTCCGCTTCCTGATTCAGGGGAACGTTCTCCGGGGAGGGGTCTATCCCCTGTCCGTCGCCGCGGAACGCACCCAGCAGGCGATTTCGGTGGTCGAGGTGGCGCGGCAGGTCGGGGCCGGGGCCGTGGCCCACGGTTCCACGGGGGCGGGCAACGACCAGATCCGGTTCGACATCGCCTTTCGCGTCCTCGCCGCCGACCTGGAGATCGTCACCCCGATTCGCGAGGAGGCGATGACCCGGGACCGGGCCATTGCCTACCTGGAGGCGCGGGGAATCCCGGTGCCCCCCAGGTCCGGGGCCTATTCGATCAATCGGGGCCTCTGGGGCACGACCTGGGGTGGAGGCTGGACCCACGACACCTGGGCCGGTCCTCCCGAGGAACTGCTGACGGTTCCGGCCGGCGAGTCCGACGTCGAGGAACACGTGGTGCGGTGGGACGAGGGCGTTCCCATGGCGCTGGACGAGGTGGCCCTGCCGGGCGCGGACCTCGTGGCGTCCCTGGCCACCCTCACGGACCGGTTCGGCATCGGCCGGGCCATCCACATGGGTGAAACCACACTCGGCATCAAGGGCAGGATAGGGTTCGAGGCGGGACCGGCTCTGGTCCTGATTGCCGCGCACCGGGAACTGGAAAAGCTGGTCCTCACCAAGTGGCAGGCCTTCTGGAAGGACCAGCTCGGGCAGTTCTATGGAGACCGTCTCCATGAAGGGCACTATTTCGACCCGGCCCTCCGGGACATCGAGGCGCTCCTCTCCAGCAGCCAGCGCCGGGTCACGGGCGAGACCCGGATCCGGTGCGCTCCGGGACGGTTCCTGGTCACCGGGGCGCGAAGCCCGCACTCCATGATGGATCCGTCGGTGGCCACCTATGGGGAGGAACACACCCTCTGGACGGGGGAGGAGGCCCGGGGCTTCGCGCGGGTCGGAGCCATCCCCTCGCTTCTCGCGGCGCGCACGGAGGAACCCCGATGATGCTCACCAGTCGCGTTCGTCTCGACCGCATCGCCTCGTCCACGCGGAATGCGCATCTCACCCCGGATGTGATCGTCGGAGACGAGATCGTCTCCGCGGAGGGGTACCTCCTTGCGGTCCGGATCGCGTCGGACAAGGCGGCCTACAACACGGTCGAGGATCCCACGGGTCGCATGGTCACTCTGCGCGCGGGAGACATCCTCGCCGGGACCCTCGGGAGCCGCCGTGCCCTCCGCGGGTACGCCGGCGAGGTGCCCTCCACCCTCGCCGTGGGCGACACGATCGACGTGCTCAACCTGGGCGGAATCCTGGGCCGCTGCATCTCGGTGAATCCCGACATCGGTCCCCCCTTCCAGGCGGAAGTGCTCGGCGCGATCCTGGCTTTCCCCGACCTGGGCGACCGGATCGGTCGCCCCGCCACCATCCGGGATCATGCGGTGCCGGTCGCCGAGGCGATCGAGATCCCCGTGCCGGTGGTCTATGTGGCGGGAACCTGCATGAACTCCGGAAAGACGGTGGCGGCCACCGAACTGGTCCGGGGATTGACCCGTGCCGGGTACCGGGTGGGCGCGGTGAAACTGACCGGCGTGTCGCTCATGCGGGACACCCTCAGCATGATGGACGCGGGAGCCGTGGCCGCGCTCACCTTCAACGATGCCGGGGCGGCCAGCACCCATGCCGGGATGACGGTGCCGGTGGCGCGCGGCCTCTTCAACCGACTCACCACCAGCAAGGGCGTGGGGGCGGGTCAGCGTCCCGATGTCATCCTGGCCGAGCTGGGAGATGGCATCCTCGGTGAGTACGGGGTGCAGGACATTCTCCGGGCCCCCGACCTGATGGGCCTTGCGGCGGCGCACATTGTCGCCGCTCCCGACCCCGTCGGATGCTGGGGTGCGCGGGAACTCTTCCAGCACGTGTACGGACTCTCGATCACCGCGATCACCGGGCCCGCCACCGACAACGCCGTCGGTCGCGACTACATCACGGCTCAGCTCGGCGTGCCATCCGCCAACGCGCGCCGCGAGCCGGAGGCCCTGACCCGCATCGTGCTCGATGCCCTCGAGGCGTGGCGTCCCCCGTCTCCTTCCCCCCATTCCCGGGCCACGGCGTGAAGGTCGCCGTGGTCGGGGCGGCGGGATACGCTGGCGGGGAGTTGCTCCGGCTGGTCCTGGGGCATCCCGATGTGTCGGAATGTGTCGCCACGAGCCGGAGCCAGGCCGGCAAGCCGCTGGCCGCGGTGCACCCGGGGATCGTCGGCATGAGCGACGCCCGCTTCGCCGGCCTCACTCCCGGTGAGGCGTCCCGTGGCGCCGACGTTGTCTTTCTTGCCCTGGAGCATGGGGAATCCTCGCGGGTGGCGGGGGAGGTCCTGGACGCCGGGCCGGGGCTCGTCATCGACCTCGCGGCCGACTTCCGGATTCACGACGGCCGGTTGCACGAGCGATTTTACGGTTCGCACCCCGCTCCCGCCCTCGTCCACCACTTTCGCTACGGGCTCGCCGACGTCCTCGGCACCGCGCTGCACGGGGCCCGGGCCATCGCCGCCCCGGGGTGCTTCGCCACGGCGGCGCAGCTGGCACTGTACCCATTGCGGGAGATTCCTCTCGCCGCGCCCCCCGCGCTCTTTGCCATCACGGGATCGAGCGGGGCGGGGGTCTCCCCCCGCGCCACGACCCACCACCCGGCCCGGGCGCACAATCTCTTCGCCTACGGCGTCATGGGTCATCGACATGAGGGAGAGGTGCTCGAGCAGTGGCGGGCCTGGACCGGAAACCCCGCGGGGCATGCCCGGCTCCTGGCGCACGCCGGTCCCTTCGTCCGGGGCATCGCCCTGACGCTGCATGCCACACTGCGTGAGGCCGAGGGTGATGCGGCGGTGGAGGCGGTGCGCCGTGCCTGGGAGGGACGTCCGGGGGTGCGCGTGGGGGAGTCTCCCCCCGAGCTGGCCCATGTCGTGGGCTCCAACATCGCCCTCGTCTCCGCGGCCACCAGCGAGGACCGCCGGGAAGTCCAGATCATGGTGGCCATCGACAACCTGATCAAGGGGGCCGGGGGGCAGGCGCTCCAGGACATGAACCTGGCTCTTGGGTTGCCCGAAATGGCCGGACTCCAGTTCACCACGCCTTTCCCCATCTGACCATCGGACTCCCCATGCCCGAAACCAGCTCCGCGCTTCTCTCGGTGTACAAGCCGATGCCGCTCCGCGCGGTGGCCGGCGAGGGATCGTGGATCATCGACGACCAGGGCCACCGCTGGCTCGACGCCTACGGGGGGCACGCGGTCGCCTCCACCGGTCACTCGCACCCCACAGTGGTGCAGGCCATCTGCGACCAGGCCCGCTCCCTCCTCTTCTATTCCACCGCGGTGCCCCACCGGGGACGCGAAGCCCTCGCCGAGGCGCTGGCGGACCGGTGCCCGGGCAACCTGTCGCGGGTCTTCTTCTGCAACTCCGGCGCGGAAGCGAACGAGAATGCGATCGGACTGGCCCGGCGCTTCACCGGCCGTCAGACCATCGTGACGCTGCGCGGCGGATGGCATGGGCGCACGCTGGCGGCGGTGACCTGCACCGACGGGGCCCGGTACGAGGAAACCGCCGCCCGCGCCGGCGCCCCGGTGTCCCGCAAGGTGGAGTTCAATGACATCCCGGCGCTCCACGCCGCGATGGATGACTCGGTGGCCGCGGTTCTTCTCGAACCGGTGCAGGGGCTGCAGGGCGCCCGCGCCTGCCTCACGGAGTTTCTCCAGTCCGCTCGTGATCTCTGTGACCGCACCGGATCCCTCCTGATCTTCGACGAGATCCAGTGCGGGGTGGGTCGCTGCGATGCCTTCACCGCCGCGGAGGCGTTCGGAGTGACTCCGGACATTCTGACGTTGGCCAAGGGACTCGCCTCGGGCCTGCCAGTCGGGGCGATGGTGACGACGCCGCGCGTCGCCTCGGTGCTCCAGTTCGGTGACCTGGGCAGCACCTTCGGGGGTGGTCCGGTCCCGATGGCGGCGGCTCTGGCCACCCTGAGGGTGATCGAGGAGGAGAATCTGATCGCCAATGCCACCACGGTGGGGCATCACCTGCGCGAGAGCGCCCTGGCCCTCGGTGTCGAAGCGGTGGAGGGGAGGGGGCTTCTCCTCGGGCTGCGACTGGCACGGCCGGCGGTGGAGGTTCAGCAGGCGTTGTTCGGCCACCGGGTTCTCACGGGGACCTCCTCGGACCCCCGGGTCCTGCGGCTGATGCCTCCGCTCTCCTTTTCCCTCGTCGAGGCGGATCTGGTGCTCGAGGCTCTTCGGGAGGTTCTCACATGACCAAACGCGATTTCCTGGCGATGGAGGACTGGAGTCCGGAGGAGATCACCGCGCTTCTCGACCTCGCGGACCGCGTGAAGCGGGGCGAGATCACCGGCGGACTGGAGCGGCAGGTTCTCGCCATGGTGTTCCTCGACCCGAGCCTCCGGACGCGGAGCAGCTTCGAGACTGCGATGTTTCTGCACGGGGGGCACGCGGTGATCCTCGAACCGGGCAAGGGGAGCTGGGCGATGGAAACCGAGGTGGGCGTGGTGATGGACGGGAGCTCGGTGGAGCACATCATCGAGGCGGCCCGCGTCCTGGGCCGGTACGCCCAGGCCCTGGCGGTCCGGAGCTTCCCCAAGGGGAGCGACTGGGCGGTGGAACGGCTCGATCCCGTCATCCACAACTTTGCCCGCTACTGCGAGAAACCAGTCATCAATCTTGAATCGTCGAGGCGGCACCCCTGCCAGGGCCTGGCCGATGCCCAGACCATTCGGGAACGCCTGGGCCAGCCCCGGGGCCGCAAGTTCGTTCTGAGTTGGGCATGGCATCCGAAGGCACTTCCCACCGCGGTTCCCGCCAGTGCGGCGATCGCCGCCGCCCAGCTCGGCATGGAGATCGTGGTGGCCCGGCCCGAGGGGTACGATCTCGACCCCGACGACATGATGGCCATCCGGACCCTCGCCGAAGGGCAGGGAGGATCGGTCACGGTGACCGACGATCAGGCGGAGGCGGTGGCGGGAGCGGATGTGGTCTACGTGAAGGCCTGGGGATCCCTCGGGGCGTTCGGCCAGCCGGAACGGGAGCAGGCGCTGCGGAATCCGCATCGGGAGTGGCGGATGACGGACGCCCTGGCCCGGACCACCCGGAGCGGACGGGGGATCGTGATGCACTGCCTTCCGGTCCGGCGGAACGTGGAGATTGACGATGCCGTTCTCGACGGGCCGAACTCGGTGGTGGTGGACCAGGCGGAGAACCGCCTGCATGCGCAGCGTGCCCTGTTGTTGACCCTGTTCGGAAAGAGCTGATCCGTGATGACGATTGATACCTCCAAGGGAATTGCCGGCCTGAAGGGCGCACTGCGGTACGTGCGGGCCTATCGAGACAATGTGTTCGTGGTGAAACTCGGGGGGGATGTTCTCCGGGACTCCGAAGTGCTCGACCAGGTGGCCGGGCAGATCTCCCTGCTGAGCTCGCTCGGGATCCAGATCGTGGTGGTGCATGGGGGTGGTCCCCAGGCGAGCGCGCTGATCACCCGGCTCGGCGGAGAGCCCCGGATGGTGGCGGGGAGGCGCGTCACGGATGACGCCGCCCTCGAGGTGGTGAAGATGGTCTACGCCGGCACCCTCAACACCGACCTGGTGGCGGCCCTCCGCTCCCATCAGCTCCAGGCGGTTGGCCTCACGGGTGTGGATGGGGATCTCCTCCACGCTCATCGGCGGCCGCCGGTGTCGGTGGTGGACGACACCGGGACCACCCGGGAGGTGGACTATGGTCATGTGGGCGACATCGACACGGTCGATCCCCGCGTGGTCCGCACCCTGCTCGGGGCCCGCTTCGTGCCGGTGGTGGCGAGTCTCGCGGGGGACGAGGAGGGCAACGTCTACAATGTCAACGCCGATACGGTGGCGGAACATCTCGCCATCGCGCTGCGGGCCCAGAAACTCATCTACCTGACCGGCGTGCCGGGGGTGCTGCGGGATCGGACCGACCCCAGCAGTCTCATCACCTTCGCCGATCCCGACGACCTGGCCGGCCTGATGGCGAGTGGCGCCCTGGCGGGTGGCATGCGCCCCAAGGTGGAGGCCTGCATCCGGGCCGCCACCGGCGGGGTGGAACGGACCCACATCATCGACGGCCGGGCCCCCGACGCCCTGCTGTTCGAGGTGTTCACCGGGGCCGGGTACGGCACGATGATCGTGGGCCGAAAGGAAAAGGCGACCTATCTTGGCGTTGACCTGGCCGACTGAGATCGCGCTTCTGCGGGAGCTGGTGGCCACCCCCTCCGTCAGCGGCGAGGAGGAGGCGGTGGCCCGGCTCGTGGAATCCACGTCCCGGGCCTGGGGGCTCGATGTACTCCGGGACGACGTGGGCGTCACGGTGGAGGTCAGCGGGCGCACGGACGGCCCGACCCTGGCGCTCATCTCCCATCTCGACGTGGTGCCCCCGGGCGATGGGTGGACCCGCGATCCCTTCATTCCGGTCGTCGAGGGAAACCTCCTCTACGGGCGCGGCTCCGGCGACGCCAAGGCCTCGGTCGCCGCGATGCTCACCGCCGCCCGGGACGTGGCCTCCTCCGGAGGCCCGGCGCGCGGCCGGTTGCGCTGCGTCTTCGGCTTCGGCGAGGAGACCCGGAACACCTCGATGCCGCACCTGCTCAACCGGGTGGGCACGGTGCATGCCGCGGTGGTGGGCGAGCCAACCAACCTGCACTTTGCGGTGGCCCAGCGGGGACTGATGATGGTCGACCTGGTGGCCCAGGGGGACCAGCGTCACGCGGGCTACGCCTCCGAGGGCGGATTCGCCAACGCCATCGAACGCCTTGCCACCGATCTCCTCCGGCTCCCCGGCATGGCGGCCGAGCGCGAGCACCCGATCCTGGGCCACACCACCGTCACCCCCACGATGCTCGACGCCGGAGTGAGCCGCAACGTCACCCCCCCGCGTGCCCGGGCGGTCCTCGACATCCGAAGCACTCCCTCCTGGACTCACGAGGAACTGGCGGCTCTCCTGACCCACCGACTCGATTCCGAGGTGGTTGTCACGTCGACCCGGCTGGTGCCCTGCGAAACCCCCGCCGATTCGACCCTGCTCCCCGTGGCACAGCGCATCCGGCCCGAGGGTCGCTGCTTTGGCAGCCCCACCTGTTCCGACTGGGTGTTCGTCCGGGATCTCGACACCATCAAGTGCGGCCCCGGCACCAGCCGCCGCTCCCACACCCCCGACGAATGCGTCGACCTCCCCGAGGTGTCGGCCGCGCGCGGGTTCTACGCCTCCCTCGCACGGGAGTACCTCGCATGACTCCCCGACCACCCGCGGACGTGCCGCGGACCCTCTGGCTCAGCGACCCCGCGGCCCTCGACCGCGAGATGCTCGCCTACACCGTGGGCGACGACCCGGTCTGGGACTCCCGGCTGCTGCGATGGGACATCCTCGGAAGTCTCGGCCACGTGGAGGGACTCCGCGCGGCACGACTTCTCAGCGTCCGGGAGCATGCCCGGCTCCGGCGCGGGCTGCGGGAGGCGCTACGGGCCGCGGAGGAGGGGTCGCTCGTCATCGAACCGGGGCATGAGGATGTCCACTCCGCCGTCGAGGATTGGCTGACCCGGCGGCTGGGCAACGACGGGGCCCGGGTGCACACCGGGCGATCCCGCAACGATCAGGTGGCCTGCGATCTCCGGCTCCATCTCAAGGATACCCTGCTCGGTCTCCAGGAATCGGCCCTGCTCTTCGCGGAGGCTCTGGTCCGGTTTGCCGGGGTTCACGCGCGAACCCTCTGGCCCGGTTACACCCACCTGCGCCGCGCGATGCCCTCCTCGGCCGGACTCTGGGCCGGGGCCTTCGCGGAGGGGATCCTCGACAGCGTGGAGGCGCTCCCCGCCCTGTGGCACCGGGTGGACCGATCCCCGCTGGGCAGCGCCGCGGGATACGGAGTCCCGTTGCCGCTCAAACGCGAGAGGGTGGCGCGGGCCCTGGGATTCGGCGGGATCGACCACAATGTGGCCTCGGTGCAGAATGGGCGGGGGAAGTTGGAGGCCGCCGTACTCTTCTGGTGTGTGGAGCTGGCACACGACCTGTCGCGGTACGCCACCGACGTGATCCTGCTGAGTTCGGAGGAGTTTGGTCTGCTGCAGCTCCCGCCGGCCCTGGCCACCGGGTCCAGCATCATGCCGCACAAGCGGAACCCCGACCTCTTCGAGTTGACCCGCGCCCGTGCCGCGGCCCTGGAGGGGGACCTGGTGACGATCCTGCAACTCAAGGCCAAACTCACCAGCGGATATCACCGGGACTTCCAGCTGTTGAAGGAGCCGCTTTTCCGCGGCCTCGACCGGACCGGACAGATGCTCCGGATGATGGCCGCGACTCCGGGCCGGCTCGAGGTGGACCGGGATCGCGCCCGCGCCGCACTGGAGGGCGGGGTGCTCGCCACGGACGAGGTAATGCGCCGAGTCGAGGAAGGAACCCCCTTCAGGCATGCATATCAGGATGTGGCCCGTGCTCTCAAGGCGGGCGAGTCGGTGCGCGCTCCGCACCCCGGGGAGATCCTGGGCCGGCGAACCTCGACGGGGGGCGTGGGAAATCCCGGGCTGCCCGAGCTGCGGGCCCGGGTGCGTGCGGCTCGCCGGTGGGCCGCCGGAGAGAGACGACGGTTCGCCCGGGCCCTGGACCGTCTGGCGGGAACCGCCACCCGGTGAAACGAGATCTGCGGCAGCGCCGGCTCCGGATCCTGGAACTCATCACCACCCGGGCCATCCACACCCAGGACGAGCTGGTGGAGGTGCTCGGCCAGGAGGGATGGGATGTCACCCAGCCCTCCGTGAGCCGGGACATCGCCGCCCTGCGTCTGATCAAGGTGGAGGGAGTCTATCAGCGTCCTCCCCTGAGCATCGATGCTCCCGCCGACCAGGACGAACTGCGGATCGCGGAGAGTGTCCTCACGGTGGACACCGCCGGGGAGGCGCTCCTGGTGCTCCACACGCCACCGGGGGAGGCCAACCGGGCCGGCATCGCCCTCGATCGCCTGGCCTGGCCCGAGATACTCGGCACCATCGCCGGGGATGACACCATCTTCGTCGCCGTCCCCCATCGCCGGGCTCAACGGGATCTTCTCGATCGGCTCCGGGCTCTGGTACCGGAGGGTTGAAGCCCCCGGTTCTCTGGTCTTCCCGTACACGTACACGTACACGTACTCGTACACGATGCGCCTCTTCCCCCGATGAAAACCACTGATGACGCAGATGACGCAGAGGGTTGACGGTTATCCACGACCGCTCCCCGTCTCGGACCCGGGGATCAGCAATGAGGTGACCCCACCACCCACCCCCCCACCCCCCAACAACAAAACCGCAATCTCGGCGCGCAAGGCGTGGAGCGATGGTAGTGATCCCTACCCCACCCCGGATTGAACCACAGAGGGCGCTGAGGACGCAGAGGGTTGACGGTATCCACGACCCGCTCCCCGTCCCGGACCCCGGGCATCGGCAGGATGGGGGCCCTTCCCCCCCCAACAATGAGTTCCGGATCTCAGCGCGCGAGGCGTGGAGCGCCGGGGATCGTGCGGAGACCCTCCGCGACCTCCGCGTTCTCTGCGGTGATCCCTTCCCCCAACCCAAGTTGAACCACGGAGAGCACGGAGGACACAGAGGGTGGACGGCTCCCACGACAGGTCCCCGATCTCGGATGGCGGGCATCGGCAGGATGGGGGCCCTTCCCCCCCCAACAATGAGTTCCGGATCTCAGCGCGCGAGGCGTGGAGCGCCGGGGATCGTGCGGAGACCCTCCGCGACCTCCGCGTTCTCTGCGGTGATCCC
>JBDIWC010000057.1:0-21319 GCA_039794085.1 Gemmatimonadales bacterium
CGGTACTTGTCAAATCCGGCCTCGGACAGGGTCAGCTGCGACATGGGTACGCTCCAACGCAAAGGGCACAATGGGTGAGAAAGGACTCACTCCTATTACGTTGCGGAATTGATCAGAGTTTCCCTAATTCATGTAAAAAAAGGCGACCCTTTCAGGTCGCCTTGGCGGCACCCGAGCCTTTCGGCGCCCCCAAAGAGGGAGTCTTCGAGTACCGAAAGGAATCTAGACAACAGTAGCCTAATCGTCAAGCACCCGTCTTCGACCAACATAGCAACCCAACCCCGAACACCCACATTCAACTACGCCTGCTTGAGGCCATTCCTACTGCTGAATGCAAGGACCTGAACGGTACTCCCGGGCTCGCAGGGCCGCCGGAGGAGCCCGCGGCAAACGCGATCTACGCGTCTGCCTTTCGGGGCACGCTCCGGGGCCTACCACCCTTCCGCCCGTTGGCGCGCGACGCCTCGACCTTGGCCGTCGATCGGGAGGAACCACCGGCTGCACCGGACGCCCGAAGGAGGATCTGTTTCCCGAGCACCACGCGAGCGAGGCCGGAGAGGCTCAGATCCTCATCCAGCCGTTCCCACCGCACTCCGACTCCCGCAACTCCCACGCTCACCTCGGCCAGGTCCCGGTCGGTGGCCCGACGCAGGGAGGCAACGAGGTCGATCGGCACCAGCAACACGGCGCCGTTGGTGAGTGTGACATGAAGGCGTCGATGGGCACGGTCGTAGCGCGCCTCCGCGACGACCGGATGGGTGGCGCGAGCCCGCCTCCGTGCCGCGGGAATCTGGGCCAGGATGTCCTTGTCGTGGATCACGTGTTCAGCCATGTATTTCCCTCCAGGCCTGCTCAATCCGTGCGTGGTGCTTCTCCACCGTAACCATCCTCTTTCAGGACCGTCGGCATGAGGATAATAACCCAACGCTTGGGTTTATGCAATGCCGGTCAGGAACCTCGGGAAAACGCCTCGTCGCACGCACCGGCAGGGCATCCTTGAAGGAGACCCTCCAGTTTCGCTCAGGGCCCTCCGGACACCATCACCGATTTCGCTCGGGGAAGGTCCTTTCTACGCGGGTCAGGGATGGCCCTCGCAACGCGGGTCAGGATCCAGCGGAACCGAGCTCCCTTCTGCTGGTTTTCGGGAATGACGTGGGGCTATTCGGGTTTCCGGTCAGCCGTGTCATGCGGCAATCGTCACAGAGACCTATAAACCGGGAACCAGAAGGGGCTCACGAAGTGCCGGAGAGCACCCCAGGCTCGGCGTGCTCGGCCTTGATTGGAGTTTCCCGGGGCTTTCGCCCCTTGCTCGGCCAAGTGAGGTGGCTGTCGCCACCGGGAACAGGGGTGAGCACCCGGCCGTGTCAACGGCCTCCCGCCGCCGAGCAAGGGGCGTCAGGCCCGGGTACGCCGCTCGAACGCCTCGTCCGCGTGGGCTGCCAGGGCAAAGTCGAGGTTCGTCACACCCCCGGCATCGTGGGTGGACAGCGCCACCGTCACCCGGTTGTACACGTTGCTCCAGTCGGGATGATGGTCGAGCTTCTCGGCGTGCAGCGCCACCTCCGTCATGAAGGCAAAGGCGCGGACAAAGTCGGGAAACTGGAACTGCCGGTGGAGGGCGCCGTCGCGAAACTCCCACCCGGGGTGTTGGGGGAGACACGCCGCGATCTCGTCCTCAGTCAGCTTGTGGGGTCGGGGGGGGGCCATGGGATACCTCCTGTACCTGTTCGGCGGTCAAGCCGTAGAGCGGGGGAGTCGGGATGCCAAGCATGCCGAGCATGAGATAGAGCTGCCCCCGGTGGTGGATCTCGTGTTCCAGCATCAGTTGCAACCAGCGATCCACCCGAATATCGGTGCCTCCCGGGGTGCGGCAGCGGGCGGACCACCTCTCGGCGGGCATTCCCTCCACCAGCCCCACCGACTCGGCGTGGAGCTGGTCCACCATGGCCAGGATTGCGGCCTTGGTGCGGGGAGCCGGCTGGTCCGGCCCCGGGAGGGTGGAACGATCGTGCAGCGCCGTCTCCACGAAGAGGTGACGTTCGCTCGTGGCCAGATGCCGGGCCAGAGCCCCTAGGGAGAACCCGTCCTCCCGGGCCTGCCATCCCAGTTGGCGCTCGGGGAGGAGAGCGAGCACCCGGCGGCTGCGATCATGCACCCGGGCCCAGTAGCCCAGGAAATCGGCGCGATCCATGAAGGCAAGTTGCCCGGGATGGAGCGCCAAGTCCACTGCAAGGGCCCAAGAATACCGGTGAACTGAAGTGTGAAGTTCGATGTAGGGGCGGTTCGTGAACCGCCCTTCTTCGCGGAGTCATCCCGAGCCGGAGGTGAGGAGCCTGCCCCGAGCCTGCGAGGGGATCTGAGAAAGCGGCAGGTGTAGTACGGGCCGTTCGCGAACGGCCCCTGCACCCCGTCGTCCGGATCGCGGTGCTGGTCGTTGACACCCGCGTGGCGGTGAACGCGGCCGACGGTACTACTCCGGGAACCACCTTCGAACAGCTGTTCACGCGAAGACGCGAAGACGCGAAGACGCGAAGGAAGCCGGGGGGGCGATGGACGAGGCCATCCCCTGCTTCACCCTTTGCACTTCAAACTTCAGACTTCCCGTACCCGGGTAATGACAAGTACTTGACGGTTTCTCTGCAGTGTGCTAACTTGACTCATCCCCTTCAAGGATGAGATTATGAGCGCAAGGCCGTCTGTGATGACCCGGGGGGGGGGGGGCTCACCTGTCTGCTGTCAGCGCTGCTGGTCGCGGGGTGCTTCCAGGATACACCCGTAACCCCTCCCGTCGCTCCGCCCAGCTTCTCTCTGAGCGCGATGCCGCTTGAGGAGGTTGGCGAGCTTCCACCCTTCGTCGAGATCGCCAACGAGGTTCCGTCCTTCGGCGGATTCTGGTTCAACGAGCAGGACCAGATCGTGGTGGCGGTGACCGATCTGGCGGATTTCGAGCGTGTGGTCGGAATCATCCCGAGGTATCTCGGTGCCCATCAGCCAACCGGCTACGTCGCGATACAGGTCGAACGCTCTTTTGCGGATCTGGCCCGTTTTCGTGCCGCCCTGCGCGGTCCGGCCTTTGGCCGACGGGGGGTGGTCAGTCTGGGGGTGAAGGAATCCGCCAACCGGGTGGAGGTCGGGATCACCGATCCCGGTGTCGAGGCAACGGTTCGAGGATTGGCTCGCGGACTCGGCATTCCCGATAAGGCCCTGGCCATTGCTCAAGTGCCGGAACCTCGGGTCGCAACGCATACCCTCGAGAACCAGCATCCGAGCGGCGCGATCGAAGGTGGGTGGGAGATTGGGAGCCCCGCAGGTACCTGCACGCTTGGGTTCCCGGCTGTCCGGATCAGTGATGGATCGTACGTATTTGTCACCAACTCGCATTGCACGCCGTTACAGCATGGATTGGACGGGGGTGCGATTACCCAGCCTTGGGGTGGACCGACCGTGGGATGGGAGATCAAGGACCCGCCTGCGTGGTCCTGCGGCGGAACGCTCTGCCGCAACGCGGATGCGGCGCTCATCTCCGCAGTTCAGCCGGTGCAGTTCGCTCGCATCGCGCGAACTGTGGAGCGGGTGTTTACCGATATCTCCGGTGGTGATCTGAGCATCAATCACCTCAATCCGACGTTTACCATCTCGAGCCGGCTCAACTTCGTGTGGGAAAACGAAGTGATCGAGAAGGTCGGGAAGACCACCGGATGGAGCTCTGGATCGGTCGAGGACACCTGCACGGACTTCAACATCGAAGGGTGGACGAGGCTCTGCAGCGACCGTGTGGACTTTGCCATTGATCTGGGTGACAGCGGATCTCCTGTCTTCTTCTGGAAGCCCGACGGAACAGCGGAACTCCGCGGAATCGCCTTCGCTCGGCAGGGGTGTGATTTCACATTCTGTTACAACGATGCGATAATCTCGAATGTCCATCAGGTCGAGCTCGATCTCGGACTTCTCAGTGTTCATGGTGTGATAGCGAGGATCGAAGGGCCCACCGTCGTGCAGCCGAATACGAACTTCGTATGGTCGGCTGTGGTCTCGGGCGGCAAGGCCCCGTTCACCTTCGCCTGGTATCGGGATGGCGGGCTCGTTTCCACGTCCTCCACGTACGCGGGGAATAGTGAGGCCAGTGACTTCCAACTGCGCTTGGACGTCCTGGACGCCCTGGGCGACGCATCGTCGGACACCGTGTTCGTTCAGATCACCACGTGCCCTCCACCCCAGATCTCATGTTGACCGGGCCCTTCTTCGGTATTGGGGCAACGAACCGCTCCAGGGGATCAGGCGCACGGGGTGGCATCGTTAGCGTGCATCGGTGTTTCATCGTTCGGCCGTTCTCCGGGATGTCCTTCCTCCTGGTTGCCACCGCGGTGTCGGCTCTCACCCCTGCCCCGGTAACGGCACAGTCCCTCGTCGTGTCCCCGCGCGTCTCCCTGATGGGCGGTGACGAAACCGCGGGGTCCGCCGGGCTGCGCGCAGAGGCGGGATCGTCCTGGCTTGCTCTCTTCGGTCAGTTCGGTTGGTTCGGCGCATCGGGTGATTGTTTGACTATCGACCCTCCCCGATGCGGCACCCCGTCGTCTGGTGGCTTGGAACTCCTCGGTGGTGTGCGGCTTGGCCTGCCACAAGTCGGCCTGATGCGACCCGCGATTTCTTTGGGGGGTGGCGCCATCATGTGGGACGACGACCAGCCATTCAGGGGGGGGACGGAGAGCGTCTGGGAGGCGGAGCTCAGGGTCGGAGTGAAGGTGTCCTCCTGGGCGGATCTTCTTCTGGGGGCGGTGGTGAAGAGCATTGGCCAAAGTGTCTCCGGAGGGAAGATGCTCTTCAGAGATCGCGGCACCTACGGGGGGATCGTGGTGGGTCTGTTGATCCCGGTGAACTGAAGTTTGAAGTTCGAAGCTTGAAGTTTGAAGAGGGGGAACTGCCCTGCTCACCGCAGCGGTCGATCCCCGGAGCGGCGGAACAGGAAGGCGGTCAGGCGAAGTGCCGTCAGCGGTACTCCCACCCACAACAGGAGGAGCAGCCCGTTCAGCAGCCCGCGCTGCTCTCCCACGAACCACAACACCACCATGAAGCCGAAGGCGCCGGCCCACACCCGGATCAGGATGTGGGATCGGGTCTGAGTCCGGAGACGAAGGGCCCATGCCGGGGCCGGGAACCGCCGCAGGACCGGCCGGAGCAGAATGTTGGCCGCGATCACCAGCACGCCCATCACCACGATCTCGGTCATCATCTCAGGTTCCGGGGGGCACTGCCGTCGATGCCGTAGGTCCGGTCGCGCCATTGGACCCGTCTCCCACCTCTGACAATCGACCGGAGCGCAATCCACGCCGCCATCGCCGCCCCGGCCGGATATCCCGCGGCACAGGGCACCGGAATCCCCATCCCGGCGGAGACCAGTCCCCAGAACACCACCGAAGCGCCCATCGCCGTCCAGGTCCACGTCCCTCCTCCCAGCAGCAGGGCCGCGGGCGGTACCAGCCAGAAGAAAAACCCGGCCAGGAGCGTTACCGGAACCAGAAACCGCAGCAAGGGTTGGTGAGGGAAACTCTGGCGGCCTCCGAGATAGAGGTTCTTGGACCACCCCTCGACGAGTTCCGCCAGCGACCGGTACATCCGGGTGCGGATGAGGCCGACCGAGAATCGCATCCGCACCGGGTGTCCGGTCTCGAGGAGACGCTGAGCCAGGGCGAGATCCTCGGCCACGGCACCGCGGACCGCCTCATGCGTGCCGGCGCTCAGATAGGCCTCGCGCGTCAGCAGGATGTACTGCCCGTTGGCGATGGTGTCTCGGGTCTTCGTGGCCCGGTTGATTCGCAGAGGGTGATAGCGGACGCCGAGGAGAAGCCACACCTGAGGCATCACCACGCGTTCCCAGAAGGTGAGGCACACCTGCTCGGTGATCACGCTCAGGGCGCCGGTGCCCTCTTCCCGCAAGGCGGACACGGCGGCGGCCAGGAGAGCCGGTTCATGCACCGTGTCGGCATCGGTGAAGCAGAGCAGATCCCCGCGTGCCTCCCGGAACCCCTGCACACAGGCCCACGGCTTCCCGAACCATCCCGAGGGGAGGTCTGCCCCGGGTATCAGCCGGACCCGGGGATCCCGTGCGGCATGCGCGGCGACGATCGCCGCCGTGCGGTCGGTGGATTGATCGTCCACCACCAGCACTTCGACCGAGCCCCACTCGCTGGCCAGGAGCGACGGCAGCAGGAGAGGCAGGGTGCCCTCCTCGTTCCGGGCCGGCACGATGATGCTCACCAGCGGGTGGTCGTCGGGGACCGGTACCGTGGGATGCAAGGCCGGTCGCCGGGTGGCCAAGCGAGGCAGCGCGAGGAAGGGGAGGAGCCAGGGGAGGGCGGCGACGAGCGGCAGGGTCATCGGTCCGGTGATGAGACGGGGCGACGGGTCGGCATGGCCGGGAATTCTACCCGCATCACGAGTTTGCCGCCCGAAATGTCTCCATGTGCACCGGGGTCCGGAGGGGCATGCCTCTGGTCAGGAAGCCGACTGACACCTATACTCCGGGGAATCCCTGAACCCGTCGAGGAGCACCCGTGTCCGAGATGCTCGATCGATTGCAGTCCTGTCTGGCCGATCGCTACGCCATCGCGCGCGAGCTTGGCCGGGGGGGAATGGCAACCGTTTTTCTGGCCAAGGATGTCAAGCACGATCGGGATGTCGCCATCAAGGTGCTGCATCCCGAACTGGCCACGAGCATCGGCGCCGACCGGTTCGAGCGTGAAATCCGGCTCGCCGCCCGTCTCCAGCATCCTCACATCCTCGGCATGTACGATTCGGGGGAGGCCGACGGGCTGCTCTACTACGTCATGCCCTTTGTGGAGGGTGAGTCGCTGCGGGACCGGATCGACCGGGAGGGGCAACTGCCGGTGGAGGAGGCGGTCCAGATCGCCCTCGAAGTGGCCGATGCCCTCGGACATGCCCACGTCCAGAACGTGGTGCACCGCGACATCAAGCCCGAGAACATCCTGCTTGCCAACGGGCACGCGCTCGTGGCCGATTTCGGCATCGCCCGCGCGGCCACGGAAGGCACCCAGAAGCTCACCCAGACCGGAATGTCGGTCGGGACCCCTCTCTACATGGCTCCCGAACAGGCGATGGGGGAGCCCGCCGGCCCCACCGCCGACCTCTACAGCCTCGGCTGTGTCCTCTACGAGATGCTCGCCGGCGATCCCCCCTTCACGGGCAAGAACGCCCAGGCCATCCTCGCCCGGCACGCCATGGAGGTGGTGCCGAGCATCAGCATCGTCCGCGCCAGCGTGCCCGACGAGGTCGAGGAGGCCATCCACGCCGCACTTGGCAAGCTACCCGCAGATAGGCCCCAGTCTGCGGCGCGCTTCGCGGAGATCCTCGGGGTTCCCATGGGGGCCACCGCCACCCGCCGCGTCGCCATGCGCACCACGGCGATGCGCCGGGTGCCGACCAGCCCGGGCATGCGCCAGGGGGCCCTGGTCACCCCCTGGTGGCGCCGTCCCCTGGTGGTGGTGCCGGCCGGTGCCCTGCTCGTGGCGGGCGCATTCGCGGCATGGCGCGTCGGGGGGGGGACCCCCGCGGTCCAGGCGGCCGGAGCAGGAGGGCTCGATCCTCACCGGGTGGCCGTGCTCTACTTTGCCGACGAGAGCAGGGACGGAACCCTCGGTTACCTCGCTGACGGTCTCACCGAGGGGCTCATCACGTCGCTCCGCCAGGTCGACGGCCTCGCCGCGGTCATCTCCCGGAGCGGCGTCGAACCGTATCGGGGCACTGCCATCTCCGACGACAGCGTGGCCCGGGCGCTCGAGGTAGGGATCCTCGTCAAGGGCGATGTCGAACGCGACGGAGACCAGATCAAGATCAACCTCCAGCTGGTGGACGGAGCCAGCGGCAGCACCATCGAGCGGGCCTCCTTCCGCCAAGGCACCGGTGGGGAACTCGGGGCCCGGGACTCCCTGGTGCAACTCGCCACCTCCCTGATCCGCACCCGCCTGGGCGAGGAAATCCGGCTTCGGTCCCGCCGCGCCGGCACCACGAACGTCGAGGCCTGGTCCCAGTTGCAGCGAGCCGAACAGGTGAGAAAGAGGGGAGAAGCCGCGGCCGGCGCGGGTGATCTCGAGGCGATGGGCCAGCTCTTCTCCCAGGCCGATTCGCTCCTCGCCGAGGTGGAGCGCCTGGATCCCTCCTGGGCGGAGCCGGCTGTCCTCCGCGGCCTGATCGCGTACCAGCGTTCCCGGCTGGCCAGCCGGGATCCTTTCGTCATCAAGGGGTGGATCGATCAGGGACGAGCTCATGCCGACCGGGCTCTGGCCCTCGACCCCAACGATCCGGCCGCGCTCGAAGTTCGGGGGAACCTCCGGTACTGGGGATGGCTGGTCCGGATCGATCCGGAGCCCCGCGCCTTGGCGGCCACGCTCGACTCGGCGCAGCGGGATCTCGAGCGGGCCACGGCGCTCAATCGGTCCCAGGCCGGCGCCTGGGCCACCCTCTCCCATCTCTACTACCAGGTCGACGGCAAGACCCCCCTCGACGTGCGCGACGCCGCCCGGGCAGCACTCCAGGCCGACGCATTCCTCTCCAACGCCGACGTGGTCCTCAATCGGCTCTTTCTGGCATCCTACGACCTCGGCTTTTTCCCCGACGCCGATTCCTGGTGCGCAGAGCTTCGACAGCGATTCCCGGACAATCTCACCGCCCCCCGGTGCGAGCTCTACCTCCACACCACGACCGCCCGCACTCCGCCGGACCTCGACCGGGTCTGGGCCGTGGCCGATTCAGTGGTGGCCAAGTCCCCCGAGCAGCGGCGTCCTTACCAGCAGCTCAGCGCGAACATGCTCGCTGCGGCCGCCATTGCCCGGGCCAGCCAGGAGGCCTCGGATCCGGAGCGCAGGAAGGCACTCGCCGACAGTGCCCGGAGAGTCCGCGACCGGTCCCAGGGCGATGCCATCTCCGACCCCACCCGCGAACTCCTCTTCAGCAGCGCCTTCGTCTCCACTCTCCTCGGCGACAAGGATCAGGCGTTCGAGGCACTCCGGACCTACCTCGCGGCCAACGAGCAGCGTCGCCAGTCCCTGGTCAAGGATCCCGGCTGGTGGTTCACCCCCCTGGTGTCGGACCCCCGCTGGGGCCGGTTCATCGCAGGACTGTAGGGACCGTTCGCGAACGGCCCGTACACCGTGCTGATCTCGTCAAAAAATAAAGAAAACTTAACCATTCTTGCACAATTCCTTTACAGTCAGTAAATTGACAATCAGTTGACATGCCCGGCCAGGTGATGACCCGAAGCACCCCGGTCGGGCCTTTCTGCACCCTGTAAACCCAATACTGGAGACGCAATGCGCCGATCGACACTCCTCGCCGGCCTGCTGGCCACGACGCTCCTCGCTGCCTGCGGCGATTCGCTCCAGTCTCCCAATGCCCCGGAACCCCCGGGGCTCGCGGGCCAGCTTCCCCAGGCGTCCCCGGCGATCTGCCTGACAGAGACCCAGATTCTCGCCCTGATCGACGACGTCTTCGCCGACGGATCCCCGGATGAGAATGCGGCGATCGGCAAGTTCAACAACATCGCCTTCCACATGTCCCGGGGTGAGGACGCCACGGCGCAGGACAAGGTCTACGACCTGGTGGACTTTCTTCTGAAGAAATATCGGGACGGGGCGCTGGCCCAGTCCGATCCCGCGAAGCTCGTCGAGCTGATCAATGGGCTCTTCTGCTTCGTCGGGCTCGACATCACGATCACCAACCTGGACTTCTTCATACTCTTCCCTTCTGACGACGTGGTCACGTTCGTCACGGGAGACGGGAATGCCGGGGCACAGTTCCCGCCGTCGGTCGTCTCGGTGCCCACCGTGGTGACGGTCACCCAGTTGCCGGTGGATCCGAATACGCCCTCTCCCCTGATCACCAAGCTCGACCAGTATCCCTTCTTCTACAGCTTCCAGAAGTTCCCTGATCTGCCGTTCACCTTGGAACAGGGAGAGAAACTGGTTGTCGGCATCTGCCCCGGTCCCGGCGCGACCGATCCCGATTTACTGTCCCGTCTGGTTCTCGGGCATCAGCAGCTGCCCGGTGACGCCTCGGCCTTCGAACTGCTGCCCAAGGTTGATGTCCCATTCCTGACCTGCCCCGACCCGCAACCGGCGCCGGCCTCCAGCGCTCTGGGTCGGCTGGTCCAGCGGGTGACCGCGTGGTTCAGCCCCGAGCCGCTGCACGCTCGCGCCTTCTTCGTGGGCGGCGTGGGTGGGACGGCGGGGGAGTTCAGCCCCTTTGGTCCCATCGATCCCGAGCTGACCGCGCTGGGCGGAGTCGGCGGAACCGCGGGTGAGTTCGCGCCGGGAGCGGAATTTGTGACCCCTGCCGGAACGGGTTGTCTCCCCGGTGGCCTGGTCGAGGCCCCGGTGGGATCGCCGGTGGAGGCCGGATGCCGGCCCGAAGTGACGGTGCGCACCGCCCAGGGCACCCTCCTCGAGAACGTGCCGGTCTCATTCGCCGTGGAGACAGGTGGCGGCTCCGTGGCGGTGGAGGGGCCCGCCCCGGCACAGGCCTGCGGAGCATTCGCCGCATCCGCGCTCGCGTCGACGTCGGTTGCCGGCATGGCGCGGGCCTGCTGGACCCTGGGAACCACCGCTGGAAGCAACACGGTGGTGGCCACGGCCCAGAACGGCGGAGACGCCATTCCCGGCACCAACTTCATCTACAACGGCGACCCCACGTCCACCGGGGGAATTCGCTTCTCGGCCACGGCCAATCCTCCGGCCCGGCTCGCCTTCACCACCGAGCCCGCGGCCGGTTCACAGGTCGTCGCCGGGACCACCATCCCCCTCGTGGTCGAGGTCCAGGATCGCAACGGGGTCCGGGTGCGGATCGCCACCGAGCAGGTGGATCTTTCCCTCAATCAGAACTCCTTCGCGGCGGGGTCGGTGACCTCGATGGCCGCGGTGGCCGGCATTGCCACGTTCTCCGGTCTCTCGATCGAGACGGCGGCACCAGGGTACGTGATCACCGCCGCGGCCACCCTGGACGGGATTCCGGAAAGCACCGACGGGAATCTGTTTGACGTGGTTCCCGCCCCCTGGTCCTTGATCACGAAGGTGGCGGGAGAGGGACAATCGGTCCTGTCCGGCCAGGTCGTCCCGATCGCTCCCAAGGTCCGGGTGACCGACCCGTTCGGCAATCCGACGCCTGGGGCCCCGGTCCATTGGCAGGCGGGTGGGTCCTCGGGCAGCGTGGTGACTCCGGCCCAGACCACAACCGGGAGCGACGGCACCACGGCGGTGACGTCGTGGCTGCTGGGGGACGGGCTCAACGAGCTGCAGGCCACGCTCGACGTGTCCCCGGTTAACGGCCCCGACCTGGGTGACCCATCCGTGCTCTTCACCGCCACGGGAGTCACGACTCTCTCCACCCTGAACTCCTGTGATCCGGGTGGCGCCAAGGATGACCTGACCCGGTTTGCCTTCTGGACCCCGGGGTCCAACAAGACCATCAAGACGGTGCAGCTCTACCTCTCCGCGACCGGCGCGGCCAACCGCGAAACGCCGTATACCATCTCCCTCATCGCGCGACGGGGGAGCTTCGATCCCGCAGGAACTGACGTCCACGTTGCCACCACGACGGCACTGCTGCGGGGGGACAACGGAAGCAGCAACCTGGAATCGAAGTTGACCACCTTCACCTTCGACACCCCGATCGCCCCGGTGCAGGGCAAGCAGGAGCCGATCACCTACGAGCTTCGGGTGGACAACAACCCCGATGGACGGACGCTCAATTTCAACGCGGGCACCTGCGCCCCGGGGAGCACCAAGTGCAAGGTTCCGCCGTCCTGTGCCGTGACCGAGGTGAGCAGCACCATGCCCTTCCCGCTCGGAACGACATTCCGTCAGAGCGTGGGGCTGATCATCAAGGGGTTCTAGGTGGTGGGGCTGGATTCTGGGTGATGGGGACTGGGTACTGGGTACTGGATATAATGTCCTATGTCCTATTATGTCCTAATGTCCTATGTCCTGGGCATTGGGGACTGGGGGCCTAGCGTTTCGCCGGAGTCATGACGGCCGCGAGTTCCGAGGCCATCTGCTCGAACTCCGCCCGCGTCGCCGCGTCGTCGAAACGCGCGGCGGGCGGGTCGTCGTCGCCCGGCATCAGGGAGGTGACGAGGGCGTCGGTGTAGCCCACCACCGCCATCGTGACCCCCTGGTCCACGATCCGGTTGAGCCGGAGAAAGAGCGCCATCCCCTGCCGGGGGCGCATGGCCGCAATGGCGGGTGCCAGGTAGCGGATGAGCAGCTCCCGCAGGTACTGCATCTCCTCCACGACTTCGCCCGCGGCGAGCCCCCGGGTGGCCGCAAGCCGCCCGTAGTGCTCGGTCACCCGCCGCCAGAGCGGGCGCACCTCCCGCCGCATCGGCCCCACCATCGCATGCAGAACATCCACGATGAGCGAGAGCTGGTGTTCCAGGAATTCCGGAGGAATGGCCCGGGATCCGGTGGATCGCTCGGCGAGCCAACCGGACCATCGCTTCAGCATGGTATCCCGCTGGGCGGTGATGGCACGGGCGGCGGCGACGAGCGTGGGGTGCGTGGCGCGCACGGGGCTCCCTTGTCCAAGGTGGGGCGACAGCGCGTAATTCTATCCTCAATGACACGTCAAATGAAGGCCGGTTCCCGGCCCAGGCCCCTCAAACCCAAGAGCCGCATAGGGTTGGTGGCTCCTTCCGGGCCGCTCCTCGAGCCCGACGACCTCGCCCGCGCCCTCGAACTCTGCCTGGCGCTCGGTCTCGTCCCCGTGGCAGGTGCCCACGTGACCGATGCGCGGGGGTATCTGGCGGGCAGCGATGATGCCCGGGTCTCCGACCTCAACGCCGCGATTGCGGATCCCGGCCTCGATGCCATCTGGTGTCTTCGAGGCGGGTATGGTGTGACTCGTATTCTCGACCGCGTGAACTATGAGGCGCTGCGATCGCATCCCAAGATCGTCCTGGGCTACTCCGACATCACGGCGCTCCTCTTGGCCGTCCACGCCCGAACCGGGCTCGTGACCTTCCATGGTCCCGTGGCTCGGCACGGCCTCACCGAGTTCAGCCGCCGGCATCTTGTCCGCATGATCTTCGATCCCCCCTGCGCCGGAGAACTTGCTCTGCCCGCGCCACCGGCCGGTGTGCTCGTGCCGAGGTCGCCCCGGGTCGTCACCGTGGTGGAGGGAGTGGCCGAGGGACCCCTCATCGGGGGGAACCTGTCGCTGCTCCACTGCCTCGTCGGTACCCCGTATCTCCCCTCCCTGGAGGGTGCCATTCTCTTCCTGGAGGATGTCGGAGAGGCGCTCTATGCCATCGACAGGATCCTGTCCCACCTTCGTCTCGCCGGGCTCCTCTCCGGCTTGGCCGGCGTGGCGATCGGACACTTCACCGATCTCCGCCGCACCGCGGCAGATGGTGCCCTGGGGCTGGAAACGGTCCTGCGTGACTATTTTCTTCCCTTGGGAATCCCTGTGATCCATGGGCTTCCGATCGGTCATCTCGATGACCAGTGGACCCTGCCGATCGGCTGCCGGGTGAGGCTCGACGCCGGTCACCGGTCCCTGACGCTGCTCGAACCGGCTGTCCAGCTTCCGGCCTGAGGATTGACGATGGCAACGCCCCAGCTCACCAAGCACTCACTTCCCGGTCGTCTCGGCCCCATCCTGGTCGACGTGCGGGCGAGTCCCCACGAGGAGCCGCGGCCCGCGGTGCTCATCCTGCACGGATTCAAGGGCTTCAAGGACTGGGGGATGTTCCCCCCCTTCGCCGAACGGCTGGCCCGCGCCGGCTTCACCGCGGTGTCCTTCAATGTGAGCGGAAGCGGGGTGGATGACGCGGGAGAGGGGGCCTGGCCCGAGCTCTTTGGACGGAACACTTTCAGCGCCGAGCTGGACGATCTCGACACCGTGCTCGGCGCGCTCGACGCCGGGCGGCTCGGCGTCCCTCGCCCCTCCACGGTCGGTCTGGTGGGGCACAGCCGGGGAGGAGGTGTGAGCATTCTCGCGGCACACCGGACGCCCCGCATCGCCGCCCTGGTGACCTGGTCCGCCGTTTCCACGCTCGATCGATGGGGCCCTCACCTCAAGGAACAGTGGCGCCGGGACGGGGTGCTCACCATCGAGAACGCGCGCACCGGGCAGAAGCTCCCGATGTACACCGACGTGCTGGACGAAGTGGAGGCCCGCGCCGATACCGACCTCTCCATCACGGCCGCCGCGCGGGTGATCGAGGCCCCGTGGCTGGTCATCCACGGCGAGGCCGACGAAACTGTCCCGGTCCGGGAGGCCACCGCCCTCATCGAGGCGAGCGGGGGACGGGCCGAACTCCTCATCATCCCCCATACCGGCCACACCTTCGGGGCGGTCCATCCCTTCGCCGGCCGGACTCCCGCGCTCGAGCAAGTGTTCGACGCCTCCGCCGATTTTCTCATCCGCCACCTGTCCTGACCTCCACCCCGTCACGCTCATGCCCCTTTTCGACTACCGGTGCACCGCCTGCAACAACGAATTTGAGATCCTGGTCCGGGGCCGCCAGGCCGTGACCTGCCCCGCGTGCGGCGCCACCCGACCCGAGAAACTCCTCTCCGTGCCCGCACCCCATCGCTCCGGCACGCCGGTCCCCTCCTCCTGTGCCGCGCCCGTTCCCCCGGCCGGTGGATGCTGCGGTGGAGGATGCGGACTCAATTGACCTGGGTGGACCGTCTCGCCCGGTGCCTGGAGGCCCAGGTGCCGCGCGAGGTCCACGACCCAGCTCGCGCACGGGCGGCGGTGGCGCTCATCGTCACCCCCGAGCATCCCGATGCGGTGCTCCTTCTGCGGCGCGCCGAGCATCCCCGCGATCCCTGGTCCGGGCAGATGGCGCTCCCCGGGGGGCGCTGGTCCCCCGGCGATGCCGACCTCCAGGCCACCGCCATCCGGGAGACCTTGGAGGAGCTTGATCTCGACCTCCGCGAGGCACCTTTCCTCGGCACCCTTGACGACCTGGCTCCCTCCACCCGCGTCCTCCCCGCCATCAGTGTCCGGCCCCACGTGTTTCTGCTCGAGGGACGGAAACCCCTGAGGCCCAACCGGGAGGTCTCCACCACGACCTGGACCCCGCTCAGCACCCTTCTCCATCCCGACACCCGGCGGCCCTATGTCTGGTCGCGGGAGGGGACTACGTTTACGACCCCGGGGTATTACCTGCCGGAGGGTGTGGTGTGGGGGATGACCGAACGGATTCTCACGCCATTTCTCGCCCTGCTGGACCCTCACCCCCTGGCCCACCCCCTGGCCCCCTCTCCCGCACGGCGGGAGAGGGGGAACTGATGCCCGAACAGTGAACTGGATTTCCGATACGATTTCCAGCGATGTTCGGTGAGCTATTGTGTGGAGGAGGCGGCGCTGACCTTCCTGCGGGCCCACCAGTCGATGACGTCCATCACACTGCGACCTCCCTCCGCCGATAGGTTGATGAACCACCTGGTGCATGCCGGAGAGAGTGGCGACGGGTTTTTTTGACCACGAAACACACGAGATGACACGAAAAGTTGGAACTCGTCTTTTTCGTGCTTTTTCGCGCTTTTCGTGGTTTCATAGGTCTCCAAACTGAAACTGAACATGAAGTGTGACCTCGCCCACAACCCCGGCGGGACTCGTTGGAAAGGGCGGGTTCACGAACCGACCCAACTGACTTGATTTTTAGGCAAGACTAATTTAACTATTCCGCCAGCATGTCGGCACTTCCGCCGAGCTGGAGGTACTGTGGTCGATCCCGGAATCGCGCTCCTCGTTTTCGCGGCACTTGTTGCGCTCGCCGCCGTGGTGTTCTGGCCTCGGTGGGGTCTGGTGGCGCGCGCGGGCCGACTCGCCCGGAGTTCGGAACGCGTCAGGCTGGAGGACGCCCTCAAGTACCTCTATCACCAGGAATCACGAAACCTTCCCTTTGCGCCCGCCGGGCTCGCGGGGGTCCTGGAGGTGTCGCGGCATCGGGCCGTGCGGCTGGTGGAGCGTCTTCAGGAATTGGCTCTGGTCCGGGTCCAGGGCGACCGGGTGACCCTCACCGACTCGGGCCGGGAGTACGCCCTCCGGATCCTCCGGACCCACCGCCTCTGGGAGCGGTATCTGGCCGACCGCACCGGTGTGGCCCCGGGGGCATGGCACGAGGAGGCGGAGCGCCAGGAGCATCTCCTCACCGCCGCTGATACGGAGCGGCTTGCGGTGCGCATGGGACACCCGGTCTACGATCCCCACGGTGATCCGATCCCGACGGCGGCGGGTCAGATGCCTCCCGCACAGGGACGGCCTCTCGCAGCTCTCCCTGTGGGATCGCGCGGGGTCATCACCCATCTCGAGGATGAACCACCCGAGATCTACGACCAGCTCCTGGGCGCGGGGTTGTCGCCGGGATTTGCGGTGGAGGTCGAGGAGGTCGGATCGAACCGGGTCCGATTCCGCATCGGCAACCGGCAGCATGAGATCCCTCTCCTGCACGCGGCCAATGTGACCGTCACGCTGGAAGACGAACAGGCCGTGGACGCCATCGAGGGATGGTCCCGGACTCTCGCCGATCTTGCCCAGGGCGAGGAGGCCCCGGTGCTGGGGATCTCACCCGCCTGCCAGGGGACCCAGCGCCGTCGGCTGCTCGACCTCGGTGTGGTGCCGGGCACTGTGGTGCGCGCCGAACTGTCCAGCGCTTCCGGCGACCCGGTGGCCTACCGGATTCGCGGGGCGCTCATTGCCCTCCGACGCCAGCAGGCGGCGTGGGTCGGCGTGGGCCCCGAGGAGTCGCATGCCACCCGGGGGGCGGCGTGATGGCGGCCCTTCCCCTGGCTCAGCCCGCCGCCCCCGGCTGTCGCGGCTGCTCTCCGCGCCGGGCCGCGAATCTGGTGCAACTGGGCGTCAGTCCCGAACGGTGGGACTACCTGGTGGCCCTCGCCGGCAATCCCAACACCGGCAAGAGCACCGTCTTCAACGCCCTCACCGGCCTCCGCCAGCACACCGGCAACTGGCCCGGCAAGACGGTGACGCGGGCCGAGGGGAACTACGAGCACGCGGGACTCCGCGCCCGGCTGGTGGACCTGCCCGGCACCTACTCCCTGCAGGCCGGCAGCACCGATGAGGAGGTGGCGAGGGATTTCATCCTGTTCGGCGAGCCCGACGTCACGGTCATCGTGGTCGACGCCACGCGCCTCGAACGGAATCTCAACCTCGTGCTTCAAGTGCTGGAGATCACCGACCGCGCGGTGGTCTGTCTCAACCTGATGGACGAGGCCCGCCGTACCGGAGTGGGCATCGACCCCCGGCGCCTGGAGGCCGAACTCGGTATTCCCGTCGTGGCGGCGGCGGTGCGCCGGGGCGAGGGGATTCCGGAACTGCTCGATGCCATCCACCGGGTGGCCACCGGGGCCGTCACGCCGAAACCCTTCCGGATCGAACGGCACCCGAGTGATGTCGAGCGTGCGGTCGGGGAGTTGGAGCCGGTGCTGGAGCAGGCCTATCCCGATCTTCCCAATGCGCGGTGGGTGGCTCTCCGCCTCCTCAATGCCGACGAGCGGGTCGAGCAGGCGGTGCGGACCGGGGAGATCGCCGAGTGGGGAGCGGGCGAGAGGGAAAGGACGGGAGACGGAAAAGGCGTGGACATCGGGACCGACCCTGTGGCGTCGGCCGATCACGTTCTCGATGTCGCCACCCGGCTCCGCTGGGGGCTGCGTCCCGATTTCCACGACCGGGTGGTGGCGCACCTCCACGCGGAATCCACCCGCATCGCCGAGGCGTCCCGTCTGGAGGGGGTGCGGCGCGCCCGTTTCGATTTCGACCGGACCCTCGACCGGCTTCTGACCAGCCGCTGGTTCGGGTTCCCCCTGATGCTGCTGATGCTGGCGGTGGTGTTCTGGCTCACGGTGGCCGGCGCGAATGTGCCGTCCTCCCTGCTGGCCAATCTGCTGATTGACACCGCGCATCCGGTGCTGCAGCAGGGGGCCGCCGCGATCGGAACCCCGTGGTGGCTCAGCGGTCTGCTGGTGGATGGGGTCTACCTGTCCACGGCCTGGGTGGTCGCGGTCATGCTGCCTCCGATGGCGATCTTCTTCCCGCTCTTCACCCTGCTGGAGGACTTCGGGTATCTCCCGCGGGTGGCCTTCAATCTCGATGCGATGTTCCGGCGGGCCGGGGCCCACGGCAAGCAGGCGCTCACCATGTGCATGGGGTTCGGGTGCAACGCCGCGGGAGTGGTGGCGACCCGGGTCATCGACAGCCCGCGGGAGCGGCTGGTGGCGATCATCACCAACAACTTCTCGCTCTGCAACGGGCGCTGGCCCACCCAGATTCTCATCGCCTCGATCTTTCTCGGTGCCCTGGTGCCGGCCCGGTATGCCGGGATCACCGCCGCCATGGCCGTGGTCGGCGTGGCGGTGCTCGGCATCGCGATGATGTTCCTGAGCTCGTGGCTCCTCACCCGCACCGTGCTGCGGGGCGAGGCGACCGCCTTCAGCCTCGAGCTCCCGCCCTACCGGCCGCCGCGGATCCTGCGGACGCTCTACACCTCGCTCATCGACCGGACGCTCATCGTCCTCTGGCGCGCGGTGGTGTTCGCGGCCCCGGCGGGGGCGGTCATCTGGCTCGTCTCCAACATCCATGTCGGGGGCCCGAGCCTCGCGGAGCACTTCGTCTCCTGGCTCAACCCGGTGGGAATTCTGCTGGGGCTGAACGGGGTGATCCTGCTGGCGTATGTGGTGGCGATCCCGGCCAACGAGATCGTGATCCCGACGATCCTCATGCTCACGGTCCTGACCGGCAACGTGGTCGGGGTCGGGTCCGGGGCCGGAGTCATGTTCGAACTCGACTCCACCGATGCGGTAGGAAACCTGCTTCGCGGGGCAGGGTGGACCACGCTCACCGCCGTGAACCTGATGCTCTTCAGTCTGCTTCACAATCCCTGCTCCACGACCATCTACACCATCTATCGGGAGACGGGGAGCGCCCGCTGGACCGTGCTGGCGACGCTGATGCCGGTGGCGCTCGGCGTCACGGTGACGTTCCTGGTGGCGCAGATCTGGCGGTTGGTGGTCTGAGGGGCGAATGGGGTCCGATGGGGGCCACCGAGCCCCACGCGATCGTCATTCCGGCGAGCGCCGGAATCCACGTTGTGCCGGAATCCAATCTTTGGGCGTCGAGTCGGCCCGAGGAACGCCACCCCGTTGGGGTTGTCGGGATCGGGAGCCCGCCCCGGGTAGCGCATGCGGCGCAACCCGGGGCTCTGAGGACGATGCCCCTTCGGGGCATGCGAGACCACCGGCCCGGGCCACTCGACCGTGACCGGCCCCGGCGGCCGATCCACCCTTCAGGGACCCGGGACAATGAGGACGACGCCCTTCGGGGCATTCGAGACCATCGGCGTGAGGCGATCGGGTCGTCATTCCGGAATCCACCCGTCGCCCGACTCCCTTACCGACGGAATGCCTTCCTCCACGGGAGGTTGCCGTCAGGTCAGCGCCGGATGCTGTAGCTGACAACCTGAGGAACTCCGTCGTCATCGGTTGCGATGCCATAGACCGTGTTCCCCTTGACTTCCATGACCTGAAACCCCGCCGGAACGCGTACCCGGTATAACACCCGTCCCGACATTGTGAAAACAGTCCACTGGGCCTCCGCACGGTCCCTCTCGGTCCGCAGCCAGACCGTCCGGTCAGAAGTAGCAACAACCGCAGTGACGCTGGGGAAAGTCTGGGGAATCGCGACGGTACGGGAGATCACCGCGCGACTTACCCCCGTGTTCAAAGAATGCAGATCGAGAACACTGTCCCGCACCTCTCGAGGGATGGCGATCGCAGGGGTCTCGAATGTCCAGCGCTTCTGCGCTTGTCCCCCGCCAGCCCTGAAACTGACGACGGTCACTTCTGCGTGTTGCTGGATTCCACGGCTTCGCGGTCGGCGGACCAAGACGTACCAATCGCCGTTGGCACTGATGTCCCACAGGAGGTTGGTCGCAAAGGCAGCTGGCACGGGCGTCACTCGACCGCCAGGGGAGGTCACCCGGGATGACGGCGGTCGGTCATACACAAACAATGTGTCAAACTCTCCTCGTGCGCGCCAAGCGAGGAGTGGAATGCTGTCTACCGTGCTGAGCGAGCCCGTGCTGAAATTGACCAACAAGGAACCGTCTACCAGGACGCCGTTGACGAGGGGGCGTGCCATGGGGACCAGATCCTGTGGGATCTCTTCCCTGATGCTGGCAGTGCCGAGGTGAGTGCCCCGCGAGGAGAACCATGACAGGCGCTTCAGAGAGGCGTCCACGACCCACAGAGAATCGCCGTGCCAACCGAGGTTGATGGGAGTGACGAACTCCCCGGGGCCCCGTCCCGCACGACCAAGGACGGCTTCCACTACGCCACGGTTGAGGACATGAACGCGTTTCTGACTCCAATCCAGCACGTAAACCCGATCCGCTGTGTCCACGATGAGACCAATAATCGCGGTTAGAAGAGCGCTAGGGGGGCTGAGCAATTCTCGGTCCGCCACAGTGGCCATTTGGGCCCGAGTTTCAGCGGCAAGGATCAGACTGGCAGCCAGCACTCCAAATAGCCAGCGAGCGGTCGTCAGTGCCACTCGCGTGCAACCACACTCCTGCGGAGTCGAGCCATCCTTGTGACGGGGCGTTATCCGAGTCATCATGAGCGCCAATAATCGAAAGGCCAAGATCTAAAGGACGATTCTTCGAGAAAGCGTCCGGAGCGACGAACCCATCGTGGCCCCAAAGCTCCGTTGAAGGACCACCCCCGTGCAGGTTCGCAACGACCGCGAGTCCCCTTCCGCCGGCGGCCGGGCATGGGATTGTTCCCGCATGGCCGCCAGGCGCAGGTGGTCTGATCGGGCGATGTTGCGGTGGTTGAGGGTACCATCCAAGCTGAGGAAAACCTCCTCACTCTGAGAGCCCCCATGAAGGAAGCAGAAGGTCCATGGCCCCCAGACGGAGCAGGGAAGGTAGGGGAGCATGGGACCGAAACAGTCCTGGAAACCGATGAGAAGATTGGTTTCACAGAAAAACACTGTCTGCCCGCCTTGGAAGACACTCGCGCAGTCCTTGCAGGTGAGGAATTGTGCGTCTGCTGTGGAAGGGGCGCTCATCGTGGCGAACACGAGTGATACGATCAACATGAGGGGGGACAGGTGCCGCATGGTGATTATGCCTCCGCGTTGAGGTAGATGTGTAGGGTGTCCCCCTGTGTCAGGATAGTTGTCGCATCGCCCGTCACCTTCTGTGACGGGGTGAGGTGCTCACCGCTGGGGGCGACGAGGTGACCGAATGATGACGGCGTACAGTAGTTCCTTCAAGGATCGGATG
>JBDIWC010000058.1:0-20841 GCA_039794085.1 Gemmatimonadales bacterium
AGGATGGGGGCCCCGCCACCCCCAACAACAAAATCCCAGTCTCGGCGCGCGAAGCGTGGAGCCATGGAGATCATACGGAGACCCTCTGTGACCTCCGTGTTCTCTGTGGTGATTCCTTCCGACCTTACCCGATCCCGTGCGCCCGGGCATCGGCAGGATGGGGTGCCCCTCCGCCCCCATAAGAAAAGCTGCTGATCCCAGCGCGCGAGGCGGGGGCGGGGACGTCACCCCGCCCTGGATCGAATCGGAGAGCGGTGGGGACGCAGGGGGTTTGCGATAAACTCCACCTGCCGCAAACCGGTCGGTTATCTTGATGACATGTGCCTTTCCTGCTCGACGTGAGCGGCTACCCTCCGCCCGATGAGGCCTTGCTGGCCTTGCTGGTCTGCCCCCGCTGCCACGGGTCCCTCGACCGTTCGCCCGACGCCCTGTCCTGCGGACCGTGCGATCGACGGTACCCGATCGTGCTCGGCATTCCCGATCTCCGGCTTCACGAGGATCCGCTCATCCCGCTGGAGGACGACTACCGCAAAGGCGAGGTCCTCCAGGCCGCGGCCGAGAGTCGTAGTTTCGCGGAGCTGGTGGCCTACTACTGGACCCTGCCGACCTATCCGCCGACTCCACCCGACCTGGCCTCGCGGTTCATCGGGCACGTACAGGGTGATGCCGAGCGGATCGCGGCCTATGAGCATCGTCTGGGCGGCGGGGAGATGATGCTCGACGTGGGATGCGGAGCGGGCGTCCTGGTGCAGGTTGCGCATCGCCACTACCGGCAGGTCATCGGCTGCGACGTGGGGTTCCGATGGCTGGTGGTCGCCCGGAAAGGCCTCCTCGAAGCGGGACGGCCCGCGCATCTCGTCTGCGCCTGCGCCGACCACCTGCCCTTCCCCGATGGTCGATTCGACCTGGTGACCAGCGTGGCCCTTCTGGAACATGTGCCGGAGCCGTCCACGACCCTGGACCAGATGCGGCGGGTTCTCCGTCCCCGCGGGAAGATCTTCCTCTGGACCACCAACCGTTTTTCCCTGGCCCCGGAGCCTCACGTGGGCCTCTGGGGTGTGGGTTTTCTCCCCCGGCGCTGGCAGGCGCGCTACGTGCGGTGGAAACGGGGTCTCGCCTACGACCACAAGCGTCTGGTCGGTCGCGGGGAATTATCCCGCCTGCTGCGCCGTTCCGGATTCCGCTCCATGCGGTATCATGTTCCCGGCATCACCCGCGTTGACCTCCTCCACCGATCGCGAGGAGAGCGGATGGCCGGCGCAGTGGCCAACATCGCCCGGCAGGTGCCGGGTCTTCGGATGCTCCTGACCTGGGTGGCCCCAGCCCTCCAGGTCGTGGGGCGCCCCAGGGAGTGACCTTCCTTCCTCCCCACTTGTAGCGTCGGCACCACACCGAGTGGTGTGGTGGAGCCGAAAAGGGACCCGTCCGGCCGGGGGGCGATGGCATAGGGATTGCGCCCTCTACCATGCAACATCACCACACCACCGAGAGGCCTTCCGCCGATGTCCACCGTTCTGGCCCGCGTCCAGCGTCACGCCCAGCTCACCCTGCGGGCACGGAAGCATCCGGAGGGGGAGACCCCTCCCTTCCTGATCGTCTTCATCAATTCGATCTGCAACCTGACCTGCGAGCACTGTTTCTACTGGCGCAACCTCAACCAGCGGAACGATCTGACCTTTGAGGAGTTCGACGCCCTGTCCCGGGACCTGGGCCGGGTGGAGATTCTCAACCTGTCGGGCGGTGAGCCGTTCATCCGGAAGGACTTTGCCGGGATCTGTTCCCTGTTCATCACCAACAACGGTGTCCGGCAGATCTACGTTCCGACCAACGGCTACTTCACGGACAACACGGAGACGCAGCTCCGTTCGGTGCTGACGCACACATCGCTCGACATCTTCGTTTGCGAGATCTCCCTCGACGGCACCGCCGAGTATCACAACCGGTTCCGGGGCAACCCGAAGTCGTTCGAGAAGGCGATGGAGACGTACGAGATGCTGGCCGCCCTGCAGCGGGAGGATCCCCGTCTCCGAATCCATTGCAACACGGTGGCGATGAGCGAGAACATGGATGAGATCCGCCAGCTCACCTCGTACCTGCACGAGCGGTGCCCCGCCATGGAACACCACAACCTGGCGGTCATCCGGGGGGACCGGAAGAACCCTTCCCTCACCGGCCCCGCCCTGGCGCAGTACGAGGATCTGTACCGGCACATCGCCGAGGTGTGGAGCGACCGGGAAAAGGGTCGTTTCGGGGCCTCGGTCGAACCGATGCTGCAGTGGGCCAAGGTTCAGACGATCAAGGCGGAGACGCAGGTGGTCCCCTGCCGGGCCGGGATCCTCTCCGGCGTGGTCTATGCCAACGGGGACGTCTCGGTCTGTGAGACCCACGAGCCGCTCGGCAATCTTCGCGACCGGAGCTTCCGCGAGATCTGGAACTCGGAGGAGGCCAAGGCGCTTCGGGCGTCGATCGCGGCCAAGCAGTGCTGGTGCACCAACGAGGTGTTCCTCTGGCCGAGCGTTGTATTCCAGCCGGTGCAGCTGACCCGGGCCTTCCTGGGCGGTCGCGGAATGGTGTAGGGGCGGGCATCACCACACCCCTGTCCCCCACCCCGGACTGAACCACAGAGAACACGGAGGACGCAGAGGGTTGACGGCATCCGCGATACGCTCCTCGTCTCGGATTGGTGGGCATCGGCCGGAGGGGGGCCACGCCACCCCCCACAAAAAAACTCCAGATCTCGACGCCCCCCCCTTCTCCCCGATTCAACCACAGAGAACACAGAGGACGCAGAGGGTTGACGGCATCCGCGACACGCTCCTCGTCTCGGATTGGCGGGCATCGGCAGGATGGGGGCCCTTCCACCCCCCAAAAACAAAATCCGGATCTCGACGCGCGAGGCGTGGAACTGCGGGAATCATGCGGAGACCCTCTGTGACCTCCGTGTTCTCTGTGGTGATTTCTTCCCGCCCTACCCGATCCCGTACGCCCGGGTATCGGCAGGAGAGGGGCCCCGCCACCCCCCCCAAACACAATCCGGATCTCGACGCGCGAGGCGTGGAGCTGCGGGAATCATGCGGAGACCCTCCGTGTCCTCCGCGGCCTCTGTGGTGACCCCCCACGTCCCCCCCGGATTGAACCACAGAGAACACGGAGGACACAGAGGGTGGACGGCATCCGCGACACGCTCCTCGTCTCGGACTGCGGGCATCTTCAGGAGGGGGGCCCCGCCACCCCCCAAAAACAAAATCCGGATCTCGCCGCGCGAGGCGTGGAACTGCGGGAATCATGCGGAGACCCTCCGTGTCCTCCGCGGCCTCTGTGGTGACCCCCCACGTCACCCCGGATTGAACCACAGAGAACACGGAGGACACAGAGGGTGGACGGCATCCGCGACACGCTCCTCGTCTCGGACTGCGGGCATCTCCAGGAGGGGGGCCCCGCCACCCCCCAAAAACAAAATCCGGATCTCGGCGCGCGAGGCGTGGAGCTGCGGGAATCATGCGGAGACCCTCCGTGTCCTCCGCGGCCTCTGTGGTGACCCCCCACGTCCCCCCCGGATTGAACCACAGAGAACACGGAGGACACAGAGGGTGGACGGCATCCGCGACACGCTCCTCGTCTCGGACTGCGGGCATCGGCAGGAGGGGGTCCCCGCCACCCCCCACAAAAAAAAAGCTCCTGATCTCGGTTCGCGAGACGTGGAGCGGTACTCCCGGGCATCGGCAGGAGGGGCCCTCACCCGGCGCTACGCGCCACCCTCTCCCGGAGGGAGAGGGTTTCCCGGCACCCGTCGGCATCCCGTTCCGTGACCCGGGAATGGGTGGGCAGGGTGAAGAGCCGAGCGGGCAGATCCCGTGAGGTCGCATCCGCCGGAAGCGCCGCCACCACCGGAAAGCCCTCCAGGTCCTGCAGCGCCGCGGGGTACCCCGGCATGATGCCGAGCCGTCGGGCGGCGGGGCTCCGGAGCCGCCGGGCCACGCCCTCCGGCACCAGCACCGGAAGCCGGAGCCACCCCGCGGCGCATCCCTCACCCAATGTTGCACCCGGGGTTCCGACCTCCGGCACCGGAGCCAGCCGGGTGAGCCATCCCGCCCCCGTCACCCTCCGATGGGCCGCTTCCCGCGCCGAGGCGGCACGCGTCGCCACCGCCACAGCGGCGGCCACTCCGGAGATCCCCCTTGGCGCATGCGGAGGGTGGAAGGGCGTCTCCCCAAGTCCCAGCGCCGGGATGGAGGCGGGAATACCATAGAGCGCGGGTCGCCCGAGAGCCCACTGCGCCAGGAGCCGCGGCCACACGCCCCATCCCCGGCCTCCCTCCCGGGGAAGGTCAAGCCGCGCCATCGCCTCCCTCCCCCGTGGGGTCACCGCCAGAAGCGCCCCTCCCCGTCCCCCTATCCATCCTTTCCCCCGTCCAAAACTCAGGATTCCCAGGTCCCCCGCCGTGCCCGCCGGTCCCCCGTCCACGATCGCGCCGATCCCCTGGGCGGCGTCCTCGATCACCAGCCCCTCGGACCCCACCGTGGCGATCCGCTCCCGCACCGCGCGCACCGACACCGGCACGCCGTACAGGTGGGCCACCACGACCGCGTCCACGCCATGGGCGATCGCGCGGTCGAGCGAGCCAGTCTCGGGACCGAGAGTATCGGAATCGAGATCGTAGAGCACCACCTCCGCGCCGGCGCCGAGCGCCGCGGTGGCGAGGTCGAAACAGCCGTAGCCCGGGAGGGCCACGCGGGGAGGCCGTCCTGGATCGGCCCCGGCGGCCCTCATGGCGAGGGCCAGGGCGGAGGTACCGCTGTCCACCAGGAGAACGCCTTCCGTCCCCAGGTCCGCAGCGAGCAGCGTATCGAGCTCGGCGCGGGCGACGGCGGGCCGCAGGCCACCGACGAGTCCCCGCGCCAGCGCCCCGAGGGAGAGGGGCGACCAGGCGGGGAGCTGCCGACGGCCGATCATGGGATCGACCGGACGAGCAGGGGTCCGAGCCGGTTGGCCACGGGGAGCGGGAGATGCCGCCAGAGCCGGGGCCCGAGGGAGAGCGCCCCGCCCGCATCGGGGGACGGCGTGCCCGCCGCCCCGCGCGACGCCACCTGGTACCACCAGAGCGGACGATCCTCGCTCCCCCACTGTTTCTTGAAGCGGTGGGTGCCGCTCCCCGGCGTGCACCGTCCGAAGTCGAACTCCCGGACCCCGTCTCCAATCACCCGCTCCATGAACGCCCGATAGAGCCCCATGTTGGCGGCGATCCGGTTGTGCTCGGCGAGGGCCGACGCCCAGGTGATCTCGAAGGTGTCGTGCCAGCGGAAGCCACATCCCGCCGCGATCGGCTCATCGCCGAGCCAGGAGACTCCGAAGAGCACCTCCGCGGGAAAGTGACGGACCAGGGCGTCGAAGAAGCGGCGCGGCAGCACGGGGGTGCCGAGATCGCGCATGTGGCGGCTGAAGACGCGGTAGAACCCCGCCACCTGGTCAGGTCCGAAGCGCACCTCGACCCCCTCCTTTTCCGCGCGCCGCACCTGGCTCCGGAGCTTGGCGGGAAAGCGGCCCACCAGGGCCATGGGGTCATCGGGAAGGGGAAGCACGACGGTGATCTTGCGATGGGACACCTCGAGCGACACCGGGAGTTCGCGCACGCTCCGCAGCTCGAGGAGATCGACCCGGTCGGCCAGCGCCATGTCCCGCGCGTGGGCGGCCAGGGCCTCGATCGCCTCCGGAGTCCCGACCGGTCCCCCGGCGTTCAGGAAGGGCATGGAGACGAGATAGTGCCCGAAGAGCCGGCTCCGGACCCGGACCAGGGGGAGGATTCCCTGGAGGGAGCCCGCGTCGTCCCGCGCGGCGAGGGAGAAGCATTCGTGGCCGAAGGTCTCCTCGATAAGGGGTCGCCAGGCGAAGCGATGGCAGAGGGTGGCACCGGTCTCCCATTCCCTGTCCGCCACCGCATCCCACTCCGCCGGTGTCCCGTCGAATGGCGCGATCCGGAGACTCATGTGCCGGTCCGAGCCCGCCACGCAGCCACCGACTCGAACCGGAACTCGCCGAGGAGAGTGCCGAGCCGTGTCATCGTGTGCTTCAATCCCCCGTAGTGACGCCGCGTGGTGATCCAGGAGGCGGGGAGCCGCGGCTGGCCGGGGTCCACCTCCCAGGGGTGGACGTAGAACATCCCCGGCTGGCCGATCCGGCTGTAGCGCCGCAAGGCGTGCTGCAGGACCGACAACGGAAAGTGCCGGAGATACCCACCGCCCGCAGCGGGAATCCGCAGGCCGGCCACGGTGAGCGTGGCGGGAGGAATCTCGAGCAGGGTGCCGGCCGGCCGGGCAATGGACCAGGGTACGGTGCGGCCCGCCGGATAGCCATAGTCGGGGCGCCGGATCGGGAAGAGACTCGAATCGTACCGGTAGCCCTCCTCCAGCAACACGTCGAGGGCCCACTCCCCGCCCGGCCGGATCGAGAAGCTCGGCGCCCGGAACCCGGTCACCGCCGTGCCGCTCTGGTCCTCCAGGAGGGCCTTCGTGTCCCGCACCTCGGCCCGGAACTGATCCGGGGTCTGGGTGGAGACCCGCCGGTGCCACCAGCCGTGGGAGCCGAGCTCATGACCCGCGGCAGCGATGCGGCGGACCAGCGCGGGGTGCCGCTCGGCCACCCAGCCCACGGTGAAGAAGGTGCTGGTGGCGCCGTGCCGCGCGAGGAGGTCGAGCAGGAGATCGGTGTTCCGCTCGACGCGGCTGGGCAGGTCCTCCCACCGCTCGGGGGGAGCCACCCGCTCGAACACGGTGACCTGGAAGTGTTCCTCGACATCCACCGAGAACAGGTGACCCGGTGGAACTGGCGTCCCGGCTGAAGGCAGGGCATCCTCCCCAACAGTGATAGGTTTCGTCCCTTCAATCTTCGCCATCCCTGGGGCACATTCCATGCCCGGGATAGCCAGGGCCTCTCTGCAGCAGTGCCATCGCGATCCGGACGACGGGAAATACACCTGCGGCCTCCTCAGATCCCCTGCGTTGCTCGGGACGACTGCCGAAGGCCAGTGAATAATAGTCCGGGCGGTCATCCCGAAGCGGCAGGACCACCAGACGGAAAGAACGGCCTCACGTGACAGATTCCGCGACATCCGCAGGACGCACGCACCGGGGGCGGGTCCTGATCGCCCTGGCCACCCTTCCGATCCTGCTGATCACCCTCTTTCCCCGGGACGACCCCTCGATTCCGCTTCATTCGTGGGGGCTTTGCCTGGCCTGCGGCGACTTCGGGGGAGTCGATTTCCTGCTCAATGTTGCCCTCTTCGGGCCGCTCGGGCTGGCGCTGCACCACGGGGACCATTCCCTGCGGCGGGCTGCGGCGGTCGCCTTCGGGCTGACGCTCGGCATCGAGGTGTTCCAGTTCCTCTTCCTGCCGGGACGGTTCGCCGCCCTTGGCGACCTCGTGGCCAACACCTCGGGGGGAGTGCTGGGATGGATCCTGGGCCGCACCTGGCCCCTCATCGCCACTCCGGCACCCGCCATCGCCCGCCGACTCGCCGTGCTCACCCTGAGCGGGGTGGCGCTGATATTCTGGGTGACGGGGTGGCTGCTGCAACCCTCGCTTCCCGTTTCCACCTGGTTCGGGCAGTGGCGGCCGGAGCTCGGTCAGTTCGATCAGTTCATGGGCAGCGTGGATTCGGCGCGTCTCGGCTCCCGCCCCCTCCCCGGTCACATGCTGGTCGACACCTGGGAGCGACGACTCGAGCTCCAGGAGGGGGGGGGACCGATCTCGATCCAGGCCTGCGGAACCCTCGGCCCGCCCCCGCGTCGTACCGCGCCGATCGTGAGCGTGTTCGACGATCGCCAGCGACAGATCGCCCTGCTCGGGCAGGAGGGGGAGGACCTGGTGGTGGCGATCCGCCTGCGGACGGCGGACGCCCGGCTCCGCACCCCGACCCTCCGGGTGCCCGAGGGTCTCGGCGCCCCGGTCGGCACCCGGTACGATGCCGCGGGATGGTGGGCGGACGGGACCCTTTCGGGGACCGCGGTGGGGACGGGAGCACTTCCCCTCACGGTTGGATTGGGATGGAGTTTCGTGCTCCCCTTCGGTGCCGATCTCGAGCCGGGGACACCGGTGTGGAGCATCCTCTGGCTGGCGCTGCTCGGGCTGGTGCCCGGGCGCTTCGTGGGGCGCGGGTGGCGATCCCCGCTGTCGAGCGTCACGGGCGTCGGAATCCTGGTGGGGATGGCCCTGGTCGTGAGCGGGTTCTGGGCCTTGCCCCTCCCCTCCCTCGTCGAGCTCAGCGCGCTTGCCGTGGGTCACCTCCTCGGCTGGTCCGTGGCACGACGGACCACGCCCTCCGTCACCCCCTCCGCCCACTGACCACGATCCCCTGCGTTCAAAAACGCCTTCCGGCGTTGGGATGGTTAGCTCTCCGGCGTCACCAGGGGCCATCCTTGAGACGTCCCCAAACGGAAGGAGGGCTCGTGGCAGAAGCGAAACAGGATGGTGACACCACCGGGGAGATCATTGGAGCCGCGATCGAAGTGCACCGGCTTCTCGGACCCGGCCTGCTCGAATCGACCTACCAATCGTGTCTTGCCTGGGAGCTACAGGCACGTGGGTTGGATATCGTAACCCAGAAGCCCCTGCCCGTCATCTACAGGGGGAACCGGATCGACTGTGGGTACCGCATCGATCTCCTGGTGGAGGGCATTGTCATCGTCGAAGTCAAGTCGGTTCAGCGACTCGATCGGATCCATGCAGCTCAGGTGCTCACCTACCTTCACCTGTCCGGATGTCGCGTGGGTCTGCTCGTGAACTTCAACGTTCGCTACCTGCGTGACGGCATCCGGCGCCTGATCAACGACCATCCGTGGGGCCACGATCACGAATTCCCTGGAGGCGACTCCTGACATCAGGGCTTCAATTGGGGTCGAGGGAGATTCACCACAGAGAACACGGAGGTCGCAGAGGGTCTCCGAATGATTTCCGTCGCTCCACGCTTTGCGCGTCGAGATCTGGAAGTTTGTTGTTTGGGGGGGGTGGAGGGGCCCCCATCCTGCCGATGCCCGGGGGTATGGGATCGGGAAAGGCGGGAAGGAATCACCGCAGAGAACACGGAGGTCCCAGAGGGTCTCCGCATGATTCCCGCGGCTCCACGTCTTGCACGCCGAGATCACGGATTGTGTTTGGGGGGGTGGAGGGGCCCCCATCCTGCCGGTGCCCGCCAATCCGAGACGAGGAGCGTGTCGCGGATACCGTCAACCCTCTGTGTCCTCCGTGTCCGCTGTGGTTCAACTCGGGCGGGGGGAGGAGGCACCACCATGCTTCGCCCGTCGAGTTCGGAAGTTTGTTGTTTGGGGGGGGTGGAGGGGCCCCCATCCTGCCGATGCCCGGGGGTATGGGATCGGGAAAGGCGGGAAGGAATCACCGCAGAGAACACGGAGGTCACAGAGGGTCTCCGCATGATTCCCGCGGCTCCACGCCTCGCGCGCCGAGATCACGGATTGTGTTTTGGGGGGGGTGGAGGGGCCCCCATCCTGCCGATGCCCGGGGGTATGGGATCGGGAAAGGCGGGAAGGAATCACCGCAGAGAACACGGAGGTCCCAGAGGGTCTCCGCATGATTCCCGCGGCTCCACGTCTTGCACGCCGAGATCACGGATTGTGTTTGGGGGGGTGGAGGGGCCCCCATCCTGCCGGTGCCCGCCAATCCGAGACGAGGAGCGTGTCGCGGATACCGTCAACCCTCTGTGTCCTCCGTGTCCGCTGTGGTTCAACTCGGGCGGGGGGAGGAGGCACCACCATGCTTCGCCCGTCGAGTTCGGAAGTTTGTTGTTGGGGGGGTGGAGGGGCCCCCATCCTGCCGATGCCCGGGGGTATGGGATCGGGAAAGGCGGGAAGGAATCACCGCAGAGAACACGGAGGTCCCAGAGGGTCTCCGCATGATTCCCGCGGCTCCACGCCTCGCGCGCCGAGATCACGGATTGTGTTTGGGGGGGTGGAGGGTCCCCCATCCTGCCGGTGCCCGCCAATCCGAGACGAGGAGCGTGTCGCGGATACCGTCAACCCTCTGTGTCCTCCGTGTCCTCTGTGGTTCAATCCGGCGTGGGGTGGGGGCACGCGGCTCCACGCCTCGCGCGCCGAGATCACGGATTGTGTTTGGGGGGGGTGGAAGGGCCCATCCTGCAGATGCCCGGGGGTATGGGATCGGGAAAGGCGGGAAGGAATCACCGCAGAGAACACGGAGGTCACAGAGGGTCTCCGCATGATTCCCGCGGCTCCACGCCTCGCGCGCCGAGATCCGGATTCTGTTTTTGGGGGGTGGAAGGGCCCCCATCCTGCCGATGCCCGGGGACCGAGACTGGGAACGCCTCGTGGATGCCGTCAACCCTCTGCGTCCTCCGTGTTCTCTGTGGTTCAATCCGGCGTGGGGTGGGGGCACGCGGCTCCACGCCTCGCGCGCCGAGATCACGGATTGTGTTTGGGGGGGGCGGAAGGGCCCATCCTGCCGATGCCCGGGGGTATGGGATCGGGAAAGGCGGGAAGGAATCACCGCAGAGAACACGGAGGTCCCAGAGGGTCTCCGCATGATTCCCGCGGCTCCACGTCTTGCACGCCGAGATCACGGATTGTGTTTGGGGGGGTGGAGGGGCCCCCATCCTGCCGGTGCCCGCCAATCCGAGACGAGGAGCGTGTCGCGGATACCGTCAACCCTCTGTGTCCTCCGTGTTCTCCGTGGTTGAATCCGGGGTGACGTGGGGGGTCATCAGTTCAGGATCACGTCCTGCCCCACCCGCGGTTTCAGCGTCCATTGGCCAGTACCATCCGGGACCAGGACGCCGCGGGTGTTCATGAACCGGCCGGGGGCGAAGGCGGTGCGGAGGAACGGGATGTTGGCATCCAATACCACAATGAGATTTCCGGTGCCGTCGCTCACGGTCACGTGAAAGTTGGGGGCCACGGTGACCGTGTCGGAGATGAGGGCACTGGTGATCTGGATCAGGGCCGCGTCGAGAAGCCCGTTGTTGGCCGACGCCGCCGTGGCGGTGCTGACTGGGGAGGGGATGGGCGCGGGGCGGGTGGCCAGGCGGATGACCCGCGACTGGGTCAGCACCGGTTGGGTGGCTCGCACGCCGGTGCGGCCGAGCACCACGACGCTGTCCCCGGGGTTGTTGCCGGTGAGGCCGCCCGCCAGCGACACCTCCGTCAGCCGCAGGGTGCCGGAGGTATCGGCGAGGTGCGAGGTCGTGTCGCTGAAGGACTGGACGCCGGCGAGAATGATCCCGCGCACGAACACGCGCTTGCCGCCCGGGAGCGACCGGACCTCCTTCAGACTCACCTCGGGGAAGGCCAGCCGGGCCACGACCCCGATCGCGGGGCCTCCATTCACGAGTTGGACGTTGCTGGAGTCGACCGCAGCCACCCGGATGGAATCACCGATGCTGAGCGTGTCGATGGCCACCCGGTATTCCCCGATGGGGAGGGTGTCGAAGAGGGCGAACCCTGTCGCATCAGTCAGTTTGGTGGCGAGGGTGTCGTCGCTGCGTTGGCTCAGGAGGGCCACCCGTGCCCCGGCGAAGACGGTGTCGGCAGCGGAGGCGGAACCGTTGCCGTCCCGGTCGAGGAACACCAGCACCCCGATCTGCCCGGTGGGGAAGGGTCCGAAGGTGACGTCGTCGCCCGCGTTGTTGCAGGCGGTGGGGAGGACGAGGGCCAGGAGCAGGGCCGGAAGGCCGAAACGAGAAACGTGGCGCATCAGTCGATCCTGAGGCCGACCCGGAACAGCCGCGGATCATCGCGGCGGCTCAGGATGGAGCCAAAACGGGGGTTGGGAACGAGGGACAGGTTGACGGTGCGGCTGCCGGGAGGCGAGAGCGTCCCCGCCGGATCCACGAGGAAGAGCGCCCGGTCCACCGGCCCCGACTCGGAGCTGGTCACGTTGTAGGCATCGACGGTGAGGGTGAGATGACGCCCCCCCGCCGAGACGGGAAGACCGATCCCGAAGGAGAGATCGACCCCGTACTGGGTGTCGGCGCGGCAACTGTTCCGCTCGGCGAATCCGGTGACGAGGTCACAGCGGCTGGCGTCGAGCAGAGACCGGATGCCGGCGCTGTTCAGGTCGATGAAGGCGGGATCGTTGTTGCCCGATCCGTCTCCATTCAGATCCACCCCGGGCTGGAACCCGGGGGTGAAGGGGAGGCCGGACTGGACCCGGCCCCGCACCGCCAGCGTCACCGCCGCCCGCCCCGTGGACCGGTAGCGCAGGGTGGCGGCCGCCCGGTGCGGCACATCGAAGTCGGAGCGCCCCTCGGCCCAGTCGATTCCGTTCAGGCGGCCGGGAAAGGGGGAGAGCTGGTCGGCGGGATCGCCCGAGGAGAGACCGAGGACGTTGTCTTCCGTGTCGGAGAAGGTGTAGTTGGCCATGATCGACAGGTGACGCGACACCTGGCGCTCGATCGCGGCGTTGAATTCGTAGTAGTCACTCTCTCCCGAGGGGAGGAGCGCATAGACCGCGTCGAAGCTGCCGAACCGGCGGTTGCTCCCCGGCTGCGGGGTAATCAGCGACCCCTGCTGTACCAGCGATCCAAAGACGGGCCGGCCTTCCGACGTGGTGGCGAGCGGCCCCGGCACCCGGTTCAGATCCTCGCGGCGGAGGAGATAGTCGGTGTGGACGTACCGTCCGCCGAGAGAGATGTTGAATCCCCCCTCGACGTGCCGGGTGAGCCCCGCCTCGAGCTTGTAGGATTTGGGAGCCCGGTAGAGACTGTCGGGAAGGAAGGTGAGCCCCGGCGCCGACACCTGGGTCTGGGCCCCCGCGGGGAGGTTGGGCCAGTTGGTGAAGGAGCCGAGCCCGCGGCGGATCGACACGGTCCCGTCCATGGTCATCGCCTCGGCGAAGACCGCGGGGTCGAGACGCCCCACCTCGAGCCCGCCGCCGGCCCGCAGGATCCACTCTCCCCGATTCTGTACGTCCCAGACCAGGGCCGCGTGGGGGGAGAAGCCCTTACGATCACTGGGCCGCCCCCCGGTGGCAATCCCGGTGAGGGTCTGCCAGGCTGTGTTGTCGAGCACCTTGCGGGTGGGGAGAAACTGGGTCTCGTACCGGACGCCGTATTGGAGCTGGATTTCGGGAGTGGCCTGCCAGAGATCCTGCAGGAAGACCCCGACCTCGGTGCTGTTGAAGTCGATCGGCCGGGCCGGACCGCTCGCCTGGAAGAAGGTGCCGGTACCGGCGCCGAACCGGTCGAGATCTCCGAAGGTGAAGATCCCGGCGGAGCCGAAGCGGTAATCCTGCTCATAGTTGGTGAGCCGCGCGTTCCCGCCGAACTTGATCACGTGCCTGCCGGCCCGGACCTGGAAGGCGTCGCTGATGTCGAAGGCCCGCTCCTCGAAGGAGCCGGGGAGCTCCCCCGAGGTCCCGAAGGCGACGCTGCTCCCGGTGATCACGGTTCCCGGCAAGGTGCTCCCGGTCCAGTTCCGCTCGGCCGAACTGAATCCGACCCGGAACTCGTTGGCGGTGCTGGACCCGGTCGAGGTGAGCCCGAAGGCGGCGGAGATGTCCCGGGCATCGAGCTTGGTGCCGGCGTTGTTGGACAGTCCGGTCCCGAGCCGGGGAGAGTCCTCTTCCCAATCGGCGCCCCCGACCCGGACCATCAACTCCTGGGTGCCGGAGAGGCGCCAGTCGACGCGGGCCAGGGCGCTTCCCCCCTCCCAGGTTCGCACGACGGGGGAAGTTTCCGCCGCGAGGCTCCGGCCGAAGGACTGGCCGATGGTGCGGATCCGGTCCACCGTGACCCCCGGACTGAATTGGGCAGGGTCCTCCGTCCACGGCTGGGCGGTGGGAAGTTCAACCGACTGGTACTGGGCCTGGATCAGGAAGTGGGCGGTGTCGGGCACGATGGCCCCGGAGAGAACGGCTCCCACGAGCAACGAGGTGCCGGAGCTGTCCCCGGGGTTGAGCTCGGTGCGGTCCCCGATCTTGGCGCTGCTGGCCCAGCCATAGGGCTCGAAGGAGACGGTGTTTCCTCCCCGGCGGGTGAGGGCGGAGAGGAGGGTCCCCGGGGTGCCGCGGAACTCATTGTCCATGCTGGTGCCGAGCACGTTGAGCTGCTCGGTGGCCTGACGGGCAAACCCTTCGGCCTGGAGCGGCTCGGCGGGAAGTCCGGGGTGACGGAGCAGCACCTCGGGGATGCCGTCCACCAGCAACCGGCTCCGCATGGCGGGAAGGCCGGAGCCGGCGAGACCGATCCCCCCCTGGCGATCATCGAAGGGGGAGACGAAGGCGCTGGTCCCCCGGAGGGCGTCGGTCGCCACCGGATTCCGGTCGAGTTCCCGCATCTCGAAATCGGTGAGGGTCCGGATCCGGCCCATTCCGGTCCGGGCCCCGTCGCCCCGGATCTCGGTGGGCGCACTGATCGGGGGAGGACGGCGTTCCAGGGCAAAGACGACGGTGGTGCGTTGACCGGCAGTCACCGCTATCCCGATCCGGCGAACCGGCTGGAACCCGATCTGCTCAGCCAGAATGTCGTAGACCCCAGGCGCCAGGAGCGGCACCGAGAAGGCGCCATCGAAGTCGGTTTCGAGTTCGAGCCGGAGTCCCCCCCGGGCGGACTCGAGGGTCACCGCCACCCCGGAGAGGGGAACACCCAACTCATCGTTCACCTGGCCCCGGAGGGAGCCCGACGTCAGACTCTGTGCCAGGAGCGGTGTGGGAAGGAACGCACAGACGCCCGCAAGAAGGAGTGGGCCTGCCAGGACGCGCGCTCGGCCAAAGACCGTCATCATTCGAGGTTCCCTCGGTAGGAAATGAGGTTCAGAAGACGCCGGACAGCGGCGCTCCCGAGTGCCGGTGGAGCCGGTGCAGGATGAATGCCACAACCACGAACGGGGCTGAGATACCACCAATCAACATTTGTGTGGTATTCCGATAAACTATTGTATGTCGCTATTTTACAGTAACTTATGACATTACAACCGTCAGAGAACTGGATCTGCGTCGCAAGATCAGGGGTGCCCGGCTCCTGCGAAATCGGCGACTTTCCGGGTTCAATGCGGCGCTGAGGTTATCAGAATCGTTGCGGGGGAGCAACAGCCGGATGGGTCGGAGGCGTCATTCCGGCGAAAGCCGGAATCCATGCGACGGACCAAGGGGAAGGAAAATGGACCCCGGCGTTCGCCGGGGTGACGTCCCGTTTGGGATCTGGCCTCGGGGTGCGCCCTGGCGGGGGGGCGTGGATTGTCGGTCATTGTTCATTGTTCATTGCTCATTGTTCATTGGTCATTGTTCATTGGTCATTGGTCATTGGTCATTGTTACATTGAACCAGGCATGGCCCAGACCTCCTTTCGCAACCGCATCCACCTGGCCTTGATTCTCCTGGGGGTTCTGCCGACCTCCGTGGTGATCGTGGCGCTGGTGATCTCGCTCCGGAGCAGCAACGCGCCGGCGGCGGTGTCGGCGGCGCTCACGCCGGTGGCGGCGACGGGACGGGAGCTGCTCCGGGTGATCGACACCACCGGCCTCTCCCTGCCGGAGCGCCGGGCCCTGCGCGACCACGCCGACAGCCTGAACCGCGCCCTGGGTCGCGCCGGATCTGCCCTGTCCTACAACCGCCGGCTGACCCCGACCCTGACCGCCGTGGTTCTCCTGGGTGGCGGCCTTCTTATCTACTTCACCTGGTATCTGGGTCTCAGTCTTTCCCGGCAGTTGAGTAGCCCGATCGAGGAGCTGATCGGCTGGACCGATCGGATCCGTCACCACGAACCGCTCCCGCAGACCGACCGTGCCCCAGGCGCCCCGGAGTTCACCGCCCTGCGGGAGGCGCTCCGGGAGATGGCCGCAGCTCTCCAGCAGGCCCGGTCCGCCGAATTGGAGGCGGAGCGGTTACGGGCTTTCCGCGAGGTGGCCCGCCGGGTGGCGCACGAGATGAAGAACCCGCTCACCCCGGTTCGTTTCGCCATCAGCCAGCTGGAACGGACCGCGACTCCGGCGCAGCGGGAGTCACTCGAGGTCCTGAGCATGGAGACGGCTCGTCTCGACCTGCTGGCCAAGGACTTCTCCAATCTGGGACGGCTCCCCGAGGGTCCCTCCGCCGAGGTGGACGTGGGGGAGCTGCTGGGGGAGATCCTGCGCACGACCCTCCCTCCGGGGATGACCCACACCCTCGAGGTCGATCCCCACACGCCGCTGTTGGTGGGGCACTACGATCCCCTGCACCGGGCCTTCACCAACCTGATCCGGAATGCGGTGGAGGCGAGTGGCGGGGAGGGCCGGCTGGATGCGTCCGTGCGCATGGACGAGGGGGAGATGCTGGTGCGTATCGCCGATCACGGGGGGGGGATCCCGGAGGCGCTCCGGGAGAAGATCTTCATGCCCTACGTCACCGACAAGCCCGATGGCACCGGACTCGGGCTCTCGATCGTCAAGCAGGCGATCGATCTGCACAACGGCACGATCTCGGTGGAGGACACACCGGGAGGCGGAGCCACCTTCGTTGTGCGCTTCCACGGGCGGGCCGACCGCAGCCGGCGGCTTCCCTACCTGGGAGTGGGACTGGGCCGGGGGGGGAGGGGGGGGGGACACGGAACCGAGAACCCACGGGATGGGCGGACCGACCTGGCCCGGCGGACGGGGGAGTACCGTTTTCCCCAGACGCTCCCCTCTCCCACCACCTCGTCGGACCGCGAGTGACCCGGTTCCCCCCCTGCCCCACGGGACCGGGTTCCCGCTACATTGTGCGGTTCTCCCGAGCGCCCGGACTTCGCACCGATCCCGCCCCTCTCCCCCCGGGTGGGAGAGGGGGTCGGGGGGTGAGGACCCGGACATCCACCACCCGATGCGCACTGTCTGTGCGGGATCATCCGGTCCCGGTCGTCATTCGGATGCAGGTTTCTCCGACGAGATCTCATGAGCCGCATACTGATCGTTGACGACGAGGCCAACATCCGCCGCATGCTCGGTGCCCTGCTGCGGGCCGAGGGGTTCAGCGTGACCGAGGCCCCGAGCGGCAACGGCGCGTTGCTCTCCATCGATGAATCGGCGCCCGACGCGGTGCTCCTCGACCTCATGATGCCTCCCGGCCCCGACGGGATCGACACCCTGGAGAAGATCCGCCAGCGGGAACCTCATGTTCCGGTGATCATGATGAGCGGGAAGGCCCAGCTCACCGACGCGGTGCGGGCCATCAAGTTCGGGGCCTTCCAGTTTCTCGAGAAACCGCTGACGCCCGAGGCGGTGCTGGTGACCCTCCGGAGCGCCCTGGAGTTGACCCGGGCCCGCGCCGAGAACCGGGTGCTGCGCTCGCAACTCGGGATCCGCGAGGTGATGGTGGGCACCAGCGCCCCGATGCAGGCGGTCCGGTCGATGATCGACCAGGTGGGCCCGACCGAGGCGCGGGTCCTCATCCTCGGGGAGTCGGGCACGGGGAAGGAGCTGGTGGCCCGCGCCATCCACCGCGCCAGCCGGCGGTCGAGCAAGCCGTTCATCAGCGTCAACTGCGCCGCCATCCCGCGGGACCTGGTGGAATCGGAGATGTTCGGCCACGAGCGCGGGGCCTTTACCGGGGCGGTGGAGCGCCGGCTCGGCCGGTTCGAACTGGCCAACGGCGGCACCCTCTTCCTCGACGAGGTGGGCGACCTTCACCTCGAGGCGCAGGCCAAGCTGCTGCGCGTGCTGGAGACGGGAGAGATCGTGAGGGTCGGGGGCGAACGGGTGGTCAAGGTGGACATCCGGCTCGTGGCGGCAACCAACCAGCGGCTGGAACAGGCGGTGGGGGCCGGCACCTTCCGCGAGGATCTCTACTTCCGGCTGAACGTGTTCCCGGTCGAGATCGCCCCGCTGCGGGCCCGGCTCAGCGACCTCCCCGCTCTGGTGGGGCACCTGGCCGAACTGGTACGCCCCCACCAGGCCCCGCGCTTCACGGCCGAGGCGGTGGCCCTCCTTTCGGCCTACGACTGGCCCGGCAACATCCGGGAACTCGCCAACGTGGTGGAGCGGCTCGCCATCCTCGGCGGCCACGAGGTGGACGCGGCGCTGGTGCGCCAGGTGCTCCCCCGGGTGGCCTCGGTCCCGGTGGAGTCCGACGGGGCGGCGGGCGCCGAGGGGATCGCCGGTCCGGCTCCGGTGCCGGGGCGCTCCCTGCCCAATCTCCTCGACGACTACGAACGGTCGCTGATTGCCCGGGCGCTGGGCCGCACCAACGGCAACGTGGCGGAGGCGGCGCGGGAGCTGCAAACTGACCGGGCCAATCTCTATCGCCGGATGAAGCGTCTGGGGATGTCGTGACCCTTCGCCGGATACTCCTCTCCCTGCTCGCGTGGGGCACCCTCGCGGTCCTGCCCCTGGCGGCGCAGGACAGCCTGATCGTGATCGATCCCGATGCCCCCCTCACCGACACGCTCCGGTCGGGGCCGCCCCTCGTGATTCTGGAGGCGGTGCTCCGGGCCTACAACGATTCCCAGACGACCCGCCTGACGGGCAACTTCACGTTGCCCCGGGGGAGCGCCCTGACCGGGCAGCTCGGACTCTACCGCGGCGTCCTGCGGATTGCCGGCCGGGTGACGGGGCCGGTGACGGTGGTCAACGGAGACCTGATCGTGGAGGGAAGCGGAGTCATCACCGGCGACGTGCTCGTGGTTGGAGGACGACTCACCGTGCTGGCGGGGGGACAGATCGAAGGCACCCGCCAGGTGTTCATCGAGTTCGCCCCGATGCTGCGCGCCCCCACCGGACTCCTCATCCCCCGCCCGCCCCGCCCCTCCTTCGCCGACATCGCCAGTGCCCGCACCACCTTTCGGGCCGGGCGGATCAACACGACGCTCTCGATCGAGACCGGGCGAACCTACAACCGGATCGAGGGACTGCCCGTCGCGGTCGGACCGACGTTCACCCTGCCGACCCTCGGCGGGACCGAGGGGCGCCTCGAGGCCCGGGTGATCTTCCGCACCTCCGGACGGGGCTCCACCATCCGCGACGAGTTCGGCCTCCGCCTCGGATCGGAATGGGCGTTTTCCGGAAAGATCCGGGGCGGCCTCGGCGCCGAGTGGTCGAGCACGATCGTCCCGATCGAGGAGCAGCCGCTCTCCCTGGGAGAATCGGGGTGGTCGGCCTTTCTCCTCTCCCGGGATTTCCGCGACTACTACGAGGGCCGCGGTGTGGAGTTCTACGGCTGGCTCTTTCCGATCCGGGATCTCCGGCTGGAAGCGTCCTGGCGGCGGGACCGCCAGCGATCGGTCCAGGTGACCGACCCGGTCCGCATCTTCCGCAACGACGACCCGTGGCGCCCCAACCCCCTGATCGACGACGGACACTACCGCTCCCTCCGTTTCCGGGCCGACCTCGACACCCGGAACAGCCGGGTCTCCGGAACGACCGGGTGGCTGGTCCAGGCGGAAGTGGAGCATGCCGAGAGCGACGACACCTCCCCGGTGGGCCTTCCCACCGAGGTGCGCTCCCCGATTCCGACCTTCCGGGAATTCCAGTTCACCCGACTCGCCTTCGACGTGAAGCGCTACACCCGGTTCAGCCCCGGCACCACGGTGAACCTGCGGGTGGTGGGAGGGGGATGGATCGATGGGGACCCGCTCCCCTTGCAGCGCCGCGTGTCGCTGGGCGGTCCCGACCTTCTTCCCGGGTCGGGCTTCCGGGCCCTCACCTGCGCTCCCGCCACCTTCGTCGACGCGGCGCGCCCCGCCCTCTGCGACCGGTACCTCGCCACCCAGGTCGAGATCCGCTCCCGCCTCAATCTGGGGCGGATTCTCCCGCCGCGGGACTTCTACGGGTTCGACCGTCTCATTGACCTGGAGAACGCCGAGCTCGTGCTCTTCGGCAACGCCGGCCACGCGTGGCTCACCGGCGACGGTCCGGGCCGGGTCCCGAACAACCGTCTCCCGAATTTCGGGGAGTGGCGCAAGGACGTGGGCGTCGGCATCGACACCGGCACGCTCGGCCTCTATCTCGCCAAGGGCACCAAGGGGGAGCCGGTCCGGTTCACCGTCCGCCTGGAGCGGAGGTTCTGATGGGAACCCCGCGCCTGCTGCTGCTCGCTCTCGGGCTCGGGCTCGCTCCCGTCACGGTGCTGGGCGCCCAGGAGCGCCTGTCCGTCTCCCTCACCCTCACGGCCAATCCCACCCCCGGGGGCCCTCCGACTCCGACCATCGCGACGCGCAACCTGGTCCGGGATCCGCGGTGGGTGGGTGTGCTGAACGAGCCGATCCCGGTGCGGATCCGCTACCGGCTGGAGCTCTGGCGGTCGCGCGCGTTGAACGACGCCCTGGAGCGGCCCTTCGAGTGGGAAGCTCTGGTGCGGATGGAGCCGCTCTACGAACAGTTCTCCCTGACGATCATCAACCGGGGCCGGGTGACCGAGGAACGGCGACGGCCCACGCTGGAGGAGATCGGAACCTTTCTCGACCGGGGAATCCAGGTGCTCCTGCGGCCGAGTCAACCCGGGGTCTACTACTACACCCTCAACGTGACGGTCACGGCGCTGTCGGACCGGGAGCTGGAGGACTACGAGCGGCTGATCCAGGGCGAGCCGGCGGCGCCGGGCGGAGCGCGCAGTACCGTGCCGGGGCTGGGGAGATCGGCCCGGCGCTTGCTCCTCCGGGTCTCGGGGCTTCCCTCGACCGAACTGACCGAGCGGACCGGGACGTTCACGGTAGGGGGTAGGGAGTAGGGAGTAGGGAGTAGGGGGTAGGGAGTAGGGAGTAGGGAGTAGGGAGTAGGGGGTAGGGAGTAGGGAGTAGGGAGTAGGGGGTAGGGAGTAGTCCCTTACGGACAAGATTGAACACAAAACGGCAACAATATTTGGGGCGCCCCCCGGACACCCGCTCCGGCCGTGCGTGTGACGGCGTCTGTGACGGCATCCCACTTGGGGCTCTTC
>JBDIWC010000059.1:0-20793 GCA_039794085.1 Gemmatimonadales bacterium
AGGCACGCCCCTCTGCCACCAGGGGGGGGAGAGGTTTTGTGCCTTTTGTGCTTCTTGTGGTTGGCTCTGGGGGGGGGGGGAGAGGTAGAGGTGCTCCGGCTGGACAGGAACCCCTGCCAAAGCCTGAAGAGCCCAACGGTAAAGCGTCTGGTGAACTCGAGTCGCTGCGCGCCGTGACGGGGCAGGGCCTCTGAACCCACCCGAACGAGACCGCGGAGGGAGGCACACCGGACCACGAAGGCCAGGTGTCGGGCCGCATCTGGTCTTGGGAGTAGGAACCCCGCAGACCGCGAGCATACCCGGGCAGTATCTGTGGCTCCGAGTGTGTAAGCCTCTTTGGTTCCGGCTCTGCCGGCCTAGGACATAGGACATAGGACATGGGACGTAGGACATGGGACGTAGGACATAGACCGCCGCACCCCGTGCTGGCGCGGCAGCCCGCCAGGGTGTACTCTTGCTGTCCACATTTTCCGTCACTACCCCCTGCGCTGGAGGTCCGCATGTCCTCTTCCCACCGTCGTACCCCGGGCGATAACCCGGTTCGCGAGGCACTCGAGCAGGGTCGGGCCCAGGTCGACCTCGATCTGGAGCCGATCGCGGCTGGTGAAAACCGGATGATCGGCATTGCGCTCGCTCCCGCCGCACACTCGACCGTCGACGTGGACGACAGCCGGATGCCCGCGGCCCTCCATGGCAAGGGAGACGACGCCGCCATCCACCACACGATCACGGGGTGGAGTTCGATGCACCCCGACGAAATGAACAAGAGCTGGAAAACGTACTGCACTGATCCTTACTACCACGTCTCGCCGGCCGGAGTCAAGAGCGTGGATGCTGCCACGATCAAGTCCTGGCTCGGGAGCAAGGAATTCGGCGCCATCAAGGAGCGATTCGGGTACCACGCGGAGCGGAAGGTGACGATCTCCGACGTGAACATTACCCACCTCGGATCCGGCGTGGCCTGCGCCACGTACCGGCACCGGGAGGAGGGCACCAAGGGGAGGCCGATCATCGGCAACGGCGCGGTCCTGCTCCACAAGGTGAAGGGCAAGGCGGGGGCGGCACCGAGCTGGAAGATCGCCGTGGTGAGCCGGCACGACACCTTCGAAGCGTAAGGGACTCCGGTCCGGGACGTGACGCTGCCGGCCGCTCCCACCGCCTCCAAGCGGTATTACCAGGGAACCCACCGGACCCGTCCCCCCGAGGAGACGTGGGCCGCGATCGCCCCCGTGCTGGAGCGGGTGGGCATCACCCGGGTCGCCGATGTGACGTCGCTGGATTCCCTGGGCATTCCGGTGTACCAGGTGGTCCGTCCCGCGAGCCGCAACCTGTCGGTGTCGCAGGGCAAGGCCGTGACCCACGCGGCCGCGCGGGTGAGCGGGACGATGGAAGCCATCGAACTCTGGCACGCCGAGAGTCTGGAACACCTGGTTCAGGTTCTGCTCCCCCTCCGGGAAATGCAGTACGCCAATCCGATCGCCGTCGAGACCTTCAAATGGAGGCCCGACTCGCGCCTCCTCGACACCGTGCCCATGGCCTGGCTCGAAGCCACCTCCCTGACCCGGAACCGGATGGGGTGGCTCCCCCGCCAGATGCTGGAACTCGACTTCACGGTGCCGCGGACCCTCCGGCCCCAGCCCTTTCACCTGACCTCCAACGGGCTCGCCTCAGGCAACGGCCGGGAGGAGGCGCTCGTCCACTCCCTCTGCGAGCTGATCGAACGGCATGGACTCTACCTGGCCCACACCGGCGCGAGACCCCGGGTGCCGCTGGACCTGGACTCGATCGAGACGGACTACTGCCTCGACCTGATCCGGAGGATACACGGCGCGGGAATGCGGTGCGCCGCCCATGACCTGACCTGGGAAGTGGGGGTTCCCACGATCGTCGTGGATCTGGTGGCGCGCGACCTCCCCAACGTGTGGCGGGGCGCGGGGTGTCACCCCGACCCGTCGGTGGCGCTCTCGCGTGCCCTCACCGAGGCGGCCCAGTCCCGGCTCACCTACATCTCCGGCGCGCGCGACGACCTCACCCAGTTCTCGGAACACCAGGACCCGGCCGGCGCATTCACCGAGTTCGTGGTCCCCGTGCCCGAGCGGCGGATGGATGAGATCACCACTCTCGCCAGCGGTGACGTCGAGACGGACCTGGGGCGCCTCCTGGACCGGCTGCACTTGAACGACTACGAGCCGTTCATGGTGGACCTGACCCGCGACGACGTCGGTGTCCCCGTGGTGATGGCGTGGATCGCGGGACTTCGCGAGGCGCCCTATGGGTGAGACGATCGTTTTCGCCGGGCCCTGCCTGCCCTCGACGCCCACCGAGGAGTGGAGCGAACTCCTCTCCGGCGTGACGCTCCGGCCCCCGGCCCAACGCGGCGACATCCTGATGGCACTGGGGCAACGACCCGACACCCTCGTCATCCTCGATGGGTACTACTACTCGGTTCCGGCGGTGACTCACAAGGAACTGCTCTACGCCCTGCAGAGCGGAACCCGGGTGATCGGGGCGGCGAGCATGGGCGCGCTCCGGGCCGCCGAGATGGAGCGCTTCGGCATGATCGGCGTGGGGCGGGTCTTCGAGTGGTACCGGGACGGCGTGGTGGATGGCGACGACGAAGTCGCGATCCTCCATGCCCCCGCACCCTACGCCTACGAGAGCAGCACCGTGGCGCTGGTGGAAGTCCGCCATGCGCTGGAACGGCTCGTCGGGCACGGGCTGGTCTCGGCGGAAGGAGCCCGCGGCCTCATCGAGGCCATCAAGCCGATCGTCTTCACGGCCCGGACCCCGGATCGCGTTTTCGGCCTGGCCGTGGAGCATCTGGGGAAAAAGGGCGCCGAGGAGTTGGGGCGGACGCTGGAGACGGGGAGCATCAAGCGGGATGACGCCCTGCTCGCGCTGAAGGCCGCCCGGTTGGATCACGTTTCCGCCCAACCGGAACCGCCCCTGGTCACCGTCTACCTCAGCCACTTCCGGGAGTGGTACCTCCGGCTGCCGGAGCAGGGGAGTGACGGCTGGGCCACGAGCCATCGGACCTTTCTGAAGGGGTGGAATGTGACCCAGATCCTTCATCCCGGGGCCCCGGAGTTCGTGACCGCCATGCGGAGGCGGTTCCTGCTGGCGTCGGCCGCGGAGTGTGAGGGCCTGGCTCCGGTGGCGGCGGCGGTGGACAGCGCGCTCACCGGGTTGCGGGCCCATCTCGCCGGGTCGACGCTCGGTCCCCGTCTCCCGGAAGCGGAGGTGACGGAGGAGGCGAGGGTCCACGCGATGGCGGAGGCGGGGCTGCGGTGCTTCGGCTCGGTGGATGCCGCGGCCTCGGCGGTCGCGCTCCATCTTGGCCTCGACACCGGGCCCGGAGAGGCCTCGCTCCTGGAGCTGCTCGGAATCCAGGACGACCTGATGCCGCCGTGGATGCTGGTGCGGGCCTTCGTCTTTTCGTCGGCGCTGGATGCTGCCATGAGCACCTCCGATGACGCGGCGGAGATCTATCTGGCGTTCATCCGCCGGTCGCGGGGTTTCCGGATCGCCGAACGCGAGACGATGGCGCTGGCGGCGGAGCTCTGGTCTTGCGAACCCGACCAGGTGTCGGCGGAGGCGGCCCGTCGAGGACTGTTCCGGTCGACCCATGCTCACGGCTTTGCCCCGGGGTTCGGTGGTGCGATGGAGTTCCTGGCCCCCGCCGAGCGCATCACGGCGCCCGTCAACGGCTATGCGGCTCACCGCGCCCGGCTTCGGGACACGCCGTTGGTGCATGTGTTGGCTAGGATAGAGGAGAGAGGACACAGGACGTAGGACGTAGGACATAGGACATAGGACATAAGATGGAGGACTTCGGGAATCTCAGGGGGAGTCATCCCGAACGAAGTGAGGGATCTGAGAACGCTGCTGGGTGTACTCCCCGACGTCCGCTTTCCGACATTCGCACGTTTCACCCACCGTAACCGGGGACGCGGCCGACGGGAAGTAGACCAACCACCTTCTCAGATCCCTCGCCTGTGGCTCGGGATGACGCCCCGCGAGGTTCCCGGGGGTCCCATGTCCTAAGTCCTAAGGCCTACGTTGTCTTAACGTCCTAAGTCCTCCCGTCCCCCCCCCGACACCCCCGCCCGGTAGAGATACCGCCTCACGCGCCCCGTCTCCACCCACTGCAGACTCCGGGTGGCCTCCCGGATCAACTCACGGACCAGCAGCTCATTCCCCTCCGCCTCGAACGCGGGTGCCATCTCCTCCGCCACAAGAAGCTGTCGCCGCCAGATCTCGTGCTCGTTCGCGGTGAAATCCCGGGTTGTCACCGAGAGTCCCCGCGCCGAGAGGGCCCGATGCATCCGGGTTCGCTCCGGGGTCATGGTGCCCGCGTCGGAGGACTGCACGACGTCACTCGCCAGGATGACGAGCTGCCTGCCCGGGGTGAGACACCGGACCAGGTGCCCCAGTGTGTCGTCCAGGTCGTCCGCCAGGTAGAGGGTGTCGATCGACAGGATGCAGTCGACCGGGGCCGGGATCCGGAACGGCCCGGTGAAGTCGGCCACCTGGAACCGGAGACGATCCCGCTTGGCGCGGGTGCGTTGTCGGGCGCGCGCGATGGCCGGTGCGGCGATATCCACCCCGGTGATGTGGGCACCCGTGGTGTCCGCCAGGTGTTCGGTGACGATCCCGTTCCCGCATCCGACGTCGAGAATGCGCCCGCCGGCGTTCAACGTGAGGGCGGCGCGCAGCGCCTCGAGTTGCTCGACGTCCAGCAGGCTGAACTGCCGGAGATCGACGCCGAACACCCGCTCGCAGAACAGACCGTAGGCGGCACTTCGTTCGCTTCGGACCAGCCGCGCCCCGAATTCCTCGCTCAGGAGCGCGCGGCGGAGGGGGGTCGCCTGCGCGAGCCCCGACGGAGTGAGGGAACAGGGGTCGCTTCCCGTGAGGAGGCCATGGTGCTCGAGGGCCTCGAACGCGGTTGACCAATCGGTCAATTCGTCGCCGAAGAGGAGGGGGCCGTGCCGCAGCATGGCCTCCCTGGTCGTGGCGATCGGTTCTCCCCAGGCCCAGTCCTGCGGCCGGCGCGTGAGGACCAGCGCCATGATCAGGACCTGCCGTTCCGCGATGGTCAGCACGTTGGGGCGTGGCCGGGTCCGGGGTGGTCCGGTGGCGGCCGCCTCCGGCCCGGAGTACCATTGAATCCCGCAAACACAGCGGGGCGGCGATTCATCATCCTGGGAGGCCTCCGCAATGAAGATTCCGGTCGACCACATCATCACGCCCGGGGGCGCTCGACACAAGTCCCGGGTCCATCGGGTGACGCGCACCGATGTGGTGCATGCCAGCGATGGCGCCGTCCATCGCGCCACGCCCGAGGGCGCGGGTGAGAAGCTGGTTTCCCTGGGGCCCCCTCCCGCCGCCGACTCCGGTTCAGCCGTCGCGTCCGCTCCGCCGGCAGGACCGGGGTGGATTGAATCTGCCGGGTTCGGTTACCCGGATCCGCTGACCGCGTTCCGCGGTTCCTGGGAGGTGCCGCCTCCGCCGAAGATTCACGATCACCAGGTCGTTTTCCTGTTCATCGGGCTCCAGACCGACCGGAACGACGGCACCGATCTCCTGCAGCCGGTGCTGCAATGGGGATTCAACGGAACGGAGGGTGGGGACTACTGGGGGATGAGTTGCTGGTATCAACGCGGGGGGTCCGCAGAACCGCAACCACTCCTCGTGACCGGCAACTACGTCCGGGTCGAGCCGGGCGACAGGATCAACGTGGCGATCGAGCAGGTCTCGTGGCAGGGGATCCCGAGCTGGGAGTGCACCGCGACGGCCGAACCGTCGGGGACCGCGGCCACGATCCGGGTGAGCCGGACTCCCCGGTTTCGGTGGAGCCACGTCGGTTTGGAGGCCTATCACGCTCCTCCCGAACGCAGGGGGCTCTACCCCGGGGCGGGGCGCACCGGTTTCACGGGACTGTCGCTGAACTCCACGGGTGCATCGGTGACCCCGGTCTGGGAATCGGAGGTGAGGGTGCCGGGGACGGGTCGCCGGGTCGAGGTGCAGGGGGCGTCGGCCGTGGAGCTCTGTTACTGACGTTTCTGCATGAGGGCCCGGTATTCGGACGCCCTGGCGGGTTGTCCCGAGCGTTCGTAGAGCATCACGAGGGGACGGAGCGCCGCGGTGGCCGAGAGGCCCCCCACGGAATTGGCGATGACAGTGTGACTCTCCAGCAGCATCGGCTCCGCCTCCGCGTACCTCCCTCGCACCACCAGACACTTTCCGAGCACGCTCCGGATCTCCGCGATGGCCCAGTCGGGGCGGGAAATCCGGGAGCCGATCTCCAGTGCCTCCCGTGCGATCGGTTCCGCGTCGTCGCATTTCCCCTGGTCCGCCAGAATGCTGGCGACGTTCTTCATCGCTCCGACCGTGAAGAGGTTGTCGGCCCCGAATCGTCCCTGGAAGATGGCGAGAGCGTCCCGGAACAACGCCTCGGCCCGCGTGAACTCACCCTGTTCCTGCAGCAGGAGTCCCAGGGCGGAGGACCCCACGCCGACGGATTGGTGATCGTCGCCGAGCAGGCGGCGATATACCGAGAGCGCCGAGTCCACGAGTGGTCTTGCCTCGGCGTATCGACCCTGGGCGGTCAATACGTGGCCCAGATTGTTCATGGCATCGGCGACCCGGCGGTCCCCGGGACCATAGGCGTCCCGCGTGAGGACGAGTGCTTCTCGCAGAAGGGTCTCGGCTTCCGTCAGGCGGTTGAAATAAAACTGGACGCTGGCCTGGCTCAGGAGCGCCACGCCCAGGGCGGGGCCCTGGAGCCCGTGCTGCCGGTAGATCGCGATGGCCCGGGCACCGACCGTGTCTCCCCCGGCGTAGTCCCCCTTGAGCCACCGAATCCGACCCAATTGCTGAAGAATGTCCGCTACCTGTGGCGCGTCCGGTCCGAGCTGCGCGGTAGCCAGGTTCAGAGCGTGGACCGTTTCCGTCTCCGCCGTGTCGAGATCACCGGCATCGGAGTGGGCGAGCCCCAGCAGCTTCTTCCCCTCGGCCACCTCCAGGGAGGCCTCTCCGTAGAGCCGTTGGCGAATGCCGAGTGACTGCTCGAGAAGGGGTGCGGCGACGGCGGGGAGCCCGAGACCCAGGTAGACCTGCCCCATGCTCCCCATGAGGGCCGCCTGCACGTCGGGCTGGTCCTCCAACCCCGTACTGATCCGGGCGGCGCCGGCATCGAGGATCTCCCGGGCGGTGACAGTGTTGCCCTTCGTCTCCCCGGGATCGGCCACCCGGAAGAGATCGATCAGGAATTCCGTCACCCGGCGCGAGGTCTCGGCCTCGCGGTTGGCTCGAGCGCTCTCGAGGGACACACGGCGGAGCTGCACCCCGGTCGCGAGAGCCACGAGGAGGAGTCCCGCTCCGACGAGACCGGCCCACCTCAACCGGCGTCGGGTGCGAGCGGCCTTCGCCAGGGCGAGTGCCTCCTGGGCCCGGGCGGCGTGGCGGGCATCGAGGTGGCGGAGACAGTCCGCGAGGGCTCTCGGATCGGTTCGGCGTTCGGGGTTCCCGTCCACCGCCGAGGCGATGTCCTCGCGTACCAGCGGATCCTCGACATCCCGCTCCCAGCCCGATCCGAGGGCTCGGGTCAGGTCGCCCACCACCATCTGGTACATGACCACGCCCAGCGAATAGACATCCGCGTGGACCGTCGAGGGCTTCCCCTCCATCAACTCCGGGGCCATGTAGAGGCGGGTGCCGGCCCCGGCCGTGCCATCCGGTGTCAGGGGGCTCGCCGCGTCGAGTTCGGTGAAACCGATCTCGGTGATCCCCGCATCTTCCAATCGGGCGCGATCGGTCACCAGCCCGATGCCGAAATCGGCCAGTTGCGCCTGCGGTTCTCCCCGCCCGTCCGTGCTCATCAGGATGTTGGATGACTTGATGTCCTTGTGGAGCACTCCGACCGAGTGCGCCGCGGCGAGAGCATCGGCGATCTGGGCCACGATCTCCAGGCGGGTAGACATCGGAACGGCGGCCAGACCGCCCTGGGCCCTGGCCCATTGATCGAGATTCCCCGCGGCAGACCACTCGGCTTCGAGGAAATAGGGAGCCTCCTCGAAATTCCAGTCGAGAATGCGGACGATGTCCCGCCGGTCCCCCAACTCCTCCTTGAGCAGCCGAACGAGGGTCACCTCCCGCTTGAGACCGGTCAGCCGCTGTCCGTCATAGCAGAACTTGTAGACTCGCTTCTCGTGGGTCTTCTTGTGCTCGGCACGCCACACGTCCCCGAACCCTCCGGTGCCGACCTTCTCCTCGAGGACCCAATTGGGACGGTGAGGCACTTCGATGCCCGGGGCGGGCCGCCATCCGGTGATGGTGTCCAGGTCGAGTATCCGCTGGACCTTGTCGGTGTCGGCCGGGGGAGCCAGCGGAGCCACTCCCTCCCGCCCCACCTCATACACCTCGACTGCCTCCGCCACCCCCTGGAACACGTAGGATCCGTGAGCCAGCCAGGTGAGGTCGGTCCCGGCGCCATCAGTCTGTGGTGTTCCCCGGCGCGCCAGGTCGAAGGCCACCCGGGTCAGGAGGGTCTGCCGTCCGGACGCCACCGACATGATCCGCGCCACCATCGGCTTGGCGATTCCCTCGACTTCGACCGGCTTGGCCCCTCGAGCCACGTCGGCCGGAGTGTTGGCTCGCCGAATGACCTCGCCGACGTGGATCCCGACCCGGGCCTGGAGAGGAACCTGAAGTGCGTCGCTCAGGGCGGCGAGCTGGTCGTGGTAGGCGATCGCGTAGCGAACGGCGCTGATGGGCCGGTCGAACAGGAGGAGGAAGCCGTCGGTCTTGTCGATCTCCTGGCCGCCGTACTGGGAGAGGAGGTCCCGCGCCACTCGGTCGTGCTGCTGGAATACGGTGGCGGCCCGCTCATCACCGAGCTGTTCGGTGAGACGGGTGCTCCCAACCAGGTCCGAGGCCAGGAGGGTGCTGAGCAGGGGCGAGGACATCGTGGTGTCGGACATCAGAGGGAAAATGATGCAGGGAGCAGGTTTGCGCGAGGGGTGGGGGGGTAGGGGGGTGTTGGGTATTGGGTGTTGGGTATTGGGTGTTGGGGAATTAGGGCAATGACCAATGACCAATGACCAATGACCAATGACCAATGAACAATGAACAATGAACAAGGGGGCAGGGGATTCGACGATCCTCATCCCCGGCGAACGCCGGGATCCATGGACCGTTCCGGCACCGTCGCACCCTCCTACGTCCTATGCCCTTGTTCTCTGTCCTCCGTCCTCTGTCCTCTGTCCTGCGTCCTCTACAGCTACCGCGCCAGCCGCCCCTCGGGCTGGAACACCGACCAGGCGAACCAGAAGTGGTTCCCATGGGGCACAGCGGGGAGCCGCTTGCCCGCCAACTCTCCCTCCACGGCCCGGCCCAGGATGTCCCAGGTGGAACCGGTTTCCTTGTCGCGGAAGCGGCCCGGCCCCGCCGGTGCGAAGGTGAGGGTCCGCCCTTCCAGCTGCGGCACGAAGACTCCGGTGGCCCCCACATCGCGTCCTTGGGCTATCTCGCGGGCATCGAGGGCGCTGGAGGTCCCGGGGGCCCAGAACACCACGAGGGGGGTCCCGGCGAGCCGCTCATGCCGCACCCGCTCCTTCGCCAGATTCGTGAAGGGGATGGCCAGGGAGGAATCGCCCCGGGTCACCGCCACGACCCGCTCCATGGCCGGGAGGCTTTGGTCGATCTTCCCGCTGACGAAGCCGGGGATGGGCCGCCCGCCGGGTCCGTCGTAGGAGGCGTAAGGGTTCTGCCCGTAGGGGCGGCTGTGGCCGGTCCGGCGTGACAGAACCTTCCCCTCGGGCCACGTCTCCCGAAAGGTCTTCCAACTGACCATCGGGGCGCTGATGACCGTGAGCCGGGTGCCGGTGAGCTCACCCACGATTCCCTCGCCGGTGGCCTGTTGCCACCAGCTCTCGGTTTGACGGTCGTACATCACCATGTCGGAGTGGCGGAGACGCCCCGACACTCCGAAGGTGAGCACCCGGTCTCCCACACGACCGTCGAAGGCGATGGCGGTGTTGCAGAGGGGGCAGAAGGTGACTGTCACCGGGAGGCTCCCGATCCGGTCGTTGACGATCTCGTGCCAGATGAGCACCTGGATCGGATAGGCCCGGGCCTCGCCGCCCGCTTCGACGACCACGACCGGTTCCGGATCCTTGAGCCATCCGCCGGCCTGACGGACCGACTCGAAGTTCGGCGAATCAATCGCCGGGATGCCATCCTTGGAGGGCCCCCCGGACACGATCTCCACCAGCGGCACACTCCGCTTGGAAAAATCGGTGCGCCACTCGCCGCTCTGTGCCTGGACGACCGAGGCGGCCATCATGCTCGCCGCGACCGTGCCCGCAACCCCCGCGATGAGCCGACGAAGACTGGAGCGCTGAACCTGCATGGGAACTCCTCGGATCTCAGTTCAAGAACATAGGACGGCAGGACAGAGGACGGCAGGACAGAGGCCCCTACCGCCTACCGCCTATCGCCTATCGCCCATCGCCCATCGCCCATCGCCTACCGCCTATCCTTACCTACGCCGGCATCGCCGCCAACGCCGGACGTCCCCCCGAGGCGAGATCGCCAAGGTGGTCCAGATCCTGAAGCTTGATCATGCTGCGGCGGACATCCAGGGTCCCCTGTCGGCGAAGAGCCCGGAGAACCTGATTGGTGGTCTGACGGGAGATCCCCGCCGTGGCCGCCACGAGGTCCTGGGTCAGGGGGAGATCCGTCTGCGACGCCGGATCCCCACCGCCGAGCGACCGGGCGAGGAAGAGCAGAACCGCCGCGACCCGGGATGTCGGAGGGAGCTGGACCAGGTGCCGGTGGGCCACCATGCTCCGCTGCTGGCGCTGGCCTGCCGCCGCCACCGCCCGGGCGAACGGGAGGTCGCTCGAGAAGGCACGGTCGAAGATGGGGCCGGGGATGTGGATGAGGGTGACCGGGGTCAGTGCAATCGTTTCCCAGCGCCCCTCCTGATCCGCAAAATCGGTGGAATCATGCCCCACGATGAGGTGTCCGACGCCGTAGATCTCACTCACCACCTTGGAACGCCCCGGACGGGTGAGGAAAACACCGAGGACCCCGGCGACGACCACGGTGGCTCCGTACCGGGTTTCAGGGGCGAGAATGTCTCCCGGACCGAGGGAGCGACGGATGATCGTGGGGAGACGCAGCACTTCTGAGGTGATGTCTGGAGCCTGGCTGACCAACTTGATTGTCATGGCGCTTTTCCTTCCCATCGAGCCTGGAGGTGGGGTACCGATATTTCTGGGTTTCCTGTCTTACACGTCGCGAATCGGATTTCGTATCTTTCGAGCTTCTCGAACCCCGGAGCGCACCCTGTCTCTGCTCGTCATCGGAGGCACCAGAAACCTCGGCCACCTCCTGGTTCTGGCGCTCCGCGAGGCCGGGCACAGGGTAACGGTGCTCAATCGTGGGGTGACCCCCGACACCCTCCCCCGGGATGTGGAGCGTCTCCGGGCCGACCGGACCGATCCTCGGGCCCTGGCTGTTGCCTTGAAACAACACGACTGGGAAGCGGTGGTGGATCTCGCCTGCTACTCCGGGCCCGAAGCGGAGGCCGCTGTGGACCTGCTTCGGGGGCAAACCGGCCGCTACATTTTCATCGGGACCGGTCAGGTCTATCTGGTCCGAACCGAAGTCCGGCGGCCCTCGCGGGAGGGGGACTACGCAGGGCCTCTCCTCTCTGAGCCACCGGCGGGGACCCGGGACCACGACAACTGGCGCTACGGGATCGGGAAGCGGGAGGCGGAGGATGTGCTCGCCGAGGCGTGGTCAAGGTCCCGGTTTCCGTACACCAGCCTTCGCTTGCCCATGGTCCACAGCCCGCGGGACCATTACGGCCGGATCCACAACTACCTCCTGCGGCTCCTCGATGGCGGCCCGATTCTCCTGCCGGACGGTGGGGATCTCTCGGTCCAGCATGTGGTTGCGGATGATGTCGTCGGGATGATCTGTCGTCTGATCAACTCCGACGCCGGCGTGGGGGACGCCTACAACCTGGCCCAGCCCGATGTACTCACGGTGGAGGAGGCACTCGGGGTGATGGCGGAGGCCGCGGGGGTGCCGCTCCGGGTCCAGCGGGTTTCCCGGGTGACCCTCGATGCCCAGGAGCTGCTCCCGGCATGCTCACCCTTTTCCGACCCGTGGATGTCGGCGCTCGATTCTTCGCGGGCCGCCGCAGTGCTCGGGTTCCAGGGAACCCCGATGGGGGAGTACCTGCCTCGCCTGGTTGAGCATTACACTCGCTCGGCGCTTCCGCCACCGGTGGGGTATGCTCAGCGGAAACGTGAACTCGCGCTGAGGAACGGTGTGATGCCGGGATGAGCGGATTCGCCGAGTACGATCAGTTCGACGGACTCGGACTGGCCGACCTGATCCGCCGTCATGAGGTGACCCCGGAGGAGGTCCTGGAGGCCGCGATAGCCCGGATCGAGCGCCACAATGCCGCGGTGAACGCGGTGATCCACCCGATGTTCGACGATGCCCGGGTTCGACTTCCCGAGGCGGTGCCCCGCTCCCCCTTCGGCGGCGTGCCCTATCTTCTCAAGGACCTGGTGGCCAACCATGCCGGTGTCCCCACCCGATCGGGGAGTCGGTTTCTCCGGGACTTTGTCCCCGACCACGACACGACACTCGTGGCTCGGACCCGGGCCACGGGGCTTGTGACGCTCGGCAAGACCAACACCCCGGAGTTCGGGCTCAATCCGGTGACCGAGCCCGAGCTTTTCGGACCCACGCGCAACCCTTGGAATCTGGAACGCACTGCCGGGGGCTCGAGTGGGGGATCCGCCGCCGCCGTGGCGCTCCGCATGGTCCCGATCGCCGGAGGTGGTGATGGTGGGGGATCGATCCGGATTCCCGCCTCCTGTTGCGGGATCTTCGGCCTCAAGCCCACCAGGGGCCGCACGCCGGTGGGCCCCGACCGAAGCTTGATCTGGCAGGGGGCGGTGATCGAGCATGCGCTCACCTGGTCGGTACGGGACAGCGCCGCGCTCCTCGACGCCACATCGGGGCCGGAGGGAGGAACGGGGGTGACGTTGCCCGCGCCAGTCCGGCCGTTTCTGAGCGAGGTCTCCCGGGATCCGGGGAGGCTGCGGATCGCGATGTCGGCCCACCCCTTCCTGGGCCACGAGGTCGATCCCGCCTGTCTACGGGCCCTGGAGGAGACCGCGGACCTTCTGCGCCGACTCGGGCACGAGGTGGTGGAGGCGACTCCCGAGATCCAAGGCCGCGACTTTGCCCGTGCCTTTCTGACCATGGTGGCCGTCGAACTCCGGACCGACCTGCGCGAAGCAGAAGGCGCTGTTCAGCGAACCGCACGGAGGGGAGACATGGAACTTGCATCCTGGACCCTCGCCCGGCTGGGCGGTTCCATCCCGGCCACCCAGTATGCCGCCGCCCTTCGGGAACTGGATCGGACCACCCGCTCGGTCAACCAGTTCTTCACCGAGTGGGACATTCTGCTCACTCCGACGCTGGCGTCACCTCCGGTGCTGCATGGGGCGTTGCGCCCTCCGGCAGGTGAACAGAGGGTGATGCGGATGCTGAGCGGCGTGCCGGGCGGGGGGTGGATGCTGAACCGGATCGGAGCCCTCGAACAGAGCGCCGAATCGGTGTTCGACTTCATCCCCTGGACTCCGGTGTTCAACGCGACCGGACAGCCGGCGATGTCGGTGCCTCTCTGCTGGTCCCCGGAGGGATTGCCGATCGGAATGCACTTTGTCGGCCGGTTCGGAGACGAATCGACCCTGTTCCGGCTGGCGGGGCAATTGGAACGCGAGGTACCCTGGGAGATTCGACGTCCGCCGGAGCCCCCGGGTGGCTCCCGCGACCCGGCTGCAACAGCGCGGGACCCTGGCTCGTAGGGGATGGTGACTTTCCCGGAGGACTCGATGGTGCGAATCCCGCGACTGGCGGCGATGGTTCTGGCGTGTACGGTTTCGTGGGTGAGGCCGGCCACGGGGCAGGATCCCGTCCCCGACACGGCCCGGCTTCCGACGGTGGAAGTGACGGGGACCCGGTCGCGCCGATCGATCCTGGAGCAACCCCTCGCCATGACCCATATCCCGCGGGCGAGTTTCGAGAACGCGTCGGGCTACCGGCTGGATCAGGCGCTTACCTTCGTGCCCGGTGTCGTTGCCCGGTCGCGGTACGGCACCAGTGACATCCAGCTCATCATCCGGGGCTACGGGGCGCGGGGGGCGGGCGAGAGGTCCAATTCGGGCACCTCGCGGGGAGTCCGGGTGTTGATCGACGGATTTCCCGAGACCGAACCGGATGGACGCACGTCGTTCGATGGAATCGACCTGGCCTCCGCGTCCAGCATCGACGTGATCCGGTCCAGCGTCTCCAGCATCTATGGCAATGCCGCCGGGGGAGTGGTGAACATCACCACCGATGCCCCGATCGAAGGTCCCTTCAGCACGATGGAGACCCAGATCGGTTCGGCGGGCCTGCGCCGGATCTCCGGTCGCGCGGGGATCCTCGTGGGGAGGGGCCAGGTGAACGCCAGCGTGTCCCGCACTGTTTTTGACGGCTGGCGCGAGCACTCCAACAGTGACCGCACCCTGGGCACGGCGTCGTACCAGTTTCCGCTGGGGTCCCGGACCACACTGGGGCTCTTCGGGTATGGTGTGTCCCATACTTTCCGGATCCCCGGCCCGCTGACGGCCGACCAGGTGGAGGCGGATCCGGATCAGGCTAACGCGACGTTCCAGTCGCGCGATGAGCGCCGGGAGAATCGCCTCGGACGACTCGGGGTCCGCATGACGCATCAGCTCTCCTCCGAGATCGAGCTGAGCGGGATGGCGTTCGGCATGCTCAAGTTTCTCAATCGGTCGGAACGCAACACCTTCCGCGACTTCGACCGGTACCATGTGGGCGGCAACGCCATGATGCGATGGAGCCGGGACGTCGGATCCGTCCGGCACGCACTGACCGTGGGGGTGGACGAGGCATACCAGGACGGATCGATCAACTTCTGGAACCTGTCGGCCACGGGTGGGAAGGGCGATCGGCTCACGACGGACAAGAGGGAAGGGGCGAACAACGCCGGGGCGTTCGTGCAGGAGGAGGTGTCGATCGGGCGATGGGATCTCACCGCCGGATTTCGGTTCGATGCCATCACCTACCGGGTGGAGGACTTTCTCGACCGCCAGCTCTCCGACACCAGGACTCTGTCGGGGCTGACTCCCAAGCTCGGAGTGAACTTCCGTCCGACCGCGATGGAGAACGTGTACCTCAGTGTGGGGGGCGGGATCGAGGCGCCGGCGGGGAACGAAACCAATCCGGCGAGCACCTTCGGTGCGGATACGGTGTTTGCGCTCAACCCATTGCTGGAACCGATCCGTTCCACCACGGTGGAGGTGGGATACCGACGCATCAGCGTGATCGGCTTCGCGATTCTGCGCACCGACGTGGCCCTCTACCGGACCAGTGTGCGGAATGAGGTGATCCCCTTTCAGGGGGGGCGCTTCTTCCTTACCGCCGGCCGGGTCCGCCGGGAAGGGGCCGAGCTCGGGGCCGATCTCACGGCGGGGCGGGTGACTGTCAACGGTGCACTGACTCTTTCCCGGCATCGGTACCGGGAATACCTCGTCGATTCGGTCCACTACGGCCGGCCGGGCCAGTTCGCCGACTTTGCCGGGAACGCTCTGGTGGGCGTTCCCTGGGCTACCTGGGCGGTCGGCGCCGGGTATCGGATCGGGGCACTCCATGACATGGAAGCGCGGGTGGTGCTGGAGGGGAACAGCCGCTACCATGCCGATGACGCGAACCTGGTGACGGTTCCCGCCTGGCGCACCGCGGACCTGACGCTGTCCCTGCCCCGGCCGCTTCGGCTCGGAGGGGGGCTCGGGGTTCGGGGCGCCGTGACCGTGAGCAACCTGTTCGATGCCCGGTATGTCGGGTCGGCCTTCCTGAACCCGTCGGTGGTGGACGGAGTGCCGGTCGCGTTCGAACCGGCCGCTCCCCGGCAGATTCTGATCTCCCTTTCTCTCGGACAATTCGGAGTGGTGGATTGACATGGCAAGAACCCTGGCTCCTCTCCCGGCCCATCATCTGCAACACGAGATGACCACGACCACCTTCGATCTCGAAGGGTACACCGTGGTGCGGACCCTCGGCGTTGTTCTGGGCATCACGGTGAGATCCCGCTCGATCTTCGGCACGATGGGAGCGGGGATTCAGACGCTCTTAGGAGGAAACATCACGTTGTTCACCGAACTCTGCGAGCGGAGCCGTTCGGAGGCGTTCGAGCTCATGCTTCAGCACGCCGAACAGCACGGCGCCAACGCGGTGATCGGCATACGGTACGACGCGAATGAGGTGATGTCGGGTGTCACGGAGGTCTTGTGCTACGGGACGGCCGTCGAAGTGGAGCCGGTCTGATGAGGGCCCGGTTGCTCCTCCCCGGACTCCTGGCCGTCATCGGTGCGACTCCGCTCGCCGGGCAGGGACAAGCGGACGTGGTCAACGAACTGACCATCGCCTCCATTCAGGAAGGGCTGGACAACGGTTCCTTCACCTGCCGGGCGCTGGTGGAGGGATACCTTCGCCGGATCACCGCGTGGAATCCCGTGGTGAACGCCCTGGTGGTGGTGCATCCCCGGGCCCTCACCGTGGCCGACAGTCTCGACCGGGTGCAGGCGTCGGGTGCGCCTCGGGGGCCGTTGCACTGTGTTCCGCTCATCGTGAAGGACAACTACGACACCAAGGACCTTCCCACGACCGGTGGGTCGCTCGCCCTGGCCGACTTGCGGCCCGCGGCGGATGCGCCGACCGTGGCCCGGCTCCGGGCGGCGGGGGTCGTGATCCTGGCCAAGTCGAACATGGCGGAATTGGCCTTCAGCCCGTATGAGACGGTGAGCTCGATCCTGCCCGGCTATACCCGGAATCCCTACGCCCTCGACCGGGTCACCGCGGGGTCGAGCGGCGGGACGGCGGCGGCGGTGGCGGCCAACCTGGGCGCGGTGGGGCTCGGCACCGACACCGGCAACTCCATCCGCGGGCCGAGTGCGCACCAGGCGCTGGTGGGAGTGCGGAGCACCATGGGGCTGGTGAGCCGGACCGGTATCGTGCCGCTCAATCTCGGTGCGGATGTCGCCGGGCCGATGACCCGCACCGTGGCCGATGCCGCCGCGGTGCTCGAGGTGATGGCGGGACCCGATTCCGCCGACCCGGTCACTCTGCGGGCGCCTCCGCGCGTTCCAGGATCGTACCTCGCGGCACTCGATCCCGCCGGACTTCGCGGGGCCCGCCTCGGTGTGCTCCGTGCGGCCTACGTGTCGGAGACGCTCGATGGCGAAGTGGACCAGGTGTTCCAGGGGGCCGTCGCGGAGCTCCGTCGCCTCGGTGCCGTGGTGGTGGAGGACGTGCCGGTGCCGGAGCTCGACAGTCTCCGACGGTCGTTCCGGGGAGGGTGCAATCCGTTCAAGGCGGAGTTCGAGCGATATCTGGCCTCGCACGGGGACCGCGCCCCGATTCACACCCTCGAGGAGCTGGTCCGGTCGCGGAAGTTCCACCCGTCAATCGAAACCCGGCTGCGTGCCGCGCTCGCGGTGGAGGAGTTGCCGGAAGCGAGTCCCGGGTGCCAGGCCGGGAAGGCATTTGGAGACGGGTTGCGCGCCGCCGTGCTCGGAGCAATGGACCGGGCCGGGGTGGATGCCCTGATCTACCCCACCTGGAGCAACCCCCCGCGCCTCATCGGGGACCTCAACACCCCGCATGGGGACAACAATCAGCTCTTCGCGCCGCGTACCGGGTTCCCGGCCATCACGGTGCCGATGGGGTACACCCGGAATGGAGTACTTCCGGCGGGGCTCCAATTCTTCGGCAGGCCGTGGAGCGAAGCGACGCTGTTCCGGCTGGCCCATTCCTGGGAGCAGGCGACCCATCACCGCCGACCGCCCCCAATGTGAAGTTCGAAGTTTGAAGTTTGAAGGGACCCCACACCCGTCGGGGCGACTTTCGCCCCAGCGGAAGGTCACCCCGGCGAACGCCGGGGTCCATGGGGAGTGTGAGGGAGGGCCTCCCCAGGCAGGTGTCGCGGGCTATTTGACAAATTAATTTGTCGGTTGTACTTTGTCCCCATGGCAGCCCCAACCCCCGCCCCCGCCGAACTCGCCTTCATCGACTCCACTCCGGCAGTCGCGGCCGTGGGCCATCCGGAACGGAGCGCGCTGCTCCAGGCCCTGGCGGAACGTCCGGATTCATCCTCTGGCCTCGCCGCCCGAACCGGGGATCGGCGGCAGCGGATCAATTACCACCTCAAGGCGCTGGAAGCGGCCGGATTGGTCGAGCTGGCCGAGGAGAGGCCGCGTCGCGGGTTGACCGAGCGGGTCTTCCGCCCTGCGGCGCGGAGCTTCGTCATCGATCCCGCGGTTCTGGGTCCTCTCGACGCCGGCACGATGGCCGAGGAGGGCGAGGGAGACCGGTGGTCCGCCCGCTACGCCATTGCCCTCGCAGCCCGCGCCACCCGGGAGATTGCGGCTCTGGAGTCAAAGGCGCGCGCCGGGAAGAAGCGGCTCGCCACCGCGTCGCTGGACACGATGGTGCACCTCACGAACCCCGGGGCGATGGCCGCCTTTGTCGAGGATCTGGCCTGCGCCGTGGCCCAGGTAGTGGCTCGGCACCAGAGTTCGGCGCCGGGCGCCCGCCCCTTCCGGGTCACCTGTTCGAGCTGGCCCGCGCCTTCCGGCACAGCACGGGACCCGTCACCCACTCCTTCATCCTCCACGAAAGAGAGGTCCCTCCATGGACACGACTCCCCCTACCCGGTCCGCCGCCGGGACCATCGAGATCGAGGCACCCCCTGAACGCGTGTGGCGGGCACTGACCGACGCGGCCGACCTGGTACGCTGGTTTCCGTTGGAGGCGAAGGTGGAGCCGGGTGAGGGGGGATCGGTCTACATGTCGTGGAAGAACGAGTTCGCAGCCACGTCGAAAATCCTCGCATGGGAGCCCCATCGCCGCCTTGCCATTGTGTGGGGTTGGGGAGAGGAGAAGGAGAGTCAGCCTCAGGTGACCGAGTATCGGATAGAGGCAGCGGATGGGGGCCGGAGAACGGTCCTCCGGGTGGTGACCAGCGGATTCCCGACCGATCCCGCCTGGGACGATTTTGTGGAGGGGACCAACCGCGGGTGGGTGTTCGAGCTGCAATCGCTCAAGCAGTACCTGGAGCATCACGACGGCGAGGAGCGGCGGGTGGTGTACCTGCGTCACCGGGTCCCGAAGAGCGTGGCCTCCGATTGGACCCGCCTCTTCAGCACGGACGGGCTCGGGGAGTCGCCACTCGGCGGGGAGGCGTTCGACCGCGCGCTGCCACATCAGTACGCGGCCGTGGTGCCCGATGTCGGTGGCGGGCTCTTCCGGGCCTCCTGCGAACCGTGCATGCCGGGGGCGGACAGCAAGGACGTGACCCTCTGGCTCCAGGCCTGGGGGGACGACCGCGCGACGCTGGACCGGTATGAACGGGAGTGGCCGGACATTCTGGCGCGAGTATTCCCCGAAGGGGCAGAAGTGTGAAGTTGTAGGGGCGGTCCGTGGACCGCCCTAGTCTGAAGGAGCTTTGAACTTCACACGTCCACGAAGTGGAGTACCTTTCGTCCTCCCATTCTCCAGGACAACCCTCGCCATGTTCACCACTCTTCTGGCCGCGACCGCCATTGCCCTCCATCCAGCGCCGGCCGCCGATTCGACCGTCTACCGGGCGTTGTTCCTGCGGGCGGCACCGGGCCACCTGCTGGAGCTCATCGACCTCTACCGCGCCCGCATGCCGGTGCATGCCGCGGCGGGGGAAGCCGAGCCGGTGTTTGCGCGGCACAGTCAGGGGGACCATTGGGATCTCCTTCTCCTCTATCCGATCGGCACGATGGCCGAGTACTACTCGGAAGAGCGGCAGGCCCGATGGGAACGGGCGGAGAGGGAGATCAGGTACGATGGCGCGGCGTTCGACCGGGAGCGGGACCGGCTGGAGGCGTGGCGGGAGGAGTTGTTCGTGTCGGGTCCCGAGGTGGCCATGCTTCGGGAACGAAACCGGGAGGCCGGCTTCTATCACCTGGAGGTCTTCCTGGCCCTTCCCGGCCAGCGGGCCGCCCTGCTCCATCAGCGGGAGATGGAGAACGACTATCTGCGCCGGATCGGCCGGCCCGACAACCTGGTGTTCACCCGGATCGGCGGCGCGCCGTGGGATCTCTTCACGCTCGGGCTTTACCGGAATCTGCAGCACTACGCGGAGCCCTCGGCCGCGAGCGATGCCGCCGACGACTCGGCGGCGAAGGCGGCGGGTTTCGAGAGCCGGAACACGATCGGGAGCTACCTGCGGAGCTTCCTGCAGGGGCACCATGATACGCTGTTGAACCGGGTGAGAGAGTAGGGAGTAGGGAAGAAGGGAATAGGGACATTCCTCTGAGCGTCATGCCGAGGGCGCAGCCCGAGGGATCTGTGGAGACCGGCCTCATTTTGTCCAGATCACGATCACGCAATCGGCCCCGATCCCCGTCAGTTCGGCGGGGATCTCGGCGGCGCCCTTGTAGATCTCGAGGGCCTGAATCTGCTGGAAGGGGATCGAATTGAAATCGAAGGAGGTTCCGTTGCCGTTCATGCGCATGCCATCGAGATAGATGATGGGGCTCTTCCCCTGATCGAGTGGGTAAGTTAGCCTGCATCCATGAGAGATCGAGATCTGTATAGCAGGATTCTGGGCCTCCCCAGCCCGTGGCGCGTGTCCGAGGTGGAGCTGGCGCTGGGCCAAGG
>JBDIWC010000060.1:0-20185 GCA_039794085.1 Gemmatimonadales bacterium
ATCCGGGGCGTCCCCTCGCACCGTGCCGACAACGCCCGATCGACGTGTCTCTCACCCACGCGAAACCCTGAAGAGCCCCAAGTGGGATGCCGTCACAGACGCCGTCACACGCACGGCCGGAGCGGGTTTCCGGGGGGCGTCCCAAATATTGTTGCCGTTTTGTGTTCAATCTTGTCCGTAAGGGACTATAATTCCCTATTCCCTGTTCCTCCCCGCAGCACGAACACCACCCCGAACGCCAGGATCGCCGCCCCGATCCCGAACCATTGCAGCATGTAGCTCAGGTGCGGACCGTCGTCCAGGGGAGGAGGCGGAACCGGCCGAGGCCAGGTGGGACTCCCGGTGTCGCGCTGAAAGAGGACGTAATATCCCGCCACCAACCCCGGGAGGTGCGCCTTGAGGCCGGTGGCGTTGAGCCGTCGCCACGTGGTGTCCCGCTCCCGCGCGAGCGGCGCGCCGCCATCCGGGTCGTCTGGCAGGCGAAAGAGGTACCCGGAGATCGTGACGACACCGGAAGGCGGGGGGGTCACCAATCCCGTGTCGAGGGAGGCTGCATCGGGTGAGGGGACGAACCCGCGGTTCACCAGGACCAGACTGTCCTGTCGCGCCGGGCGAAACCCCGACACCAGCATCACGCCCGGGGTGCCATCCTCCACCCGGCCCCGCAGTACGACCCGGACCCCGTCGTCCCAGGTTCCCCGCATGGTCACACGCTGATAGTCCGGCGGAGTGGTCGCGGCGCCGTCGGTCAGATCCACCGGCGGCTGGTCCCGCGCCGCAAGGGCCTGCCGGTTGACCGCTCGGCGCTCCACGAGCCGGTTCCCCTGCCAGACCCCGAGAGCCCATGCCGTTCCGGTCCCGGCCAGGATGACTCCTGCGAGCAGGTATCGTGTCGGGCGTGTCATCTGAATGCCATCGACTGTCCTCAATTGTGGACGCTTCGGACGTTTCCCCGGGATCAAAGCCAATCATAACATGTTATGGAACAACAGGATGGGGTGAGCCGCTCCCACGGCCTGTCCCTTGCAATCCCGGGTCGGGTGGGACCGATCTGGACGGCCACCGCTGGCTGGGCTCCTTCACGCAGGGGTGAATCGTATGCGAATCCGCTGGGTTGTGCTCGCCGCCATCGCTTTCTTCACCGTCGCCGGCAGCGCCGTAGCGCAGGGCAGGCGCGGACTGGTCGATGTGACGCCGAAGAGTTCCCGCCAGGGGTTCTGGCTCTCCGGAGGCGTTGGCTATGGAGAGGAATCGAACCGCTTTTCCGACGAGTCGGTCTGGACCGAGGGACTCGCCAAGCCGACCCTCTCCCTTCGCCTGGGCGGCACCCCCGATCCTCATCTCCGGCTGGGAGGTGAGGTGTCGGTGTGGTGGAACACCTTCTTCGACGACGGCATCCAGGACAACATCACCGAATCCCTGACCTCCTTCACCCTGATCGGACAATTCTATCCGATTCTGAGCAGCGGGTTGTTCATCAAGGGGGGAGCCGGCATCGGCCGGAGCGCCGCCGAGCCGGAGTTCGGGTCGGGGGTGTCGGAGACCGGGTTTGTCTTCCTGGCGGGCGTCGGGTATGACGTCCCCCTGGGGAGGAAGGTGGCCCTCACCCCCTCGGTCGACTTCTACCGCCACCGGTTCACCAAGGCCAACGCGCCGACACTCCATGAGCGGCTGTTGCACTTCGGAGTCGGGATCACCATCCAGCCCTGAGGAGCCGCCCCCGCCGCCCAGATGCGACACGGGCCATCCCCGAATAACTGGAGATGGCCCGCGTGGCATGTCACCCGCGTGGCGCTACGGAGTGGGGGCGACCAGGCCGCCGGGAAGCGGGGGCACCGCCACCCGGAGCGGATGCCGCGTCACCCGATCCCCGATCCGGACGGTGACCAGGTACGTGCCCGGCTCCGCCGTGGGAGGAGGGCCGCCTCCACCGGGGAGGAGTCCCTGGATCGCCTGGAAGCCGCCCAGGGCCTGAATGACCTGTCGGCGGACAGCACCCGGTCCACCACCACCGGGGCCTCCGCGGACCACCGGCCCTTCTGCGGGCCGCTCCTGGAACGGCGGTGTGCCGAGAACCGGGGCCCCGCCGCCCCCTCCGAAGCCGCCCCCGCCCCCGCCCCCGCCTCCCCCGAATCCGAGATTGCCGCTCAGGAACTGGGTGCGGATGGAGTCCAACTGAGCCCGGTCAACCCCGGACTCCACGAGGGAATCGGTGATACGCGTCAGCATCTCGCCGAGGCGAACCTGGGCCCGGGTCGGTTCTTCCCCGCCCCCCCCGGAGGTTCGGCGAGGCGTCCCCTGGAAGTTCCAGGTGACGCGATGCCATCCGGCGCTCGCGGGACCGGTCAGGGTCCGCACCGTGTCGCCCAGGGCGTCGGTGATGGCGATCTGCACCCGTCCCCGTCCCCCCTCCTTGACGTAGTACGCGATCTCGGCGCCGAAGGGGGGAGACTGGGAGCGGAAGATGTTCTGGCCCCGGTTGTCGCCGCTGCCGGGCGCGTCATCGAGCCGGCGGTGGATCTGCCAGCCCGTCTTCGGCGCGAACACATGCGACCCGGCGGCCAGCACGGCCGGGGTGAGTTGCTGCAAGGGGGCGATGTCCACGATCCAGATCGCCCGGCCATGGGTGCCGGCCACGAGTTCGGCGTCGCGCGGGTGAACCTTGAGATCGTGTACCGGGACCGCGGGCATGCCGGTCATGAACCGCTGCCAATGGCCCCCGCGGTCGGTCGACACGTAGGCGCCGACATCGGTTCCCAGGAAGAGCAGGTGGGGGTTGACCGGATCCTCGCGGATCACGTGCACGAAGTCGGGGCCATCGGACGGGAGGTCCGACGCAATCGAGCGGAAGGTCCGCCCGAAGTCCTCGGTCAGGTAGACAAAGGGACGGAAGTCTCCATTCCGATGGTTGTCGAAGGTCACATAGAAGCGGAGCGAGTCGTGGGGCGACGGCTCGATCCGGCTCACGTAGGCGAACTCCGGCACGCCGGGGAAACGTCCGGTGAGGTCATCCCAGGCCCCGCCGTCATTGCGGGTGACCCAGACCTTCCCGTCGTCGGTCCCGGCCAGGAGCCACCCCGGCTGCAGGGGAGATTCGGCGAGGGACACGATGGTCCCGTAGGTTTCCGCCTGGGTCACGTCCGGCGTGATGCCGCCCGTGGTGCGGGTACTGACCCGGATCTTCATCGTATCCGCCCGGGACAGGTCGGGCGAGATGGGATACATCTCGTCGCCCTGTTTGGTGGACTTGAACACCCGGTTGGCCCCCATGTAGAGCGTCATCCGGTTGTGCGGGGAGATGAAGAACGGGGTGTTCCAGTTCCAGCGAAGCTGGAGAGCCGCCGAGTCCGCGGTGGCGCGGGCCCGGAGGGCGGCGATCTGCCGCTGCTGGTCCCGGGTGGCGGGGCGTGTGGTGTCGCCCCGGAGGGAGGCGATCGAGTCCATGAGACGTTGGTACCCGGGACGCCACGAGGGTTTCTGGAGCCCCTGGCGCTGGCCGGTGCGGACATCGAGGCGCCCGATGTTGCCACCTTGCGACTCGCTGTAGATGATGTTGGGGTCCACCGGGTCCTGCGCCGTGACGAATCCGTCGCCTCCGCTCACATTGACCCAGTGACTGTTGGTGATCGATCCCTGCCGGAGCCGGCTCGGACCACACCAGCTTCCGTTGTCCTGGAGCCCGCCGCACACGTTGTACGGCACCGCCATGTCGACGCTGATGTTGTAGAACTGACCGATGGCAAAGGTGTTGGCAAAGACATAGTTCCCCCCGCGGTCGAAACTGATCCCCACGCCCCCGTCATTGCCCACCACCATGAATTCGGGGTCGGTCGGGTCGATCCACATCGCATGGTGGTCCACGTGCAGGCCCTGGGTGGCGGTGCGGACCGTGGTGCCGCCGTCCTCCGACAGGCTCACCGGGGTGCTCGACCAGTAGACCCGGTTCTCATCCTTCGGATCCACCCGGACCTGGGAGTAGTAGAAGGGCCGGACGTTCTGTGACGCCTTCTTCTCCCAGGTGGCCCCGCCATCGGCCGATCGGTAGAGGCCGCTGGGACGGGTCTGGGCCCCGGCGGGGGCGTCAGAGGGGCGGGGGATGATCGTGTCCGCCTCGACGATGGTGTACATGATGGCGGGATTGCTGGCAGCGATCGCGATGCCGATGCGCCCCTTCATCGTCTCCGGGAATCCACCACCCCGGACCTCGGTCCAGGTGGTGCCCGCATCGGTGGATTTCCAGAGGGCGCTTCCGGGACCACCGCTCTGCAGGAAATAGGGCCCCCGCACCCGCTCCCAGCTCGCGGCGAAGAGGGTGTTCGGATCGGTGGGGTGCATCACCAGGTCCACGAACCCGGCCTTGTCGCTGATGAACTTGATCTGCTGCCAGGTCCGGCCTCCGTCGGTCGTCTTGTACAGCCCGCGCTCGGGATTGGAGCGCCAGATGGCACCGAGAGCCGCCACGTAGACAATGTCGGGATTGGTGGGATGGACCACGATGCGGGCGATCGTTTCCGTTTCCTTGAGGCCCATGAAGGTCCAGGTGAGGCCCCCGTCGGTGGACTTGTAGATGCCCCCGCCCGGCGAGATCGAGTTCCGGCTGTCCTCCTCTCCGGTCCCGGCCCAGACGATGTCGGGATTGCTGGGTGCAATCGCCAGATCCCCCATCGAGGCCACTCGCTGTCCGTTGAAGACCTCGCGGAAGGTGGTGCCGGCATTGGTGGTTTTCCAGATGCCCCCGGTGGCGGCGGCCACGTAGAAGGTGTGGGTCCCCGGAATGCCCTCCACATCGGTGATGCGCCCGCTCATGTTGGCCGGCCCGATGGAGCGCCAGGGAAGGCCCGCGAGGAAGGCGGAATCAAGAGGTGTGGAGACCTGGGCGGAGAGAGGAGTGGTCAGGAGGGCGGCCAGGAGACCCATGGCCCGCAGGGTACGAACCCGGTGACGCGGCATGCGGCTAGCTCACGGAATGGGGAAGAGAGGTCGGACGACTCTGGTACGCAGGGGAGGGGTGCTCTGTTGACTGAAACCACCAGAAGGGTGACATGAAACCACGAAAAGGCACGAAAAACACGAAAAAAAATAGGGGCTCATCCGGGTTTTGTATGGGTGAGAATGGGTGAGGGGAACCTCAACCCGCCATTTCCAGGGGCTCTTCATGCCCTCTTGAATTCGGAGGAAGGTGAGGGCCGGTGGCCAAGGCGGGGAGGGGCAGGGCCACAAGAAGCACAAAAGGCACACAAGGCACACGAAGCACGAGATCCCACGGAGGGGCTCGCTGTCCCCCACGCCGACTCGCTCGGGACCGGTGGGGTAGTGTTCCATCTGTGTCATCGCTGTCATCCGTGGTTTCTTCCGGGGGGAAGTGAGGCGCTCCGGCGCTCCGGTCGGCGGCTTTGTGCCTTTTGTGTTTTTTTGTGGTTGACCGCTAAGCCCTTCTCGGCTATACTTTTCCCGCGCCACGCCCTGGTGGTGAAACTGGTAGACACGCTATCTTGAGGGGGTAGTGCCGAAAGGCGTCGCGGTTCGAATCCGCGCCAGGGCATCGCAGGTGCCACTGTAGCTCAGCGGTAGAGCTCTCGATTCGTAATCGAGTGGTCGTCGGTTCGATTCCGACCAGTGGCTCTCCCCCCCGATGTGAGTGTCGTGGCGTGCCCCCTCGACCGAGGCACGATATTCTGATCCCTGATCCCGCCGGTCGCAGTGTCACCCGCTGGTCATTTCGGGAACCGCCGTCAGGGGGGGGAGCGTTCTCGGGGAGTGCCGGGCGGTCACACCGCACACCGGCAGGAGAGGGCTCTGTGTTGAAACCGCTGCATTACCTCGTGTTCCCCGCCGAATCCCCCGGGATCACGATCACGATCTACTATCTCTTCGTCATTCTCCTCGGGTGGCTGGTCCTGTGGCTGGTGCCCGACCTTCGCGGCGTCGTGTCGGGAGAGCGCCTGGCCGAGCTCGGCCGCACCGGCATCGAGTTCTCCTTCACCAATCCGAGTGCCGCCGCCCCCGGTCAATGGCTCTCGTGGCAGTTCGCCCTGTCACTCGGCGCCTCGATGGTCGGCGCCTTCCTCCTGATGATCCCGGCCACCTGGGTCTACATGGCCACCCGCCGCCGGAAGGGGTTCGACCAGAGCATCGTGCACACCATGGTCATCCTCGCCGTGGCCGTGTCGGGGGTGGTGGTGATCGTTCGAAACAGCGTGGCGTTGGCGTTCAGTCTGGCCGGCATTGTCGGAGCCGTCCGGTTCCGCCAGTCCCTGCAGGACACGCGCGACACCCTCTACATCTTCCTGTCCATCGGCGTGGGGCTCGCGGCCGGGGCCGAGGTGCTCGCGGCGGCGGCGGTGTTCTCCGCGGTGTTCAACTATCTGGTTCTGACCCTCTGGCGGGCGGACTACGGCCTCTGCGAGATCGGCACCCGGGCGGCCCATGTGCTCTACACCCGGGGAGAGGATCCCGCGGAGGCCAAGAAGGGGGGGCAGTTCAACGCGGTGCTGCTGGTGCGAACCCGGGATCCCGCGCAGGCCAAGAGCGCGGTGGAACCGTTGCTGGCCAAGCAACTCAAGCGGTGGCGTCTGGCCGAGGAGGACGTTCACGGCGAGGAAACGATCCTCAAATATCTCATCCGGCTCCGCAAGAGTGCCAAGCCGGGGGATGTCGAGGATGCGGTCCTCGTGGTCGGCGGTCCGTCCGTGATCGGAGCGAAGATTCATTGAGCTTGCAGTTGCTGGTTGTCTCGGCTCTCGCCCTGGTTGGCTCCGGTCTACCGACGGCCCGCGATTCGGTCGGGGTTGAAACGGATCCTCTGCTCCCGGCCTGCCGGTGGACGGGCCCCGGGGTGGTGCGAAGTTCATTGCACCGGGTGCTCGAGGAGATCTCGGGACTGGCGGCCACTTCGGCGGGAACGCTCCTCGCCCACGATGATGAGCGGCCCGTGGTGCACGAGATCGACCCCCGGGATGGCGCGATCCTCCGCTCCTGGGCGATGCGCGGGGTGGGGCGGGTGGATCTCGAAGGGGTCGCGCTGGCCGAGGACAAAGTCTTCCTCATCACCAGCGACGGGATTCTGTTCGAGACCCGGGTGGCGCAGGATGGCGCGACGATCCCGGCCACAGCGCTGGACACCCGGCTCGGGAGGCTCTGCGAGATCGAGGGACTGGCCTGGGACCCCGGGGACCGTGTGCTCCTCATCGCCTGCAAGAACCCGCGGGCGCGCGGGCTCCGGGATCAGGTGACGATCTTTCGTTGGTCCGTCGACGAGCCCGGGTTGGAGATGCGGCGTCCCCATCTGGCCATTCCTCTCCCCGCGGTTCTCGATGTGGTGGGAGGGAAGCGGTTCCGGCCGAGCGGGATCGATCGGGACCCCCGAACCGGTCATTACCTGCTGGTGTCGGGACCCGATCACGCCCTGGTCGAAATGACTCCGGAAGGAACGGTCGTCGCGGGGGTGTCCCTGAATCGACGCGATCACCCCCAGGCCGAGGGTGTGGCGGTTCTCCCCGGTCGCCGGGTGGCCATCTCGGACGAGCGGGCCGGCGGGAACCGATCGGGGACGCTGACCGTTTATCCCTGCGGAACATGACTCGCATTCATCGAGGGTTTTCTGCGATCACAATGGTGATCGCCGCGTGCACGTATGCACGGCCACTCCCGCCCGTCCCGGACGATCGACCCCCGGTGGCGGATCTGGCCTTCCGGCTCTTTCTCATCGGGGACGCAGGTGCCCCCTCGAGCTCCGACCCGGTGCTGCGTCACCTGGGCCAATCCCTCGCCGAAGCGCCGGAGCGGAGCCAGGCGATCTTCCTGGGCGACAACATCTATCCCCGCGGGCTCCCTGGACCGGGAGACCCGGACCGGGCCGAGGCGGAACGACGGCTGGCGGTGCAGGTGGACGCCGTGAAAGAGGCGGGAGCGGGAGCGGTCTTCGTGCCCGGCAACCACGACTGGGACAAGCATGGTCCCGAGGGATGGGACGCGATCCGGCGCCAGGCCGAGTTCATTCAGGATCGGGGAGGGTCGGCGATTTCGCTGTCCCCTGCGGGCGGGTGCCCCGGTCCTGTGGTGCGGGATTGGCCCCGGCTTCGGGTCATCTTCCTCGACACGCAGTGGTGGCTCCACGGGAACGCCCGGCCCGACGGCCCCGAGGATGGGTGCCCCACGTGGACCGAGGCCCAGGTGGCCGACTCGCTCCGGGGTGCTGTGGCCACCGCAGGTGACCGTCGGGTCGTGGTGACGACCCATCACCCGCTCGCCTCCGGAGGGGAGCATGGGGGCCACTTCGGCTGGACCCGGCACGTCTTCCCTTTCCGGGCCCTGAAGTCGTGGGCCTGGGTTCCGCTCCCGATCATCGGGTCGCTCTATCCCGCGATTCGGGCCTCGGGAGTGTCCGACCAGGACATCCCGGGGTCGGGAAACCGCCACATGCGGGAGGTGCTCGCCGCCGCCGTGGCGGAGCACCCCCCGCTGGTCTGGGCCGCCGGGCATGAGCACAATCTCCAGGTGATCCGGGGAACGGTGGCGCGGCACCTTCTGGTGAGCGGGTCGGGGTACTTCGGCCATGGAGGTTTTGCCCAGTGGAGCGACTCCACGGTGTATGCCAGTGACCGGAGCGGATACATGCGGCTGGACGTGCTGCCCGATGGGCGGGTGCGGCTGGCGGTAGTCGCCGTGGACAAAGAGGGAAACGGACGTGAGGCCTTTGCCGAATGGCTCGAGCATGAGTAACGGAATCAGGATGAAAGGATGTCGCATGGCATGTCGCGCGTGGTGGGTTTCCGGTGCCTGTCTGGCAGGGGCGTTGCTGGGATCGTCGTCGGCGGAGGCGCAGGATTCGGTGACCGTGGTGCCGGGGGAGCAGTACGGCGCCGGTGCTCTGCATCGCTTCGTCTTCGGGGTGGGATACCGGGATCTCTGGACCACGCCGATCCGGGTGCCCGTGCTCGATCTCGGGCGGCATGAGGGAGGCCTCACCCCGATCAAGAAGGGAGGGGGACAGCAGACCGTGTCCCTCCGTTTCCGGGCCGCCGATGGCCGGGAATACTCGTTCCGGTCGGTGGACAAGGATCCGAGCTCCGTGCTGCCGGAGGACCTGCAGGGGTCGGTCGCCGAGAAGATCATCCGGGACCAGACCAGTTCGGCGCATCCGGTCGGTGCCATGGTCGTGGCCGAACTCCTGGAGGCGGTGGGTGTGTTGCACGCAAAGCCCCTGCTGGCCGTGATGCCCGACGATCCCCGGCTCGGGGAGTTCCGCGCCGAGTTCGCGGGCATGCTGGGCATGCTCGAACTCCGGCCCAACGAAGAGGAGAATCCGGAGGCCAGCTTCGCGGGGGCCATCGAAGTCGTGGGGTCGGAGAAGTTCCTGGAGGAGATCGGGAAGAACCCGTTCGTCCGCCCCGACGCCCGGGCCTTTCTGCGGGCCCGTCTCATGGACCTTTTTCTGGGAGACTGGGATCGCCACCGTGACCAGTGGCGGTGGGCCTTGATCGACAGCGACGGGCTCCGCCGCTGGGTTCCGATCCCGCGGGACCGGGACCAGGCCTTCGCCAAGTTTGACGGATTTCTCCTCCTGATCGGCCGCCAGTCCTTCCCCCAGTTCGTCAACTTCGGGGCCGGATATGCGGACATCACGGGACAGACCTGGAACGGCCGGGATCTCGACCGGTGGATCCTCCCCAACCTCACCTGGGAAACATGGCAGGAAGAGGCGACCGACCTGCAACGGCTCCTCACGGACGCGGCAGTCGAGCGGGCGGTGAACGTCCTCCCGCCCCCGTACCTTTCCCGGCAACGGGATCGGATGCTCCACGCGTTGCGCCAGCGCCGGGACGATCTGGTGACGGAGGCCCGCACCTACTACCGGCTGCTGGCCCGGGAGGTCGACCTCCAGGCGAGCGATCGCAAGGACAGCGCGGTGGTGACCCGAATGGGCGAGGGAGGAACGCGGGCTCAACTCTGGGCGGATGACGTGACGGCACCGTATTTCGATCGCACCTTTCTGAACGAGGAAACGAAGGACTTGCGGATCTGGCTGCGCGGGGACGACGACCTCGGCATCGTCCGGGGAAGCGGGGGCGGGCCGACCGTCCGGTTCCTGGGCGGGGGAAGCGATGATCGGTTCCGCAACGAGGCGAGTGACGGCCGGGTAAGGATCTATGATGACCGGGGGACCAACCACGCCGTGGGGGCATCGATCAACGACAAGCCGTATGTGACGGAGGCCGACTCGGTGCCTGGAGTGCTCCCTCCCCGTGACTGGGGGAGCGACCTGGACGTCTACCCCCTGGTGGGGTTCGCCCCGGACATCGGATTGCTGCTGAGCGTCAAGCCGTCCAAGACCTGGTTCGGGTTCCGCAAGCGTCCCCAGGCGAGCCGCCTCGCCCTCACGCTCTCCTGGGCCACGAGCCGGTCCACGATCAACGGAGAGCTGGAGGGGGACTGGTGGCGGGAGAACAGCGGGGTGCGGTTCGGATTTCGCGCCCGGGGTTCGGGGATCGAGGTGTTGCGGTGGTATGGCGACGGGAATAACTCGGTGCGGGGCCCGACCGACGAGTTCAACCGGGTCTCCATGCACATCCTCTCCTTCGCTCCCCACGTGGGGGTGGATTTCGACGCCCGGAGCACCTTCGAGATCGGCCCGATGATCAAGTATTCGGTGACCGAACTCGATGGGGATAACGCAGACCGGTTCATCGCGATCGACCGACCCTTCGGCGCCGAGCACATCGGGCAGGTGGGGGCCTTCGCGACGGTGCTGCTCGATGGACGGGATCGAGCCGTGGCCGCCACCGAGGGGGTGATGTTCCGGGCCGCGGGCTCGGTGTTTCCGGTGATCATCGCCGCGGATGGAGGCACCTTCGGGAGTGTGGAAGGGGAAACGGCGGGGTACTGGTCTCCCCTCGGCCCCAATGCTCCGACCCTGGCGCTGCGCCTGGGAGGACGCCGGGTCTGGGGTGACTATCCGTTCTTTGAAGCGGCTACGCTCGGCGGGTTCACCTCCCGCGGGTTTCGTCCCGGACGGTTCGCGGGGGATGCCGCCGTCTGGGCCAACGGGGAGGTCCGCCTCAAGGTCACCGACGCCACGCTGGTGGTCCCGGGGGAACTGGGCGTCTTCGGGTTCGGGGACGTGGGCCGGGTCTGGCTTGACGGAGAGGAGTCGGACCGGTGGCACCCGTCCGCGGGGGGGGGCGTCTGGTTCGGGATCCTGAAGCGCCGCATGACCGTGAGCATGTCCCTGGGGCGGAGCCGGGAAGGCACCCGGTTCTATGCGGGGTCGGGATTCGGGTTCTGAGATCCGAATGCCGGGAACCCAGTTTCGGTGCGAGGTGGACGGGCTCGAGGCCCTGGCGTCGCTTCGGGAATCTCCTCTCCCGCTTGGGTTGAGGGCGGGGGCCCTCTCCCACAGCTTCCACCGGGATGTCTACCTCGACACGCCCGACTGTGCGCTCCGAAACCGCAAGGTGGCGTGTCGCCTGCGGATCGGGGCCAACGACCGCCGCTTCCTGGGTCTCCTGATGCCCGGCATGTCGGACGCCGACGACGAGGGGCGCTGGGAGGCCGAGGTCGAGGCCCTCGACCCCCGGGAAGCGGTGCTCGGCGACTCCGAACCGGCCCGCCGCCTGCACGCCCTGGTCGATCCGACGGACCTGCGTCCCTGGCTGCAGGTCGAGACGGAACGCTGGATCCGCCCGGCCCGGTCCGGATGGTTCCGGCCGAGGGATCGTCTCCTCTTTCTCTACGACCACTGCATCGTCCGCTCCGGGGGCCTCGCGCGGGAGTTCCAGGAACTCGGGGTGAGGCGGGTCCACGCGGGCGGCCCTTCCCTGGAGCGCATCGCGCGCGCCCTCGATGCCCGTCACGGTCTTCGCCCCACGCCCTATCCCAAGCATGAACGCGCCGCCGCCCTGTTGCACGCCGTGGAGGGGGAGGCCCTGGCCCGCGCGCTCGGCAGCGGGCGGTCGGTGGCCCTGCTCGCCGAGGATGAGGACCGGCTGGCGATGCTCGAGGTGGGTCGCGCCCTTCGGCTTCCCGTGGCCCGCGGAAGCGGGGAGGATGCGGTGCGGTATCTCCTGCGCCGTACCTTCGGCAGCGCCGTGGGAGACCTCGCGCTTCACGGCGTGGCACCCGGGAGCAGCGTCCGGCCCGCCGTGGAAGTGTGGTCGGCCCGGCGGATCCGGACCGATGGGGAGGGAGAGGGATCGGAGCCTATCCGCTGGCTTCCCCTCGCCGAGATCCTCGGCCGGGTCGGGGAACCGGGCCTGCGCGATCCGGAAACCCTGGCCGCTCTCGCGGTGCTGGCTCGGTCGAGCCCCCAGTCGGCCGCCGTGGCGCTCCGGGCCTCCTCGTGGCGCACGGAGGGAGAGCGCGGGGCTCCGGTGACGGGAACCCGTCCGGTCATGGGGGAGGACCTGGCCCGCGACGCGGATCGCGATGCGCTCCAGGAACATGCCGGATATCCCCCGGAGCATTTCCTCAACGCCGAGCTGAGCCAGATCGCCTTCAACCTCCGGGTGCTTGAACTGTCGGAGGATCGTCAGGTTCCCCTGCTCGAGCGACTCCGCTATCTCGCCATTGTCTCCAGCAACCTGGACGAGTTCTTCGCCGTGCGGGTCGGCGCCCTGAAGGAACGGACCATGCTGGCCCCCGAACGGCGCAGTCCGGACGGGATGACCGCCGAGCAGGAGCTCGATGCCGTCGCCGCCCGGGTCCCCGACATCGTCCAGCGGCAGCAACGGTGTCTCGACGAGTGCCTACACGGGCTCCGCACCCGGGGGGTGCACCTCCGGCGCTGGGGGGAACTGGCCGACGAGGCCCGGGAGCGGCTGCGGGACCACTTTCGCTCCGAGCTGCTTCCGGACCTCACACCGCGCACCCTGACCTTGAGTCCGGGGCATCCTTTCCCTGTCATGCCGGATCGGGTGCTGTCGTTCGCCCTCATGCTGCGGGACGACCGCAGTGGGCCCTTTCATTTTGCCTATCTGCGTCTTCCACCGCACTTGGCCCGATTCCTCCCGGTCGGCCCCCCCGGGCAGTACATCCGGCTGGAGGAGGTGGTGCGGTCCGACCTGGCGGCCCTGTACCCCGACCGGGTCGTGGAGCAGGCCTGGCTCTTCCGGGTCACCCGGAGCGCGGATCTCGACGTGGAGGAGGAGGAGGCCGGTGACTTCCTTCAAGCCATCGAGGAGGAGGTGGCCCGGCGGAGTCTCAACCCGCCGGTGCGGGTGGAGGTGGAGCAGGGAATGCCGCGGACGCTCCGGAGCCTCCTCCTGCGCGAACTCCGATTTGAGCAACGGGAGGATCCCACCCCTCTCGGGGAAATGGATGTCTACGACATCCCCGGGGTAATGGATCTGAGCACTCTGCCCACCTTGGCCGCGCTGGCCGAAACGAAACTCGGCGCCGAGGCTCGGGGGCAGCGCCTCACCTTCCCGCCGTTCATCCCGCGGGATGCCCTGCCAATGGAGGCCTCCCTGTGGGAGACCATCCGGGCCGGGGACCAGCTCGTCCACCATCCGTATGACGCCTTCCGCACCTCGACCCAGCGCTTCCTGGAGGAGGCGGCCGCCGATCCCCGCGTGACCACCATCAAGATGACGCTCTATCGCGCGGGCGACGTGTCCCCGGTCGTGGATGCCCTCTGCCGCGCCGCCGAGTCGGGCAAGGATGTCGCCGTGTTCGTGGAACTGAAGGCCCGCTTCGATGAGCGCCGGAACATCGCCGCCGTGGAACGGATGGAGGGGGCGGGGGTGCAGGTCATCTATGGTGTGGTGGGGCTCAAGAATCATGCGAAGGTGACCCTCGTGGTGCGACGGGAAGACGATCGGGTCCACCAGTACGCTCACATCGGGACCGGGAACTACAACGCCTCCACCGCCCGGTTCTACACCGACCTCGGCCTGCTCACCGCCGATCCCGCCATCACCGCCGACCTGACCGATCTGTTCAATCAGTTGACCGGAACCTCGGCGAGTCCGCGGGGAGTGTTCCGCCGCCTGCTGGTGGCTCCAGCCACCATGCTGGAGGGGTTCTGCGGTCTGATTGCGCGGGAGGAGGCCCACGCGCGGGCGGGCCGGCCGGCGCGGATCCGGGCGCAGCTCAACGGGCTCGACGAGCCCGAGATCATCGAAGCACTCTATCGGGCCTCGGGAGCCGGGGTCCGGATCGAGCTGCTGGTGCGCGGGCTCTGCACCCTGCGCCCGGGACTCGCGGGGCTGTCGGAGCAGATCCGGGTGCGGAGCGTCCTGGGACGCTTCCTCGAACACGCCCGGATCTACCACTTTGCGAATGGTGGGGAGGGAGACGAATACTTCATCGGGTCGGCCGACTGGCGGCGGCGCAATCTTCGCCGGAGGGTCGAGGTGGCCGTTCCCGTTCGGGATCCCATTCTGATGGATCGGCTCGACCGGATTCTGACGGGCGGGCTCACCGAACCCGCAGGCTGGGAGCTCGACTCCGATGGAGGGTACGGGCGCCAGCAGTCCATCAGAAACGGGGTCCCTCATCTTCACGATCGGGGAGGAGAGGTGTCCGGAACGGATGCATGAGCCCCCGCCGTGGGGGTGGGTTCCCCTCCAGGAGAGCATATGATCAAAATGATCATCGGACTCGGAGTCGGGTTCGGGATCGGGGTCGGGAGCCGGTGGCTGGGCATCCCCTCCCCCGCACCCCAGGCCATCGCAGGCGCGTTTCTGGTGCTGTCGATGACCGTGGGGTACCTGGCGATGGGGGCGTGGATGAATCGTCGCCGGGCCGGTGCCGGCCGGGGGGAGGACTGATGCTGGCCCAGGCGATGGGATACCTCCTCGCCTTCCTGGTGGGGGCCCTGTGCCGCCGGTTCGACGTGCCCCTTCCGGCGCCCCCGAAACTGCTCGGCGCCATACTCGTGGTGGTGATGACGGTGGGATACCTGGTGGGCGGGGAGATGATGTAGAGGTGGGTGGCTTTCGCCCGGGGGCGGGGCAGGGTATCTTTCCGGCTGACTGTGGGGATGCGAGGGAGGACGTAGGACGAGGAGGACATAGGACGTAGGACTTAGGACAAGAGCACAGCAGGACCTCGATTCGTTAAGACCTAGGTCCTATGTCCTAGGTTCTAGGTCCTGTCCCAAAGGCCGGAGAGAACACTAGTGCTCGGGACGTGGATGTCCGGCGCTCACCGTTGGTTCGCGCCGCCCATCGCGGCCGCCGTCGCTTCGCTCCGGCTGGCCGTGCGCACGTGGATGGGGTGGGGGTGGTTTGGGGGGCAGGGCGGAGGAGGACATAGGACGAGGAGGACATAGGACATAGGATATAGGACTTAGGACAAGAGCACAGCAGGACCTCGACTCGTTAAGACCTAGGTCCTATGTCCTAGGTTCTAGGTCCTGTCCCAAAGGCCGGAGAGAACACCAGTTCTCGGGACGTAGCGCAGCCCGGTAGCGCACCTGAATGGGGTTCAGGGGGTCGCGGGTTCGAATCCCGCCGTCCCGACTGGAAAAGGCGAGCCAATTGGCTCGCCTTTTCTGTGTCGGGACGCCGGGCTGGGCGATCCCCCCGCAGTCCCAGCACCCAACCCTCCGGGTTCTGGGTTCTGGGTATCGGGTGTTGGGCCCAGCCCCGCAGTTCCCAGTACCCAGCACCCAAGGCCCAATACCCCAATCCCCAACCGCTCGCTCGCGGCATCCGGATCGAATCCCGCACCCAGAGGGCTGGCGAGTAGGACAGCCCACATCGCCAAGCCCTGACGTCGGCCGCTCCGGGATTCCTCGTCAGTCCTCGTCAAAGGCACCCTCATGGCCCCTCGCCGCCGGGGCCAGCATGGAGCCCTCGGGGAGGTCGTGGGGCGCCACTTGGTGTAGGCAGCGGAGTTCCGGAGGGACTTCCCTCCGGGGTCAAATATTGTAGCGGGCGCAGTCTACGCGGTTATCCCCTTCGGTGCAGAATCAGTTGCTCCCTTGAGCGCAGAAAGGTGGGGGGTGGCCACCACCTGCCATGACTCCAGCCGGATTATCTTCGAAACTGAGGCTGCCCTTTCCTCCCGGAGTAGGGACTGCCACCGCTCGAAGAGGATTTTGAGGTCCTCCAAGGCCTCATCCTTAGTTCCCCCTTGGGCGATACACCCCTCATGCCCGGGGTACCAAGCTGCAAAGAGATCGACCCCTTGGGTTCCGGTCTCTTTGCGAACGACAGGTGTCGGCAAGTCGCTCGGGATTTCATTGCGGCGGTTCATGTTCTCTCACTCCTGACGTTCTCGACGAGGCGGATGGCCATTTGAATAGTAGACGGCGGAAGGTTCTCTGACGAGTACACGATCAAATAATGTGTGTCCTTTCGGCCTGGCCAAAACCATGAGACAATCCTCACCCCACGGGAGGATCCCAACTCCTGAAACCTAAAACCATATGCCGCAAGAAGGGCGCCAACATCGATGTAACCCCATCCCTTCGGATCTTCCTTCATTTCCTTGAGGAGGCGCTCTCCCTTCTGCTCGTCTGGAATCACTGGGTGGGTGGCTGGGCAGGAGGTAGAGTCTCTCCTTGGACAACGGTGAACGGGATCCGTGCCGCTTCCTCTCCATTCCAACTCAGGACGAAGGAGTACTCCCCGTATCGTGGAAACTGCAGGTTGGGAAATGGGAGCGCCAAGCTGAACGTACGACTTTGTCCGGCAGGAATCTGGTCCGATTTGACTTCACCCTGTCCTTCGATGAGATGATGCCCGTCCTCGTCCCTGAGATAGACACGTATCGCGTGCGACTTACTGCCATCCTGGAACTCCAGCCGGAGCCGGAGTGCGACCACCATGGTCGGAACCCCGGCTGGTAGCGTGGGTGAGGTGATCCGATCGAAGACGCCCATGATATTGAGCTTCCCGCCGTCGGCGACGTTCGCATAATCCGCCAAGACAGCCACTTCAACCACCATGAGAGGTCCTTTTGAGTCGAGGGATGTTCGGGCTAGGGTGAGGGCCCTGCACCACCCCCTGGTGGAACTATTTGCCCTACTTGACCGCGGTGGAGATTGGTGAAGTAATCCGATCGCTCCCAGAAGGTAGCCACGACTTGGTGGTCCGTCCATGGTTGCCCATGCTCGTACCCCGACCGGGAACGAGCGGGAACTGCTGGGGTAGATCCTTGCATGGACCCTCTTTGAGGCATACACTCCGGAACTGACTCCAACCCCGAGGGGTTCCAATGGCTAGACGGCTTCTCGCACGGGTCCTCCTTCTCGGCGCCCTAGCCGCCCCGGCGTGCTCGTCGTCCACTACTCTGGCTTTATCTCCGCCCCCGCCTCCTCCGCCACCACCTCCGCCGCCTCCTCCGGCCCCCGCGCCACGGTGTTCCGGCGGTCAGTTGTGCGCCCTGGGGTGGGAGGTCGCCGCGCAAGCCGGGGATACGACGTGGGTCATTACGGCCCGGATCTGGAATGATGGCCCGACGTGCGCCACAGCCATTGAGGGGAGAGGGTTCCACGGGCCCGGGGGAGTACATACGTTCCGCTCCCCCCGGGACATGCCCGAGCCTCTCTTGGCCCGCCAAGAAGGACTCGCCAAGTTCGGTGCGACGACTCTGGCAGCGACGCAACTGGATTCCATTCGGATTATCGGATGGACGCCGGGGTCGTGCGGGTGAGGGGCCATCCCGGGGGGTTGATGTAGCCGGGAAGTGTGCGTGAGCGGTGGGCAGTCCGTAGACAGTTCATCTGGGTTCTCGACCAACAACCTTCGCTTCGGCGTGGACACGGCAAGGGTCAGGTATGGCACTGTCATTTCTATCACAACCCAAGGACCGAGACTCGGGTCCCTCGAGCGCAATGCTCGAACTAGGCGTCGGCCGGGTCAATCTGTTGAGACTGATCGGGTGACTAGGATTCCTGCGCTTCTCGGAGCTGCCTATGATGACTCCGCAGTGATGCCTGTCGACATAGACTGCTATTTCGCCAAGCGCGATATGGCGCTGAGGGCGATCGAGCGTATGAAGGACTCCGAAGACACGGAGGCCATTGATCATTTGTGGTGGGAAGTAGCCCTGTTGCGCTTTAGTCCGGTGGCGAGTAATGGTGGCTGCTATATGGGTGACTCGTATGAAGTATTCGCCGTAAAGTTCGGCCTCACGCCGGAAACGGTACGTTTCGCTGACACGCGGGCAGTTGAGACACGAGATATTGCGCTCAAGCTTCATTATCTCGGCTTCGTCCTCGACAGGATGCCTCCAACGGGGAGAGCGTGGGTTGACCGAATGCGAGAGATGCTCCTTTCGTGGCGGCAGTATGCTGACGAATGTCGAATGGCAGCTGCCACTAACCCCACAGGGCACGCGGCCATGTGCGTTGAGCGTGCCCTGAAAGCTATCGGAGCGATTACGTCACGCCCCGGTGTTCTGCGCGACATGGAACCCACTGAATGGGCAGGATGGGTGTTGCAGCTCGCGCACGACGTCCGTGACTTTCCAGGAGACGAGTCGGATGAATCGGACTTCTGGTATCATCGCTGGGTGGCTCCCTTTCTTCGAACGCTCACTAGTCTGCCCGCGACGGCTTCTCCTCCGCCCTTGCGCCATCAAGCCTTTGCGTTACTGGAGGCCGCAGCGGCCTACTATGAAGCATCCCCCCTGGCGGACCATTTCGCGCTCCTTGTTGCCGACGTGCGTTATGAGCTCCGAACACACTGGGGGGAGACCGATGCTCATAAGGACAAGGTGAGGGAACAGTTCGCTGCACTTATGCGCCGCGCCGACCTGCACAAGACGACCGGCAATGGGATGCTTACTCAGCATTTCGTTCGCGAGGCGCTACGTCTGGCGGAGGAGCATCGGCAGTATTTCACGGCAGCTCAGGTTGACGACTTGATGCGCGAAGAAAGAGCCGCAATAGAACACGCGATCCGAGCAGGTGAGTTCAAGGAGGTGTCGGTGTCGATGGAATTCCCTCGCGAATATGTCGAGCGATTGCGGGCCACCCCCGAAGAGACAATGTCAGATCTCATAGCCGAAGTTGCGATACCAGTGCCAACGACAGGGTTGCGAGAAGCAGCGGCTAAGGGTGAGACCCCCCCGCTGTACTTGCTTTTCCCCGCAACAGTGGTGGGGGGTGGGAAGGTTGTAGGCGAGTCACCTGGTGAGGAGAAGAATCTACAACTTGAGGGTGAGCGCAACGCACTTTTTCTCGCGGCCCTCGCTGGCCAAGCGATGACCACGACAATTGTCAGTGCCGCTTCCCGCATCGGGCTGACGACCGAGCACCTTATTACTCCCCTCACCCCGCTCGCGCTTGATGATGGCACAATAGGACTGATCCGTCATGGGTGTGAGCGGATGATTGCCAAGGACTTTATTTCTGCATGCCATATCCTCGTACCTCGTGTGGAGGATGTGCTGAGGCAGCATCTCCGGTCACGCGGCCTTCCCGCGACCGAGTTCAAGCGGGACGTAGGTGATGGTACGAGCCGGACCGACGACGAATCGGTGGGTGCCATGCTGAGGGGCTGTCTACCAAACGGCATCACGGTACGCGCCTACCTAGGAGACGAGTTCACGCAACATATCGAGAGAACGATGTTGTCGCAGACCGGACTAACGCTGCGCCATTCGTTTGCGCACGGGTTGGCCAAACCGGAGCACTGCACACCGGACAATGCGGGGATTGTCCTTGCCATTCTGTACAAGCTTGCGGCAATAGCTAGTTCCTAGACTCCTAGGGCGGTCCGTATGGCGCGTTGCGCTATTCCGATTAGGAGACAAACCGTGCCGCGCTAATGTCATACCTATTCCCCGAGATTTGGGCCTTGGCCTTCTGGATGTCCTCCACAGAGCACTCGGGCCACCGTGCGGAGTGCTGGGATTGATCTTCCCGACCGATATAATTACATTCATTTACATGGTCGCCACCCTTCCTCGTCGTCTCGCACAGGCCCGCCGGGCCCGGGGCCTCAGCCAAGCAGGGCTTGCCCAAGCTGCGGGGGTGCCCCACTCCATGACGATCTCCGCGTGGGAACGCGGGGTGAACCTCCCCCGGGTGGACGACCTGGCTACGATGGCGGGTGTGCTCGGCGTGTCCTTGGACTGGCTCTGCGGCCTGACGGCGGAGGGAGGCCCCCTGTGTCAGGATAGTTGTCGCATCGCCCGTCACCTTCTGTGACGGGGTGAGGTGCTCACCGCTGGGGGCGACGAGGTGACCGAATGATGACGGCGTACAGTAGTTCCTTCAAGGATCGGATGG